>JARLHX010000096.1 GCA_031292035.1 Negativicutes bacterium | reverse complement strand
TTCCGCGACCAGGAAACAGTCGGGGAAAACGGCAATTCTGTCCTTGAATATTTCCTGCGACGCAGCTTCCGCCGCCGGAAAACAGGCTGCTTCTATTTCCGTTATGCGCTTTAGGTCTTCCGGCCGAACTCTTCGGATGATCACTTCTGGCATAGGGTATCCTCCATCTTGTTTGTCGCCATGGTATAAGGTTACTTATACCATAAATGAAGTCAAATTGCCTCTTTTTTAAGAACTTGATGCCAGGCAGTCACCGCTCCGGATTACCGACGTCAATACCGGCTCTGATACATATTCACCAAGTCTTTTCCATCAAGCCGGACATAATTGTTCTTCATAAGCCGCTTCTGGTCCATCGCCGCCTGAGCGAAATTTTCCAGTTCGCTCTCCTGGACACCGTACTCCCGCAGACGACGCAGAGGAATAATTCCGGCCAGGAGATCCGCCAACCCGCCGATAGCCTTGTCGGCGTCGTTTATTCCAAGGCTGTTGCCAAGAATCCTTTTCAACATGCTGATTTTACCCGCGGGTTTGCTCGCCTCGTACTTTCTGAGCACAACATCGAGAAAGGCGTAATTGGACTCGCCGTGGGCGATGTGGTATTTACCGCCGAGAGGATAGGACATGGCGTGGACTGCACCGACCCCCGTATTGCCGAAAGCGATGCCCGCGAAAGTGCTGGCGATCAGTACCTGGCCAATTACTTCCCCCTGTACCTCCGGCCCGCGCCGGACGATCTCCTGATAGGCGGCGATGATCTTTTGCATGGCTTCGACAACGAACATCTCGGTGACAAGATTGGACGCAGGCGCCAAATAGGACTCAACGGCATGAATCAGCGCATCGATAGAACTGAAGGCAAAAAACTTGTACGGTAATCCTTGTACCAATTCCGGCACCAGAATCGCCTCATCAGGAAAAATCGCCGGTCCCACAATGCCTTTTTTCACATGGGCCTGAGTATCCTCAAGGATCGCGATATTTGTGACCTCGCTACCTGTTCCGCAGGTGGTGGGAATCGCCAGCAGCCGACGTTTCTTGACCAATGGCACCCGGCCGTATAAAGCGTCCAAAACATTGTCAATTCCCGATAATGCCAAAACTTTGGCGACATCGATAACCGTACCGCCGCCAACGGCAAATACCCTATCGTAGTTAAAACCACGTAAATCGCTGATAATTGCGTTGATCATCCGGTCACTCGGCTCGCCGGTACCGTAGTTCTCCTGAAAGACGATCCGCCATGTCAGGTTGAGCCCCTTCAGATACGGTTCGTATATAGGCGCGTTGGTAATTAACAGGTCCTGATTGGAAATCTTCATGACCTTGGCGAATTCGGCGATCGAGTCGATGATTTTGATTTCCGTCGGCAGTTTGAAGCTGGACATTGAGAACATCTCCTATCATTTGATTTTTGAAATAACCAAACCACTACTATGCAAAATCTATACCAACCTGATTTGAGCGGAAATAAACTCGTTTTTCGGCCAAAACAAAAAATACGTTAAAAAATTGAGCAATTTCAGTTGCAATTGCTCAATTCTCCAACATATCATTGTTGTCGCTTTCGCCGATCTTGCCTTGACGGCCTATTTCCCCAGGACAGCGGCCGCTGCCGACAACTGACAGCAGGGATTTCCGCGGGCTTCCGCGGCAGGTACAATCAGCCCTACTCCATCAGGTTTTGCGGGATGCTAAAGGGCAACAAAACACCCGCTAATTACCACATCCGTGATAGCCGCGAATAGCTTTGACCACACGAGTCTTCTGCCCTTTGTAGTTAGGTTTGATCATATTCAAGAACCTTTTTTAATAACGCCACAAACCCAAAACACACCTGATCTCAGGTGTGTTTTCTTCGAAGACTTGTTACGTATTCGCTGAGCATCGGGGAGCGATAAAGGGTGAAAAAAAACAGTGGCCCCGCCGCCCTCAATTACGACAGCAGCTTCTTCTCCATTCGCTTCAGAGGGAAGGGGAAAATGACGGCGGCCATGACCACAAGAGCAAAGACATGAAGCCAAAGGCCGGACATTGATTGACCGAGGACCAGAGCCCGGCATAGCTCGACGGTGTGATAGAGAGGATTGGCCCAGTTTGCGACCTGGAGCCAGACCGGCAGGGTGCTTACAGGGAAATACAGCCCGCCGAACAGGAAAAAGGGCAGGATAACCATAGTAATGTAGTAGTTCAGGTAATCGATGTTGGTGACAACGGTCGTGTACCAGACAGCCAGAGCGGCGAAGACCATGCCGCTCGGCACCAGGACGAAGGGAACGGCCAGAGCCAGGGGGGATTTGACCAGTCCGAGGGCCGCGATGACAACGAGGATGATTACGCCGAACAGCACACTTTTGATAGCGCCGTACAATATTTCACCCAAAACGATGTCCATCGCCGTGACCGGCGCGGCCAGCATGCCTTGCAGCGTTTTTTCGAAATAGAGCCGGATAAAAGTACCGTAGGTGCATTCGAAGGTCGCCGAGTACATCGCTGACAAGCCGATCATCCCGGGAGCGATGAACTGGATGTAGCTCATGCCGTTGATCTCCTGGACAAAGGCTCCAAGGCCGTAGCCCAGGGCCGACAGGTAGAGCAGCGGCTCAACGACATTGAACATGGTATTGGAACGCCAGGTACGGCTGAATACCAACAGATGGCGGTTGAGGACCCGCAGGGCTTTCATCAGTCGCGTTCTCCTTCTCCGGTGAATTTGAGAAATACGTCCTCCAGGCTGCTGGGCCGGAGGAAACAGGCCTGCTGCGGCAGCCCCCAGTCAGGGAGCCTGCGCCAGAGTTCCTCGCCGTCCCGGGTGTACAAAAACAGGCCGTCGCTGACCTGGAAAGCCTCGCTGCCGGCCTGGTCAACTTCTTCCGTCAAACCGGGCGGCAGAGCGTCAAGCGGTATCCTGACCTCGATGACCCAGGGCAGGATATGACGCTCGACCAGTTCCGCCGGACTGCCCTCAGCCAGGATGAGCCCTTCATGCATGACCACCAGCCGATCGCAAAGCTGGCTGGCCTCCTCCATGTAATGGGTGGTTAGAATAAGGGTAGCACCCTCGCTTTTGAGGGCCCGCAGCTTTTGCCAGACCAGGTGGCGGGCCTGGGGATCAAGGCCGGTAGTCGGCTCATCGAGAACAATCAGGCGGGGATTGTTGATCAACGCCCGGGCGATGACCAGTCGGCGCTTGAGACCGCCGGACAAGCTGTCAACCGGGGCTGTCAGCCTATCATCGAGGCCCATCAGGCCAAGAAGCCGCAGAGCCCGGACGCGGCACTCGTCGCGGCTCAACCCGAACAGACCGCCGTAGACTTCCACGTTGTCCCGGACATTGAGATCGCGGTCAAGGCTGTCCTCCTGGGGCACCACCCCGATCAGGCTTTTTATTGAGGGCGGGGTCAGGACGACAGGCTGGTCGAAGATGCGCAGTGACCCTTCATCCACAGTCGACAGACCATAGATCATACGCATGGTGGTTGTCTTGCCTGCGCCGTTATGACCGAGAAAGCCGAAGCATTCTCCCTGGCGGATCGAGAAAGACACATCTTTGAGGGCCCGCAGGCTCCCGTAGGATTTACCCAGATTTTCAGCTACGACAATTTCCGGCATGACGATTCTCCTTGCCTTTATGATCAGATTAGCCCATTGCGGGTCTGTCAGCACTTGGTTGCTGGACAGCATTATAACATATCGTCCGCCAAAATAAAAACCGCCGGCCATCCGCCGGCCCAAGAGCAGACCGGCGAAGGTAATACCCGCGCCGCCTCGTCATCACTCATGCCGTTTCGTATTCTACCAGCCGACCACGGCGACGATATGAATAGAATCAAAAAAACAGACAAAACTAACTTGAAGTATCGGTGCAGCACAACAGAAATTTGCTGAACAAGCACCCTGCCCGGTACAATCAATACTAATACGCAAAGGTGACATTTTATGAGACCACAAAAGCCCATCTATATCATTGGCCTACTGATGATAGTAGGTTTTTCTTTATTCGCCTATTTTCATTTCAAGAAACCGCCCCAAATTTCGCAGAGCTACGAAACTCGTTATAAACGGGGCCACAATATTCCGGGAAAGCTTTATTGGGCTGGAAGCATCCAGGACAAAGAGGTTGCTCTGACTTTTGATGATGGCCCGGAAGCAGTATGGACTCCCAAGGTCCTGGAGATTCTTAAACAGAAGAATGTAAAAGCAACATTCTTCGTTATTGGCAAACAGGCTCAAAAGTACCCCGAAATATTGCAGCAAATCAATTCGGAGGGTCATATTATCGGCGATCATACATTAAATCATGTTGACCTGACAAAGCTGGACGCGGCCCAGGTCAATCAGGAAATAGAAGAATGCGCCATAATAATCCATGAGATTATCGGCAAAAAGCCCAGGCTGGTGAGACCCCCTTTTGGATTTCATAATCCAACCGCAGATAATGTTGTCTATTCCAAAGGCAGAATAATTGTCTTATGGTCGCTTGATACCGAGGATTGGACAGGCTTGGATGCAGAAAAAATAAAAGCGCGGGTACTGCCAAAAATGCAAAATGGTTTTATTATATTGCAGCATGCCGGCGAAAACCCCAAACTGGGGGGCAGTGTTCAGGCCTTGCCTGATATCATTGATGAACTAAAGGCACAGGGATATACATTTGTTACCATCCCTGAGCTGTTGGAAACCGATCCGTACGAATAGGCGCACTGGCAGCTGTGTCCACCGACAAGGGAAAGACTTGATTTCACCTAGCTTACAACAATATTGCTTGGATGAGTGTATCAGGCTCTTGAAAACGTCCCATACGCCTTTTACACAAATAAGTATATTGTTAATGCCTGCCTTTCCTGGTATCGTACCAAAAACAAAAAAGGTCTCTGCAAAACGCCAGAGACCGCAATATATCCTTATTAAAGCATTATGCTGGGCTTCTGGCCTTTATCTTTGCCTTCCTTGCTGTTCTGAAGAGCAAAATCGATTATCTGGCCAACTATCGGAAGTCTGGTGTCCACATCCACTGGTGAAAATTTGGCATCCAGGGTACGATGAGATCCCACTTCCTGGTTATCAAGGTCGCAAACATATATTTCCAACTGTCTATCTTGTCGGGGGCTTGAAGTAATAGCCTCCCATTTCATTAGGACCTTTTTAGTGGTATCAATATCGCCCTTATCCAGAACGTTTAATGTTACATCATCTTTTACCATCAGCTCCCAATAGATCACTTTATCTCCTTGTTTTGTTATGCTGTCTTTATCTACATAGATGGTATTATGAAATGTCTCATCCCTGCCGATATAGACCCAATTTGCAGCAAACGCCGTGTTGGATAAGATCATGATACAGAGGACCAACAGGCAGATAACCCTTTTCTTCACATCAACATCCCCTTCGGTATTTACTGATCAGCCATTTGACTTTGCGGGCGATCATTCCTGCCAGGTTCTATGGCCTTCGGCACGAATGAATGAATAGGTGCTCTGTTACCAACGGTGATAGCCCCATCCCCAATGTCCATACACTTTGAGACCATTTCAGATTATTCGCTGGAATCTGATGGAATACCCCAACTTGCGGAAAACCTCATAAGCGTCGAGTGTAGTAATAGCCCCGGGAGGCAAGCCGGTCATTTCCAGCAAAAGCTGTTTTATCGGGAATACTCTCCCGCCGATCTCTACCGCGTAGGTCGGCTTAAAGCTAAAAACCGGCTCTAACTCGGCGGTTTTCCGTTCCAAATCTTCCGTACTAACCTCAAAATGCGGTTTACCACATCGTTCAGCCAAGTATTCTTCCATGTCCCTACGGTCAACACGCCATTCGGCATTGCCTTTTTCGCCTAATTTAAAACCTGGAAGTTTATTTTTTTGCAGCCACGCGATAACCGTCTTTCGCCGCACATTTAGCAGTGCGGCTACTTCTTCCGGCGTCAACAGTTCCAACCGTCTAACCTCCTTGAAGTGTCGAAAGACTTCTGATTCAACTCTGTTTCACCGGTACACCCATGGCTTGATCCAGTTGAGCCTTGCCGGAGTTGTAATCATATAATGCCTGAATATAGTTGGTTTTTGCCTGGGTCAGGGCCAATTCCGCGTCAATAACGTCTAAATTAGTCCCCACCCCGGCTTCGTAACGGACTTCAGTCATCCTCAGATCTTCGTCCGCCTGATTCACTGCCACTTTACTGGTATCGATACGTTTCTCCGCTTCTTTCATACTCAGAAACGCCTGACGAACCTGCAGGGATATATTATCCCGGATCTGTCGCGCCTGCTCCTGGGAGGTAGTTACTCCATATTCCGCTTGTTTGACTTCAGACTTTACAAGACCGGAGTCGAATAACTCCAGCGATGCAGTCAGGCTCGCCGACCAGTTGCTGTTCTGCGTACCGGGAAAGTTGTTGGCCTGCCAACCGTTCGCGGCGTTGAAGCCCACACTCGGCAGACTGCCGCTGCGGGCGACTTTGACCTGATCCTGGGCGACACGGGTGTTTGCTTCGGCTTGCGCCATTTCCGGCCGGTTGACCAAAGCATATTGCACACAGCTGTCTAGTTGCAGGGGATATTGCTCATATTTAAAGTCCCCTTTTAGTTTTATTTCGCTGTCCAGCGGCAGCCCGACGATATTGTTAAGATTGGCTACAGCCAAATCATAGTTGTTCCTGGCTTTGATCAGGCCGTCCTGGGCGTTGGCTAGTTGAACCTGCGTCTGCAGCACATCATTCAGAGCCACCGTGCCTGCGTCGAGCTGAGCCTGGACGTTCTTCAGATGGCCCGCGAAGTCATCCACCGATTGCCTGCTTACTTCAACCAGATTGCGGGTTTGGAGCACGTTAAAATAACCGGTGGTGGCGCTCAGTTTGAGTTGCTGCCTGGTTGCGTCAACGTTAAGTACGGAAACGTTATAGTTAAGTTTCGCCTGGTCGATCTGGCTTTCCAGTCTGCCGCCGGTATAAACCGGCAGGCTGAGTGACAGTTGATTACTGAAAAGGTTGTACAGCGGAACAACCGCTAAAGTAGTGGAAGATTTATCGGAGCGAAGATCAGTATGAGTGTACCCGAGGGCAAACCCCTTACCAGCCTCAGCTTGTTCGATGGCCCATCGCGATTTCTCCTTGTCGGCTTCGGCGACTTTTATTGTCGGGTTATTCTTCAGTGCCAGCCCGATGCTGTCGTCCAGCGACAGTTCTACAGATGCCGCCAACACCGGCGTATTTGCGGCGACTAGCAAAAAAACGACTGCGAATGCTTTGGTAAAAAGCTGAGAATATTGTTTCACAGACTGACCCCCTACCTGATATACTTCCGGCATCTACATGCCCAAGAATCATCACTTATTAAACTTGGTCATTATTCATACCTTAGTGCTTCGATCGGATCGAGCAGGGCCGCTTTGCGGGCCGGATAGAGCCCGAAAAAGAGACCTGTAAGCACTGAAACACCGAATGAAGCGATGATGGCTGTCCAGGAAATTATTGTGTTCCATCCGGTCACACGGGAAATAATCTGCGCTCCGGCAACCCCCATAAAGATACCGATCAGCCCGCCGGTGACGCCAATGACGATGGCTTCGATCAGAAACTGCAGCAAAATATTGTTGAAGGTGGCGCCAAGGGCCTTGCGGATCCCGATTTCCCGCGTCCGCTCGGTAACTGACACCAGCATGATGTTCATGATGCCGATGCCGCCGACAATGAGCGAAATAGCTCCGACAACGCCGAGAAATATGGTCATAGTGTTGGTGGTTTCCTGGGCGGTAGCCATGATTGCCGCCAGGTTACGCACTGTGAAATCGTCGGGGACACTGGGAGGCAGGCGGTGTCGCACTCTGAGCAGGGTGGTAATGTCATCCTGGACCTGGTTGATGACGTCGCCACTCGCCGCCTGTACGCCGATCGTATTCACCCAGGTAATGCCCATTAACCGGTCCTGGGCCGTTGTAAGCGGAACGGCGATCAGATCATCCTGGTCGGTACCCATACCGGACTGGCCCTTGGCTTCAAATACCCCGATGACCCTGAACGGCGCCTTGTTGATCCGGATGGTCTGTCCCACCGGATTGACATCGCCGAAGAGATTGGTCGCCACCGTCTGGCCGAGGATGGCCACCCGGGCCCGCGAATCCAGGTCGCGGCTGGTAAAAAATGCGCCTGTAGCTATATTCCAATTGAACACATCCAAAAAGTCGGTGGTGGAGCCCTGGACCTGCGTCATCCAGTTCTGATTGCCGAAAACCACCTGATATTGCTGCCTGACAGAAGGCGCAGTGGCGTTTACGCCGGCGATTTCCTTGGCAATTGCCTGGGCATCCTGGGTGGTCAGGGTAATATTCGATCCTGCTGCCATCCGGGCGCCGCCCATGGACGAGTTGGCGCCCGGCAAGACGATAAGCAGGTTGCTGCCAAGGTTGGCGATGGTGTTTTCCACCCGCTGCTGCACACCCTTGCCGACGGACAACATGGCGATAACTGCTCCCACCCCGATGATAATGCCCAGCATGGTGAGAATGGAGCGCAGCTTGTTGGCCTTTAAGCCATCCAGAGCAATTAAGACACTTTCCCAGAACATGCTCCCGCCTCCCCCGTTCTATCTTCGTCGCGGACAATCTTGCCGTCGCGGACATGGATGATCCGGCGGCTAAAGAGAGCAATATCCGGTTCGTGAGTAACAAGGATAATGGTCCGGCCCTGGCTGTTGAGATTGCAGAAGATCTCCATGATTTCATTGCCTGATTTGGTATCAAGATTACCGGTAGGCTCGTCAGCCATGATAATAGCCGGATCATTGACCAGCGCCCGGGCGATGGCCACTCGCTGCTTCTGTCCGCCGGACAGTTCATTCGGACGGTGGTCCTTCCGTTCCGTCAGCCCTACCATCGCCAATGCGCGCAGCGCACTCTCCAGCCTCGTCTTTTTATCCACCCCGGCGTACACCATCGGCAAAGCAACGTTTTGCAACGCCGACATCCGGGCCAGCAGATTGAAATTCTGGAAAACAAAGCCGATTTTTTTATTCCGGGTAAGCGCCAGTTCATCGTCACCCAGCCGCGCGACCTCCTGGCCGTCCAGGCTGTACGACCCGGTGGACGGCCTGTCCAGACAGCCGAGAATATTCATCAACGTCGATTTGCCTGATCCCGACGGCCCCATGATGGCGGTCAGCTCGCCGGCGGCGATCTCAATATCCACTCCCGCCAGAGCGTGCACGATATTGTCCCCCATAACATAGGTTTTGGTAATATCTTTCAGCATAATTGTCATGTCGGTATTTCCTCCCCTAGCGCAGTCCGCGCATCGGGTTGCCGCCGGCCGGCGGCTGGCTCGATGCGCCCGCTGCCGGTTTAGCCGCAGGCAGCACGACCTGGTCACCCGCTTGGAGTCCATCAATAATTTCCGTTTTCTCATCATCGGACAGGCCCAGCTGGACCGGAGTGGTCTGCGGTTTGCCGTCAACCATCAGTTGCACCGTTTTCTGGCCCCTGATTTCCTTGACGGCAGATAGCGGGATAACCGGTGTATTTCTGCTTTCACCCACCTTGATGGTGAGCCTGGCGGTCATGGTGGGATAAAGGAGTCCCTGCGGCGAATCAACATCGACATAGACCGTGTAATACACCACGTTCGACTGGATGACGGCTTTTTGCGATATCAGCGACACCACGCCGGTAAAGGTTTTACCCGGATAGGCATCTACCGTGAAATCGACCTTCTGCCCCAGCTTCACCCTGCCGATATCCGATTCATCGACCTGACCCTGAATCTGCATCTTCGACAAGTCGGCAACCGTCAGCAGGACCATCGGGGTGGAAATACCCGGCGACACCGTCTGTCCGGCGGGAATGGGCTTTCCGACCACCAGCCCGTCGATAGGAGCGGTGATAACCGTATAGTCCAGTTGGGACGCGGCATTGTCATATGTAGCCTTTGCCACATCATAGTTGGTGCGGTCGGCATCAAGCTGCTGAAGCGACTCGCCGCCGATGGCGGCCAGTTTCTTGCTTCGCTCATAGTTGACCGCGGTGTTGACCATCTGCGCCCGGGCCTGGTCAACCTGGCTCTTGAGTGCGGTATCATCAAGTACGACCAGGACCTGTCCTGCTTTGACCATGTCGTTTTCATTCACCTTGACATCGGTAATCAGGCCGGTGATTCGCGCACTGACGTCGACCGAATTCACGGCCGCGATGGTACCGGTAGCGGAGACCGTGGCGAAGATGTCCCCTCGTTCTACCGATATAGTCGTGCCGGTCAAAACGGGTTTGCTGCTCTTACTGTAATAAGTTATACCGCCCCAGCCAGCCAACGCTATAACTAGCGCCAGGGCAAGCCACTTCTTGTATTGAAACATTTTTTCCCAGACCGCTTTCATCCCTGCACCTCCATGTAGTAATTAAGTTCACAGTAATACCAACTGGTCAATCACCATATATTTCCAGCAGCGTAGCAACTGGCCGCTATGTTAGGTGTTACATCACGATGCGGAGAAGGAAGCCTGCCGCAGACTTGTCGTCCTGTAGAAAATTATTATTGCAATTGTCGGCTTTAGAGGCTATGCCAGAAAATCGGCATAGCCTCTAAAGCATGAATTTTTCCACAACTACCCTGTCGTCATGAACGATTCCATTAGATCTATTCTTATCTTGGCGGGAAAATGGCACGCAGCTGGAATCCCGCTTTATCTTGCCGGATAAAGAATCCTGTAATGCCAGCCCGGGCAATAGCTGAAGGTCTCCCGCCCTTAATTTTTCATCAGCAAAAGGCCGTTGACTGTGCGTCCCTGCTGACTTGGCCAGTCTGCGGGAGATAACGTCAACCGTTAAAGTGACCGTTACTCCAGGTCCCTTGCTTAAGCACCGAGCCGTCGGCTTTGTACAGCGTACCCTGGCCATGAAGCTGGCCGTTGAGAAAAGCGCCATCGTAGTAAGAACCATCGGCATAAGTCAGGTGTCCGTGACCTGAGAATTTACCGTCAACAAAATCACCTTCATAGGAAGGACCATCAGCCACTTGGTATATGCCGTGACCTTCAAAGGACCAGTTGGCCAGATCACCCGCGTAGCTGGACCCGGAGGGCCAGGTAATCTTCCCCTGGCCAGTGACTTTGCCGGCAAGCATCGGCCCGGCGTAGGTGATCTGCAGCTGACCATTTACATATGCTTCTAAAATGCCGTCACCGTTGGCCTTGCCATTGGCATCGCGGTCACCTGACCATGAGGCGGTTTCACCCGGCTGAGGATCAGGGTCCCAGATTTGGGCACCATCGCTGGTAATAATCCAGGTGCCTGCTGCCAGCACTGTTCCGGCAGTCAGAAACAGTACCAGGAGAAAAGCGCAACTAACAAGGCCGAACTTGGCATGATTTTTCATATTATCAACATTCCTTTCGTTACTTTCGGCACGAAATCTTGTGAATCTGCCGCCTGGACGCTACTTTCTAATTGGTTGTGCAAGTATCCTACCCACGCTACAGGCATAAACATCGCCGCCCTGATCCGGCAAAAGGTTCAATGATGCTCTGCAGCAAAAGCCTTTAAAAGCCTAATGATAATTGAATATCAGTGCGCGACGAGGCAGCAGAAGTTGATTTGGTTTGGGTAATGTCGCGATATGCACTGATTGTGGTATTCTTACTTGCTTTGTAATCAGCGGAAATTCTGTATCCCTTAGAGTCAGCGTAGTAATTGTCCGAGCAATCAGTATTGACTGCACTGGCTTCAATGTCACGATACGATATTGCATAGTCCCAACTCCCTGGAAGTTTGGAATTGCCAAACCGCACTTCTGCCAAATAACCTTTCGAATTTTTATCTGTATTCTTAACATATTCGCCAAAAAGAACAACATTTGCCGCTAAATCCATAGCGAAATTGGCACCAAAGAAGCTATTGCCAAACCTCATATAAGACAATCCGACGCTACTATGATTGCTGATTTCCGCACTAATTTCAGCCGCTGAGATTTTGTCTTGAGAGTTTTTATCGTTCCCATAGAAACCGTTACATTTTATTTTTTCTGCGGCGGACGAATATTCAAGTCCAACAGGATTAGTATAGCCGGACGTACCTGCTAATAGCTCATTGTCAAACACCAGCGCCTGTCGGCCAAGCTTTATTTCACCGCCATAATCTTTGAGTCCGATATAATATTCGTCAAATATGGTCTGATTGGTTTTAGTGAAATCATCATAACCGGCTTGCAGGTGAGTATGAACATATGCGTCGGTTCCCAGGTTAAAATCCTGACCAAGTCCCAAAGTCAAAGCATTGGAAGTGCCTTTGGAATACTCATATGTAATGTCTCCAGTGAGTGCGGAGGCAAAGGCTGAAGCGGTCGCGAAGGATAGGGCAGTCGCAACTGTCACAGCTAAGAATCTCTTGTTCATAGAGGCCCCCTGTTTTTCATGCCATTCATCTTCTTTTGCATAGCCGGCCGGCGTGTCTCCCGATTGTGACAGCTTTGATACTGGTGCCGGCCGTCTTGTTGCGGCGCGCCTCTAATACCACGGTGCTTAACCCAAACTGAATGAAACCGCAGAATATCAATTTCCCCTGGCCAGGCCTTCTGAGATTGATATTCACCTGTTACAGGCTTCTTGTCGTATAAGTCTAAATATAATCCTAAACTGTGACGAAATTATGACTGTCCGGTCATAATTCTTTGTCGCCATAAAAAAACTTCATCACGCAGGAGTAAAGGAATTGTCTCGCGCTAATCGTGATCAGGATAAAAAAATAATGCCATCAGATTTTATGCGATCTGATGGCATGGTCTTCTTATGCTTTTAAGCTGCACTCCAAAAATATAGTAAGGCAATCGGTAAAAACATTTATAAAACCTATTGACTATGAGGCAACTCAAAGTTGCAGCATAAAACATAAACCATACTTTAACTTGTGCCATCCTTTGAGCCTGTTTTCTTATAGTGCAAGGGCTTCTTCCAGCATCGCCAGGGCCTTTTGGGTGCTGGCCTTGGCAAATTTGTGGAGCAGCTTGTAGCAGACGCGATCCGGCGGCGGATCGGTAAGCTCCTGGATGCTAAATTTACCGCTTGCCTCGGCCGAACGGGCGATGGACCGAGGTACGACCGCCCAGCAACTGGAGGTCTGCAACATGGCTGTGACCATCGGACCGGTGCTGACGAAAACACGGGACGATTTGAGCGGATCCCACCATCTGTTATGCCAGATCTGGTAGGCGGGAAACCAGTCGTGGCGGATTTCTTCTTCGGGGTCCAAGTCATGCGGGTGTACGCGCGGAGCAAGAAGCGTATCAGGCGTTTTCAGCCGCAGGACGACCATCGCTTCGCTGACAAAGGGGGAAATGTCGAGGTTCTTCACTTCTCTTTCGTGGAGTACGAAGGCAACATCGATGGCTTTCCTGTCCATCAGGTCGTATAGCCCGTTGGAGTGATCGGTGATTACCCGCAAGCGCAGGTTGGGGCTACGTTGCAACATTCGGTCATAGATGGCCGGCAGCACATAGGTGTTCATGCTGTCCACGGCCCCAACGGCCAGAGACAGGCTGGGATTACGCTGGAGGGACTGGGTTTCCTGCCAAAGGTGGTTCCACTTTTCGGCCAATAAAATAAATTCTTCCCCCTGGGGGGTAAGGGTGATTTTTTTCATTCCCCTGTTGCGCTCAATCAGGAGAAAGCCAAGATCCTGTTCGAGAGCTTTTAGACGCTGGCTGACCGAGGACTGTGATATATGGAGAATTTCAGCGGCTTTGGTGAGATTCTGCGTGGAGACTATGGCCAAAAAGGCTTCGATGCCAAGGACGTACATTTTGCTGCCTCCGCTCCAATAGTGACAAATCGAATATTATTAATCAGACATTTTAATTTTACGAACACGGCGCCACTGACCTATAATGTGGGCAAGAAGATCTTCTTGGGTGATGACGGATGAAAGAGGTGAATTTCATGTTAATGGCCGCGTCCCACTCCCAAGGGAAGATTGCCGTGGACAAGATTTTTGGTGCGAATGCACAGGCCCTGCAGGCGATGGGGAAATTCGGCAAGACCGGTGTCAAAAACTGCACACAAGGGGTTTTACTGGATGAAGAGGAAAAGCTGGTGCTGCTGCCGACCGTGGAAACCGCGTTTCGCAGTCTGGCTTCGGCGGATATCGCCGGCTACGCTCCCATCAGGGGTTTGCCGGAATTCCTGGGTTCTATAGTCGATATAACCTTCGGTGACTACCGGCCGAATACCTTCATCGAAGCTGTGGCGACTTCGGGCGGCACCGGGGCGCTGCATCACACCATCTGGAATTATTCGGAGATCGGTGATACCGTCCTGACGACGGACTGGTTCTGGTCGCCGTATCGCGTGCTGTGCCAGGAGGCTTTGCGGAAGCTGGATATTTTCGCGATGTTCGACCGGTGCGGCGGCTTTAATGTTCCGGCGCTGGATGCCAAGATGAGCGCCGTGTTTGAGAAACAAAACCGTTTGATCCTGATATTGAATACCCCGGCCCATAACCCCACCGGCTATAGCCTGACAGACGCCGAATGGGACGAAGTTCTGCTGTGCGCCAAAAAACACGCCGCCAATCCCGACAGGCGAATCACGCTGCTAGTCGACGCGGCTTACCTGGATTTTTCCGGGGATCCTGCCGGCCGGCGTTTTTTCCGGAAGTTCGAGAAGCTGCCGGCTAATATCCTCGTCATCGTCGCCGTCAGTCTGTCCAAGAGTTTGACGCTCTATGGCCAGCGCACCGGTGCAATGATCGGCATCTCGTCCGATGCCGAAACGATCGGCGAGTTCATCAATATCAACGGCTATACCAGCCGGGCAACCTGGTCGAATATCAACCGCGCCGCCATGAAAACCCTGTCGGTAATTGCCAGCGATCCCCCCCTGCTTGCGAAGCTTACCGCCGAACGCGAAGACTATCTTGGCATCATCCGCAAGCGGGCTGAGTTGTTCATGACCGAAGCCGGACAAGTCGGCTTGAAGTGCCTGCCGTATACAGCCGGCTTTTTTATCACTATTTACGCGGACAACCCGGACCTGCTCTGCGATCGGCTGCACAGGGACAATGTGTTTCTGGTGCCGATGGATAAAGGCGTGCGCCTGGCGGTGTGCGCGCTGTCATCGGCGAAGATCCCCGGACTGGCCACCGCCATCAAAAGAGCGGCCGGCAGTCCTGCCTGATCCCCGGTGCAAACCCGCGGCCCTGCGCTGGCAGGAGCCATAATAAATCATTTGGGAGGTAAACAACATGTTTGTGCTGAAAAACGCCTATGCGCCCATCCCTACCCCGTTCGAAAACAACGGTGAAATCAGCTATCCGATGCTGAAGGCCAATCTTGAGAAATGGGCCACCTCGCGCCTCGAAGGCCTCGTTGTCTGCGGCTCCAACGGCGAATTCACTCTGCTGGACGAAGACGAAAAAGCGGCGATGTTCGCCTTCGCCCGCAAACATTTCCCTGCCGGCCGGGGAATCATCGCCGGCACCGGCTGCGAGTCGCTGCGGGCCACGCTGCGCCTTACCCGCAAAGCCGCCGAGGCTGGCTGTGACGCGGCGCTTATTGTGACCCCCTGGTATTATAAGAGCGGCATGAATGCCGATGTGCTGAAAGCTTACTATACCCAGCTGGCCGACGAGTCGCCGATACCCGTTATTCTCTACAACATGCCCCGCAATACCGGCGTCGAAATGAACTCGGCCCTCATCAGCGAACTGTCGAAGCACCAGAATATCATCGGCATCAAGGACAGCAGCGGCAACATCGTGCAAATCGCCGAAACCCTGGCTCATGGTTCAAAAGATTTCGCCGTTTTTGCCGGTTCGGCCAGCTTCCTGTATGCTTCGATGGTACTGGGAGCTGCCGGGGCAACGATGGCATTGGCCAACGTTCTGCCCGATCTTTGCGTCGATCTGATGGAACTATGCCGGAAAGGCGAGAGCGCCAAGGCCCAGGAACTGCAGCTGTCTATTCTTGGTATTAACGCTGCCGTTACGTCGCGTTTCGGTATCGGTGGCATGAAGGCCGCCTGCGAACTCATGGGTTATTACGGCGGACCACTGCGCAAGCCGCTTCGTTCCGCCAGTCCGGAAGCTGTCGCCCAGATTCGCCAGATGCTTGTGAATTTAGGCGCCCTGTAAAGGTTAGAATAGGCCGAACCCAGCTGATTAAAATACATCATGCAAATAAAAACAGGCTCAACTGTCCATTTGAGCCTGTTTTTTATTTAAGCAGCTTGTATGCAAATCCAGGCGGAGCAAAGACCTATGCCTTCTTCCCCATTTCATAAGCCTGCTCCATGGCCGGCTGTCCTTTAATGTCTCCGGCCTTCCAGGCACCGATTCCATAGATGATCCCCTTTTCTTTCGCCCCGCTCAGGCAGGAAGTGAACCCCCGGAATCCTTCCACGGTCCTTCCCATGGCCTGTTTGCTGCCGTCGGCAGCGGTCAGGATGAAATACAGCTCCTTGTTTCTCACTTCGGTATACCTTGAATAGATTCTGTCAATCAATGTTTTCAGCTGGGCAGCCATGGTGTAAAAATAAACAGGTGTTGCCATGACGATCACGTCCGCTGCAATCATTTTCTCCAGGATTTCAGCCATGTCGTCCTTGTGGACACAGTTGCCGCCGTTTTCTTTACAGGCGTCGCAGGCCACACAATAGTTGATTTTTTTATCCCGCAGGAAGATTTTCTCGGCCTGGTTGCCTGCCTCCTGCGCACCAAACAGGAACCGGTCGCATAAGAGGTCGGAGTTACCGCCTCGCCTGGGACTTGACGACAATATCAATACCTTCTTACCCATAAAACCGCCTCAATTCTCCGCTATTTAAAAAATACAAGTTACATGGGGCAATGAAAGTGCACCATGCAACTTGTCAGCTTTACCATAATACTAATTTTCCGGCCTTTTCAAGGTTTTCGCTGCTGCTACTATTTTCTCATCAAATAATGCAATCTTATAATCCATGCGTTCCAGCGTTTTCTTCATATCTTCCATTCTTGCCAGCAGTAGCTTACGTTGCTCGATAAACAGATTTTTTCTTGCCTCAAGGGTTTCGTCACCCTGGAGAAAAAGCCCAACATATTCAATCAATATTTCAATCGGAAGGCCTGCCCCTCGCATACATTTTATAAATTCGACCCACCCGCAGTCTTGCTCGGTATAATCCCTGATTCCGCTCTTATTGCGGTTCACGCGGGGAAGCAGTCCGATGCGTTCATAATAGCGGAGTGTGTCCTGAGGCATGTCAAATTTTTCACTCACTTCAGTAATCGTCATGTTGCTTTCACCTCCTGCTATTCAATATTATATTACTTGGAGTTAACTTTAAGTCAACAATTTTTACATAATTGTACGAATCCAAACCCCGGGCCAACCAGGATTACATCTGCTGCACCTGCATTTTCTTTTAAATATTCCAGGACTCTCGGCAGAAATTCCTCTGGACAGGCCGATAAAAGCAGGTATAAAAAGAGCCTTGCAGTCTATCTGACAGCAGGGCTCTACTCTTATGTTTTTTCTTTCCGGGCCGTAAGCCACATGGCTTAGAGGCGATTCGCCAATCCTCACCCACGCAAATCCGTCCGTCTCAAGAGAGAAAGGATTGCCTTCGCCAGACCCTCGAAGACCTTTCAAACCAGGGCATTTTCGCCTATTTTATTATATTCGCATCGACTGCAGCTACGATCTTCTCGATTTCTTCCAAATATCGCTTCGTTTTCTCGGATTCCCGATACGCCACGCCGGAAACCAAAAAATCAGCTACAAACATGGCACCGATTTCGGAATTGTGGAATGATATGCTTTCAAAGGCACACGCCAGAAAAACGTCCGACGAAAGTGCTAATGGCGACGAATACCCATCGGTTATTGACAATAACCTTGCACCCTTACTTTTCGCAACCTGGACAACTTCAAGCGTCCGTTTGGCATAACGCGGCAGACCGATGGCGATAACCAAATCGTCAGAGCAAAGTTTTGCCAAAATAGCCTGCAGCCTCCCGGAATCAGGAGTCATCAACTCACAATCTATGCCTAAGCGATTTAACCCTTCGTTCAAGTAGCTGGCCACCGAAAAACTGCCTCTGACGCCAATGACAAAAATTTTCTTCGCAGAAAGAATTAGGTCAAACGCATGTTCAATCGCTTCATCAGAGAGAAATTCCACAGTTTTTCTTATGTTATTCATCTGGACTTCGGCGCAACTGACCAGGAGCTTGTTCTTGCCTAATTTTTTTACGTTTGCTTCCAGTCGCGTCGGCGGCGCGATTCGTTGACGTAATATTTCCTGCAGCTCTTTCTGGAACTGTGAATAGCCAGTAAAACCGAGCGTATATGTCATCCGCATGATGGATGCAACACTGACTCCGACAAGTCCGGCCAATTGCTCAATGGTCAGAAAGGCCACCTCGGTGGAGTTCTTCAAAATATAGTCGGCAACTTTTCGCTGGGCGGAAGTAAAAGCTTCAATTTTTTCTTCCAACAACTGCAGGATAGTTATTTTCACCGGTCGCTCTCCACCAATCTTTGGTCTTTTGTAATATTATACTGGTTAGGCCACCTGATGTAAAATTTTTTTCAGTGATGACCACCCAAATTACATACTGCCTGATCTTCTCACCCGTATCTTGGTTTCAGCAACAGTAACTCGGCCTAAATCTTCGGCAATACTGAAATATTCCTGTTCAAGCCAATCCCAGCAGTTTCGCGGCATTCATCCTGGTCATCATAGCGATTGCCTGCTGCGACAACCCGGCATCGATAAGAAACTGAATATATTCGCTTAATGCGTCACTCCACATCGGGTTTTCCAACTGTCCTACATCGGTTGCAATTATCGTTGATTCATAGCCAACCGCTTCGATGGCCGCCAAATTTAAAGCAAAACATTTTTCCCAATCGCAGCCGGTAGGCCTGCGGGCATAGCACCTTTCAAAAAACACCCCATAGGAGACCAATCTTTTTTGATCTGCAATCGACAGATTAATTCTCACCAATTCCGGATGGTTGATGATAATCTTTTGTACGCCAAGTTCCTTTGCTCTATCGACAACAACCATTATTTCTTCGGCGGAAAGATGCCCAGTACCCAAAATTACATCATGCCGCGCAATCAGCTTCAAAATATCCGCCAGAGCCGGTGTGACATCATTCCCGGCAACACATTCGATACCCCCTTGTTTCCCGTAGTACCTAAACTCGTGCGCAGCCGAGAATGTTGGCAGCCAGACAATCTTAGCCCCCATCTTGATAGCCGCATCTACCGCTGATAGGTTGAGGCCCCCGACTTCATGATTCAACGTGATTCCGCCGAATACCCTGACCTCCGGCACCGCCTGCTCGACCAGCCAGGCCCGATTCATGGTTGGAACTACGTGGGACTTGATGACGATAGCCCGTGCGCCCACCCGTTTCGCGTCTAATGCCAGCTCCAGATCGGTGAATTTACGTTCCCGCACATCGGGAGCACTATGAATATGAGTATCTATGACCCCAGCCAATAATTTTTTGTCGGACATCCAAGAAACCACCCTTCCCGTTCTTCGCCGTAAATTAACCTTGACCAAAATTCCAAGTGGACCTGACGAATTAACCCTGGTCCAAAAGATGACTGATTGCTTTTACTTCATCCCGATTAACTGCAGGACAATCCACGGTGCGGCAAAATAAGCCATATATTGTGCTCCCAAATTGAAACCAAAATATTTGCTCATGATGCCGCTGATAAGTCCCACCAATACCGCCATCACAACCCCAAGTCCATCAGCTTCGAAGTAACTGAGAACAACAAGCAAGCCGGAAAACATCGCCAGAAGAGATTCCTGACTAATGTTGCGCATTGCCCAAACACTTGCTTTTCGAGCATAGTTCATGGCCAGCGGGTATGCTATGACCGCAGCGACGGAAACTGCGAGCAGGCCGCCCCAAAGAAATTGGATCGGTGTCAATAAA
The DNA here is from genome assembly GCA_031292035.1 of Negativicutes bacterium. The sequence continues at coordinate 21,367 of JARLHX010000096.1, read as the reverse complement.
TTATGCAAATTATGCACAACCGGACTGCTGGTAAAGATTGGCGGCGCATTAAACAGCGCAAAACCGGCCCCCATGGCTACTGCACTCAAGGGAAGACCAAAAGCCACCAGCGGAATCAAAATTTCGCAAAGATAGGTAGCTTCTGTTGCAGCATTCATTATCGCAACACTTGTCGTCAGTTTTTCATAGAAACTTTTTACCCTCGCCTGGACAATTTCACCTGTCAAAACGGTAATGCCGACCGAGCTGCTGGCAAAAGTCACTGCCGAAAAGACAGTGGTGTAAAGCGTGTACAACAGCTGTTTTCTAGTCAGTATCTTAAATGGATTCGGAAAGTAGCCGGACCATGTTTTCAAATCAGGCGCGATCCAAAACGTCTTTGGCTCGCTGGTATAGGCCCGACCTCTGGTAACCGGGGATAAAACCGCCAAAAGATCGACGAACAAAGGACCCATAGCCATACCTAAAAAAACACAGATCATAACCCCATGTCCCGTTTGGGCGATGGCCACTCTGTTTAAGGCCTGAACAAAAAAGGCGAAAGGCAATATGAGGAAAATGCTCCCCCATCTACCGGCCGAACTATAAGAAAGACCAATGGTCACAACTGTGAAAATAGGCCCGGACCATGCCTTGACAAGCTCTGCGTAGGGCGCCAGTACCATAGCGAACCCAACCGAAATTGGGATCGAAAGGAACGACGCAATGACGCCGGCGGAGATCATTTTTCGCAGCGCAATATGCGGGAGGCCGAAATGCCGCAGCGTTGAACATGGTTCAAGCAACGGGACTGCCAGCGTGTCACCCGGAACACCCAGCAACGCAGTCGGAATCGAATGAATAAGATGTTTGGCGACCAACCCGGCAAGGCAAAACGTAAATATGAATATCGGAGGAAACCCCAAGAAAACCACTAATAGGGTACTCGTACCAACGGTTGCTGTTTCACTGGTACCGGCAACCAAACCAACTGCAGAGAAAATGACTGCACCGAGAAGGGCGCCGCCAAAGCCCCACAATACCTGATTTATCAACGCAGCGTCCATTATTGTGCACCTTCCTTGCGCTGCACCTTATCGGCAAACAAGTCGTAAATCTGGAGTTGATGCATTTCTTTTTTGATATCTGGGGGAACACTTTTTAAGTATTCAGCCTCCCGCTCAAGGTCCAGGTTGAATTCAAGCAGTGCTGCCTGTTTATCAATCGAGCTGTCGTCTTCAACAAATACACGTTTTGCTTTGGTGACTTTAGCAGCAATTACCCCAACCACCAAGCATCCTCCAATACCAAACAGAAGAGCATATCCCTGCAATACGCCTTTCGCTATCCCCGGATGGAAAATCTTAAGATACCAAAGCCCGCCAACATAGCTGCCATAGCCCACAAGCGCGCCCAAAATCAAACCAATCAGAAGCTCCTTAATATCTACAGTGTCTCCCCATACCGTAAGATAACCCTGTCGTTGTTCCTGCATCAGCCTGTCCTTCCTTTCTGGATAAATTCAATAGCCATTACGGACCTTCTTCGCGTCGGGTGTCGGGTGTCGGTTGTAGTCTATCGCATCCGGGAATAGAAACCGGCATAGAAAACACCATCCAGATTTCGGGCGAAATGTAATGGATCTGGATGGTGCTTTCCTGCTCCAAACAAGAAGAAGTCAAGGATTGGACAACTACGGCTGCCTATTTATAATAGTCGTCAATGATCTCGCAGCCTCTTGCTTTTAGCTCCTTGTCCACCCAGGATTTATCCCGCGTGCCTTCCGCAATGGCCTTAAAAATTGCCTGTTCCTTGGCGTATTTGGCCTTGGCCTTTTCCAAGATGCCTGGAGCGTCTTCGGGGCTAATGACGACAATGCCGTCGCCGTCCCCGACCAAAATGTCGCCGGGATTGACGACAATACCACCGCAGCTGACCGGCACATTGATTTCTCCCGGACCATCCTTATACGGCCCTTTGGGTGTGACACCCGCAGCATATATAGGCATGGTCATTTCTTTCAAGGCGTCACTATCGCGGACAGCTCCGTCGACAACCACTCCGGCCAGTTTATTTTTTACCGCCTCGCGCATCATAATTTCACCTGTTACCGAATTGACCAAGTCTCCCTGTACGTCGACAACGATGATGTCACCAGGCTGGGCCAGAGACAATGCTTTGTGGAACAAAAGATTGTCGGCGGTTCTTGCTTTGACGGTAAATGCCGTGCCAAGCAGGGGCCTATTATTGATCGGCTTGATGCGTGCGTCCACACAGCTGAAACGGTTCATTTCGTCGGCGATGTTGGCCACCGGCAAGCCTTTGAAACCTTCTACCAATTCCTTGCTTGGACGACGTACTTTGGTAAAAATCCTGAATCCAACGTTTGACATGATACATTCTCCTTTCATATTGGGGAATGCTGCAATGCAGCATCCAAGGTATTTTACAAGTAACTCAAGTGTTAGCTGCTACTGCCAAAATCCATCCCATTCAGATCGTCAACCGGAGTTATTTCCGGCAGCAGCTCAATCATGGCCTCCCTTACTTGACTTCCTCCCAAGCCTGCACGACCTCTTTCCATTCCTTAGGCGTTTTTCCGCCGAATTTCTCCCTGAGATTCTTGGATGCGAGCCATGTCAGCCGCTCGAAGGTCGCTTTTGACATGGTCGGCTTGACATGGATGCCTTCCAGCATTTCAATGACATTCTCCATCTCGTGGGCTCGTCTTTGGGCGTGGATAGCGCTTCCGGTCACAAGCCGGTTGAAGGTCTGTTCGAAAGAACAGGCGTTCATGGTAGTCGCCAGCGACTTTAGCACCAAATGGTCGACCTTCATGATGGATGCCGCTTCCAGTACCTCGACGAACAGCGCCGGCAGGCCCTTCATGAAAATACTGCGGACCAGTTTAATGCCTGTTGCCTCTCCCGGTATTTCACTGACTTTTTCGAGGTCCATCCCGTAAGGCAGCATCAATTGCAGGAATAAATCGCTGCCGTTGCCGCTGACCAGAGTAGGGACTTTATGCTGATATACAGGCAGTGGACCAAGCATGGCGGCGTCGACGAAAGAAACCCCCGCCCCCTTGATTTCCTCCCAGATATCCCGTTTGACATCAGGAGACGATGCGGAAACATCGATGTATAATGTACCCGTTTTCAACAGAGGACTTATGCCTTTTGCCGTCTGAAGCGCTTTGTCGCCGGGTACGGCTACGATAACGACATCAATGTTGTTCAACACCTCTTCAGGCGCCGATACCAGCGTAACTCCGGACAGCTCAACCCTTTCCCGAACAAGAGCTCCATAAACAGCATGCCCCTGCATGACATCATAGGCCAGAATATCCTTCAGCCCTGCCCCTTTAAAGCCCTTAGCCATTTCAAACCCGACTTCCCCGAATCCGATAAAGCCCAGTTTCATATCAATCTCCTCCTTCTAACAGTTGACAATTGAATTATTACTACTCAAAAACGTGGTAGACCACCCTGACGCCAAGGACAGTCATCTGCGAGACACGGACCAGACTGTCGGTCTGTATCTGCGCGACGACATCCGCGTTCATTTTGCCTGGGGCGACACCGTCGGCCCAGGCTGCTTCTCACGGGTCATCCACAATATGCTGCCTCCGCCTACTGCGGTCAGCAGCACCAAAGGCAGGAGCGCGACGGCAAAACTGCCTGTGGACTCTTTAATCATGCCGACCAGCGAAATCGCGCCACCGCCGACCAGGTTGGAAATGGCGTTAATACCCGCCAATCCTGCGGCTGCCGTTTTCGGTGACATCCAGCCTGACGACAGCGCCCAAAACGGCCCCTTGAACGAGTAGGCACCGATCAGAGTGAGACTCAACAGCATCACCGTCGGCGCCAACATGCCGGAAGCAAGCGCCATCGACCCAAGGCCGGCTGAAATCAGCAGCAACGTCAGAGCCGTGTGCCAGCGTCGCTCGTTGGTACGATCCGAGTGACGCCCCCACAGGATCATCAGTACGGACGCAATGCCGTAAGGGACCGAATTCAAAAAACCGGTCTGCATGATGGTAAGCCCGAAGGATCTGAGAATCTGCGGCTGCCAGACGGCCAGTGCCGTACCGGTTGCCGAGGCGCCCGCACAGACCATCGCCATCACCAGAAAATACCTGTTGCGCAGTAGCTGCCAGATCGACAAATGCCCGATTGCCCTCTTGCGGCTGCCATCGTTTTCGATGCGTTCGATCAACCAGCTGCGCTGTTCTTCAGACAACCACTTAGCATCAGCCGGACGGTCGGTCAGGACGAAGAGACAGGCGACACCGAGCAGGGCGGCAGGCACGCCTTCACAGATGAACAACCACTGCCAACCTTTGAGACCAAGTAACCCATCCATTCCGAGCAGCATCGCGGAAAGCGGGGAGCCCAGAAAACTCGCCACCGGGATTGACACCATGAATATCGCGATGAAGCGTGCGCGGTAGATAGACGGCAGCCAATAGGTCAAAAAGAGCACGACACCTGGAAAAAAGCCGGCCTCGGCGGCACCGAGCACAAAACGCATCACATAGAACGAATTCGGCCCAACCACCAGAGCCATGCCGGCAGAGATAATCCCCCAGGTGATCATGATGCGCGCAATCCAGCGGCGCGCTCCGAATTTCTCCAGAGCGAGGTTGCTGGGCACTTCGACCAGGAAGTACGAGACGAAAAACAGACTGGCGCCAAACCCGAATACGGTCGGCGAAAGACCGATATCCTTGTTCATCAATAGCGCTGCAAAACCGACGTTGACCCGATCGAGCAACGCGAAAAAATAGCAAATCATCAAAAACGGCATCAAGCGCAACGTGACACGGCGTATTGTTATTCTTTCAAGATCTGTCACCGCCTGTATTATTTTCCTATCTTCCATCTGTCCTGCACCTCTGCTATTATCCGGCTCGTTGGACGCCGGCGTTCATCATTCCAGCCTTAAATCCCATCTGTGCTACCACTCCAAACTGCGATAAACCACCCTGCCGCCAAGAACAGTCAACCGAGGAATAAATACTTGACTTAAGGCTAACGTTTCGCCAAAAATATCCTCCATCATAACAGGCAGTTCCTTCAGTCGAAATACCGCGACATCAGCATAGGCGCCCGGAGTCAAAGTCCCGACCTTCCCGTCCATTCCGATCAGCCCGGCGGGAGTAGCCGTACAAGCCTTAACCACATTTTTCAGGGAAATGCCTAGACCCAAATATTTGGACATAACTAAAGGCAAGCCAAAAACAGACTGGTCAAACACGTTGCCTCTGACAAGATCTGTGCTGATAATGTCCGGTTCGAACCCGGCGGCAATTGCGGCCCTGGCCACCGAAAAAGCGTGATGGACTCGCCCGTCGGCGGTATCAAACAAGACACCCCGGGCTCTTGCGTCCCGAACGGCCTGGCGCACTTTTCCCCCGCCATCAATAATGTTACTGCCTTTTCCCTGATACATATGGGTATATACGTCGCCCGAGCGCAACAAAGCTACCAAATCTTCCACAGCTCCGGGAGGGTTGGTGGTATGTACGACTACCCTGCAGCCGATGGCCTCGGCCATCTTTATGGTGGCCGCCAGCGGAGCCAAGCCGAATTCACCGACAATTTCTTTTGTTTGCCGGATTTTCAGCCCAACAAGTTGCCTGCTGTATTTTTCAAACAAGCTCAGCGCACTCTCAACATCATAAAGCTTGGGATCAACGGGTTCCAGAAAGCGGGGCAGTGTTGCCAGACCGGCCGGCGATGCGTGAAGGTGGGCAAAAACCCTGACCTGACTGCCAGCCAACACAGTCTTGAAAAAACCTTCAAAGTTATTGACCCCGGCGCTGCCCTGGTCAACAGCGGTGGTCACCCCCTGAGGCAGTAGCGCGGAGTCGGCAGGCACGCCGATCTCGGTTCCGCCATGATAGAGGTGGGTATGATAATCCACAAGCCCCGGCAGTACCAGGCAACCAGCAACATCAATTACTTTCGCTGCGTCGACCTTTGCTCCCGAAGGCGTATCAACAATCTTATTGTTTTGGATCAGTACATCAGCTTTGCCGAAAAAATCTCGGGCCGGATCAACTACAGTACCGTTACAGATTAACAAGTCGCCTTTAATAGTCATGAATACCTCCTTGTAGCGTCTGACCGATTTTGGGCTACTCCTTTTTCAGCTCCATCGGCTTGATGGTCGGAATGATAAACAATACCGTGCAGGCTGCCAATACCAGCAGGCAACCGCTGACAGCCAACGCCAACTGAAAAGTGCCGGTGAGTTTTACAATGAAGCCGGTAAGCGTCGGCGCAAGAATGCCTGCGACAGCGCCCACGGTATTCATGCTGCCGGTTACCGTTCCCGTCATACCGGCAGGCGAGACTTCGGCGGCAATCGTAAACATCATGCCGCCAATGGTCGAGCCTGCGGCAATATTAAGCGTCAGAATTGCTACTGCCACCATGGGATCATCGACAAATCCAACCGCTATAATTGTCGCGGCACATACCTGCGCGCCGACGAGAATACCCTTTCTTGCCGAGGTATTACTGAATCCTTTCTTAATGAGCCAGTCGGACAGGTACCCCGCCATTGGTTGTGTTATGAATGCGACAAAAAACGGCAGCGAGGCGTATATCCCCATTTTCAGAAAGGAAAACCCTCTTTCCATGACCAGGTAAGTAGGTACCCAGGTCAAAAACATGTAATACAGATAATCTCCGCAGAACTTGACTACGAACAAGCCTAAGGAACATCTGTTAGTAAGAAGCTGCAGCCAGGGAATTTTGGCCTTGGGCTTGACTGCTTTGGACCCTGTCTGCCCGGAGACGCTATTTTCCTTGTACCAGTAATACCAAAGAGCGCACCATAGCAAACTTCCCAGACCGGTTATGATAAACGCCATTCGCCAATTATACTGTGCAATCAAAAAACCCATAAGAATCGGTGTTGCGGCATAACCCAATCTGGCGCCCGCCTGGTACCAGCCGATTGCCGTTGCCCGTTGATGTGCAGGAATGTTGTCGGCAGCAACTTTTGTGCTCACCGGAAATACTGCCGCCTCGCCTACCCCGACTCCCAAACGGGTAGCGACCAAGAGTGTCAAACTGCTCACCAACCCTGTTGCCGCATTAGCCAGAGACCAGATTACCACCGACCAGCCCAATACCAGCTTTGAACCAAATTTATCGGCCAAGGTGCCTGCTGGCAGAGTAAACAGTGTATACGTCACAAAGAATGACGAAAGGACCATGCCCATTGAGCCAGTATCGATATCAAAATCTTTCATGATTGCCGGCGCAGCAACTCCCAGGCCGCTCCGGGCAATCCCCATGATGAACATGGCAGTAAACAATAATAGCACTAACTTTATCCGATAAGACTTCGAATTCATGATTGTTCCTCCCGCTTCTTAACGTTTTTGGATAGTCCCGTCATCACTATGGCCCCTATTTTGTTTACTCTCATATCACTTTATTCTTGATTGAATGGAACATTGGGTAATTTGCAGTTGTTGTAATTATTTTTTCTTATTATGTTTAAAAGAAATAATTTTTACATTTATAAATCTATATTAGCCCACATAGAAATAGTTGTCAATTCTAAATTGAGTGTCTATTATTACATGAGCCATCAATTATATTCTTCGTGATGTTTGTATCAGGAAAAAAAAGGAAGCACCCGGGGGTGCCCTATAAATCATTCTTTTGGTGAACAATCTATACTGCTAATCAATATAAATGAAATCCTCATTCTTTATTGTTTTGACTTCTTTTATGTTCGGCATTAACGTTTCTTTATTTTACGCCAAATAGTTGCAATACAATCCACCCGGACGCATACAGTGACATCATTTGCACCCCGATGTTAAAGCCAAAGAACTTGTTTAGCATGCCGCCGATAGCGCCAATGGTCATCGCCATCGCAACCCCGAGCCATCCACCTTCGTAAAAGGACAGAACGACAACCAGACCGGCAAACATTGTGAGAATCGCTTCCTGACTGACGCAGCGCAGTACCCAGGCACTCGCCCGCCGGGCATAGTTCATGGCTAACGGATAAGATATCATTGCTCCGACCAAAACCGCCAACATTGCATACCCGCCAATCTCCAGCGGCGTCATTAATGTATGAATATTGTGCATCGGCTGTGTCGTAAACACCGGTGGCGCGTTAAACAGCGGGAAAGTAACTGTCATGGCGATTGGGCTTAAGGGAACGCCAAAGGCAATGAGAGGAATCAGGATTTCCGCCAGGTAGGTACTCTCTGTTGTGGCATTCATTACCGCCAAAGTGGTCGTGAGTTTATCATAAAGGCTATTTATCCTGGACTCAACTGCCTGTCCTATGATAAAAGTCATGCCGACCGGGCTAAAGGTAAATGTCATTGCTGATACAATGGTTGCAATCAAAACATAACCTTTCTGTTTTCCGGTGAGTATCTTCCACGGGTTGGGCAAATAGCCGGACCATGTTTTAAGTTCAGGCGCCAGCCAAAATTCCGCGGGCGAATTCTTAACAAGACTTGATCGGGAAACAGGAGATAAGGCTGTAACCAAATCGACGAACATAGGGCCGAGAGCCATACCCAACATATAGCTAATCACAAGTCCATGGCCGGTAACGGACAGGGCCACCTTATCAAAGGCTTGAAGAATCAGGGCAAAAGGCAAAACCATGAACACACTGGCCCATTTCCCTTTTGAAGTATAAGCAATACCAATAGCTACAACTGTAAAAATAGGGCCGACCCACGCCTTAACCATATCTCCGAACGGCGCAAGCAAGGTCGCGAAGCCCACGGAAATCGGAATTCCTAATACTAGCGCCAAAACGCCTCCGGAGACCATCTTTTGCAAGGCAATGTGCGGCGCACCCAACGAGCGGAGAGTTGCACTGGGTTCAAGCATCGGTATGGCCATATTATCGCCCGGGACACCCAGGATTGCTGTTGGCACAGCGTGAATCAAGTGCTTGGATGCAACTGCGGCCATACAAAAAGAGAAGGCGGCCGCCGGAGGAAAACCGACGAGGATTACCAAAAGTGTGGCCGGGGCAATGGTCGCGGTCTCCGATGTCCCGGAAATCAGACCAATCAGCGAGAACAGCACGCCACCGAGAACAGCCGCTCCCAAGCACCAAAAGAAGGTGTGCAGATACTGCAACTCCATTACTTGCCACCTCCCTGCGGATTCGTTTCAGTTACAAACAATTCATATAGCTGCAGTTGTTTCATCTCATGAATGATCTGTGGCGAAACCTGCTTCAAATACTCTGCCTCCTGCTTTAAATCTATATTTAATTCCCGCAACACCGCCTGCTTGTCCACACTCCGATCTTCTTCACTGTAGATGCGTTTCGGCTTAAACACCCTGCCCGCGATCATTGCGGCCACGATGCATCCACCAACACCAAACAATAACGCGTATCCCATCAACAAAGCTTTTCCGAGACCGGGATGATAGCTTTTAAGATAGGAAAGACCGCCTATTAGACTGAGATAGCCAAGCACGGCTCCCCCGACGAGGCCAAGCAGAAGTTGCCTGAAATTAACGGTGTCCCCCCAAATTGTCACGAACTCCTCTTTGTGCTTTTCCATTGATGACCTCCTCAAATGCAATTTAGTCAGAAAAGCCATATAAAGCGGCCGGATTATCAACAAGAATCCGCTGAAGCGTACCTTCATCCGGCACATAATCGGCAAGACGGTCAAAAAGCGCAGCAACATCAGGAAAAGCTCTCTCTCCAGCCGATGCAGACGGATATGGCCAGTCAGTACCCCATACCACTCGGTCTGGGGCCGCCTGTACATACGCTTTCGCGACCTTCGTCGTATCCGCGTAGCTCGGTGAACCGATTTTGGAATCGTGATAAGCCCCGGATAGCTTGACCCAAGCCTGACCGCGATCCATTAAGTTGCAGACAACTCTAAAAGCGGGATGACCGACGCCGACAGGCTGAGGTATGCGCCCCAGGTGATCGAATACGATCTGAGTGGGTAACCGCCGCAGCAGCTCCTCGATCTCCACGATCCCGTCGGCAGACAGGTGAAATTGGAGGTGCCAGCCAAGATCAATGATTCGCCTTGAAAGCGGTTCAATCATGTCGACCGTAGTCGCTCCGGCCCGGACAATTTGTATCCGGATTCCGCGGACTCCCGCATCGTTCAGTCGCTTCAATTCTGCATCAGTTACACTGGTATCGACAACCGCAATGCCACGTGCCGCCGGCCCGAACTGAGACAACGCGTCCAGCAGGCAACTGTTGTCTGTGCCGTAAGTAGATGGCGTTACCACGACATTCCGGGTTGTGCCAATCCATTTCTGGAGCCTGCGGTAATCAGCCACGGTCGCGTCTGGCGGACGCAGAGTCGCATTGGGGGACACCGGGAAGCGGCTGTCATAGATATGGTGATGACAGTCGCAGGCGTTTGCCGGCGCCTTGAGTTTGGGGCGCTGTGTTCCGCCATTGAATGGAACTTGCGAATCGTCGGAAAAAGGCGCGGCGTAACTGCTCCGGATCTGGATGCCGCTCAGTGCAGCCAGAGCGAACCCGGTCCCTTTAATAAAATTACGGCGGGTGACTACTGTAGCTTTCATCACAATCCTCCTATAGGCCAGACAGTAACATACTCCACCCCATCGATTTAATTATGATTTGTAAACATCGTCGATAATTTCGCAGCCCAGCTTCCGGAGAGCGTCCAGAGTATATTTCGACCGGTTCCAGGTACCGTTGGCGATGGCCTCCCGGGTTGCCAGTTCCTGCTTTAGTTTTGCTTTGGCCTTTTCCAGCACTACGGGAGCATCCTGGGCTTTGATAACAACAACGCCGTCAGCATCGCCGACAATGATATCCCCGGGATTGACGGTGATTCCGCCGCAGCAAACCGGGACATTGATCTCGCCAGGGCCGTCTTTATAGGGTCCATTGGGTTGAACTCCGGTGGCGTACACAGGAAATTTCATCTGACTCAAGGTCTCTACGTCCCGTACCGCACCGTCGATAACCATGCCGGAAATGCCTCTTCTTTCCGCCCAGAGCATCATATTCTCGCCGATCAGTGAATTGGCTGTATCGCCTTGGTCATCAACAATGATAATCTCGCCAGGCTGGGCCATATCGATCGCCGTATGAAGCATCAAATTATCGCCAACCCTGGCTTTCACGGTAAAAGCCGTTCCCAAAAGCGGAGTGCTGTTTAAGGGTTTGATGCACGCATCCATACAACTCAGCCGGTTCATTTCGTCAGCGATATTGGCGACAGGCAGTCCTTTGAACTGTTCCACTAATTCCTTGCTGGGACGGTTAATCTTGGTGTAAACTCTGAATCCAACGTTTGACATCTTTAAACTCCTCCATTATTTGTGATTATTTATAGCCAAGAACCGGATGTTAGTTATTTTCAATAACGGCAAAGATCTCATGAAAGTCTTTTGGGGGCACTCCTTTGAAATATTCCTTAAAGTTTAGATCTGTACACCACCTGAGTTTGGCCTTCGTAGCCTCAGACATAACGCTGTCAACCTGCAGGCTCTTTAGGGTTGCTATTACTTCGTCCATTTCATGTTCTCTACGCTCTGAATGAATTACACCTCTTGTGAGCATTCCATTTACTATTGGTATAAAAGGTCCAGCCGTTAAGGTTTCTTCTATTGAGGCCAGTACATCATCTTCTATGCCATATTTATGCCCGGCTATCACTGTCTCAAGCAACAGGACGATAAAGCCTTTCATGAAAATACTGCGGAACATTTTCGATGCGGAGGACTTACCTGCAGGACCGTCTAGCAAAGTAATATTCATGCCGTAGGGCTTCATTTTTTCCACAAACAAGGCCGCGCCGGCTCCCGAAGCCAGCATTGGCACTTTATGACCATTGCCGGGAACAGTTCCCATGACCGCAACATCAACAAAAAGCGCCTTGGGGGAGATGATTTCATTTGCCGCAACTTTCGTATCCGGTCCCGCTGAATTGAGATCAACGTAAATTTGTCCGGCCTTCAAATAGGAAGCGCTTTCCCGCGCCAGAGGAACGGCGATATTGGCGCTTACTGCGGAGATCACAATATCCGAAGTTTCAACCAATTCCTTGAGACTGGCGGCCAGGGTCACTCCAGACTCCGTTGCCCGTTTATGGATTAATTCTGACTGCGGCGGGATATTCCAAAACTTATCATAGGCACTGACCGTTATGACTCCCTCGCCTATTAACCCTTTCGCGATATTGAATGCCGCTTCGCCAAATCCAATAAAGCCAATTTTCGGTTGCATAAACTCATCCCTTTCTGAACTAATCTGGATTCACACAATATATACGCATAACTCGTGCCAACACGGCGGTAAGCCAACAATAATTCTCAAGTATCCTCAAGCGCACTATTTTACTGGGTTGACCAACCGGCGAACAATAAAGCGTTTGCCGACATTAACCCATTTTGCTATACTTAGCACAGATACGTGGCACAAATTGCTGCAATTTGATGCGGAGTGATGCTGTATGGCCAAAATATTATTTATCATTCCCGACGAAAACTTGATGCCTTTCGCCAGGGAAGTTTTACAGCCCAGCTATCCTGATATCGAAATAGTTGCTGCAATCTCCGAAGAAGGAGTTAAGATTGTTCAGAACCGTCTCGCCCACGGACTGGAAGTAGTCGCCGCGCGGGCCGTGACTGCAGCCGCAATAAGACAGGCTCACCTGAATATATCTGTTGTTGAGATTCCCAGAACCAGCTTTGATATTATCCGGGCATTGGACGAAGCCAAATCCTCCGGGGGGAAATTTGCATTCATTGCTTATTCGGAAAAGATTTGGGGTATTGACCTGTTCACCGCGGCCTTGGGAATCAGCCTCCAGCAATACACCGTAAGCTTCAAGGAGGATTTTGAAAAAGAAATATTGGCAGCCCGGGCCAACGGCGCAGAAGTAATTCTGGGAGGTTTTTCGGTAGTAAAAACAGCCAGGCGTCTCGGAATTCCCTGTTCCTTGATAAAAATCGGCGAGGAAAGCCTGCTGCAAGCCGCGCGGGAAGCCAAGCAAATTCAAGAAGCTCTGGAAATTGAGACAGCCAAACGAGGAGTCTTCGGAACCATTTTAGATTACTCCTATGATGGCATCGTCACTGTCGACAGCGCGCACAAGATTACCGCCTTTAACCCTGCTGCCCAAAAACTCACCAAAGTTAACAGGAGAGCAGCACTGGGACAACCTATCGAGAAGGTTTTACCCCAGTTTGACCTGGGGAAGACTGTCGACAAAGGAAGGGATGACCTCCATAGTATTGTGGGTGTCAATGGCGCCCGGGTAATGTGCAATAAGGTGCCGATCATTGTTAACGGCAAATCGTTTGGCGCCGTCGCCACTTTCCAGGAAATCAGCAAGATTCAACAAATGGAAGCCTTGATACGGCAAGAAATATACGCCCGCGGCCATGTCGCCAAATTCACTTTCGGGGATGTTTCAGGAGAAAGCCCGGCAATACAGGCGGCGATCAAAACGGCGCAGCATTATGCGACAACAGAGTTTAATGTACTCATCCTGGGTGATACGGGAACAGGCAAAGAGGTTTTTGCCCAAAGCATCCACAACGCCAGCGACCGGGCAAATGGCCCTTTCGTAGCCATAAATTGCGCGGCGCTGCCGGCACAGATTCTGGAAAGCGAACTCTTCGGCTATGTGGGCGGCGCCTTTACTGGCGCCAACAAAGAAGGGCGGCCGGGGCTTTTTGAGATCGCCCATAAAGGTACACTATTACTGGATGAGATAGCAGAGATGGATTATGCAAACCAGGGAAGGCTATTACGTTTCCTCCAGGAAAGAACCGTAGTGCGATTAGGCAGCCACAAGGTGATTCCTGTTGACGTCCGCATCGTTGCAGCTACCAACAAAGACTTGGAAACTTTGGTTCATGAGAATAAATTTCGCGATGATTTATATTATCGTCTTAACATGCTTAACCTGGAGCTTCCGCCGCTGAAAGCAAGAAAAGGCGATATCCGGCTCTATGCGGAGACCTTTTTGCAGGAGTTTTCGGCCAGATCAGCCAAGAACTTCAGCTTAACTCCGGAGGCGATAGAAATTCTGGAAGAATACTCCTGGCCAGGCAACATCCGCGAGCTTCGGAACATCATGGGACGAATCGCGGTGACATCCCAGACGTCTGTTGTTGATGGCCCCTTATTGAAGGCAGTGTTAAAGCTCAAGACGCTGAGACCATCCGCCCTCTCTCCGAAAGAAGAACGCCGAACGCAGGAAATTCAAAAAGCGCTCCATGATGCCAAAGGAAATTATACAGCCGCCGCAAAGCTGTTGGGCATTCACCGTATGACATTGCGGCGAAGAATGCAAAAGCTCCAACTAGACTATTAAACCTCACATTATGCGGGGTTTAGTATCGAAAAACCGGAAGATGTCACAGCAGGGGCTCGCCTTCGGTGTCGACGGAATGTCCGCCAAGCATCCTTATGCCGAACACTACACCGCCTGGCATATGCCAGAGCAGTCCCGCCACCCGAAACCGGGTGACCCTGACGAAGGTAAGTATAATTAGCATCGAAGACGAAAAGCAGCACCTCTTTCGAGGTGCTGCTTTTCGTCTCAAACGCCTGCCGGCGGACCAGCTCAGATAATCTTCTGGGCCAGCAATTTCCGGTAGTCTTCTTCGGAAATATTCAGGAGCCCTTTATAGATTTCCGCGTTGTCTTCACCGATGGCAGGAGCCTTTTCATACTTCATTTCGTGGGAAGACGTCCGGAAAGGCATGCCGCAGAAGGGTAGTTCTTCCCCTGCCGCAATGCTTACCGGCACAAGCTGTTCCCGCGCGTTCAGATGAGGATCGTTACAAATCATTTTGGCATCTTGAATAATGCCGATAGGGATTCCGGCGGCGGTGAACACCTTCTCCACCTCCGCGGTGGACTTGCCGTCGACCCACTTTTGAATTGCGCCGACCAGCAGGCTGTTATCCGCCAGCCGGGTTTTTACATCCATGTATTTGGGATCTTTGAAGAGCGGGTCAGGAATAATCCTCTGCAGACGGTTGAAGATGGCGGCAGTCGTGGCGTCAATCCGCACGTGCCCGTCCGTGGTTTCGTAATTGGCCACCGGACCGTAGCCGATCGGCGTATGAACAATACCGTTTGCGGCAAAATTGGCTATTTTGGCGGAGAACAGCGACAAAATCGAGGAAACCATATCGATATCAATATAGGTCCCCTGGTTGGTCTTTTCCCTGTTGTACAGCGCCATGCCTATCGCCATGGCCGCGTAGCTGCCGGCGAAGACGTCGCCAAGGTTGCCGCCGGTTGTGCAGCGTACGCCACCGGACTCCCATACCGAATCAATCAGGCCGCCCATCGCCTGGGCAATGCCGTCAAAGCAGACTTTGTCCCGGTACGGCCCGGTCTGGCCGAACCCGGAAATCGACGCCATGATGATCCGGGGATTGATTTCTTTCACCTGGTCATAGTCAAAGCCCATCGCGCTCATTGTTCCCGGCCGGAAATTTTCCACAAGGACATCCGCCTTCGTTATGAGCTTTCTGAGAATCTCTTTTCCTTCTTCGGTCCGCAGCTCCAGCGAAATACCTTTTTTGCTGAGATTGCAGGAAATATACAAAAGACTCTGATCATCTTTCCAGGGGCCGTTGACCCGGTTGTCGTCACCAGTGCCAGGCTTCTCAACCTTTATGACTTCAGCGCCCATCTGCGCAAGCATCATGGTGCAGTGCGGGCCCGAAACATAACGGGTCAGATCGATTACCCTGATTCCTTCCAAAAGGCTTGGCATTGTTTTATCTCCTGTTACTTCTGTAAACTCGCGATGTAGTCCAGGACCGGCTTGTCGGCTTCGGCCTGCTTCTTCTTCTGTTCAACGATCGCGTTTTTGAAGCCTTTCTCCTTGGCAATCGCCCAGAATTCGTTTATTTCATCTGTCGTACCGTTAAGGCGATTTAATGAGAACATTTCTTCCGAGTAGTGAATCGCCGCCCGCATCTGCAGAAGCTCATAAGCGTTGTTGAGAATCCGTTTGCTCAGAGGAGCCGTAATGGGCGACAAGTGGGTGACCTCCACAGCCAGCTTCAGACTTTCGGCTTCCAGTTCTTCCACCGGCACTACCCGGTTGAAAAGGCCGAACTGTTTCAAGGCGTTCACATCATACGAGGCCGGGCCGGTGAGAGCCAGCTCCCTGACGATATTCTGCGGCAACTTGTACACACCCATCGGGAAAATCTCGGTGTAATTCAGGCCATAGGCAACTTCGGTATTTCCCATCTTGGTATTGTCAGCAGCCACCAGCATGTCGCAGGCCAGGGCGATAAACAGGCCGCCGCCCACGCAATGGCCATGGATTGCGCCGATGATCGGTTTGGGGCAGTCCCACATCTTCATGTACAGCTCATTTTCAAAGGAAACCCGCTCCCGCCTTGCCACCAGGGTATTATGCGGCAGAACGGCGGACAGGTTCAGGTCAAAGCCGGCGCAGAATCCCTTTTCCCCTTTTCCTGAGAGGATGGCCACCCGGGCTTCGTCATCGTCGCTGAATCTGTCGATGGCGTCCTTCAGCTGCTGTATCAATTCCGCTGTCAACGCGTTGATTGCTTTCGGCCTGTTCAGCCAGATCCGGGCGACCCGGCCGATTTTTTCATATAAGACGACTGATTCTTCCATGTTTTCTCCCCGATTCAATAATATTTTACACAGCAGGCTTGCTGTGCAGAAACCGGCAACATGCCGTTTTCCCTAGAATTTCTTGGCTATCGGCACGATTTCCGCGTTATACTGGTCTACCCAGGCCGGCCGATACTTGCGGACTTTTTCGTAGTCGAAGGTTTTTGCTTTGGCCAGGGTTTCCCAGGTGATACCGCCCTCCGGATCAAGCTTGACATTCTTGTTGGAAGGGATGCTGCTGAATTCATTGTAGCGAAGCTGCAGGAATTCTTCGCTGACAAGGAAGTTCATCAAGGCGGCTGCGCCTTCGGGATTAGGGCCGTTCTTCATAATGGCGGCTGCCGTTGGTTCCACATAGGCCCCTTCGCTGGGTATGACGAAGGCAACATTTTTCCCGGCATTTTTTATATCTTTCAGAATGACGTTGCTGTAAATCGCCGCGTGGATATCGCCGCGAATCAACCAGTTTTCAACTGTGCTCATGTTGGGAGAAAACTCGTAAATGTTTGGTGCCAGCTTGGCCAGTTTCTCAAAGCCGGGTTTGACGTTATCATAGCCGCCGCCCCCCTGCTCGGCCCAGGTTAAGAGGCAGGCTTCCGCATAGCTGCTGGGAAAATGATCGTAGGCGATTTTCCCTTTGAACTGGTCGTTAAACATATCCTCAAGGCTGGTCGGCGTTTTCCACTGTTTCTGGGCGAAAGCATCCTTATCATAAACGATCCCGGTCAGGGCGAAGAAGACATATAGCTGATCCGTGTGCTTGCTGATCGGCAGGAGTTTTTCCATATTGGGGATTTTTTCGCTGGGCAGCGGTGTCCAGATTCCGGCAACAGTGCCGTTGAGCAGCGATCCGGCGTCGCACATGACCACATCCACCTGGGGATTATCCTTTTGGGCCAGAGCCTGCTGAATAATGGCAGCCGAATCCGACTTGGGGATAAGCTCCAGTTCGTAGCCGGTCTGCTGCTTGAATTTCTCGGCCATCCCCATCTGGAAGAAGCTTTTTTCAATGGACCCGCCCCAGGAAAGCAGCACTACCTTCCCCTTGGTCTTTGCAGGGGCAGGGGAGGAACCTCCGCAGCCGGCGATAAGCCCGGCTGCCATGACGGCAATCACGGCCATTGCCACAATTAATGCCCGCTTTTTTGTAAATGCATGCATAATCGACACTCCTTTACTTTGATAATTTGCGAGCCGAAGATGTAATAAGAAAAACAGCCCCTCCTTCTTTGTCTTCTAGCCTGTCTAACTTATTCCCTATGCGGCCTTGCCGGCTTACGACATAATGTCTTTTAAGCTGATGATCTTGTTTACCACCACTGTCAATAGCACCGCAAACACGATCAAAAGGGTGGAAATAGCCGCGATAACCGGCGTGTTGGCATCCTGCATATAGTTGAACATCAAAAGAGGCAGGGTAGTCATCTTGGTCCCGCTCAGGAAGAGCGCAATGGTGACTTCGCCAAAGGAAACCAAAAAAGCGTAGATAAAACCGCCGACAATCCCCGTCTTGGCCAGAGGGGCCGTTACCTGCAGGAAGGTGGTCAGGCGTGACGCGCCGAGGCTCATAGCCGCAAGCTCCAAATCCTTGCTGATCCCCTCCAGGGAGGTACTGATCGTTTTGATGACATACGGAACGCAGAGCAAAATATGGGCCAGCAAAAAGCTGGCAAAGGTATCGTAAAAGCCCAGCTTTGAAACATAAACTAGTAGTGCGAACCCCACGATAACCGCCGGCATAGTCAGCGGCGAAAAGAAAACCGCGTCCAGCAGCTGCTTGCCTTTGAAATCATAGCGCGTCATGGCGTAAGAAGCCATAAACCCCAGGACGGTGGCGACCGCCGCTGCCGCGAAAGCCAGTACCAGGCTCAGAAAAAAACCGTAGATAAAGCGGCCATATTTGGCAATTTCAAAATACCAATGGAGAGACCAGTTGGTGGTGGGAATGACATACGCGCTTGTCGGAGAGAAGGAGACCAGAATAATAACAGCAATCGGAACAAGCATGAACAAAGTCAGGAGAGCATTGAATATCCCCAGGAAAGGGATCATCTTCCAGAAGTTTTCGATTGTCGTCATTCCATCAGGTCCCTCCTTCGCCTGTTGGCCTCAAATAATCTTTGAATAGCTACAACCAGCACAACGGCAATGATCACCAGCACAACGGCAATCGCCGCTCCCATCGGCCAATTCATCAGGCGGTTGCTTTGCTCGTAAACCAGAAAGGACAGGACCCGGTTCCGGCCTCCCCCCAGCAGAACCGGCGTCGTATACGACGCCATCGTCACAGCAAAAACGATGAGTCCGCCGGCTAAAATTCCCATCCGCGAGAGCGGCAGGGTAATCTTAAAGAAAATCTGGGAGGCTGTCGCTCCGAGATTGGCCGCAGCGTACGACAAATTCGGATCAATGGCTTTTATTGACGTATAAATCGGCAACACGGCGAAGATTAGGCAGCCATGAACCGTACCGACGGTGATGCTTCCTTCCGTGAACAACATCTGTAGCGGCTTGTCGATGATGTGCAGATACATAAGCAGGTCGTTGATGATCCCGCTGTTTGAAAGCAGCAATGTCCAGCCGAAAGCTTTAACGACAACATTGATCAGCCAGGGAGCCAGATAGACCATCAGGTAAATCTGCTGCTTTTTACCGCTCAATTTCGACATATAATAAGCGGCCGGATAACCCAGCAGCAGGCAGAATATCGTGACCAAAGCGCTGATGCGGACAGTGCGGACAAGGGTCGTGATGTAGTTGGGGGTATTAAAGAACTTGAGGTAGTTCTCCATGGTAATCGTGCTTGTGTCATAAACCGCCGGCGCCACATAGTGAGCAACGCTTATGTACAGGGAATTCATCAGGGGAATGATCAAAAAGGCCAGCATGAGAATGAACAAGGGCGCCACCAACACATAGGGCGTCCAGGATATTTTTTTTCGCTTGACTCTGCTGATCACGGCGTTATTGTTCATAAACCCTGCCTCCCGGCTATACCGCTATTTAAAGTACACGCCATCCTCAAGCCCCCATTCTATATAACACCTGTCCCCTTTTTCGAAAATGGGTGCACCGTTATTCGCCATCTCCACCGTGACAAGGGAACCGTTCATCAATACGTCATAGTGATTCTGGGTGCCCAGATAATACGAGCGGATGACGCTGGCTTCGAAAGCGTTGCCTGCAGCCAACCCGGACGGACGGGCGACAAGGCGTATCCGCTCAGGCCGCACCATTACCTTCACTTGGTCGCCAACCGCCAGCGGTGTGGCGTTCATCCCGATTTTTATCTTTGACCCGGCTCCTTCGCCGGCGGCAATCGCGACATTCTCCTGTATTTCCTGCACCTGAACCGGGAAACGGTTGTACTTGCCGACAAAGGCTCCCACAAATTCATTTTCCGGTTTCTCGTAGATCTCCATCGGCGTCCCGATCTGCATGATCTTCCCGCTTTGCATAACCGCGATCCGGTCAGACAGGGCGAACGCTTCCGAGATATCATGGGTAACAAATACGGTTGTGATGCCGATTTTTTGCTGGATTTCCCTCAGCTCCAACCGCAGTTCCTCGCGCAGCTTGGCATCCAGATTACTGAGCGGCTCATCCAGCAGCAAAACCTCCGGATGAATGACAATCGCCCTGGCGATGGCAACCCGCTGCTGCATACCGCCGGAAAGCTCCTTGGGATACTTTTTTTCGATTCCCGGCAGCTGGATGAGGTTTAAAACCTCTTTGACCCTTTTTTCAATGCTGCTTTTCTCCACCTTTTGCATCTTAAGGCCAAAGGCGATATTTTCATACACCGACATATGAGGAAACAGAGCATAGTTCTGAAAGACCATCGCCGTTCCCCGACGATTGACAGGCTGATGGGTTATGTTCTGGTTGTTGAGATAGATGTCGCCAACATCCGGCGCATAAAAGCCGGCAATCATCCGGAGGGTCGTCGTCTTGCCACAGCCTGACGGACCCAAAAGCGAAAACAATTCTCCTTTTTTTATGGAGAATGAGACATTTTCCACCGCCACGAAGTCATCGAAGGATTTCGAAACCCCTCTTAATTCCAGTTCCATCACATTTCCTCCATAGTTACAAGCTGCCATGTCCCAATGACTAACCTTTCACAAGGCTGTATCTATTTATTTTTTCCTCATCAAGAATATAACCGAAACCTGGTGCCTGCGGCACAGACATGTACCCGTCCTTTTCCACGGTATACTCCTGGGCCAGAATCCCCTGAAACGATTTGGGAGTCAGCGCAGGCGGATCATAGGGATATTCCAGGTAGTCACAATTGGAAATCGAAGCCGCCAGATGGAGGCTCTGCAGCAGACCGATCCCGGGAATCCAGGCGTGAGGATTGCAGATTATTCCTTCGGCCTCGGCCATAGCCGCGATTTTCCGGATCTGGGTTATGCCCTCGCTGATGGTGCAATTAGGCTGAACGATCCGGAAGCATTTTTGCTGAAGAAGCTGCTTGAACTCATGAAGACCGTGATTTATTTCGCCGCCGGCGATGGGAATCGCTACCTCACCGGACAGTCTGGCCAGCCCCTCAAAGTTATACCGGTATAACGGCTCTTCGAGCCAGGTGCAATGGTATTTTTCCAGTTCCTTCGCCGTATCCCGGGCCCGCTCGTAAGACCAGAGCACCGGAAAGTCGCCCTTCCTCCGCTCGACAGCCGTTCCCTGATTCGCGTCCACCATGATTTCCAGCTTGTCGCCGACCGCCGCC
>JARLHX010000095.1 GCA_031292035.1 Negativicutes bacterium | reverse complement strand
CCGGCAGAACATGCGCATGGCCGAAATTCACGAGCAGGCGAGTGGCCCGGACGATCCATTGCTGGCGGCAAACCTAAAAAAGGTCGAGGACAAGCTCGACGAATTGAACGCCCGATTGGAACGTCGTACCGCCGAACTGCGTCAAGAAGCCGAATGCATGATTGGTGACGTCCAGCATGTTGGTCGTGCCTGGGTCCTGCCCCATCCCGAACGCACCTCACCTCAAATTGCTCCGATGGTGCGCGACGAGGAAATTGAGCGTATTGCCGTGCAATACGTCATCGCCCATGAAACGGCGCGTGGTTGGCGGGTCGAAAGCGTTGAGGCGGACAATCGCGGCTTCGATTTGATTTCCCGCAAACCCCATCGCCAGATAACGAATCGCTGAGGTCTGGCCAGATCTTACGACCAAACCTGTTTTGGTCATTCGTTGCAAACGACGGAACGCGGTCGCCTTTGACAGGTCCAGCGCTTGTTGGATGTCCCGCGGCGAGGCGGATCCGACGCGTCTCAAATAGGCCAGTATGGCGGTTTCCGCCTCGTTCTCCGGAGTAGCATGCTCGGTGCAAAAGGCAGTCTTGGCCGGTTTTGAGCTTTGTTCCAAGACTTCCACACTCTTCGACTCCGCCTTATCCCGGGCTTCGCGCGCCAGCATGAGGGTGACCCCTTTCGCGAGCAATTCGCCAATGCGGGCGATCCGCTCGGCGCGTGTCATATGGTCGGTAAAATGCATTCTCACTTCGCAGTTTTTCTTTGGCGAACGCCATCAGCATCGCGAGACACCCCTCTCCATTCTTGGAGTTGTTGCGTCTCGGATCTTCCGTCGATGTATATCCGCGATTTAATCATCAGTTTTTCTTCCTTCCATTCTGTGCGGTAGCAGCATGTCGGGATCGATATTTCAAACATCCAAATTTTGAGGGAATCGGGCCGAAAATACTGGCGTTCCCGTTTTTTAGTGCGAGATTGCTCTAGCTCGTTTTTGCGAGCTTTACTCTGGAATCTTATGCCCAAAAAATCGTCCTGCCGTTTTCGGGTCGAGACCGGCACAACGAAAGCCGACCACAGTCCGCAGGTGGGGCTGATTGCCATCTTTCGTGCTTACCGGGGGCTGGGCTTGGCAAGAGCGGTGGGCGACTATTGGACTGGCCAGAGTGACGAGTCGACATCCACTGAGCCAACCCAGACCACATCATCGGATGCTTCGGACCTGGTTGAGTATCTTCTCTCCTTGCAACTCGCCGGTGCGGACTGCATTCAAGACCTTGATTTGATGCGTAGGGACGCTTGCGTGGAAGAAGCCTTCGGGCGGAAAGCGCCAGGCCGCAGTCGGATCCAGAGGTTTTTACGTGAACTAGGCCGTAGCTTTATAAAAGCACCGTTAGGAAGAGATCCTTGGCAAATGGTCCTGGGGAAATCGGTGAAGAATATCCGAAGCAAATGCGAGGCAGAGAACGTGGGCCGTTTGAAACATGCAACTATTGATGTCGAAATCGTCCCAGAACCCGCGACCACACGTTTAACTTGGCGATCCAATTCACCATCACACGGTTTTCCAAACCGCGTGGTGTGCATTTGGCGGGAGGCCGACTTGGTGCTGTCCGGCGGCATGTGTCGCCACGCGGCTGATCTAATAGCTCGATTGACCGCCGCCCTGGAGATGATCGATGAATTTGGGGTTTCACGCCTGCTGCGCGCAGGTCCGGAATGTTGCGCCCCAGCTGTTCTATCATGGGTGCAAAAACGAGAATTCGTTTACAAGACCAAGCCTGATGGCCGCCACTGGAAAACGTATAAGAAGAACATTGGATATATTTTGGGCATGCCGCCCGAGGAAGCGCCACTGCGGGAGATGGCCGGTGAATCTCGACTTGTCTGGTCTGCAGAAGGTTCTCTAGGTGACGGCGCATTTGCCTGGGCGAAGTCACACAAAGGAGGCGACATGGGGATGGTCAAGGAGTTCCTCTTCCGGAAGAGAAAGGGTAACGACGACTACGAATACGCACGACTCCAGACGAACGTCGAAGCAATTGACGGGCTTCTATTTCAACGATTTCTCAAGGGCGATTTTGCGGTCGCATGCGCAATTCACGACATCGAACGGTTGGCGCAGGGCGCATTTCCTGCCGTATCCGCCGGGGATGCGGGCGAAGGGCGTTTCCAGTCCGCGATTTTGGCTTACAACATTTTCACTGCGCTCCGACAACTGGTGTTTTCTGGTGCGGAGAGGCAAATGAGCCTCGATCGGTTCCGCCAAAAATTCATATGCGGCGTGGGACGCATGAGCACAAAAGGCGGGCGCTGGTTGAATCTCAGCCAGGACCACATCGAATCGCAGATGCACGATGTGTGGCAGTGCTTTCCTCCCTGATTAAGCGGAGATAAAACTGGACAGCTGGCTGACAATTCCTCCGACCGCCCCAAGTCCGCCCGCGACTTGGCACCTGGTCGAGTTTGGTGCCAATCACAAATGGTCGGTGATTTTAGGTTTCTTTTTGCTGTCAGGCCTTTGCATTTTTTTAAGCTGCCTGCCCGCCAAGTCCACGGGAGAGCTGCCTGGACTCAGCAATCGCACAAATTCCTTCCGGAATTCCGAATACGCTGCTTTTGATTTTTTTAGCCAGTCAGGTACAAGAGGATATGGCCTTACAAACACCGGCTCCAAATAGGTCGCAAACCGGTCTTCAACCTGTTCATAAATCGAGGTTGTGTGGTTGCCTCCATTAGAGCTGAGGCATTGCACCGCGATTTCACCTGCCATGTGCATATAGCGCAGCATGGCCGTTTGGGAGCTTTTATTCCGTCTTTTGTAGATGCCCGGGTAATAGAGGATTTCCATAACATTAGCTCCGAGCGTATCGGAATCGATCATTATCGTCTGGCCTTCTGGCGTAAAAACGTAGTTCGATATTCGAACATCCCAGTACGCTGTTTTTGCCGACCACAATGGAATGATAAGTTCGTTGAATAAATCGTCCATGATCCCCATGGCTTCGCCGCTCAATCCAGCCTTCCTCTTACCTTTCATTGTCTTCCCGTTCAGCCTGTCTTCAAGGGTCTCGCCTTCGACCCAGTGCTGAATCAGGAAATGATAATGTTTTCCGTCTTCGCCTTTTTCAATGCCGGCATAAAGCACGTCCTGCACGTGCTTGTTTTCTTTCAGCCCAGGCAGCCGGGTTCGTTTATTGCGGTGAAAATCGAGCATGGGAACCGAGGCGCTACGGCCGTCTGGCGTTGCCTTGTAAATTTTTACGCCAATCGGCTTCCCGTCCTGCGAAAAGCGATGGGCTGCATCCATGCTGACGCGGATGACTGTTTGGGCATACCGGCCCGGGGGATGGGCGGTGCCCCAACCCTTCGTGGCTTTTGCGGGGTCAAGACCAAGTATCTTCAGGGTTAACTTCTCGATGTTGGCCTTTTCCGAGTCGCTCATTTTCGGCTGGGCGATCTTGATCTTTTGTCCAACAGAATTTTTCGCCACGCGTTTTGCATTGGGTTTATGGTTCCACTTTGGGTAGCTGTCATATCTTGACTCCCAATCGAGGAGAAGCGGGGCATTGTCGGGAACCGGTGACTCTGACTTTTGTTCAATCGTGAGGGTGGTCGGATCAATGCCCAGAAGCAGGAATGCGCAACACATGCCGTGCCCAAAAGAGTGGACGTCTTGGATGCAATCTTCCGGCTGCATGCCCAACCCGGTCCAGTCATAGCCGTCGAAATCAAAAATCAACAGATCCCGCCCTGGTTCATCTCCGCGACCTTCAAATATTTCGCGCAGCCGTTTGAACTCTGCTGTTGCTTGCACCGCCTTGATATACAATGGTGCGTAAATCTTTTGCCGCGCCATTGTACGGTCAGTAATAACCTCTCCGTTCCAGTACCAGAATGCCACCGAAGAATGTTTTGGAAATGCCCGGCGAATTTTGTCCTTGTTCGGGTCAAAATCCGGATGGTCCGGCGCAAACTGCGGTCTCTGGTAATTTTCATCCCGCCAGTCAAACCACGCTTTGGTGGGCTGAAGCCGCTTTTGGTCATCCATGGTGAAGTAAGGGACTTTCGTGGCAACATCCTTGCCAGCCTCGGATCTGACCGTGGCATAACATTTGGAATATTGCCAGGCAACTTCGGGTGACATAGCCGTCACATCACCGTAGCACTGAACTTTCCCCAGCAGCATGGGAGAAAGTTTCTGAAAATTGAATTCATCGGCTTTGGCGTTGCTTGTCACGTTGATTTTCAAAGGCCGGCGTTTGGTGAGGCTGCGGCGTTCGGCAACCCAAAGGTCGATGTCGGTCCAGTATGCGAGGTCGTTTTTCACTTCGTCTTCGTCAGTCTTTCCGGTGTTCTTGCCATAGAGCCGGAGCCGCTCAATCCGATTGGCTTTGTCAATCAGCTGACGATCTGCATCAATCCTTTTCTGGTCGGGTACTGGCCTTTCTGCCCGCAATTCCATCCAAATCCGCCCCAACCAATTCTGGCCGATCCACTGACCGTCCCGCTCCATCATCCCCCAGAAGAGCGCATCACCGTGTGGATTTGCGGTGAAATCAGCCACCAACAGTTTGTCGCCGGTCGCCATGAGTTTTTTCACGAGATACTGGTGCTCTTGAAGTTTCAGCCGCAAGCATCGCCGCATCAATTGAACATCTGTCTTCTCGTCGGGTTCTCCCAGGATCTGCCGGTGTTTTTTTGCGACCCGTTCCGTATCTTCCGGCCATATTTGCAACACCACATCGTCTTGAATTTCCGGGTGCCCGGCAAACCGTAACCAATAATACAATCCCAATGGGCTAAATATCTGGCCGTCGTGTTCGACGTCATGTTCCGACTCGTTGTTCATCCATCCATGCTGTATATCACTGGCAGTGAATTTGACCATGTCTGGAAAATCCGCGCTGACCGATGGTCGTTCCCGTTCCGTTGCCTTCCATCCGGCGTAATAAATTTGTGGGTCTCTCGGTAGAATAGCCTGTTCCTGCTCGACCGTTTCCAATTGCCGCGTCAGCTCAACCATGGATTTGTTGTCCTTTTGCTTGGCCAGTGTCTTCAAATTGGCCACCCAGCCAAGGAATACATGCAAGTCGGTGGTATAGGTCTTGGGAACGTAATATGTCGCTGTGGTGGTTCCCTGCTTGGCGCTGCCGTTGGTGATTTCCGCCGCCGCAAGTTGAATGAATTTGGAATTCAGCGGTACCTTGCCAGCGCTCTTGGCTTTTTTAAATGCCAGCGTCAGCACTTCCAGTTGTTGTTTTGGGTCTAAGATTTTTGCCAGTTCTCGAGCTTGGGCCTCCGTGGTGGGCAATAAAATGTCTCCATCTGGAGACGTTTTCCCCTTTTTCTGGATTTGTGTTAGAGCTTGAACAACCTCGGCCGCCTTGACCAAACGGTGGCCATGCGCCCGTGCGAAATCGTATTTTGAGAGGCAAAACTCCTCAAAGGTCCCATAAGACCGATAAAGCTTGAGGTCCTTGATTGTTTTCAGGGCTGTCACGACGTCGCTGAAACCTTGGAGGTTGGTCAGGATCTTTGCATCGCAATCCGCAAGAACGGCCTCCTCCCGGCTATCCAGAGTGACGTCCAACAACACGGCCCCCGATTCCTGATGTTTTTCCCATCGCTCAAATTCGGCTTTCCGGGTGGTGTATTGCAAAAAGCGGAGTTTTTCGGGTGGGATGAATCTAGTCAGCGCCACGAACGCTTGTTCCGCGTAATCTTGCCATGCCTCGTCGTCTGCATCGATCCTGACAATTAGGTCCGCCTCGTGTTGCCGCCCAGCCTGGCGGAGGGCGGCGATGGTCGCGGCCATTGAGCCACCCCTGGCGTTGAGCGCCTCAGCCCAGACGTGCTCGCATTCATTGAATACCTGCATCCTATCAAACTGTCGGGCGAATGCATGAAAGTCCTTCTGCGGCAGGATTGGGCACAACATCGCAAATGTTCGAAAATCATGTTCCTGCAGCCAGTGCAAAGTTTCCAATCGTTTGGTCACGCTCGACGTCCCCTTTTCAATTGCTCCGGCAAGTACCGGGTCAAACGTACCTGTCGACAAACCAAAAATCATCCTTTCTTGGAACACTTCGGGGATTCCTTTTGCAACTTCCTTCAAGAGCGAGCTTTTGGACAGCAGGCGGATTTGCCAGTTTGTTAATTGCAGAATCTCCAGGCAGATGGCAACCGTGGTCTCCACCTGATCCATTGTCCCGGCAACGTCTACCAGCGGGCTGGCGAAAATCACGCGTTTGTCTTTGGGGTCAGTGTATTTGGGTGATTTTCCGTGTCCGCCAATGGTCAAAAATTCACGAGCCCTGGCCGGTGCATCCGCGATATCCACAATAAACCCTTCGCAGTTGCCTCCGGTCTTGTTCTTGATCGCGATGAGTCGTTTATTTCGCGCCAACATCGGTGGCACATAACAATATGTGCAGCCAAACGAACACGCATGGCCCGCTGTGAAGCTCAAACTGTCGCAGAGTTTTTTTTGACCGAACGCCCGATTAACCTTGATGACCTGTTGGCTTCGGATCATAAAGCGCCGCTTGTCTTTGACCTTCCGAACTTCCTCAATCCCCAATCCTTCAAGGTCCTCCTCGACTTCTTCGTTATCACCAATCTCGATGCTCAGGCGATTCGTTGTTTCCGAGGTGTTGAGTTTGACCAGCGAAACCGCTTGGTCGCGCTTAGTCGTGGCCATGATTTTTTTCAATTTGTCTTGTGGGACAGATTCCGGCGGAATGGCCAGCATCCTAAATTTCTATCGGCAAGGTTCTTACGAACTTAAGGAAAATGATGGATTGTGATGGTGCACTCCGTGACAACAATCCATACTGAGTGGCACACGAAATAGGTGCCTCGGACGACATGGAAAAGGGGGAGACACGGCAAATTCGGCGACAAATTGCCCGTGCGCCGGAGTAAAGCAGAGGGAGCCAGGGAAAAAGTTCTTGCCAATCTGTGGAGGAGGAAGAAAATCATGAGGGCCGCCCATGCTAGTCGTGGGCACGAAATCAAACATACCTCCAGTTGGAGTCCATATCATCATCTGTCGGCTATGGAGTTTTAATTATGCGGATTTTCATTTTTCATCTGGGTTGCTTTTTGATTCTGATCATGGCGTCATCGGTTGCTACTGCCCGGACATTGCGGGTGCCGGCGGATTGCCCTTCGATTCAATACGCGATAAATGCCGGCGCCACCGGCGATACCGTGCTGGTGTCGCCCGGAGTTTACAATGAATCGGTGAATTTTGCCGGCAAAGGCATTTACCTGGCGAGCGTCGCCGGTCCTACGGCGACGAGAATTGAGCCTCCCGCAAATTCCGCTGCCGTGTATTTTGACAATGGCGAAAACTCCAATGCGGTGCTTTCGGGTTTCACCCTGACCAATGCAGGCGCCGGGATATCCGTTGCCAGTTCTTCACCCACCATTTGGTCCAATGTGATCGTGAATTGCGGCAACGGTATCAACGTTTTGTCCGGCTCGCCGGTGATCGAAAAGAACCGCTTTACTGGTTGCTTGTATTACGGCACCGCGGCTGTGAATCTGACCGGCGTCTGTGGCGCCGCCATTCGATCCAACTTGATTCAAAGCAACTATTCCGGCGGAATCATCATGAGCGCGATGTTCGGAACGATCTTGATTGCCAACAATTCGATTCAAGGCAACCAGGGCACCGCCATCGGTGCCTTCAATTATTATTTTAACGGTTCCGTTTTTTACAGTGCCAACATCATTCAGAATGTCATCGCCGACAACTCTGGCGCTGCAATCTATTGTTGGGTAAATCCTGGAAGCCGTGGTCCGGTGCTGGTTAATAACACCCT
>JARLHX010000094.1 GCA_031292035.1 Negativicutes bacterium | reverse complement strand
GTAGAACTGACATAGGGATAACCCCAGGCAGGCGTGCTGTTCCAGACATCCTGAACCGTGGGGTTGTTATTCAGGGTGACGCCCCAGATGAGGTCATGCTTGGCGTCGACCTGACGATCCGCATAGCGCAGATCGAAATTGTCTGAACCCAAGTGTCCGACCCAGTTGCCAGAGGCATCCTGATGGTCATACGAGCTGTAGGTGTACTGAGCAAAGCCACCGATGGTCTCGGTCAGCTTCCCACCTAAAAACACGCTGCCGTAGTCCAGTATGAATTGCTTGTCTTTGGGTGAGATCGAGCCACCCGCACCGTCGCTGTTATTGCGCGTAGAGGTGAGGTCGCCAACCACCATGGCCGCCAAGGGATTGGTTTGTGTGCCATTGGTGTAACCCGTCAGTTTGAACAGCCGCCCATAAGGTGTCAGCTCAGGGAATTGGCCGCCTGCGTGGCAGGCGATGCAGCTCTGCCCTGTTTGGCGAGCATAGGACGGAAGGGCCTGAGCCGACTGGCACACAATCAGGAGCAACAGCACACCCAGGAATGCAGCTGCCCATCCAGAATAATATGCAGCAGCCTTTGCACTCATTTTTGTTATGCCCTTGTCAATGCTATCAGCCGGCCAACCCTAATGCTGAACTCAGCGTAACCAAGATATGGGGATTCACAAGGCGACTCGTGGTCAAGCATGCCATTAGCTCGCCCGAATAATCGGGGACGTGCATCGATGCGAAATCGAAAGCATGTATCAATAGCGTTCGGTTAGCCATCAAAGGCTTCCTCCTGGGCATCGCCGACGGCGTCTCTGACGCTTTCGTCTATGGTCAGTGTTTGTAGAGGTAGTGAGCGGCAGGCGTTGCCTGATGTTGATAAAAATCACAAAAAGCCGTCATTGGAAGGACTCATTCCCCTCTTCACGGCCCCAGGTAAAACCGCGCCCCACGCAGCAATTTTTGAGGTTCGCCATGCTTGCGGTAACGCTGATCAATACGCTGGTAGTGATTGTGGCAGTCGTTATTCACTACGAATGCCTGTTACGCCTGAACGACTGGCTACCCAGGCTCAAGGCCTGGAGCCGCTTCAGAATCGTCGTCGGGGTATTTGGCGCGCTGCTGGCCCATGCGATAGAAGTCTGGTGCTTCGCACTGGCCTACTACCTGATGGCCCACTCCGGCGCGTGGGGAAGTCTGAAGGGTAACTTTGACGGCTCGTTCATGGACTGCGTGTATTTTTCCTTCACCACCTTTACCACCATCGGTTTCGGCGATATATCGCCTGTGGGCAAGCTCAAGTACCTGACCGGGCTACAGGCACTGACCGGCCTGGTACTCATCTCCTGGACGGCATCGTTTCTGTTTCTCGAAATGCAGAAGTACTGGAAAAACAAATAACAGCGTGCATGAGCAGACCGCCGCCGGCTTGCAGACCATTGCAATCACCTCGACCGATTGCTTCAATGCTCGGCAAAGCCCTGCGGAATGCCCCTCCATGATCGAGTTGAACAACGTTACCGCCTACCAACAGCAAACCCGGGTCTTCGACCGGGTTTCACTGAAGATTGACTACCACGAACGCGTCGCCATACTGGGCCCCAATGGTGCGGGCAAAAGTACGCTGCTCAAGTTGATCAACCGCGAGGTCTACCCGGTTGAGCGCCCGGACAGTTCGCTGACGCTG
>JARLHX010000093.1 GCA_031292035.1 Negativicutes bacterium | reverse complement strand
GGTCAGCTTACGGCGGGACTTTCACCCACAAGATTGCGCCCATGCTGGGCGCACATAACAAAGCCCAGCACGAGACTGGGCTGGGCTTTTTCATTCCTTAGTTTTTCGGAGGCGCCTTGAGGCTATCCAATCGACCGCTCTCCAGCAAAGCCTTGTACTTCAATGCATCCGCTTCACTGTGATAAACGCCTACAAGCACATCTCCTTGGTATACGTCCCACATTCGGACCCCCGCGCTACTCGCCTCATGTGACATGTGATGCTCATCGCGTTCTTTGACAGTAATGACCATTTGCGCACCCTCTGGATTGAGGCAGGTAAGGTATTTTTTACTCCAGTTATCCCCAAGATTCCATACTCAAAGCCTTGGAAAAGGGGACAGATTTATTTTCTCGCGACCTCAAGCAATCGAATGATTGCCCAACGTGGACAAATGGCACCCTCGAGCGAAGCGCGGCGCTGCCTGACCACGCTTTACTCAACCTTTACTGAGCCTAGACGTCCGCTGACACGAAACGGGTGTTTCATACATCCATGGCGAACCCACACTTGTCGCCAGAGGAGACACCATGTTTTCGAAGATGACTCAAGCCTTGATCCTGTCCAGTTGCCTGGTTGCCGCGGGTGCGGCATCCGCTAACGAGCGCGATGTGATAGTGCCAGTCATCGCCGGGGCAGCAGTGGGTGCGGTATTGGCCACCGTGATCGGCGGTTCGGGCCACGAACACTACTACCCGCCGCAATACCAGGGCTACCAGCCCGTGGCCTATGTACCAGTGGCCACGCGGGTTGAGTACCGCCGGTACGAGCCATTGCCACCCCGCGGCTACTACGACGGTGGCCATTACAGGGGGTATGACCGTGGCTACGACCATGATCGTGGATACGGCCGCTGGTAATTTCGAGCGCTGATAAAAGGCCGCATTCAGCGGCCTTTTATCGTAAAAAGCCTTGCTGGCTCCAGATGTAAAGAGCCCAGCGCGAAGGCTGGGCTCCGGTTATTTCCTGTGTTCCATCATCTTGTCAGCGAGAACCCTGGCCCTTTCAACCAACAGGTTCTGCCTGTCTTCGTGATTCGATTTCGGGCCTCCTACCGTCGGTGCCGTCAGATTGCTTTCCGCAATCAATGCAGCACAAAAATACTGATCCCAAACGGTATTTCCCCCCACCGCCTGCTTGTTCATTTGCTCGGCGTTCATACGCGGCTCCTTTTGATGAGGTAGCCTTGCTATTTTACGCCCGAACCGCAAACAACCCGGCACTGTTGCTACGGGCAACACTGATTTGCTTTGGTTGAAGCGCCGCAAGACCTCCAGTGCAGCCATACACGGACATGGAACAGCGCCCCGCGTATTCGGGGCGCCGGGCAGGCTTAGTGGCCCAGATCGGAGTTACTTCTTGCCTTGGGCCGCCAGT
>JARLHX010000092.1 GCA_031292035.1 Negativicutes bacterium | reverse complement strand
TCGTCGCCGCCGATCCTGGCGACCACATCGGCCGGCGAAGCGCAGGCCAGCAGCGTCTTGGCCACCACCCGCAGAATATCGTCCCCGGCCTGATGACCAAGAGTATCGTTGATCAGCTTCAAGCCGTCGACATCGCAGATAACCAGACCGATGCTGTCACGGGTGTGACTGGCGGCCCGCTGCATCTCCTCTTCGAAATAAGTCCGGTTGTAGACCCCGGTGAGGGCGTCATGCAGGCTGAGAAACTCTACCTGCTCCGCCATCCGCTTGCTGTCGGTAATATTGCGGACCATATATAACGCCACATTCGGGCCGCATTTTATGATACGCGCCTCAAGATGATGGTGATAGTTCTCCTTGTAAAGCTCATATTCCAAAAACTGCATCGTGCCGCTGTCGATGGTCATCCGGACGGCTTGCAGGATTTTCAGGGCCAGATCAGCCGGCAGCACCTCGAAAATGCTTTTGCCGATAAGCTTGTCCATAGGCACGAACATCGGAAAGTCGACCGGCTTGTTATAAGTCAGATAAACACCGTCGCGATCCAGCACTACCATCAGATCAGGAATGACGTCCAGCAGCGCCAGTTTCAGCTCTTCGGCCCGGGCCAGCTCGGCGGCCAGCTTCTTGCGCTCGGCAATATCCCGGACCACCGCCAAGACACAATCCTGGCCGTTAATCGTCGCCCGCTTCATATTCACTTCGATGAATAGCCGGTTTCCATGGCGGTCCACCGTCGTCCGCTCATAAAGCTGCGGCCCATCACTACACGTCTTGCGTACTCGCTCCAGGGCGTCCTCCAAATGCTGCGGCGACGCCAAGGCGGCCATACCCAATTGCCGCATTTCCTCTTCGCTATAGCCATAAAGCTCAACAGCCCTGTGATTAACCCGAACAATCGATGCCGACTGGACATGGATGGCGACAAGGGCGTCGTTGGCCGCATCCAGAATCTCAGTGGTGGTTTTTTCGCTGACTGCCAGCTCCTTCAGTTCCCGGCGAATCCGGGTGTGCAGGGCGGCATTTTCCAGGGCGACAGAGGCCAGCCCGGCCAGGCGCTCCAAGAGCTCGCGGTGATACGCCTCGAACCGCTGCCCCGATTCTTCCTGAAAAGCCAGCCCGATGGTGCCGATCACCGTCTGGTTGACCTTGAGCGGTACCTGAATCATCGAAAACACGGTATCCAGATGCCGGCCATCGAGCCGCTCGGTCCAGCTGTTGTAATCGTCAACAATAAACGCCTTGCCTGTGGCGATCACCTTGCCGACCATGCCGAAACCGGGCTGCATCTTAAACTCCCCGACTCTATCAGCGAATACGCCCAGACCGGCCTTAATATTGATCACCTGGCGTGCCTCATCCAGCAGGCAAATAAATCCATCCTCCGTCTCCGCCAGTTCGGCGGCCCGGAGGAGAATCTTCTCCAGCAGCTCGTCGGTATCCAGCTGGTTAATGAGACCGGCGGTGGCCTCCTGGAGGGCTGACAGCATGGCGTTCTGCTGCCTGACTGTTTCGTTATACTGCAGCACTTCGTCGAACTGTTGCCTGAGCTCTTCCTCGGTGGCAGTCAGTTCCTCATACGTGCCGGTCAGCTCGTCATAGCTCTCTTGCAGTTGTCGCCTCGTCTCAGACAATTCCCGCAGGGATTGGTGGCTCATTCCGTAAATGAGCCAGGTGGTCAGCACCACGAATAGCAATCCCTTGAATATCGAGACAGAAACCATGGTCTGGGGATTGGTGAACAGGAATTCCACTGCCTTGTCAGACAACAAAATCCACAAACCACTGACAATAAGATACACTAACGCAATCCTGAGCGCTTTGTTATTACCATCCATGGCAGAACATCCTTCCCACGCCACTAAAAACGGCAACTAACTATATTATAAAAAAACATTCTGGTAAAATGCGACAAATCCTGCCAAGAAATAAAAAAACCAGACACGATGGCCTGGCAATACACGAACCGCGCCGTGGCAACCTGGCAATCATAGAGATTTACTCTTTAGACCCATGGCTTTGCGTCCTTGCCTTTCGGCAAGTTTGCCCAATATTCACCTTATAAAGGAATATTACCATTATTTATCAATGAATGCCATAGGACTAGAGTCCCACATCCGAGCCCCAACGCCCTCTCACTGTCCGCATATTCCGCCGACTTCCGCCGTTTCGCCCTACCAGCCGAAGGCGCTGCGCACCGCCAGATACAGCCAGACCACCAGATACATCGCCCCCGAAGCCAGCGCTCCCGCTCTGGCCCAGCCGCGCACCTGGCGGGCCCGGCGATAGCTGCCCCTCGCCTGGAGCGCCGCCCGCACCGCATACCCTGCCGCCGTGACCAATACAAACAGTGTCACCGCAAAACCGGGCCCGCCCGGCCCGAAGGTTTCGCCCATAGCCCTCAATATAGACATTTCCCGCACCTTCCCTGTCGGTTGTTGCCTGGGGCGTATCCCCTCGGCAGCATCCTATGCAGAAATGCGGGAAAATATTCCTTTAGTCGACGACCGGCCTAGTGGCCTGAGATAAAATCGTCCAGCTCACCGTGCCACTCGGCCGGCTCATAGGTGCCAGCCACCGTGTCCTCCCCGAAGAGCAGATCGACCAGATAACGCGGCTTCTTGCCGCCGATAAAGACCGACTTGCTGCACGATACACAGTAAACCGCCACATCCTCTACCGGCATCTCAGCCGCCCGGGCCGCCATCCTGGTCTTGACCTCCTCCACCGGCAGCGCCCCCCAGAAGCTGTCGCCGCAGCAAGTGCTCGTCAGGCCGCTGTTTTCCGCCTCCACCACATTGATATTCATCCGGGCCAGCAGCGTCCGCACCGCCTTGTGGACCCTCTCCTGGCTGCGGGTCGGGCAGGCGTCAAGAACTGCCATCGCCAGGCCGCCATAGTCCGGGAAGGGGAAAAAGTCGTTGCCAGCCAGCACCTCCCACAGCGACACCGTCGACGCGTCGGCGTAGTTCTCGCGGTACCGCCGGTCGCAGCCGGGACAGACGTTGATCACCTCGGTGCCGGCAGGCAGTATCGGTCCTTTGGTACAGCAAAGATCCAGCCGCTCCATCGGCTCGATCTTCGCACTCAGCAGTTCATGCAGCTTCTCCGCCATCTGCGGCTTGTAGAGAATGAGAGCGCACCCCGGGGCAAAGACGGGTTTCATGGAAAACCTCCTCAAATTTTTCTTGCCTGTTGTCTCCCATTATAGCAGACCCGCCCCGCCCAATCGTCCTGAAATGTGCGGTCCCATTCGCTCCTGACTACACTGAATCGTATTGATCTGCATACTATATATTAATTTAACATAATATCTACCTTTCGATAATAAAATCCGCCTTGGCCGGAAAACGCCTCTGGTCTGCACGGCGGTTGCTACTTCTTGCGAGGAGGCTGATAAAATGGGACTTTGCGAAACAATTCTAGTTGGCAAAGTATTGGCTGATCAAACCTTCACTTGCGTAAATACCCAGATAGCCCTAGGAGCCTTTCCCCTGGGCTCAACACTGGTCAGCATCACCCTCACCCAATTCGAGACCGACTGTACCCCGGTCTTCACTTCGCCGGTAGGGGTCAACTATACCTTTACCCTCACCTTGGATGTCATCGTGTCGACCCCGGGCGGACCGGTTGAAACAACCCCTGTTGTTACCGTCACCTGCTCGGGAAGCTTTTGCGGCCTGTCCATCCCTGCCGCCGACCAGCCCCTCATCGATTGTGCCCTGGTACAAGCAAGCCCCAGCTTTTCCGCTGCTGCCTTCGACCCGATTACCGGTATACTGACCATCACCATCACCATCGTCAGCCAGTTTGCCCTACTAAGGAGAGAGATCCTTTCCGTCGCCTTGTGCCCCGGCGCCAATAGCGGCGACATCACCGTGACGGCCTCGTGTCCCTAGGTAATGACAACACCAGCAATAGCCGCCCCCGGCCCCCCTCTCCAAACGCAATTAAACCCGCGAAAAGCGGGTTTAATCATTCATACGCCATATCTGCTTCTTTGCCCCAGCCCTACCCTTGCGGCGGAGGGGCCTCTTCACTTTTGCCTTCCACCCATATTTTTACCCGCCCCGGCCCCAGGAATTCCTGCTTTGTGATTTTGTTCGTCACCGGTTTTTCCGTTTCACCGCTATCTTCCCTTGTCATCACTCTGACTGGCCTGTTTTGCTCCGCCTGCTGCCTGCTGCAGGTAGCCGCCAGTCTGCCGTAGCGGTAAGAAAACACCCCCACCGTGATAAGGGCGGGAATAAAAACAAAGAAAAATATGCCCAGCATATAACAAAACTCAACCGCCATACTACTGCCCTCCTATTTCTTATGTACAGCACTGGGAGCCCAACCCAGTTGGACTCCCAGTGACGCCAAATTACAACCTGGCTGTTAGCAACTCGCAGTAATCGGCAGGGTAAAGCGATTATTGGCGGTAGTCAAAGCAACAATCAGATCCTCGGTTGCAACCAGCCTGACTTTTAATATGCTGGTGACGCTTTCGGTAAAGGTCCCGTCGACGATTGGCGGGGTTACACTACCGCAAGTAATCGTAAAGGCATCGGTAACACTCGAAATTCTTACCATTTCTGCTCTGACAAAGTTCGGGTCCACACCAAGCGCAGTGATCGTCGCTGCTGTTATGCCGCAGAAAAATTGGTTTGGTTCTGCTATTTCAAATTTATACTCGAGTGGAACGGTAGCCGGTAATGGAGTGGGAAAGGTAGGAGCGGTGACAGCTGCTGTCAATTCTTTTTGATACATAATGGTTGGAGTGACAAACACCGGACCAGAACCAGGTATCGTCAGATCAAGCTCAGTGACGGTAACGGCAAGCGTTCCCGATATGGTCGTAGCGGACGCAGCAAAAGGCAACGTACAAGAAAGCACCTCGTTAATAATGAAAATTTGGTCGGCGATAACCCGGTCGGCGGTAATTTTCTGGGATAAACCCATGGTAAAGCCTCCTTATCGATTTTCTACTATATATTACGTTGATTGTCATAACATCGTGACAGAATGTCGCATTCTTTCCTTGTGAGGATTCGCAAATCATTGTCCAACCCGCTCCAGCTCATGGTCGGGTTCGGTATCTTTCTCCAGCTCGTGGTTATGGTGGTGGTGATCGTCACCGTCATCCCAATCGTCATGGTGATGATGTTGTTCATGGTGATGCTCATATTCATCATCATGGGGGTGCTCCTGCCCGTCATCCGGATCGTCGTGGTGGTGATGGTCATGGTGCTCGTCGTCATCGTCAGGGTCGTCGTGAGGATGGCTGGGGCACAGCGCCACATCGAGCTGCTCTTCCACAAACAATTTTATTACCAGTACAATCTCGAGCTGCTCGGCAAGGGTGGCATGCCCGCCAAAGGCCGGATTTGAGCAGATAAAATCAATATTTGCGGTAACGCTGCGAATATCGAAGACCATACAGCGAATCCGGTTGGGGTTGATGTTGCCAAGCTTGACCGGCCCGAAGCTTTCCCGGCATAGCGCGTGAAAGGTGAATCCCAGCGGGATCGTTGTCCCATCAGGCTCTGTCACCGTCAGTTCTTTTTCAATCAGGAATACGATATCCACTTCGATCGGGTTCCTGGGTCCGGTGATCACAGGCGTACAGCTCAGCACCGTGACCTCGATGGTCCCGGTCAATACCGACCCTGGCGGGAAAGCCATCCCTAGATCACACGGGCCGCTGGGTTCACTGCAGGTAAAAAGCTCCTCCGCCAGCACTCTATCCACCTTGACTCGCGCGCAGTGCCGGCCGGGATCGATCGGACAGGGCGGACAGGGCGGAATCGGCGGCCAGGGCAGAGGCGGACAGGGGGAATCGTGGTGATGATGGTGGTGATGTTTTTTCTTATGGTGATGATGATGGTGGTGGTGGTGACCGCTATGACTATCTTTAAAAATGCTATGTACAAATTTTTTAAATCTTCCCATCGCATCTTAACTCCTTCCGCTCGCAGACCTCGCTATATACTATGCTGGCAAAGCCTTTTTGGTCGAAATAAAACCCGACGACTTGGAAAAGGATTCTCCTGGGGGTCAAAAATAAAAAAGCAGACCAAATGGTCTGCCTTTTCTCGCCGCTGCCGACTATCCCGCAAACTGAATCTCCCCTGTCAGCACCGTCACCGCTGTGCCGCTGACTCTCACCTTGGTTACGGCCCGGGGCTTCCCTTCGACCTCCACATATACTCGGCCCGGGCGGCCGACTTCAAGCCCCTGCTCGGAGGTAAACAGACTTTGACCATTTGTGGGCAGGATGGCGTTTTCGACGATAAAAGCGCCGATACAGCTATTGCCGGTCCCGCACACCGGGTCTTCATTGATCCCTTCGTTAGGCAGGAAGGTACGAACATGAAAATCGCACTCAGGATTTTCTGTCTCAGTCGTGAAAACCTGGATGCCGGTCACCTTTTCCCGGCGGCTGAGCTCGGCGATCCCCGCCAGATCGGGCCGCAGCGTCCGGATGGCCGCGAGGGTTGTCAGCTTAGCCACAAACCAGTAGATGCCTGTATACATCTTCTGGATGGCATAGCGAGTATCCACATTGCTGCCGTCAGTCCCCAGCAGCACAGCCAGTTCGGCGTGCGACAGCCGGGCAGCTTCAAACCGTGGGGTCGCCAGCGTCAATGTGATCCGGTAGCCGCCGTCCGGCGCTCCTTCGATCGTTACCGGCAGTACACCGGCCCCGGTTTCAATCTGGACCTGGTGCAACTGACCGGCCGGCTTGATCTTGCCATCCTCAATCAAGGCATGGATGGTGGCGATGGTCGGATGACCGGCAACCGCCACTTCGCTTTGCGGTGTAAAATAGCGGATCAGAAAATCCGCCCCGGCAGCCTGCGGCGGAAAAACAAAGGTTGTCTCCACCAAATTCATTTCATTGGCAATTTTTTGCATTTCCTCCGGAGACAGCCCTGCCGCAGCGGTCACCACCCCGGCGGGATTGCCGCTAAATGCCTTGGTAGTAAAGGCATCCACTGTTTTAATGCCAAACGTCTTCATACCCGCACTCCCTCTATCGCTTCTTATGCGCTTATCGTGATTCAACCTGTTTGCAAACCAAAGTCTGTCCAACAACAAAGCAGCATATTCACTCTTCCCATCAACATCGCGAGCAGTAACCAAGCCTGCAATAAAAAAAGATCCGGGCCAAAAGCCCGGACCTGCTGTCTCATTAATACTGTTCGTTGATATAGTTGCTGCACTTGGGGAAAAACGCATCCAGCAGCGCCAGGGCCGCCGCGTCGCCTGTGAGCCGTCCCAGCCCCGCGCACTCGGCGGTATTCAGCCTGCCGAACAATAGCTGGGTCAGCCCGCCCACCGTACAGCTGACAGCGCCGCCCGGCCGCTCGCCGAGCGCCTCCACCGTCCCCGTGCCGCCAGCCACCGCCAAAGCGAAGGTGCCGTCATTCCATGGCGCCAATTTATCCTCGACCGCCAGGATAACACGACCGCTCACCCCGGCGGGATAGGTCACTGCCGCCAATGCCTTGGCCACATCGACAATGCGCCCGGCGATCAGGGGCTCGAGGTTGACCGCGCGTTTGGGATCAGCCAGGAGGAGATGCAGAGTGTCGTCCAACGGTGCGTTCCACTCGACCGCCCGCGCCTGCGAGGCGTGCTGGTAAAGAAACCGGAGCAGGGCCTGCTGCGCCTGCCGGCCGGTATAAGCCATCTCCCGCACAATGAGCCGCCCCTCGGCAATCCGAAAGAAAAGATAGCCCTCGGCCCGGCCTTCGTTCTCCACAACGTAGACCCGGCCGTCTTCCAGGGTGTGTTCGGCCAACAGCAGCTCCCAGTTAGCCTGGCGGCGGATGGCGTAGCCGTGCCGCCTGGAAACATAGCTCCGGTATATATCGTCCAGTGCCTCGGCGTCAGCCGCCCCGGCCAGGCGAAACTCGCCCCACTTGGCTCCCAGTCCGGCAAGGTCGCCTGGAGCGACGCTGTAATGCAAAGTATGGTAGCACATTTCCCACTGGTAGGGGTAATACGTCCCGGCCCGGGCTGGCATGATAATGCTGACAAAATGACCCCGCCGCCGCATCTCGGCCAGTGACGCCGCAAGTAGCGGCCCGGCCGCACCGCCGCGGGCCTCAGGCATGACTCCCAGGCCAACGATATAGGATACCGGCAAGACGCTGCCCCTGAGGGCCAGCTCATAAGGGTTGAGGTGCAGACAGGCCGCCATCTTGCCGCCATGATAGGCAGCAAGAATATTGTCTTCCTGGCAGAAGCGGGAAAAATACCACCGATAAAAAGGATCGCTCTTTTTTTCAAAGCAGTAGTCCCACAGCCACCGGGCTTCCTCGTCGCCAGGCCCAACCATCCGGAAATCCATGCCATCAACCCCTTGTTTTCAATCCTGCGCTGTATTTTTTCACCAGCTTCACCGGGTGATAAGACTCCTTCGCCCGCCGCAGTCCCTCGATGCCCATGTCCTCTTCCCTGTTGACAAAGGCCAGGTGCGACCAGGCGTTTTGGCAAAATTCCTGGTTGATCACCTGATACAGCCCCCGGACATTGAGACCCTTCTCCACATGGATGACCGCCATATCGTCGTTGAGCTGCTCACCGAAGCTAAAGGCCGCCACCTTGCCGTCCATCAGAATGGCGCCACCCTGGACGCCGAGATATTCAAAATGGCCCAATACATCGGCGATGGCCCGAAATTCCTGTTTGAGGCCGGGGTCGCTGTCGTCGCCGTTGTGGCTGGCGTACCACTCCTCGGCGCTGTCGATGCAGGGCTTGATCAGATCGGCGGTGATGGGCAGGTACTGATATTCATAGGTGCGTTTGAAAAAATTGAGATGGTTCTGTTTGCTGTGATACTTGCGCCCCGCCAGATTGATCAGATCCTCGGTGCTGTACACATAGTCGAAATTGTCCCGGTCGGCCTCAAAGGTGAACATTCCGGGCCGCTGGCGCTGCAGCTCCACCACCATCTCGGCGGGAACCCCCTTGAGACGAAACGGCCAGTCGTGCTGGGCAAAGTAATCGGCCAGTTTGTCGATCACCCCGCCGAGGCCGCTGTCGTCTGGGCCGAAGGGGCACAGGATAAATGGCGTGCTGCCTGTACGGACAGCCTTGATGCAAAGATAGCCGTCTACCACGGCCTTCTCGATAAAATACCCTTTGCGCCACATAAACATATTGGTAAAGTTGCATTCAGCGCCCTCATAGCGACGCTGCCGGAAATACTTGTCAAAAACCGGCTTATCTTCTAGCGAAATTGGTGTAAAAATAGAAAGACCCTCCTCTGATTCTCTGACACCTAACTATTATATCAAAAAAATCGGTTGATGAACGACTAACAAATGACATTTTCCGATTGTATCCTGCCTAATCAGTATGCAATAATAAAATAACACATAGGAAAACCCTAGGCACGCTCTGCCGCCATTCAGCAGGAAGGAGACCGCCACATGAATAAAGCCAAAATCAAATATCTCTTCCACAGCGGTTATTCGATCGAAACCGCCAGCCACACCTTTATCTTCGACTACTACCAGCCGCGCCCTCTGGGGGACGGCATGATCACCGCCGAGAGTCTGACGGGCAAAGAAAATGTCTATGTCTTCTGCTCCCACAGCCACGGCGACCATTACGACCCGATCATCCTCGAGTGGGCCAAAGCCAATCCTTCTATCCATTATATTCTCAGCAATGACATCACCGTCAAGAACAAAACCCTCGACTGCGTTTTTCTGGCCCCGTATGAGGAGTGGCGCTCTGGCGACATCGCCGTCAAAACCTATGGCTCCACCGACGCCGGAGTGTCCTTTTTAGTCAAAGCCGACGGCCTGAACATTTTTCACGCCGGCGACCTCAACTGGTGGCACTGGTCAGGTGAGACCAAAGCCGAACGGGACTGGGCCGACAACTACTTCAAGACCGAAATGGAAAAACTGGCTGGCGAGACCATCGACATCGCCATGTTCCCGGTCGATCAGCGGCTGGAGGAGAACTACTCCATCGGCGCCGAGTATTTCGCCGCCCAGATGCACCCCAAGCTGCTCCTGCCGATGCATTTCGGCGAAACCTATGCCACCACCGCCGCCTTTGCCGCCAAAGCCAAGGATCTGGCTATCAATACCGTGGCCATCACCCGCAAAGGCCAGGAAATTATTTTCTAAATCCTGGCAGTTTCCGCCTGCCGGCCGTGGTATAATAATATCACCGAAAAACCCCAAGGACAAAGGAGGAACAGATCATGAAATTCACCTTTTACCACAACAACA
Organism: Negativicutes bacterium; assembly: GCA_031292035.1. The sequence goes on along the minus strand of JARLHX010000092.1, from coordinate 249,893 downwards.
TCAATGTGCTCAACCTGGAAAAAAGCCTGGCTTTTTATCAGGAGGCGCTCGGCCTCACCGAAGTCCGCCGCAAAGAGGGCAACGGCTTCACCCTGGTCTTTCTCGGCGACGGCACCACACCACACCAGCTTGAGCTAACCTGGCTGAAAGACCGCACCGCCCCCTATAACCTGGGAGACAACGAATTCCATCTCGCCTTCTTAGTGGAAGACTTCGCCGCCGCCCACGAAAAGCACAAACAAATGGGCTGCATCTGCTACGAAAATGAAAAAATGGGCATCTACTTCATCGCCGACCCGGACGGCTACTGGCTGGAGATCGTCCCGGTCAGAAAATAATCCACCTGATCAATAGGGCAAAGATGGCGCGACTTCCCGCACTAGGGAAGCCGGCCATTTTTTTTATTTGCTCAGTCCTGCCGCGCGTAAACCAGCCGGCCGTCAAAGAAGGTCATATCCACCTTGACTTTGTCGATGGCAAGCGGGTCCACTGTCAAAAGATTGCTGTCCAGCACCACCAGGTCGGCCCGTTTGTCGGTCTCTATCGAGCCGGTCTCTCCTTCGAGGAACATGGCGTAGGCCCCATTTGCCGTAAAGCTATCAATCATCTGGCTGATGGTGGCCCGCTCGCCCTTGCCCAAAAGATAGCGTTCGTCATCGATATCGGTGATGTCCGCCAGACCCTGCCGGCTGGCGCCGACCAGGTTGCGGGTTACGCCGATGGCCATGGCCAGCAGGGGATTGGGCACAATGGTCGCCGGATAGTCGGACGACGATATCACCGTCAACCCGGCAGCAAACAAGCTGCCCAGGGGAAACTCCTCCTCAGCCCGCTCGCCGAGAAACTGATAATCGACATTCTCCCACCAGCCCGGCCCCTTAAACTGCCAGTAGGGCTGCACGCTGGCGATGACATCAAGGTCCGCCATCCGGGGGATATCCTCTTTCGCCACCAGCTGCAGGTGGGTGATGGTGTTGCGGCAGTCGCCGGGCGGCAGAGTCTCCCGGGCGGCCTCCAGGGCGTCCAGCACCCTTCGCGTCGAGGCGTCGCCGGTGGAATGGACATGAATCTGCAAACCGCTCCGGTTGGCAAGAACAAAAGCTTCCGCCAGTTTATCCTCCTCCCAGAGGCATTCGCCGCAATAGCCCTCGCCCTTGCCGGCCGCCGGAGCATACGGCTCAAGGAGAAAACTGGTGCCGCCCTCGATCACCCCGTCGGTGAAAAACTTAGTTGCCGTCACCTTCAGCTTGGGGCTGTCGTAGCGCCGTCTGACCTCCTCGATGGCTGCGAACTGGGTCGCCAGGTCATCCTGGGGCCTTACCGTCATGGCCCCCCGCACCCGCAGAGCAAGCCGCCCCTCGCGTTCAAGCTGTTCGCAGGCGTCAAAAATCTTGATAAACGGCACACTGGCCATGATCAGCACCCCGGTGATCCCAAAGCTGTGCATCTTATCCTGAAAGGCGGCCATGGCCGCCACATATTCCTCCAGGCTGTATTCCGGCAGAGCCATCAGCCACATGGCGCTTTCCTTCAGCGTCCCCCACAACCTGCCATCGTCATCCTTGACAATCACCCCGCCGGACGGCTCCTCCGTCTCATCCGCCACGCCATTCTCCGCCAGCGCCCGGGAATTGACCCACAAAGTATGGCCGTCGTGGGCCCGGATGACCACCGGAATGGTCGTCGTCACCGCGTCCAGCCGCTCCTTGCGGGGGCCCTTGGTAGCCTCCTCGCCGGTGAGCACCGCCCAGGACCAGCCCCGGCCGTACACCGCCTTGGCGTCAGGGTGACGGGCGATATAGTCTCTTACTGCCTCCACATAGCCGTCGACACTTTTCACATCATGGAGGGGCAGCTCGTATAAATCTAATAGCGCCAAGCCTGGCGGGTGAATATGGGTATCCATCATGCCCGGCAGTACCATCCGTCCCACCAGGTCGATCACCTTTGTATCCGGCCCGATATAATCGGCCGCTGCCGCGTCGTCGCCGGCAAAGAGGACCCTGCCGTCCCTGACAGCCACCGCCGTACACACCGACCCGGCGGCATCGGCGGTATACACCACACCGCCCTGCAGCACGACATCGGCAAAAATTTGTTCCCTCAATCTGCTGGTTCCCCTTCCTGTATTGCGATCTCAGCAATCCTATCGAACATAAATCCTGCTGCAATACCTGCCCCAGTGGCATAAATAGCAAATTCTGTTCCTGGTGCGGATAATCCTTCTCGCCTTCGGGCCGCCCCCCTGCAGGCAGGCGGCATTTCCCAGTCAGCCCCAGGGATTATCGCTTGAAGCATTCCTTCTATATCATATTATCATTACCGGCCGTACGCAAAAAAAAGCGCCCGAAAAGGCGCGATCTTCCTCCAAAAAATTCACTTTACAGCTGATTCCAAAGTGCTGATCGTCAGGTTAGATGCAAAGCATAGCGAAAAGCCGCTACTCTCCCCTTGGGAAACACCTTGTTTCTGACCATGGAAACCCAATTAAAAAATGCCGGGCGCAGGCATATCCACCTGGCCCGGCATTTTTTCAGAGCATTTCACGCAAAATTATCGGATCCGCTCCCACTCTTGGTATTGACCCTGCACACTGGCCCGGACTTGTACCTTCAACAGACCATTGCCTTCAATCGTAAAATCAGCGACAGGATTGTCTCCGCTTGTCGATAAACTTCTCCCGCTCCACTGATTCGGCCCGTTACTTCTGATCGCCGACCATTTCACCGTACCCACCGAAAATTTACTTCCCTGGCCCACACGAATGAGTGTCCCGGTGCCATTTGGGTCTACCCGGATCTGCATACCGGCTTCACTGTCGTTGACCCGTTCCCAGACGCCGACAATGTCAGCAGCCGAGGCAACCCCGGAAAAGGCAAACAGAGTAACGAAGAGCACCAGCATCATCCAGAGCAAAGACCTTCTTTTCAACAAAACCACATCCTCATCCCAAAATTTTCTTTTATTTTTTTCTTCCATTTTAAATCCAGCAATTCCTTTTTTTGTTTGTGAAAAATTTCTTTTATTATTCAAAGAATTGCTTTTCCAGTCCCCCCCTCTGGCAAGTCACCTGTGGCAACACACCGACCATGCCTCCAGGCATATATTAATATAGGCACAGCCCTGATTTTCCAGCCCTATAGCAATAAAAGAACCGCCGCAAGACTGAAAGGAGGTCGGCCCATGTCCCGCCATTGCCGCCGCAAAAACCAGGAAGCCCTGACCGCGACGCTGGTCATCCCGGACACCAAGCCCGACATCGAGCGGGTTTTACGCGTGATATCCACCCCGGAAGTCAAAAGAATCTCCGCCATCTGCCGGAAAGTCGTCTTTACCGGCGAAGTCCATGTCCTTGTCGAATATGTGGCCTGTGACCGAAAAAACACCCAGCCCGTCCATTTCGCATCCTTCAAAATCCCCTTCGCCCAGTTTATCGACCACCGCTGCGCCCATCCCGGTCTGGATGCAAAAATCTCGGTCGAGGTAGAGTTCCAGGAAGCAAAACAAAAAGATCGCCGCACCATTACCCTCTTCCTGATTTTGAAAGCCGCCATCCGCAAACTCGACGGAGCCAGAATCATCGTCAATTCTCATATCTGCCGCGCCGAACACATGGTACATGAATGCGAAGAAAATTTCTGTGGATCGCAGCAGATCATCGATGATGATTGTTCGTGCAGCCAATCTTTTTCCTGTGTCACTTGCGACATCGATTGTTAGGAAGAAAGGGGGAAGCCAAGTGAATACAGGCAGCTTCGACTTCCATCCCGGCTTGCCGGAGGACTGCATGTCCGAAGAATGCCCGGAATTCTGCATTCAACTGTGTGAGACCGACCGGCTGCCCATACCCTGCCACGACCCGGACATTCAGGAAATCGTCCGGCTAGACATCAAGATCAAAACCCATAAATTCCGCACCATCGCCACCGCGGCTGGCAAAAAGCTAGTCATCCACGCCCTGAAGAAAATAGAAGTCATCTTCAAAAGCGGCGGCGTCCGGTTCGTATCCCATTTTGTCATCCCTTTTTGCACCTTCATCCTCCTTGACGATAAAGAGGAAAAGGTCAGCGAAATCCGTTATGTCATCGAGGACAGCGAAATCTTCCTGCTCGACCGGCGAAGCGTCACCCTCTCCACCGTGATCTTCGTCTGCCCGGAGTTTCATAAAAAACACGGACCAGAGGGCGACCACGACCCCAACACCATTCGCTGCGACATTCAGCTCAAAAGCAGTCCGCCGCCAAAAAGCATTTGGCCGGGCAACCATCCCTAAGACGAGAAAAATACTAACCGCAATCTGCCGGCTAGTATTTTTTACGCCATACCCTTATTCAGATCGGCCGATTACGAACACTTGCAGTCAGGATGGCAAGACGCACAGAAGGTCATTTTTTCGCAGCCGCAGGTGGCCATAACAATGATCTTTTCATGATGGGAAACATGGGGGATATTGACCATGTAAAAACCGTTGCATCCGCTGAAAGTATGGCAAATGCCGATCAGTTTCTTTTCATGGCATTTGAAAACCTTTACCAAAGCCCCTTCCACAGGGTGGTTATTTTTGGCACAGTCGGTTATCTGGCCGAAGATAACCAGTGATTCCGGTACAGACTGCACAGCGATATCCACCTGCTTTTCATCTTCCCCAGGACCAAAATGGGTTGCATTGCAACCAAGAACACACGACACAAACTTCCCTCCCTTGATTGTTCTAATCTATCATATTCCGTAAACCGCCGCTTTGACAGTTCACCGCCGATTTCCCTGGCAACATTCCGTTCACCGGCGACAGCTCAGACAGCGGCTGCCGTGGAGAGGGGAGATATTATGCCGCACACCCGCTCGACCTCGGTCACCCTGCGCCAAACCCTCAACATCCCCCCCCATCAGCCAGAAGCCAAACAGATTCTACGGGTCACCACCTCCCTGACGGTTGACAAAGCCATCGTGATCAGCAAAAAGCTGGTCTTTTGGGGACGTCTGATGCTAGGCGCCGAATATGTGGCCAGGACGCCAGGGAAAACCGACCCGGTCTGTCTGGCCTCCTTTGCCGTCCCCTTTAGCGGTTTTGTCAGCGGACGCCGCCTCAAACCCGACTCCCTTCCCACCCTCCACGGCGAAGTCGAATTTCAAGATTATGAACTTCTTACTGCCCGCGACATCGGCGCCTTTATCCTTGTCAAAATCGAAGCCCGCCGCCCCTCAAAAGCGGTCACCGTCCCGCTGAGTAAGCCGAATGCCCCGGTCGCAGCTTGTCCCTGCCAAACGCAGACAGAAAAAGCGGCCTTCAGGCTCAGGCGGCCGGCGGCCCGTAGCACCTGGACAGGAAGAAGCCGCTATTGAGTCACAATCCCGCTATCGTGGTTAAAGGAGGGCTGATGCGGGCTGCACACCGCCATCCGAAATTTCCCCTGCTTTTTCCGGCCGCCCAAATCCCAAAGGGTCAGGGCAAACCAGGCGATGCCGCGCACCCATTCGGCAGTATTTGTACTCCTCTTCACAATCCCATAGCCTGATATCCAGGCGATATTCGGCCGGGAGGGACAAGCCCGCCGCTGGATAGGATTGACGAAGGCCAGCCGCATATCAGTTGATACCGCTTCCAGTTCCTCGAACTGGCCGTTTTTTTCAACCCGGTATTTCACTCTGCCGCCAATCCCGGCGGCGCCGTCAGCAGCAAGCACAATTTCTTTCAGCTTCGCCGTCCCCGAATAAAAAGCGTCCTCACCATTCTTTACCAGGCCTTGCCCCTGCGCCTTGAGACGACAGCTCTTCCCTGGCGGCAGGGTCACCAAGCGGCACAGCTCTTCTGCGCCAAGATGGTTTAAAGCGTACGCCAGATTTGAATCCAGCATGGCTTGAATATAGCGGACATTGTCCAGCGACACTGCCGAGCCATGGATACTTTCCGCCAATTCCCCGGCCGTCATCGCCGGAGAGCGTTGATTCTCCAGGTATTCCAGCAGCACTTGGATTTTTTTTGTTGCGGCGCCGGTGTAGGCCGTCAGTGCCGCCCCTTTCTCGGCCAGGGCTTTCAATATCTCTATTACCGCTTGATCTTCCTCATACAAGGTGATCGGAGGGATTAGCATACTTAGATCCTCCTGCAGGTTGACCCCATCACACTGAATCCGGCCTGTTGAATATGATAAAAGCAGGAAGGGGGCTTCCGAACTGCTTCATTATATGGCAACCGCGCTCAAGCGGTGAATCAAATGGCCGGGCGCGATAGCGAAAGCCTCATGCCGGTTATAAAAGAAAGGTAAAGAAAGAATACTTTCTTTACCTTTCTGTCGACACGGGGACTATTTTAACGATAAGTCGGCGTACAGGGAGGGGGACCCTCGAAGCGGAAAGCTTCTAAGGCTTCCACCATTTTCAGCTCCAGCAGGATTTCTTTCTTAACGATGGTCCTAAGGACGTTATTGACATTTCTATCAATTGCAAACAGTTCTTTGGGGTCGGCTTTGCCGCAATCGACGGCATGCACGATGGCCTGAATTTTTTCACCTTCGGCGTTGATGATATGGGATAGACCGATTTCCTCCAGAGCAACCGAAACCAGGATCAACGAGAGAGCATTGTTAAGCGGGATTTCCGGGATTTTGTGCATTTCCGGAATGGTAGGCATCGACACGATTATAGTCTCCTTTCAAATTTTCATGGGCCTGATATATACTATGTAAAGTAGACTGATTATGACACCAATTGCCGGCCACCATAGCAGGCCCCAGTCTGAGGCCGTAAACCGCCTTTAGCGCTAGAAAAAACGAAGTGACCCCTATCCGGGGGGCATGGCATCGCCGTATTTTCCCGGCAACCAACTATCTCGAAATCGAATAATCACTATTCGATATATCTATTTCCCCTTTTGCCACGGCCACGGTATACTAAGGCCATAAGAAAGATTGCCCCGCATTAGGAGGTGCCCAGATGGATAATGTAGCTGTGGCCAGCATCGGCCTGACTTTCAACTATCCCCTTCCGACCGTCAAGCAGCCGGAAAAAACTGCTGCCGGCAAATAGGATAAGCCGTCAACTCTATAATTAAGTGGACGATACACTAATGTAGCCGCAGCCTCATCGCAGTAATGTTTGCAGTCGTCGTCCATAGTCATACGCAGTGTCCTCAGGACCTGCAAACAAACCGGGCTTTAACCCCCGGTTTTTTTATATTTTCCTCTCTTACCTCAGATTTGACTCGAATCCTTGTCAATCACATGATGCCTTGAGATTCATGGATGCTACGACGCCACGAACGATGTAAAGGCACCCATTCCTGAGCGGAAGGATGCCTCGCATCGTTAAGGGAATGCCCCAATTACCAGCTATGCGATTCGCAGGATCACGAGATGAGCTGAAACAGGCCGTGTTCCTCCGGCCAAAGGAGTGATGGTCAATGCCGTCGAATTACCGGCCGGATTTCTTACTGTGATTATTGAATTGATGACCGACGTGGTCACTAGCGCCATTCCGACGATCTGAGAAGTGCCTGTGGCTCGCCCGACAACCGTATAGGCCAGGTCAGCACCATTAAGGGTCAAGATCAGCTGACCCGGTTCGGTCACACTTACCTGGAACAAGACCTGATAAGTGCCAATCGCAGCCAAGTTGAAGCTGCTGGGACCCGTACGGGTAATAGCTGCGCCACTGATCGGCCCATCTTCTGGAAAGCTTACGTCTGTGCCAGGGGCAACCGTTGCTGCATTATCAGGCGGCATCAAAGCAAAAAAGTCAGCGAAGCTCAGTACTCCTCCGGCAGCGCCAGTGGCTCCAGTAGCGCCTGTTGTTCCGGCAGTACCGGTAGCTCCTGTCGCGCCCGTGGCTCCTGTTGCTCCTGTGGGCCCCGCAGATCCAGTGGGCCCGGTAGCGCCAGGAATCCCGTTTGCGCCGGTGGGTCCGGTTGGTCCGGTGCCGCCTGTGATTCCGGTGGATCCAGTTGCCCCGGCAGGCCCCGTTGGGCCAGTCGCGCCGGTAGCGCCAGTTGAGCCCGTTGTTCCAGTCGGCCCAGTCCCTCCCGTCGCGCCAGTTGAGCCAGAAGGCCCAGTGCCGCCAGTCGGTCCGATCGGGCCTGTGGCGCCGGTGGCACCCGCTCCGGTTGGGCCGGTAGCTCCTGTAGCCCCGGTTGCTCCAGTAGATCCGGTTGCTCCAGTTGTTCCTGCAGGGCCGGTAGGTCCAGTGGTGCCGGGAATCCCATTCGTTCCTGTGGGTCCGGTAGGCCCAGTACCACCCGTGATTCCTGTGGCTCCAGTGGGTCCGGTTCCGCCCGTAGGTCCTATCGCGCCGGTCGCGCCATTTACTCCTGTGGCCCCAGTCGGCCCAGTCGGTCCGGTTCCGCCGGTGGTTCCCGTTGCGCCAGTCGATCCGGTGCCTCCGGTTGGCCCTGTCGGGCCAGTTGCCCCCGTACCTCCGGTTGAGCCTGTCGGGCCAGTAGCCCCCGTCGTCCCGGTGGCTCCAGTGGCTCCGGTCGGACATATTGGGCAAGGTGGACAAGGTGGGGTTTTGTGGCAGTAGTCGTCCTGACAGCCCCAGCCGTCTCTTAGCGTACTATCGTCCTGATTTTCACTCGACTTGTTGACTGTGTCTTCACCATTCTTCGGCATAGATGCAGACCTCCTTTAAAATTGAAATGAGTAGCCTAATACAACATATGCGAAGTTAACATATTGTGTTAACTTCGCATATTAAGACAAGTAGTATTAACTTATAGCGAGAAACGCCCGATTACCTATTCATAACTACTTAGTCTTAGACAATAGACTTTCGAAATATTTTTTGTTATACAAAATCTGAGGATTGGCTGGCGCGAAACCTGCCGCCAAGTCGTTATGTTTCTGGGCGAGATCATGCTGACCGAGCTTGTCATAGCATACGCAAAGCTGAAGATGCGGCAGCCAGGTCCAACACGCTTCGTTCAGCATACCCCAACAATCTGCGGGCTTGTCGAGCTCGGTGGCGGCTTTATACCAATAAACGGCCTGGTTTAGTTTATCGGCCTGCAAATAGTGAAACCCAAGTCGACAGCAACATTCAGCCCGCGGAATATCGTATTCGAATGATTTGAAGAGAAAATAAAGTTGCTTGTCGCCGTCACTCAGCGCCAACGAGCAGTCCGCCGCTTTACCGCACGCCGCGATATTGTCTTCTACCCACCCCTGTTTCGTCTCCAAAAATTTTTGGTAGTAGCTGAGCGCTTCCTCATGGTGACCATGATCCGAAAGCTCATTGGCGTAATAATAAAGGTCACGGGGCGACAAGGCATCGCCTCTGGCGAGACGCCCCTGATAGATACGAAGATTGCGGTCGGAATCGTGGCGAGTACTGCAGTGAGTAATCGCGATGTCGCTATTTAGGATCATGCCGCTAACCGCCAGATATTCATGTACGGCACCAATCCATTGAAACTCTTTTGCGCGTTTGACCAGACGGTTGCGGCGAAGACTTGACGTAATATTGCCATATTCATCCTTTGCCAGATGATAATGCATCGTGACAGAATCAACAGCAGAATCCAATTCATTTTTTAACACTAAAAACCGTTCCCGGTCAGGCCTAAGAATCACATCATCGGCATCCAGCCACAGGATATAGTCCTGCGTCGACTGACGAAAGGCAAAATTGCGCGCTGCGGCGAAATCGTCAATCCAGGGAAAATCATACAATTTCTCGGTGTATTTCTTTACAATCTCTTTTGTGCGGTCAGTTGAACCGGTATCTACGATGACCATTTCATCGGCGATGCCCTGTACTGAATCTAAGCAACGACCAATCACGTCCTCCTCGTTTTTTACAATCATGCATAACCCAATCGTTATGGTTTTGTTCTCCACCTATGTCCCCCCCCAAAGAATCTATATTACAATATATTCTTATGGTGCGGAGGTGCCATTAGTGGTTCGTCCTGCTGCGCCGCTGTCAGTACGCCGTTGTCCGGCAGCAAGAGAAAAGACCTCCGGAATGTTTCGGAGGTCTTTTCTCTTGCAACCTATTCTCACTGCAGGTCCTGCTCCAACAAGACCAGGAAATTTTCTACCAACTCAGGATCAAACTGCGTGCCAGAACACCGCCGGATTTCCGCCAGCGCCTCCTCGCGATCCATGGCCTTCCGGTAGGGCCGGTCACTGGTCATGGCGTCGAAGGCATCGACGATGCCCAGTATCCGGCACTGGACAGGAATGGCTTCCCCATGGATGCCCAGCGGATAGCCCCTGCCGTCCCAGTGTTCCTGGTGCTTTAAAATCCAGTCGGCAATCGGCGCCAGATCGGGCGAGGATTTTGCGATCCGAAAACCGATCTCGCAGTGCTGTCGCATGATCGCCATCTCCTCTTCGCTTAGACGTCCGGGCTTTTTCAGGATGCTGTCCGGAATACCCACCTTGCCGATATCATGGAAGTTGGCAAACAGCCGAAGATCAGCCATCGCTCCCTGCGGCAGCCCCAGCTTCTGCCCCATCCCTTCCATCAGGTCGCCCAACCGGACGGCGTGACCTTCGGTGATGTGGTCACGGGCCTCCAGGGCTTTCATCATGGTCTGGACAATCGACCCGCGGACACTTTGGCTTTGGTGCAATTTTTGGCGGTACATGTTGTTGTCGGCTTCTTTGAAGACGGTATCGATATGGGTGCAATCGCCATCCATCGCCCAGCCAATCGACAGGCTCAGCGGCAGATGGGGATGCTGTTGGTTGTAAACCAGGACCTTTTGACGATAGTATTGATCAAGATCCTCCATTTGCCGTTTTGTCGGTTCGAACAGGATGACCACGAATTCATCGCCGCCGATTCTTGCTGCGTGGTTCGGTGCTTTGACCCCTCCCTGCAGCAGGGTCGCGACCTGTTTAAGCAGGTCATCCCCCTGGCGGTGTCCTAAGGTATCGTTGATCAATTTCAAGCCGTCGACATCGCAGACGAACAGGCCGATCCCGCTGTAACCCCCGGTCTGCACCTGGAGAATTTCGGTTTCGAAGAAGGCCCTGTTATACACCCCGGTCATCGGGTCGCGGACCCGGAGGAATTCCACATGGTCTTCCATCAGCCGGCGGGCGGTAATATCCCGGAGGAGAGCCAGACAATACGTTTTGCCGCGAATCACCACCGGTGAAGTCTTCACTTCGAAAATAAGGGGACGGCCGTGGCGGTTGGTCAGTTTCCGTTCGTAAGTCTGCGGCCCTTCCCTGATCGTCAGGCGGAGCTTTTGCAGCGATTCCTCGATATTCGCCGGTGACACCAGGCTAATCAAGCCCCTGCTTTTCAGCTCTTCCTCAGAATAGCCGAAAAGTTCGCTGGCCTTGCGGTTAATCGACACAATAGCGCCATCAGCGCTGTCGAAGACGGCGATGATATCATTGGCGGCGTTGAAGATTTCTTGGATCATCTGGTTGCTGTCCGACAGCTTGGCGTTGGCGGCAATAATTTCGGCATATACGCTGCGCAGCTCTTCTTCGCTGGCCAGCAGTTCTTCATGGGTGGCTGTCAGTTCCTCATAACTTTCCTGCAGCCGCCCTTCGGCCTTCACCCGGCCGGTGATATCCAAAGCCGCGCCGATGACCCCTGTCAACCGGTCGGTTTCATCAAAAACAGGGACCATCCGGTTATCAAACCAGGTGTCGCCGAGCTGGTGTTCTAAAAAGACCGCCTCGCCGGCAAGCGCGCGTGTCAGGTACTCGACGATCTTAGGATCGTCCCGGTATACCATCAGTGACGACTGACCGACGACCTCGCCGCTGGCGAGCCCCAGTTTGCGCAGCCCCAGCCCCTCGGACAATGTAAAGACGCCATCTTTATCCAGAGCATAAATAATAATCGGCGTATGGGTAACCACGGTGCGGAACCGTTCCTCACTCTGCTGCAATGCGCCCATCATTGACTGGATATTGTCGGTCATGCGGTTAAACTTATCAGCAAGCCGGCCGACCTCGTCGTCGGCGTCAATCGCCAGACGCTTGGTGAAGTTGCCGCCGGCGATCTCATCTGTCCCCTCGCTTAATTGGTACAAGGGTTTCGTCACCATCCGCGAAACATAGGCGATTAAAAAGGAAAGCACGATCCCCATCAGAAGAATACTGCCGATGATATTAAAGATCTCATTGCGGAGTTCGATCTCACGATAGTGGGTGGTCAAGCCGATGGAAACGGTGCCAATAAACGTATTCTGCTTAAAGACCGCCCGTTCATCAACAATCAGCCTTGACTGCTCGTAGATCGGGGAATTGATGCTATTGTCGTAAACAGAAATTCCGGTTGCCGTCCTGACGGTCACCCTGCCGACTTCCCGGTCTTTGAAAAAGGTGTCGCAAATATCCTTCAGGGCATTGTCATTATAACTCCACAGCGGCTCGGCGAGGCTGCCGGCTGCCAAGGCCGCCAACAAGTCGAGTTTGTCGGCCACAGAGCGATGGGTATTCTCCTCTGTCGCCCTGATCCGGTTCAGGCCGCTCAAAGCTGTGATCACAAAGACCGCCAGCAAGATCAAAACCGTCAGTCGCTTTCGTATCGTCATATGTTTGCAAAGGTTAGATAAGATCATGTTCATGTACCTCTGTCAGGATTAATCTTTAGCGCGCGACTTGACGATTGCCGCCAATGTTCCCCGGTCCTTCACCCGCCCCAGAGCGGCGTTGAACCGATTAAGCAAGTCTGCCGATTGCGGATAGGTCTTGGAAACGATCAAAAAGTATTCCCGCTGCTGCGCATCATTGGGGAGGGTGGCAAATTTACCAGTCTCATTGGGATAGGAGCGTTTGATTGCCTCCCAGCCGACAAGCTCATCTTCAATAAATACATCAATTCTCTGGTTGTAGAGCATTCTGACCAGCCCGTCGGCGTCATAGGCCCATTCGACGCGATCAATCCCCAGCTTCTTTAAATCGTCTTTCGAACCATACCAGTAGCCGTTTGCCCCGCCGACGGTAAAATCCTTGAAGTCGGAAATGCGTTCGAAATCCTGCCCTTGATCACTTAATCTGCCATTATTTTTCAAATAGAAATATTTATGCCGGGACGGATATACCTTTGCCGATACCTGATAGGTCTGGAGAGTTTTTTCGGACAGGCCATAGGGAAAGGCCGCCCACGCCTCGCCGCTTTTAACCATCTCTTCACAGCGGGCCCAAGGATAGAAGCGGATTTCGCATTCCAGCCCCATCTCCTGGAAAACGGCTGTGACTATCTGTGTGAAAAACCCCTTGTCAGGCAAAGCCTCTGTTGTATAGGGCGCATATTCACCGGTGACCAGCAGCACTTTTGCGCTGCGCGAGGGCTCAGCCGGCGCATCGCCAGGCGGAGCCGCAGGACGCGCCGTCGATGGCTTGTCTGAGGAGCACGCTGCAAGAAGGACTAGTAAGGTAAACAAAAGCGCAATGATTGCCGTTCTTCGCATTTTGCCTGGTCACCATCCTTGATTGTTCACAAAAAAACAATGGTTACTATTTTTTAACTTTCGTTGTTTCGACAAAGTTTCCCTTCTTTCGGCATGATTTTATTGTGGTAATCCAACTGCCTTGCCAGGCAAATAAGGGGGGGCTGGAAGGCCGCGTCGTAAGAGACAACAAAAACCCGGGAGTCCATCAGACTCTCGGGTTTCAAAAGTGACGCGATTTTACCGCGAGCGGCTAAAATCCTACGATCGCCGCAATTATTGATAGCGTTTCAGCACCAGACAGGAATTGTTGCCACCAAAGCCAAAGGAGTTGGCCAGCGCCCACTCGGCCTTGGCAACACGCGGCTGGCCGGGGATATAGTCGAGGTCACATTCGGGGTCAGGCTGCTCCAGATTGACGGTTGGCGGCAGCAACTGGTTTTTCAGGGCCAATAGCGCCAGCACCGTCCCAGTAGCACCGGCCCCGCCCAGCAGGTGGCCTACCGCCCCTTTACTGGAGCTGACCGGTATCTTCGCAGCATCTTCGCCAAAAGCCAGCTTGATTCCGCGGGTTTCCATGATATCGCCAGCCTTGGTGCCGGTGCCGTGAGCATGGATGTAGTCGACATCGGCGGGCGTTATGCCGGCTCTCGCCAAGGCGGAGCGCATGGTCCGGGCCGCCTCCACGCCGGTCATGTCCGGCAGGACGGGGTGGGATATATCGCAGAAACTGGCAAAGCCGGCGATTTCTCCATATATTGCGGCGCCGCGATTGACGGCGTGTTCCAATGATTCCAATACAAGCAGGACACTGCCTTCACCGAGGACAAAACCTTGCCGCCGGGCGTCAAAAGGCCGGCAGACGGCATCTGGTCCGCCCTCTTTGGCCAGCGCTCCCAGCGCGCCGAATCCGGCTACTAAATGGGGTACGATCGGAGCCTCGGTGCCGCCGGCGACCATTGTTGGAAAGGACCCGGAACGGATCAGGTCGACCGCCAGGCCGATGGCGTTAAGGGAAGACGAACAGGCGGTATTAATGGTGAGATTGGGTCCGCCCAAGCCGAACTGGCGGGCCGAGACCGAGGCCGGACTATTGCCCATGATCCTCGGAATACTCCACGGGTTGACGGCTTTTTCCCCGTCGGCGAAAAACTTCCGCATGGCGTTTTCCTGGGTGGCGGAACCGCCGCAGCTGCAGCCCATCATGATGCCGATGGCGTTTTTGTCCTCCTCGGCAAGGTCAAGGGCCGCGTCGGTGAGGGCCAGTTTGAGGGCGGCGGCGGCAAATTGGGCGCATAGGTCATTCTGGCCCATCCGGCGCCCCAGGTCAAAATTGAGGGGATCAAAGCCGTTGACCCCTGCCGCCACTTTACAGCCCAGGCCGTCGGTGTCAAAACGGCTGATCGGCGCAATCGCCGACCGGTTGGCCAGAATATTTTCCCACAGAGTCGCCCAGCCAAAACCAAAAGGATGGATGGCACCGATTCCTGTCACCACTACCCGTTGGAGACCCATGAACTCCACCTCTTTCCACTTTGCAATCGCCAAAAAACTTCCCCGCAGGCTCTGACCGCCAAATCAGACAATGCCGCCGTTCAGCTGGCCTCCTGCGGGGCAACTTTCTCTAAAAATGCAATTATTTCGTCGGCCACCAGATCCTTCTGGTTGTCGATGGTAATCATATGATAGGAGTCGGTGAGTAACATCTTCCGCACATAGGCGGCGCCGATATGGTGCTCGATATAGTCGGCGTTTTTCACGCTGGCGGTGTCGTCCTCGCGCGAGTGGAGAATCAGAGTCGGGGTCTTAACCGCAGGCAATTCCCGTTTCACCGTGTTGGCCAGCCTGTATAGTTCGCGGATACTCACCCCGGGAACCTCATCATAGGCCAGGGTGTTGTCCTTCATTCCCTTGTGGACAATGCGCCGCAGACGTTCATTCTTTATCCCGTAAGGTTCCCGTTCGGGATAGGAATACAAGTACCGCGCCGGGGTGTAGTGATTGAGGGTCAGCAAGAAACTATACCAGGGAATACTCCAGCCGTCATAGCGCAAGGTTGTCGACATGGCAACAACCCCCTGCACGCTCTCCGGCAATTCATAGGCGGCGTGCAGGGCCAGCACCGCACCCATGCACAAACCGCCGACATATACCGTATTGCCTGCTGCTTTTAGTCCGAGGATGGTCTGTTTGACTGATATATACCAGTCTTGCCAGCAGGTTGTTTTCAGCTCGGAAATGGTTGTTCCATGTCCGGCCAAAAGGGGCACCCTCACCGTATATCCGGCCTTGTTCAGCTTCTTCGCCAGATAGTTCAGTTCAAAAGGGCCGCCGGTAAGGCCGTGGATAAGGACAACCGCCGCCTGGCCTCCAGGCAAATCAATCCCGTCATAGCTCATAGTCGTTTATACTCCACACCGTTTTAACAGGCTTTCAAACAGCTCGATAAAAAGGTCCATCTCTTCATAGGTCATGGTCAGGGCCGGGGCGAGGGTAAAGGTATTCTTATAATACCCGCCGACATCCAGCACCAAACCGTATTCTTTGCCATTGGCCGGGATATTGCCCAGCATGGCCTCGTCGACGATCTTGTCGGCCAGAGCCTTGTCAGGGGTGTAGCCATCGGCTTTGGTCATTTCGATTCTGAGAGCCATCCCCAGTCCGTCCACGTCACCGATCACACTGTGCCGGCCCTTCAGTTCCCGCAGTCGGCCCAGGAGATATTTTCCCTTTTCCGCCACCATGGTTTCCATGTCGTGGTTAGCAGCATACTGCATGGTGGCCAATCCGGCCACCGTTCCCAGCGGATTGCTGGAAAAAGTCGAATGGGTCGAACCGGCGGGGAACACCGTCGGATTGATCATTTCTTCCTTAGCCCAAACGCCGGACAGCGGGTTGAGGCCGTTGGTCAGCGACTTGGCGAAAGCCACCACATCGGGAGTCGCCCCGTAATGCTCCATCGACCAGAGCTTGCCGGTGCGGTAAAAGCCCATCTGGATCTCATCATCCACCATCAGGATATTGTAACGCTTCAGCACCTTCTGGAGCCTGGTGAAATATTCGGGCGGGGGCACAATATAGCCGCCGGTGGCCTGGACAGGCTCGACAAAAAAGGCGGCGTATTCAGCCTCATTGACTTTGGCGTCAAGAACGGCAAAATATTCGGTTTCAAACAGCTTCTCGAACTGTTTCACACACTGATAATCACAGGTTTCCCGTTTGCAGCCGTAAAAACAACGGTAGCAATAGGGATAAGGGATGAAGTTGGCTCGGTTGGCGAAATGGCCGTACCGACGCCGGTACCGGTAGCTGCTGGTGATCTCCGAGGCCGCCAGCGTCCGGCCGTGATAGCCGCCCATAAAGGCGAACATCAGCGATTTGCCGTTTTTATGGTTGCGGACGAGTTTCAGGCTGTCCTCGATGGCCTGAGCTCCGCCGACATTGAAATGCACCCGGCCTTCCAGCCCGAAGCGCTTTTCAGTCTCCTTGGCGATCAGGGCCGCCAACAGGATTTTCTCTTTATGCAGGTACTGGCAGGCCAGCTGCGGCAGCCGGTCGAGCTGCTCGCGGTAAACTGCCTCAATCTCCTGATTGCGGTAACCGAAATTGACTGCCGAATACCACATCTGGACATCCAGATAGGGCCGGTCGTCAGCGTCAAACAGCCAGGACCCGTCGCAACGGGCAAAGATCTTCGGCGGATCGATATAGTGAACAGTGTCGCCGTGAGAGCAATACTTGGCTTCCAGCGCCAGCAATTCTGCTTCTGTATAATTCATATAAAAATCAGCATCCTTCCGATTTAAAATTCAAGAAAATATCGTCCCAAGTCAGGCTGTGGCAAAAGATTCGCTGAAAGCTGAAAAACAGGCTGAAGATGGCCAGCTTATTGGAAAGATCGGTCATATTGGTAAAACTGGTATAGGCAATCGCGTTGTCCTTGCAGTAGCCCGACAGTTTGCCGGTAGCAAAGACAAAGTCGGCGTGTTTCGCCAGACAATAATCGCTGCGGCCGTCACCCACCAGCACCACCGGTAGACCGCCGCCCAGTTTCTTGGCCAGCGAACATTTGCAGGTCCCGGCGGAGCAATGGGGAGCGCTGTTGGGGAAGCTGGTTGTCAGCTGTCCGTCTTTTTCTGCCAGTCCATTGGCATAAACAGGTATTGATCGAAGACCGGAATTGGTCAAAATCCGGTCAATGAAGACTTTGAAGCCGTCGCTGATGACGGCGAAAGGCTGCCCTTCAGCCTGCAACCGTTTGGCCAGCGCCGGAAAGCCCGGATCGACAGCAACGGTGTCAACATACGCCAAAATATCCGGCAGCCTGGTGTCAATCAGCGCCATTTGCTCGGTCAGACACTGGCTGGAGCCGATCAGCCCCTTTTGCCACTCAGCTTCGACATCAAGCCACGCCGGAAGGGCAAACTGATTCAATACCAGATCGGTCACATCTTCATTTGTAATCGTACCGTCAAAATCCAGCACCAAAAAAAAGTCCTTGCCCATAACTTGTCCTTTCAAAACGCTCAATATATAACACAATAACATTAATTATAACATAGAAATCTGGTAATAACCGAAAAGAATCTGCCAACACGGCTCTTTTTTGAAAAACCTTCCCTTGGCATTATAGCTTCCCATTCTGAAATTCATCTGAAAGAGAACCACTCCCGGCTCAACGGCTGATGAAAAAGGTACCGCCACAAATGAGCAGAATACCGATGACGCGGCTGACGGTGAGCACTTCGTCAAAAAGGACGCAGCCGGCGACAACAGCGAAGATGTAGTTGATGGCTGTGAGCGGTGCCACCACTCCGAGATCGCCGCTTTTTAAGATATAAATCCATAGCAAAAGATCGGCAGCGCTGACAATGACGCCAATCATGATCAGCGGGTTTTGGACAACCTCGCCCAAAAAGCGCAGAATACCTGACAGCGACTCCGGTTCGGTGAGCGAACGGCCGCCGATTTTGATCAGTATCTCTCCCAAGGTGTTGATGCCGCACCACAGCAGAATCATTGCAATCAGTCGCCGCAATCAAGTTACCTCTTTTCTTTCGCGTGTTGAAGATTCCAGTGTTCAAGAATTTTACGGTCTGATTCGAAAGATCCGGAAAAACGGCGTAGAAGCCGGCGCACCAGGGAGTTTGCCGGATAGACCGCATGCCTGGTGAAGCTGAAGCTGGAACCGAGGTAGGCTTTGATTTCGGGGCTGGTCCAGCCGAAGATGGCGGTCTTTACGGCGTGATCCACAGCATATTGCAACATATCAAACCAACTGACATAATACAGATTGTTTTCCCGAAAGGCAGGATACTCGGCCCCACGGTATTTGTCAATCAAAAGGTCGCCGCGGTGAAAACACAGACTGTAGCCAATCCAGCGGTCGTCCTTGGAATAAGCGAAGAGAAGTCCGCCGGATTCGCCGTCATTGAGCATGCTGGCAAAAAACGGACGGGTCAATTTATCAAAATGAATATAGCTTTTATTGTAGACATTTTCGTAGAGGCGGTAAAATTCATCCACCACCGCCGGCTCGGCAAACATCGGGGCACCGGTCGCAATCCGCTGCAACCGGACGGCACTGCCTTTTTTTCGTTTTCGCCGCCAATCGGCCCGGCGGCTGGCGGAAAAGCGCCCAAAAAAAGTGTCCAGAGAATCAAAATCGATCGGGATATACGCGGTAGCTTGTCCCTCGAGTAATACAAAACCGGCAGCAGAAAGAGCTTGGCAGATTCGGTCGGCGGCGGCATTCTCCGCCGGCGACAAAAAGGGTGCCGTCTGGGCGATGTCTTTCACAATCAGAAAGGGGCATCCTTTGTCTGCCATCGCATTCAGTAGGATTTCCGGCAAGGCTGCCGCGTCAAGTACTTGTGGAAAAAGCGCGAATTCGGAGACGGTGGTGCCGACAAATAAAGTACGGGGGCGCAGTAGATTCGAATACAGTTTTGTCGGAAAGAGACAACCGAGGCCTTGCACCAGTCGGCGCACAGGCGGGTCGGCTGTTAAGAGGAGATCGAAGTCGGCCTGGAAGGCCGGCATCAAGGCGCCAGGTGGGCCAAGGAGGCAGGATTCAAAACCGGCAGGAGGATGATTATGGATATTGGCGATCAAGCCGGGGGGTTCCAGTTGAAACAAGAAATCGGGGGCGTCCGTAAAATCATCTCCTTGTCAAAACCGGCTGTTCGCGGACGCGGCTTCACAATTTACACAACTAAAAATAATTTATTCGACATAGCGGCAGCACTGTCCTGCCATTTTCCTTTGCAAATACTTGGGCAACCTCGCCTTTATTGGGATATTCCTGGAAATTAAAAATAGCCGTTCAGTCTGAACGGCTATTTTATCGTCGGAAGATAGGCCGGAGCCAATAGGGCCACCGCTTCCTCCTCCGGTACCGGCCGGCTGAAAAGATAGCCCTGGATCAGGTCACAGCCACAAGTCGACAGATGGCTCCGCTGGCCGGTTGTCTCCACCCCTTCGGCGACCACGTTCATGCGAAGGTCATGGGCCATCTGGATGATCGACCGGACCAGAGTGGCTTCGTCAGTGGCCAGAGTAATGCCGTCAATAAACGATTTATCCACCTTTAGGGTTTGCACCGGCAAATTCCGCAAATAGGTCAAGGAAGCATATCCTGTGCCAAAATCGTCGAGTGACAAGCGCACGCCGAGGGCGTTTAACTCCCCGAGTTTGCGGGTGCCGTCCTCCAGTGATACCAAGAGAACATTCTCGGTGATCTCGAACTCAAGCTGACTGGGTTCGACACCGGCCTCAGCCATAATTTTTTTGACAGTCACAACAAAATCGCCTGCCGCCAGTTGCACTGGTGAAATGTTGACCGCGACCTTGAGATCTCCCCGCCCGATGTCTGAGAGCCGCCGGGCGAACCGGCAGGCCTCGCGAAGTACCCACCGGCCGATCGGCAGAATCAGGCGGCTCTTTTCCGCCAGCGGAATAAACCGCACCGGCGAAACTGAGCCATGCTCCGGACTCTGCCAGCGGAGCAGCGCCTCAAAACCAACGACAGTGCCGCCATCGGTCGTTACCTGGGGCTGGTAATGCAGGGACAGTTCGCCGCGTTCCTCGGCATAACGCAGACTATTGGTCAGCACCATCCGTTCGTACGCATCCTGAAGCATGGCCGGGTCGTAGAACCGCCAGCAGTTTTTGCCGGCTGCCTTAGCCGAAAAAAGGGCGTTGTCAGCCTTTTTGAGGATCTCTTCCGCCTCCATGCCGTCTCCGGGATAAAAGGCAATTCCGATACTGCCGGAGACATGAAGCCGTTCGCCGGCAATCTCATACTCCTCCCCAAGCTGCCTGATCATCGCCGCAGCGATACCAGCCACCTGGCCACGGTCGCACCGGTCAGGCAGGATGACAATAAATTCATCGCCAGCGATGCGGGCCACAAAAGTCCCCTCCCCCGCCACAGCGGCGATACGCTGACTGGCGGTCTTAATGACGCTGTCGCCATAGGTATGCCCGAAAGCGTCATTCACCGGCTTTAGATCATCCAAATCGATATAGAGAACGGCCCCTTTCGCCTTGTCCGTCGTCCCGGCCTCCAGCGCCATTTGCAAATGTTCACTCAGATAGGACCGGTTGGGCAGGCCGGTCAGTCCATCGAAATAGGCCATTTTCTGAATTTTTTCTTCATGCCACCGTCGTTCGTTCACATTGGCATAGCCGATAATCATCCTTACCGGCCGGCCCACGTCGTTAAAAATAGCCTTGCCTGTAGCTTGCACCCAGACATATTCGCCGCCAGGCATCATGATGCGGAACTCGCCTTCATACCTGCGCGTCCGCCTGGTCAGATAATCCTCCCGAAGTTTTTTATGCCGGAGCTGGTCGTCGGGATGGACCAGTGACCGCCACTCTTCAATATTGTCGCCTTCCGACAACGTCAGTCCGTACTCCCTAGACCATCCCGGGGAAAAGGCCCATGTTCCGGCCACAATATCGTAGTCCATCACGGCGTCGTTGATGGCCTCCAGCGCCAGACGATAGCGTTCCTCCTCCCGGACCAGCGCCCTTTCGGTCGCCTTGCGGGCCGTCACATCGCGGACCACGGCCAGCGCCCGGTTTTGACCGGCAATCACCGCCGACCGGAGATTGACCTCCACAGAAAGCATTTTCCCCGTTTTGTCCTTCATAGACCACTCAAAAAGCTGTGGTCCGACCTCCACCGCTTTTTTGATCCAGCCCAGCGCTTCCGACTGGTTGCCAGGTGAGATCAGACTCAAATTGCCCTGCAAAAATTCGGCGCGGGAATAACCGAACATCTCGCAGGCCTTCTGATTCAAATCCAAAAGACTCCCGCAGCCGGCGTCGTGGATAAAAATCGCGTCATTCACGGCATTGAAGATCTCCCACAACGTACTCTCAGCCCTGGTCCGTTCCTCCAGTTCCTGACGCAGTGAGGCCACCAGCCGGGCATTTTGCACCGCAATCGAGGCCAGTTCGCCAAAGCGGGTCAGGAGCGAAATCTCATCCTCACTGAGACGCCGCCCTGTTTTCATGAAGCCAAGACTAAAGGTCCCCACCACTTGGGCATGGTCCTTCAGCGGTATCTGAATCCCCATCTGGATGGAGTCGAAAACCTCGCCGTGCAACCGGTGCTCCCAGTTTTGATAATCATCGATCACAATCATCTCACCAGTCTCGATCACCCGGCCAACCACCCCCTGGCCGAGCTCCACCTTGAGAACATTGACCGAATCTTTAAAAACGCCGATACCGGCCACACAGTCAATCATCCCGGTTTCGCGGTTATACAAATAGACCGCGCCGTGGCTGGCTCCCACCAAATCGGCTGCCCGGGCGATAAGAGTCTGCAACACATCATCGGACCGGCTACTCTCATCCATCAACCCCAGGGCTGTTTCCGCCAGGGCGACCAGCGCCGTGTTCTGGCTGCGGATTTTGGCGTCATTCTCCAAGAGTTCGGCGATTTGCCGCCGTATTTTAGCCTCGGCGATTTCCACCGCCGTGACATCGTACATGACATGGACGACCCCGGCCAGTTTGCCGTTGTCGTCAAACACCGGATCAACCACCACATTGAACCAGCGGCCCTTGACCTTTTGCTTTACCGCTTCCCGGGCCCCGGACACCTGGACCCTGTGCAAAGGACAGTTCCCCGGTTGGCGCCCATCTTCATGCGAAATGGCGCAGCACGACTTGTCCAGCAGTTCGCCCACCGACACTCCGGCCAGCCTGGCCATGGCCTGGTTGCAATTAATAATCCGATTGCCCAGATCCAGAATCATAATGGGATCGTTAAGGCTGTCGAAAATCTTTTCCCAGTATATTCTTTTGTCTGGCTCGGCTTCACCCTGTTGCCCTTTTCTGTCAGTGTCCACCGCGAAACTCTCCTTACACCTTAGCCTGTAGAATCCGTTTTTTCCAGCTTCAAAACAGCTTCTCAGAATGATAACACTTCTCCATTCGTTCAGCTTCTCCTGTAGTAATTTGCGACATTATGTCATTTTTTAGAAATAATTATTCAATCATAATTTAATAAAAACATTACATTGCGTTAACCTTTGACGTCCGATTATTTGCTACGCTTTCAATAAAATGATGTAAGGGCCGGGAAGGATGATCACCGCGTGCGCGAAACCATCACCATCAATCGGATCATTGACTGTTCGTTTTACGGCAAAGAAGTTGCCCAGCAAATTTCCGCCTATGCCATCACCCCGCAGCAGACCGACCAAACCAGTGAAATCCTGACCAAATACTGCAGCGGAGAACATTCCTGCGGCAGTGCGGACTGCCAGTTCATTGTCGGCCTCACGGGAAAATCCTACACCAAACCGCTCGACAACATCCTGAAAAATTTCGCCATCTGAAAACAAGGCTTCCGGAAAACTTCCGGAAGCCTTTCGCGTACCCGCACGAAAAAATATTTCACCGATGTGATATAAATCACCGACGCCCTCACCGAAATGATATATTCTGTAACCAGATGAGAGTGCCGCAAACAATAAACGGCAGGTGATTGAAATGACTACAAGCAATAAAGCCCTGTCCCCAAAACCCGCTGACCTGATCCCATCCACAATGGCAGCGGAGAAAGAGTTAGCCAGCCTCAAGAAAATATGCTCGCGGCTGGCTGGCGAAACCTTGTGCCAATGCGGCAGCAATCAAAACGGCCGCTACTGTGTATGGTCCTACTACCGAGTATAAAAGGAGGAAATGACATGTTACGTAAAATCGTAAAAATAGACGAAGAAAAATGCAACGGCTGCGGCCTCTGCATCAGCGGCTGCCACGAAGGAGCCCTGAAAATTATCGACGGCAAAGCCCGCCTGATCACCGATTCCTACTGCGACGGCCTCGGAGCCTGCCTGCCCGACTGCCCCACCGGCGCCATCGCCATCATCGAGCGCGAAGCCGCCGAATTTGACGAAGAAGCGGTTAAACAGCACCTGGCAAACACCCCGACGCCTCTGCCCGCGCAGACCCCCTGCGGCTGTCCGGGAACCATGGCGAAAATTATCGAAAAAAGAGGAATCACGGAAAACAATAGTGAAATACCACAATGTCAGTCCCAGCTGCGGCAATGGCCCTGCCAGCTCCGCCTGGTGCCTGCGAGCGCCTCCTATTTTGACGACGCCCACCTCCTGGTGGCAGCCGACTGCTCGGCCTTTGCCTACGCCAACCTGCACGCCGAATTTATGCGCAATAAAATAACGGTGATCGGCTGCCCCAAACTGGACGACGCCGACTACACCGGCAAACTGACCGAAATTTTAAAGACCCATGAGATCAAATCAGTTACCGTCATCCGGATGGAAGTCCCCTGCTGCGGCGGGCTCGCCAATGCCGTCAAAGGTGCCCTGACCAATTGCGGTAAACTGATTCCCTGGCGGATCGTTGTCATCGGTACCGACGGCACCATCCGCGAAGATTAAACAGGCTGAGTTTTGCACTTACAGCAAATCAAAGATAAAAATGGAGGGCTAAATGATGAGTGACATGTTTTGTTTCCAATGTGAGCAAACCGCCGGTGGCAAAGGCTGCACCAAGGTCGGCGTCTGCGGCAAGAAACCCGAAGTGGCCGGCAAACAGGATGAGCTGACCTGCGCGATGATCGGACTGGCGCGGGCCGCAGCAAAGACCGCCCCTTCCCAGGCCGCTGGCCATCTTCTGATGCAAGGTCTCTTCACCACCGTGACCAACGTCAGCTTCGACGCCCCCCGGATCGAAGACCTTATCAAACAGGTCGAAGCCGAAAAAGCCAGGCTGGACGGCAGTGCGAAAAACTTCCCGGTCGAAGCGCTGTGGACCGGCAACGAAGACATCGTCTCCCTCCGCTCCACCCTTTTGCTCGGTATGCGCGGCATGGCCGCCTACGCCTGGCACGCCTCCATCCTCGGCAAAGAAAGCGACGAAGTCACCGGCTGGTTCTTTAAAGGCCTCAGGGCTCTTGGCGAAGAACACACCGCTGAAGAATGGCTTGGCCTCTTGATGGAATTCGGCCAGGTCAACTTAAAATGCATGGGCCTCTTAGACGAAGCCAACACCTCGACCTACGGCCACCCGGTACCCACCGTCGTGCCCCTCTTGGTGGAAAAAGGCCCGTTCATCGTCATCACCGGCCACGACCTGCATGACCTCAAACAACTCCTTGAGCAAACCGAAGGCAAAGGGGTCAACATCTACACCCATGGCGAAATGCTGCCGGCCCACGCCTATCCCGAGCTCAAGAAATATACCCAGCTCAAAGGCAACTTCGGCACAGCCTGGCAGAATCAGCAAAAAGAATTTGACAGTATCCCGGCCTCTATCCTCTATACCACCAACTGCCTGATGCCGCCACGCCCCTCTTACTCTGACCGCATCTTCACCACCGACGTTGTCGGTTATCCCGAGCTCAAACACGTGGCTGCCGCAAACGGCAAAAAAGATTTCTCCGCCGTCATCGCCAAAGCCCTCGAACTGGGTGGCTATAGTGAAGACAAGCAATTCGCCGGCATCAACGGCGGCACCCAGGTTATGACCGGTTTTGCCCGCAATGCCGTAATGGGAGTAGCCGACAAAGTCATCGGCGCAGTCAAAGCCGGCGCCATCAAACACTTCTTCTTAGTCGGCGGCTGCGACGGCGCCAAAACAGGCCGCAACTACTACACCAATTTTGTCGAGCAAACCCCGAAAGACACCGTCATTCTCACCCTGGCCTGCGGCAAATTCCGCTTCAATGACATGAACATCGGCGACATTGGCGGCATCCCCCGGATCCTCGATATGGGCCAGTGCAACGACGCCTACTCCGCCATCCAGGTGGCCGTGGCCCTCGCCGGAGCCTTCGAATGCGACGTCAACGCTCTGCCGCTCACCCTGGTCCTTTCCTGGTACGAGCAAAAAGCAGTCTGCATCCTTCTCACCCTGCTGGCTCTCGGCATCAAAAACATCTATATCGGCCCATCCCTGCCAGCCTTCCTGTCGAGCAACGTCCTCGGCATCCTGGTCGAGAAATTCGGCCTGAAACCCATCACCACCCCGGAAGCCGACCTCAAAGCCATCCTCGGCTAATCCCTAGTTAGCAAGAAAATACCCGGACTTTTCGAGGTCCGGGTATTTTTTCCGCCAGCACAAATACCGCCGAACACAGGGGGAACATGCTATGAACGCAAGACTGGCTGCCATACCCTTTTTGAATAAACGCATCAGGTTTCCGGTGACTCCCCACATTCCCGGCGGGCTCGTCACCCCTGAGCAGCTCAGACAAATGGCTGCTGTGGCCGAAAAATACGGCGGTACCCTGAAAATCATCGGCGGCTCCATCACCATCATGGGCCTGAGTCTCGCCGACGGCCAGACCGCCCTCGCCGAGCTCGGCGCCAGCCCCGAATCCTTTATCGCCAAATCGGTGCGCTCGGTTGCCATGTGCCCCGGTAAGCCCCATTGCCCCATGGCCGCACAAGACAGCTCCGCCCTCGGCCTGACCCTTGACAGCCAATTCTTCGGCCAGGATGCCCCTGCCAAAGTGCGGCTAGGAGTCAGCGGCTGCCCCAACTGCTGCGCCGAAGTCTTCATTAAAGACATCGGTCTCTTCGGCACCGCCAAGGGCTTTACTCTAGTTGTGGGCGGCAACGCCGGCAGGCAAGCCCAAATTGCCCGCATCGTCGCTGTCGACCTCCCGCCGGCTCTTGTCCCAGGTCTTGTTGCCGCCATCCTGACCTACTACCGCGCCCGCGGCAAAGAAAAAGAGCGCCTTGGAACCACCCTCGACCGGACAGGCTGGGAACCCTTCCTCGCCGCCGTTATTCCGGAACAATACCGAGCCACGACTGATACAGTGATTTCGCCTGCCGCCTGCGAAAAGGCCTCCGGCGCATTTCACCTCGCTATGAAAATTAAACAAGGTCAATGACATAAAGCAAAACAACTGTTCCTGTAACAAGGGCCATCATGATCCAAAAAGCCCCTACACTCGAATCAATTTTTTCACCGATCATGTTATCCTCCCAATACTGATTGAATTTCGTCGCGTCACCCGGCCTTATAATGCAGTCCGGCTTCACCAGTTCCTGGTCACAGGTCATCATCCGCACCCAAGAGATCGTTACTATCCGGCTAAATACTCTTCTTATTCTAACAATCCCATCTTCAGCAAAAGAACCGGGCCCAAAACGATCGAAAAACCCACAATGATACTCATTCCCCAAAAGAATATCGCGTCCCAATAGCCGCTTTGGAATTTATTTTTTAGCAGCGCTTGGGATTTCTCGACTTCATTTTCCCAATACTCGTCATCATAACCCGCAGTCTTTTTATCCATACTATATCCTTCTCCTTTATTGCTCCTGAATTGGCGCGATAAGTCCGAGCTTGGCAATTGCCTCCTTTCCCCATTACTTTTCCGTGGAACTAAGGCCATTGTACCGTCACCAAACGAAAAACAAACCACCCCAAGTGGATGGTTTTGAGGGCAATTGGATTGTTAAAAAATAAAAAACAAACCACCCCAAACGGGTGGTTTGTTTGCAATTGGATAAAAAAGGAATTTAATAAAATCCACCGAACCCTTATACCTAAACTAATGTCAGGAGCAGGGGAGAACTCGTCGATATGTTTCTGAACAGCATAGGCTTAGGACTGTCCGTCGGTTGGTTTTGGCTTTTTTACCTTCAGGGCCCTCTCTTGACGCCAACTTGCTTGTTGTGGGCCATTTCACCGATAATATTGCAGAGGTTGGTTGTCGGCGTTATGATGATGACCTACCTCATACTTGCCCAGGTGATAAAAATTCGCTCTTTACGCAATAAAAAGGCGACATTACTGGCTTGCAGCCTGGTTTTATCACTCGATCCGTTCCTGATCGGCCTCTGCCCGCTGGGGGCTGCAGAATACGCCAGTCCGGCAGTTGCCATTGGGCTGGCTACCGTTAGCGGTGCCGCCTTGGCGATTTTCTTAGCCGCCTGGCAGGAGACTGTAGCGGTAAACACGCTAAGAAAGAACAGCGTGACGGTGGGAATGGGGCTTGCGTTAGCCAGCAGCATAACCATCCTGGGCCAGTTTCTCCCTTATTACTGGTCTTTGTCTCTGCTGATTCTATCGCCCCCCCTTTCTTTGGCTATCCTGTTGCGTCAATCGCCTGATGAGATTTCACAATTCGATGACTATCAGCGCATTGACGCGGTCAGGCTTTTTCCGCTGAAACTGATACTAGCCATCAGTATATTTTACGTTACCGGCGGAATCATGCTCAGCATCATCGATTTGGAGCAATCGTATCCTTACATTTTTCATCTGACATACTTATGCTATGCTTTATTTTGCCCATTAATGGGCTATATTCTCTATCGCTATGAGAATATCGATTTGCGCCTCATTTATCAGATCATATTTACATTGGCATTGACAGGCTTTCTGCTATTTAGTTTCCGGGCAAGAACCATGGCAATCGCCGCCCTCATTTCACTGCAATGCGGTTCTGCTCTCTTAAATTTATATACTTGGTTGCTGTTCGCCTATTTTGCCCGTTTTTCCACCCGTCCGGCTGCCGTTTGTGCCTTCGGTCAGTTTGTTGCCCTCTTTTCCTATTTGAGCGGGGATATGATTGTCAATCTGTTATCCAGCACATTACGCCATGTCCAAATAACGAGGGATCTAGCTTTTATCGCTTGTGTCGCCTTGGCGTCAGTAGTGTTTCTCTTCCCTGACAAAAAAGAAACCTTTTCTGGATGGCGACCGGTGGTTGAGCCTGTACCGCTAGCTCCGGCCGGACAGCAGCCACTATTGACGCCAAATGAACCACAGACTGCCGACGGGTTAGATTGGCACGATGATTTACCGCTAAGCGCGCGGGAAAAGGATGTGCTCACTCTACTTCTGAAGGGAAGAAGCGGCTCTTATATCAGTGAGTTTTTGAACATTTCCAGCAACACCGTGAAGTTTCATACCCGCAACATTTACGGCAAACTGTTTGTCAGCAACCGCCAGGAGTTACTTACCCTATTTGAACAAAAAAGAATGTAAAACTCTAGCATGTATTCCGTTTTTATTGAGTGACTCCAAGAATCAAAATAACGCAAAAGCCTCCGACGTTGGCCGCCGGAGGCATTCTTTTGGGGATGTAACCACCAAATTTAATATATTATATCGCTGCCAGTGTTGTTTGTTATTAAAATCATCTTTATCTGCCTACTAATAAGAGTACCTTTCCTTGGTTTCCAGATCCAAAAAGGCGACACCGACATTGCCCTTTTTATCAACCGTGATCTCTGCCGCTGTCTCTTTGCCTGTCAGCGCCAGCTCCCGGTAATAAAGCCAGATAATGCAGACCATCTCCAGCATCCGGCTCAGCCCCTCAGGCAGTGCGGCCTCAGGCAATTGATTTTCGACGGCGTAAATCAGCTTTCTTGCGGCTTTGATCATATCCGGCTTTGTCGTGATGGCTCCGTTTTGCAGCATATACGCCGCATACACCTCGGGAATAATGTCGTCAGGGTACTCAGTCACCGTCCCCTTCCATCGCCCCAGCGAGGTCCTCTTTGCCGGGGAGATCAGACCATCGTTCTGATAATTGCGTAGGGTGCTCTGCGCCATTTTAATATTGAATTTTCCTTCCAGCTCAGCCAGCACCTCTTGCAGAAACATGGCTATCCACCCTCATTTTATCAATTATTATCGCTGCCAACGATGTTAATTATAATTTAGCACTGTTTTTACCATCCTGTCAAATAAAAAGACCCCGCATCACTGCGGAGTCTTGACTCTGGTCTATAGCAATTGATTCACCCTGTTTTCCAGTTGGGCTCTATTGGTTGCCCCCCTCTGGACGAACTGGATGACGCCGTTTCGATCAACAATGATTGTGGTCGGAATGGCCTGGATATGAAACAGGTTTCCGATCTCGCCGTCGGTATCCAGCAAGACCGGCATCGAATAGCCGTTATTTTGCATAAAGGACTTCACTTTGCCGGAGTCTTCCTGCAAGTCGATGGCATAAAAATTCACCTTGCCTTGATACTGGAGGTAGAAAGCATTTAAATCAGGCATTTCTCCCCGGCAGGGCGGACACCATGTCGCCCAAAAATTGATGACCGTGACCTGATCGGATGGGCCGACAGTCACACTCTGCCCATCCAGCGCGGATAACGTAAACTGCGGCAATGTCTTGCCAACAGTCACCCCAGTTTCGGCATAACACACCAATCCATTCAGCAGAAACAGCGCTGTAAAAATACAGGCAACCACCAGTTTTCTCGCCATGATCTCTTCACCTCATTCATTTTCGTCTGTTACCAATGAACTGGATTTCATTTCTCTGCTTCCAGAATCGCTTTTATCTCGGTCCATTGTTTGACTTGACTTTCAAGGGTGGCGATGGCCGCCCCGACAGAGCCGGTCAAGCGCTGTCTTTCCTCGCCCGACATGGCGGAAAGTGTCGCGATGATTGCTGGCTCCAAGGGTTGGAAGGCAGGGATTTTGCCAAGCTGCTGCTGGATGATTTCCTGCGGCTGGGATTTCTGCCGCGGCGCGGGTTCAGGAGCACCCACGCCAGGATTCAGGTCCAGGCTAGCCTCTATCTCCGGCTTCGGCGCTTTCACTTCGGCAGCCTCAGGCGATTCCGCCGCCTTGGGCGGTTCGACCTTAGGCGGGTTGGCCGCCTTTTCCAGTTCTTTGAGTCGCTCGCCGTCGACACTGAGGGCAATTAATTCATGACAAGGCATCCTGAGAAACTTTTCCTTCAGCCGAGGGTCGGCTTCTGCGCTCATAAACAGCTGAGCAATCCGCTTGACATCCTTGGCGCTCCGCCCGTCCTTAGCCACCTTCATCGCCAGTTGATCCCGGTACTCTACCGGAACGTCTTTTAAATGCAAAACCTGCTCTTCGGAGAGCTTTCCGGCGGCGATCTCTGAGCCGCTATGGATGATTTTCCGGATTTCCTCCCCGAACACCAGCAATCCAAGCTTATTGGTGATATGTTTTTCCGTCTTGCCGAGCTTGCTGGCCAGATATTTTTTCGATACCTTCCATCTGCCGTCCCCATCGAGGAGCTTCTCAAACCCCAAGGCCTCCTCGATCGGGGTAAAATCCCGCCGCTGGATGTTCTCAGTCAGCTGTTCGAGATAAATATCCAGTTCATCGGTATTGTCGGATAATATACAGGGTATCTTCCGAAAGCCCAGTAGCTTCAGCGCCTTGAAGCGCCGGTTTCCGAAAACGATTTTGTACCGGCCGTATTTTACTTTATAGACTTTGATCGGGTTAAGCAGCCCGACCTCACGGATACTCTCAGCCAGTTCCTCAATCGAGACCTTATCAAACTGCTTTCGCGGTTGTTCAATATCCTCATCGATCAACTTGAGCTCAATTTCTACAAGCTTCACCCATTATCCCTCTTCCACAGCATACGTTGGCTTCTAATTTCGACGACGCCAGTCATATTCCTGCCCGCCCGGCCAAGCGCGAAACCGTCCTGAAAAATAACGGTGCCGCCCAGCAGCCAAGCCCCCCAGAAAACGCAATAAACAAGGGCTCCGAGAAAAATCTCAAAGCCCTTGTCATTGGCACTGGTGCGAAGGACCGGAATCGAACCGGTACGACCTTACGGCCGGCAGATTTTAAGTCTATCAGAGGGTGTCCAAAATACAAATATCATTAGTACATATGTCCGAAAGACCCGCGTCATTATTGGGGTTATTGTCCTTATATGTCCAAGATAATTGCCTGTATTTAGGTGATGTCCGTTAGGCAAATGTTAGGCATTGAATTTTCGAGATAAGAAACGAGTGGCTTTTTTCTTCCTGGTAAAGTAAAACGTTTCCCCGTTTCCAACAAAAGTCCACCCTTTAACCGGCTCTCTCCCTGCCAGATTATCTATCCATGAATAGTATAGCAGCCCAACATATTTCCCGTTGCATAAAACTTCAAACGACTCTGGTTTCTGTTGCAGCATCTTGTAGTAGATCAAGTAGAATATCTCCTGGATTTTTCTATTAGTATAGCATAAAAAGTAATGATAGAAACGATGTATTACTTTTGAAAATTAAAAAAAGCCCTTTCGGACTTGACTCAATTTTTAAAAAGGTTGAGAGCTGAACAGGTTAGCAATTTTCCTGGCTTTAGCAACATCCTCCGGGTTCTTTTGCTCATACGCTTTAAGCATCTTCGAGATCAGTTCCCTTTGGCCGCCACTCAACTCTTGAATCCGTACCAGCGCCCTCAATATTTCTTTTGTTTCTGCATCAATCCTCGTGTTATAGGGCACGAGTTTTGCTTCGGGGTTAACTGGTTGGCCTTGAACCATATCATCACCTCGATCTGATGCATATTTTATCACAATCAGGTAATACTTGTCCAAGTTTTCCCAGTGTGGTATTCTGAAAATAAAAAACGAGGGGATTCTTGATGAAAAAGAAACTTATCTTATTAATCTGTGTCTCACTTATACTATTTCAATCATCGTGTTCAGCCTTCGGTCTTATTACTTCAACCGGTTTATACGATAAGTGGATAAAACTTGATAACCATAAAATCGCGGTCTATAGATTCGGAGAAGCGAAATATGTAATCGAAACGATCTCTCCGGAATTTGTCGTTACGCCTAGTTCTATCTCATTTTTAGCAGACGCACTCTCGGAAGGCGACTCAATTTTGGTGAACGGAAAAAAGACGACTGTTTACAAAATTACAGAGATATAAGACACAAAAAGCCCCCGGCTAAGACCGAGGGCTTTTTTCTTGTTCTTACATTAATATTGTACCAGCGCCGTTATTCGCGATCCGGTCCTGGCGTCCCACACGTCAATCCTGTCATTCTCGACAACCGCAATCCGGCCACGATCGACCGGCTTTCCGTTATGATACACTTCCAAAACAGAATTAAAATTAAGCTGCTCAGGCAGTGCATACACGCCCGAAAAATCAATTCGTAATAGCTGTACAGTTTTCGTCGTCAGGATAGGCTCCTGTGTGACTGCTGGTGGCCCTGTGGCCTCCGGAGCTACTATAACATAGGCCGCAGGTTTTACCGCTCCCTGGGCCAGCAGCGGGGCGACCGATGGCGAAACAACTGCTGGGATAACAGTTACCGCAGGCTGCGGCGGATCAACCCCAGGCGGATCGACATGCTTACAGTTGAAGAACGCGAAGATAATAAGTAAGATCAGCACCAGGGCAACGATCAGTTTAGACGAGCTTTTCATGTTACTCTCCTCCCAACGCTTTTAATAAATCCATGGGCGTTATATCGCCCGCTGGCGTTCCGCCATCAATCACGACCTTTCCTGCACGAAGCACCAGGACGACGGTTTTACTGCAGTTAGCTGTTAGCAAACCGTTGTCGGGCAATTCGATCCCGGTCTGATCGTGCAGGCCGCCTTCAACACAGTCGATATGGCCGTAAGGTACCCCGATGAGGTTCCGGGCGGTTTCTTCGCTACCGTCTGGGTCGGGAACGTCGATAAGTTTAATCAAGACATCGGCACGCCCATCGTACTTGCCCAGAGGCGACAGGCGCACACCTGACTCAATCGGGTTGCCGTTTAAATCTTCGCCGGGTTCGTCGAGAGCCTCCAAGGTACCACCAATGATTTCGATAGCGGTATGAACCCACTTGCCTTTCGAGACTATCGCGATAGTGTTATCAATCGGCGAAGTAATATCACAGCGAACAAAGAAAACCCGCAGTTTTGCCAATACCTTCACCTCCATAAAAGAAGGGCGGCTACGGCCGCCCCCTGATTATTTCTTCGCCGCTTTTGAAACTGCCAGGTTGATGCCGTAGTTTACCAACAGCGAAACGAGACTCGGAATCAGGGAGTCACGCACAGCCGGCCAAGACTGATGACTCGCCATAGCATTGATCCCTGCGCTCAAAATTTCGAGCTCACCTTGTGTCCTGGTATCTGTCCAGGAAGGTATAGGTACCGAGGCGGCCGGAGTAACGTCCATCGCCATAGTACCGGTAGCGGATCCCGCACCTGCACCAGTGTCAGCGGCATACTGTTTTTTCATTCCAAACAACTCCTTAATTTTATTTATGATCTTGCCCACCAGGGCAGAGAATCCAGTGGTGGAAACTTCTTTCTCGATAATCTCAACCAAATAAGATGTGACGGCCTGGGCGACCTGCTCCAGGTCTTGTTGCACAGCCGGCGATGCCAGCAGTTGCCGTATCTCGGGTAGCAGCTGCTCTTCTAATGCGGCGAAATTCATTACGCCACCCCCGGGAAGTTATCGGCCATGATCCCCTTCACATCGGCCAGATATGCTTCCAGGCTATCGGTGAAGTACCCGCCGTCGTGGAGTGCGGTAATGTAGTCGTCAACCGTCTGACTGTTCAGGATGCCATTATCGACATACAGATCGATATAATGGCCGAAATAATTGGAATAGGCGTCGTCATCGGTGAACTGGATGTAATACTCATCGCCGTCAGGCTGGGGAGTGCTGTTCGGACGCTTCTGACACAGTCCGCCGTAGTTGTGATACTCGGAATCAAGCGAAGTAAATCCACCAGTCTCGTGGTACCACTGAGAGTAAATCCACTCTGGCTTGATTGGCGGACCGGCAACCCTGGCCGCCGTCTGGGCCATCTCCCAAAAATGCTCGTTCACTTTCTTTCTGCCTCCTTTACTCTGGCCATTACTTCGGCCTCTGTCTCACCTACCTGCGGTATCGGATTGGCCAGGCAGATCTTCTGCGCGATCCAATCTTCCTCTGTCAAAAAATGCGCCCCTGTGCCTTTGCCGCGATGGTGCGGCATGCACAAGGGCATCTGGTTTCGGATGTCATCGACTGAGGTTAGCGGGATATCGGCCATCGCCTTAGAGTAACCGAGAATATCGTGCTTCAGCAGCTCCTCTTTCAACTTATCGAAGTCTACGATGTTCTCCCGGCTCTTCTCGCACTTATAATGGTGCGACTCCAAGTGGTCAGTCGCGCCGCAGATGTAGCAGCGCCAGTTTCCATCAGCCTTCAGTTGCTTGACGCTGTGGTCGAAGATGGCCGACTCGCCCACTCTCGGATCATGATCAGGTACAACGCACTCCATCGTGATGGTGAGCTTCTCAACGTGTTCAGCTATTTCATTCATGGCCCGTGTGTGCCCCCTTTCTGCAAGTTATTCCATACGAACTCGATAAACTGGATGAATATGGCTGCGATAGCCCCCGCTGCTCCCGCCGATGTGTATACGCCATCAATGCGGTGATGGGCCGACTTGGCGCTGGCCTCTACCGTGGCGAGGGCGACGTCATGGCCCCCCAGACGGGTCTGGCACCTAGGGCAAGTGTTGACGATGCCTTGCAGCAGCGTCTCCATCCGAGTACATGTTTGGAGGGTTTCCCGATTGATCTTCTCCTGGTTGTCGGTATGATCTTTCATCGACTGAGACACCTGGTCCCGGATGATCGAAACCAGCATTTCCTTTGTCAGCTCCATCGGCATCCCCTCCCAATAAAAATAGACGCCCTCGCATCTTACTTTTGCTGTGCTGCCAGTCGGTCTTTATATCCAGGCTGTGCCGCTTCTATCTCGCCTGGCGTTGGGTCGTGGTCCTGAGTTAAGACAACCTCGTCAGAGTTTGGAGGAAAAGCCGCACTACCACTGTAATTTTCGGCATGACGCCAGCCGCCAAGAGAATTGACGTAGTAAATCATTATAAGTTATCCTCCCATCCGGCGCAGAATAACCCAGAATATGCTTGGCTAGCAGCGTAAACACTTGCGCTTTCTAGTCCCATTTCAAACAACATATTAAGGTAATAGCCCGCGCCCCCATTCCACATAACAGGGGGTGGATTTGTTGTGGAGTTGTAAGCTCCATAAGTATTATTAGGGGCTATCATAATTGAAGAAGCAGAACCCGCGTTAATCGCGACACCTATAAAACTTGAGGCCGTGGGCGGGCAAACACTGGCAAGACTAATCGCGATCCAAGTTGGTGCAGTGCAGCTTCCTTGCGTACCATAGAAAAGACTCGGCAGAGTAGCGGTATTGGTGGATGCCGTTATGACATATCGTGTTTTTCTGCCATTTTGGACTGTTCGCATAAGGTTTTTACTTGAATCCAAATAGACAGCGCCGGTGCGAATAAAAGAAGTTGTATAGCCTGTCGGCAATGTCGGGGCAGTAGCCGAAAGGCTTATTAACGAGCAGGTGCCGCTGCCACCATAGGCTAGAAAAGTGTTATACCACTGCGACGCCGCCAGGCTGCCGGTGTCTAGCCCATTTGCCCCGCTGCTGCCGGTGTTTAGCGTTAACGATATTGTTCCGCTGCCGGTAAAGGGATTATTTGCTGCCGAGATTGAAACGGCGGTATTGCTTGTTACCTGTGCCTTATATTGCTGAAGACTATTGAAATTAAATTTTACTACCGGGACAGTAACTGTGGCCCATTGAGGATTAGCGCTCGCGCCTTGAGTTTGCAGGTATTGGCCGGACGTTCCTGCCGCGAGCCGCGTCCACGCCGTGCCATTGTTGTATAGAATATCTCCTTGCGCCGAGCTAGAGGGCGAAGTAAGAACTTGGGACCAAGCGGACCATGCGCCGGAGGCGTAAAGCCGATAATAGCTGGCAGACGTGGCCGTATCCTTGAACATTTGCAAGAGGGTCGTGCCGGCTTGGTTGGCGACTACCTGGCCGATAAAATTGTCTGACGAGTTCGGCGCATGGGCTTGACCGATGCCTGCTGTTATATATACTCCACTTGTCGTCAGAGCGTTGAAATCACCGCTATAACTATTGGCGTACTGATACAACGCGGCTGTATTTACGGTAGCTTGGATTGTTGCCTGTGGCCACAGATTGGATAAGGACGTGACATTAGCCAAGAACGTGCCGGTCGGGTCCCACCCGAGCGCCGTACTGGCTACAGGCCCGGGGAGCGTGTACTGAGTGGTCGAGGATACCGGCCCAACTATACTACGGTTTAGCTGTTCCTGCATCTCTTGCAGCATCATTACGCTGTTATCGAGACTGCCCTCTACCGTCTTTGGATAGAAGCCGCCCTGGTTAGTGTACTGTGTCGGTTGCAAAATCGCCGTCTTTCGGTAGACTGTGATCTCGGTGGCGCTCGTCAGGAGCGTTCCCCCTGATCCCGGGATAGGATAGCGGACATTGCCGCTGTTATCGATGTCCCAGCCTGTAGTTAACGGTGTAACCGTGCCTGATACAACATCCGTCAAAACGACATTGACCTGGCTGGCATTGGTGTACTGGAATGGGATCGCCCACAAGTAGGAGACCCCATTCCCGATATACGTTGCTTTGGTTACTGCGTTGCTGATCGTCGCCTGCGCTATCGGCATAAATACCGGCGCCAGTGGCATAAATGCGAACAGTAACGCCAATACAAGGCTTATGATTTTTCGCTTCATTTACTTCCCTCCTTATTTTTCGCGGCTGAAGAAGTCCCGGAATGCCTGATCAGTTGACCTATCGCCGTTGTGATTTACCCAGTCGAGAGCGTTGAATGTCCACATGTCAAGACGCTTAGGAAGACCTGCGGCCAGCAGACCAAGTTTTACCGCGCTCTCGTTTGCCTTGTCCTGTGCATTCGGAAGATGCGGCCCAGACCCCAGATAGTAGTCTCCTACTTGCTTGGCTTCCTTGCCGATGTCTGCTACGGTACCTTCTATCGGAGAAAGCCTATACTCGCCATGCAGGTGCAAAACCGTAGACAGAGCATAATCCGATAGCCCGTTTAGGATCGGCACACCATTGATCGGCGCCTTGGCAATCTCTTTGGCGATCTCTTTTGTCTTGTCTTCATCGGTCAGTGGCTTTTTGGTGTTGGTTATGCCAGTGGCCAGAATACCGGCGCCAGCGATCCCGGGAATACCGACACGGACAGTAGCGCTCCACAGCGACGGCAGGATCCATCCCATGACGATAGCCTTAGTCATGATGCCCATACCGGTGGCATAGTTGCCTTTGGTATATTCCAGATCAGCCATTTTTGAAGCGTACCATAGTCGGTTAAACATGCCCATTTGCCATGTCAGGAACATGGTCATGAGCTTGTATGCCTGACTGCTTTCCCGGAATACCGCTGGAAGCGATGGGGCGGCGCCATCACCGAACGTTCGGCGAATCATCGAGTCAGCTTCATATGCTGCGTCAGCTTCGCTCTTACCCTCCGACATCGATTTTTCATAAATTTGCTTCCATACCGGCAGCGACAGCATGCAGTCCACCATGCCATGAACAGACATGGACCAGGAGTCGAATACGGCCTTCCCAGCAGCTAGCTCTCCTCCACCAGGTACATGCCGCGATAGCCAGCCAGATCCCAAGACGCCTTTGGAAAACTCCGCTATGTTCTTGTCAACCAGGTGCAGGCGGTTTCTCATCATCTCAGAATTGTTCCAGGAATCGCCGTAGGCTTCCTTGGGATGCAGCACTGCGTCCACCATGGCCGAGGCCGTAGGTTGCACTCCTGCCTGCCACAGTGACTGCATGATGTTGACTGGCAGGAAATCTGGTAGTGCCTTGACGTTGATTCCGAGGATGTACTTCGTTGTCGCACCCCGGATGTTGTTGAATATCTCCTGGCCAAACTCGTAAGGCTTGCGCTGATCGGTGGCCAGGTCTTTCAGCCAATTATCGACGATATTGTAATACTTCAGTCCCAGCGCGTCGGTAATCGCCGCCTTGCTGTCGGTGGCCCGCAAGAATCGCGACGTGTCAATGACTGCTTTACGCATGGCCAGGTCATAGGTAAAGTTCGAAAGATGGTCCGTGAGTGTGCGGAATTCCAGCCATACAGGCCGGGTTACTTTTGAGGCGCGGGCTTCAGTGTGCCCATGGTCAGTCATGGCCTTAGTGGTCGGGAAATTCTTGTAT
Organism: Negativicutes bacterium; assembly: GCA_031292035.1. The sequence continues at coordinate 211,223 of JARLHX010000092.1, read as the reverse complement.
AAGGCGTTCAATTGTTCCTGGCTCTTGAATGCCTCGACTGATTTATCCGGATCGTAGGCTATCGGATAATATCCGCCATCCATCTTGACTTCCTTGCCATCTTTCGCCGTGATGGTGTACGGTGTGGCCTCGACTTTACGCGGATCGACGCCAGTGATATCCATCTCATGCTGGCGGATCTCCGGCCAGTAGGACTCCAGATAGTTTAAAACATCCTGCGCGAACCCCAGGTGCCGGGAATCGAGTTCGCCCAAGACTTTCATCACTCGGGAATCAATCAGCTTAGCGTCAACATCCGTCAGTTTTGCGCCTTCCTCAAGAAAATAACCGCGCCTGATTCGGTCGCGGTTACCTTCGTTACCCCAGTTCAGAGCCATCATCAGTACGTTACCCATGGATAAGTCGCGCCCAGGGATCTCCGGAAATTGGCGATCATCATCGAACATCTTGCCTACTTCGGTAATATCAAGATCGTGTTTTCCCATCAGTTCGATGATATCCTTGGTCGTCTGCCTCGCCCGGCCGTCAGCGTCAAGCCATGCTTCGTACATTGGCCGGAAGATATACCGCTGCGCCGGTCCGTTCTCTTCGCCACCGTCCAGCACCCGGCAGATGTTCTCCACCGTTACCAGCTTACTCGGAGCGTCCACCAGTTTGCTCGGCAGCAGGCTGACTTTCTCCCAGGCGGTTTTGTGCGGCCGGCCTATCCCCTTGTCTTCTGCTTTAGGGGTACCGACCTTCTCAATAACGTTACCCCTGAAATTACTTGCTGCTTGCTGTATGCCTTCTTTTTGTTCCTTGGCAATAAACCGGTTGATGTTGCGGCCTATCGTATTCAGGCTGCTCACAGCTGCCTTGAAATCGCGCAGGTCATTCAGCGACATGTCTTTGAACTGTTTCACAGCACCATCTAAAATAGAGGATGGTATGGCCGAGTAGCCGTAATCATTTGCCACACGGTTATCGATGAACGTCCGGAGCGGCGCGACATCAAACTGTCCTTCCGGCAGGATCGGGCTGCGGTCAATCATGCCGGTATTTTTCAGCAGCGACTCGATCTGAGACATAAATTCGACCGGTATTCCCATTAGCCGATTCCCGCGGTTAATGTACCGGTCTAAGTTTCTCATGGTGGAGTTGTATTCGCGTTCTGCCTTCACGGCCTCGATGGCCATCAAATGATTCAATAGCTCGCGGGTTTTTGCTTTAAGCGCGCCTTCATAGTCGCCCTTATTCAGCAGTTTTTCTGATTCATCCCGGTTCTTCCGCTCCAGATCCATGTACCTGCGCCAGTTCAGCATTTTTGGAGTGCCCTTACTGTCGGTACCGCTTCGAAATAGTGGTTTTGTTTCCAGCATGTCTCGTGCAGTCTCGCGGGCAACCTTGAAACTGATTTCGCCTTGCCGAGCTATACGAGCTTTTTGCTGCTCACTCCAGGCTTCAGCATCTGCCCAGCGGCGATTATAAGCCTCTTCTTTCGTCGTACCATACTTATCCTGTGCCATCTGCCTTAGCATTTCGAATTCGAGCGCAATCGCTTCAGCCTGGTGCTCATTATGGATAGCCTGAACAGCTGTGTCGAACTCGTGGCCTAGCCCGAGCTCATCCCTTACCCAATTTTTACGGAACGCTTCAATTTGGTGCGCGATTTCGTTTTCCGGTAGCCGTCCCTTTGAAATCTGTCGGGCCAGCGTTTTTGCATCGCTGAAGCCGTAGCGCTTGGCAAGCATATCAAACCAGACCGTCTGATCATGATTCAGTGTTTTATCTAAAAATTCTTGGGCGAGCAGCTTCGAGCTCTTGCCACCGTTATTCCGCTCAATTTCGGCCATGGCGCGGTACAACGGGCTTTCGCTTACTTCGGTCTTGATATCGACTGTAGCCTGTGCTGTGGCCTCGTCAAGGCGCTTCTGGACTTCTGGGTCCAGCTCCTGCATCTTCTTGCGGAGGACGGAGTTAACCGCCTCCTCGTGGGCCTTGTCTTTCAGCGCCAGATACTGTTTAAAATTTAACCGGCTATAATCCTTGCTGTAATTCTGGAATGATTCGGCTTGTTTAATTTCTTCATCGGTGGCCAGCAGTCGGTCGAATACCCCTTTTACCTCGGGCGACACTTCGACGCCGAGGTCAGCGATCCGGCTGTAGATGCTGGTTAGCCATGTTTTAAACTTCTCAAAAGCGCGCTTCAGGCCGGTGGACGGTGCTTTACCATCGCGCATGTACGCCTCGAAAGCCTTGGCGAATTTCTCGTGTTGCTCCGTGGTTATCGCTTCGCCGTCCTTTGTCCCCAGGAAATTACGAACCGTCTGATAATCGGCCTTCATTTCCTCGGATATGCCTTCAGCTTTAGTGAGCTTATCCATATTATCAAGGAACATATGGCCGGATTCATGGATGACGGTGGAGTTATCTTTATTCTGAAATAGCTTAATCAGTCCACCTGGTTCGGTTTCGTTTGGTGTGAAGGAGCCGCGCTCGGTACCGGTGAGGCTCTGTAGAAACTGCTTAACTTTACCGACAACGCCCTGCTGCCGCTCAATCCCCACCGACTTAGCCAGATCTTCAGCCTTAACCAAACCGCCAGTCCGTGCCTCCAGTGTGTTGCTGTAGGCGTCGAACATAGCCGCGTACTGGTTGGCCTGGGTTTTATTTAATCCGGCGTCAGTCAGCTTCTGCTGCCAGGAATCGAAGGTACCAGCAGGCTTTTGCTCGGTAACGGGTTCAGCTGCGGGCTCTCCTGTCTTAGCTGCTTCTTTCATTGCCGCTTCGCGTTCGGTTGCGGCCTTCGTGATTTCGCCAGCGGTCAGGTCGCCTTCATTGAACTTAACGTGCTGGGCCAGGTCATCGGCATACTTGGTACCGCCCAGGGCGGTCTCAAATTTGGCCGTTGAAATAGCCACATCATCACCGGTGCGCATGGCCTGCTGCAGCTGATCAGATACGCCTAGCTTGTCGTATATCTCCTTCACCTTGTCGGGCTTATCCGGAAGGGCAGTCTGGAAGTACTCGGTCAGCGCGTCAGGGTTTATGTACATTGTTTCGACCGGCGTTCCCTTAGTCACCTCGTCCAGGTGCTGCTCAAAAGCTGCTGGCGACCGTTTTAGTAGTTTTGATTCGCTGGCCAAGGAATTAAGGCGGCCAACCATCGACATGGTATGCCCCGGAAGCGAGAAGACGCCGCCCATGGCCGCCATGTCCTCGGCGGAAGTTGAAATACGCTGCCATGCTTCGTCATTGCTGACCGTAGGCTTATGGGACAGTAAAGAGCCAATATTTTCCCCTGTTACGTTAGCCGCTTCCATCCCAGCACCGAAGGCACCGGTTTCCGCCGACGTGATCGCGATATTTTTAAGGTAGTCTTTCCATGCCGCCGTGGTAGATGCCGCGTCTTTCAACGCATCCGCGCCGGCAGTTGACGTGAAGTCCTTAAACATTTCGGTACCGCCCGGGATGGTTTCGAGATATTTGCCGAGCATACCCACGTTAAAAACATAGTTTCCTGTGGCCGCTGCGAGCGCCCCAACCTTGGCCGCTGTCGGGTTGACTCCATTCTCAAGGTTAGCCAAATAGGTCTGCGCAAAAGAATTGTTGGCCGCTTCCACACCGAAACCGTGTTTCATCCCTAGACCAAGACCAAATGCAGCACCCGGTACTGCGCCAACACCTTCTCCGAGAACTGCCCCGATTCCAGCACCGGTGAGCATCCCTGCAGAGCCGTATTTAGCTGCGCTTCGGAAGTAGGGTGCAAACGATGTTAACGTTGCCGCCAAGCCCGAAGGCGTGTATATTTGCTGAGGGATCTGCGACTGGGTTTGCGCAATGTTATTATTAAGCTTCACAAGGTTGGCGCGCATATCCTCGTCCAGCGTTTCAGGTCCACCGCCGGCCAGTGCCATGCGCATAACGATGTCGTTTCTCTGAGAGGTAAGTTCATTTAGACGAGATTGGTTAGAAATAGCTCTACCAATACCCGACAGTACGCCTTCAGTCTCGCTAAGATTGCCGATGTCATCATGTGCCACAGCCATGTTTTCCCTCTTAGATAAGAAGCTAGTTGTAGCAGGATACTGCTCAGTGAACTGCTGCCAGTCTTCGGGAGAATTCTGTTTCTGCTTTGCCGTAAGCGCCGCGGCCTGCATGACCTCTTTACTAGCACCGGTCATCTGCGCCGGGTCAATGCCGAGTATTCTAGCCGACTCGGCTAGGCGTCCAGCATCATCCGCATTTTGCGTACTGAACGCACCATAAGCCGTAGCCAATGCCTGGGGATTAGTAGCGCCCTGGGGCTGCGCAGGAGTGGTCTGTAAGTTGTTCAGTTCGTCCAGCGTGTATTCGTAGCCATCAGGCCCAACATACTTCATGGGAAAGCCTCCTACGGTTTCATTTCGATGTCTACGCCGTTGATGGTCTTATAGAACTTTCCATTCACATATTTATCCGGGCGAAGTCCGTTCGGATCAACCGGGCCCGCGGAATCAATTGACCATCCCTTGGGAACATCAGCGACATAACCAAAGGTACGGCTACCAAATGAACCGGCGATTTTAATCTTCTGGCTCTGCTCTGTGGCCCATCCCTCGATATCGGCCCGGGTTACAGGTGTATTATGAGCGATAGCATTGGCCACCTGCTGATTGATCTTCTCGTAAATCTTGCTTTTTTCGGTCATGTCGATAATACCCTGAGCCTTGACTACACCGTTAAAAGCTTCGATGTTCTCAGGAGTCGCCCACTTCATTTCTTTGGTCAAGGAATTTTCAAGCAGAATGAGCTTCGCATAGGGGATTGTCCCGCCGTATTTCGCATCCAGCTCCTGCTTGGTGCTGATGCCTCCCGTCCTGATATCAGCGAGAGCATTCTCAACAGCCTGTTGGCTCTGCATGTTCTCATCAAGCCGGGTCATCTGCATCATCTGCTTGCCCTTCATTACGGCATTGAATAAATCGGGTCCTTGCAGTCCTAGCGACCTAGCCTGCTGGGTAATTGCATCCTCAGTTGTTGGTTTATTCGTTACGATCCAGTTGTCAAAACTAGACATTGCAGCGTTAACAGTCTGCCGGTGCTCCAGATCAGATTGGGTCACCAGCTTTTGAGTCAATGCAACGGCTTCCTCGTAAACCTTCGGATTAAAGTTTACCGGTTGCTTTCCCATACGGTCGATCACTTGTTGCGTGTATTCATTCACGCTGGGGGCCGTGATGTTACCATGACCGTCATCTTGTTTGGCATCGGCTGAATATTCCTGCCCGTTTTCACCAATCGGGTTCTGTCCGGCCAGCACCCTAGGGGCATTTTGGCCCCCAGCGTACCAGGCAACGGCAGCTCCTTTCGGGCCGTACTTATCATATAGGGGTTTTAAAAGCGCATCGGCTACTTTGTCCTGCAGCTCCGGCGGCGCGCCTTGCTGTGGAGTATCTAAAGGCAATCCCAGGGCTTTTAAGCCTGATTGCCAGGTAGCTGGAGTCATCTGGTATGCACCAGCAGCTCCGAACTTGTTGGCCCCCTGGGTATAGTCGCCGCTTTCTTGACCGAAAATAGCCTGCTTTAAAGACTGATACGTATTGTTTGGCTGAGTCGCACCCATGCCGAATTGCTTATCAACGACTGCTTTCATCTTCTCAAAGTTCAAGGTACCGTCAGGATTTTTCATGGAAGAATCGTTTGCCAACGGCATAACAGATGAATAAACGGTATTCTGATTTTTAAGCGGCTCGACCATACCTTTGATCTCATCGAGCGTTTGACCGTTGATTTTATCGCCGGCTGTTTGCAGTAGGCTTTGAATCGCAGGAAGGTTTCCCTGGCTCTGGTATAGTTTAGCCGCAGCGTAAGCAGCTGCACTCGTATGTTTTTGAACGTATTCGGTGGCCTGCGCTGTGTTGAGACCTAAAATAGACTGGATAAAAGGCATCTTAGCAGTGAATGACTGCTGCATGCCAGCAAAAGCCTCCGGCGTTGGGTTCTTCAGATAGTCAGAAACAGTCTGTTCTGAATTAGTATTGAGATCGCCGATCCGCGCTGAACGAAGCTGAGTAGCCTCATGATCAACAACGTCCATGCGAAGACGGCCAGCCCAGTCCTGTGATAGCCGGTTAAGCTCGTTCTTTTGCATTGGTCCGGATAGACTATCAATATATTGTTGCCGCAGCTGATTAACCTGCGTATCGAAGTTCTTAGTATTACCCTGAGCATTCCAGCCCTGATTATTCTTCAGCCCTTCAACCACGTCTTGGGCCTGCTGCCGAAAAGTGGTATCACTGGACAGTACGTCAGACTGATCCTTGAGCACCTGAAGCTGAATAGCGTGATCAGCGACAACGCGCCCCAAATTCTGCATCCCACCTGCGACCTGCTGGCTGGCCTGCGCCACATCGGTCCCGAACGCCGCCGGTGATACAGATGCCGGCTGCGGCGATATATTCGTTTGCGGCTCAACTTGTCGTTGATATTCAGGTACCTGAGCGAATCCTCCTGCCATCTATTTCACCTCCTATTGTCCTCCGTAGATGCTACGCATTTGATAGGGCTTCTTCCACAGATTATCCCACTGCGACGTGTCAGGGGTAAAGGTAAATTTCCCGTTAGCACCGCCGACCTTCATCGGATTAGTTGTCTGTGGGATGGTCGCCGGCGTCTGTCCCTGGGATGTCTGCTGCCACTTTGCCCAGGTGTCCGAGAACTGAGCAGCACCGTTCAGCAGGCCGCCCACGAGCGCCATGTTTCCGGCTTTTCTTGCGTTAGACGCTGCAGATTCATAGCCAGCAGCTTCGATGTTCGCGTTGTTCTCGATACCCCAGGATTTTGTGTCGGCATTGTAGGCCACGGCCAACTGGTCGAGCTTATTCTGGGCCACGGTGGTATCCTGGACCTGCTGATAACTGAAGCTATCAGAGGAAATGCCGTTGGCGCCCATACCGACGCGCTGTGCTCCAAGCACCTGTCGCCCCTGATCGGCCAAGTGGGATATCTGCATCCCGGCAGTCTGCTCGATGTTGTTCGATGCAAGATCCGCCTGGGTCTTAACCGCCCCCGCCTGGTACTGATAATAGTTTGCCATTGCGTTTTGCTGAGAGCGGGCCGCGAGCCCTCCATAGAGAGCGCCAAACGCCTGTAATCCTGCGCCTGCAGCTGCTGTACACATTAGGCATCCCTCCTTAAAGTCAACTTACGAAACATTTCGCGACCGGTACCGTAAGGTTCCGAATCGCCTATCTCGGCGCCGCACCACTTGAGCCATTTGATTGTACCCTTGTTCTCAGCGAGAACGTAATTAACGGCTACCGGATAAAACGTAAGCAAGAAGCTTATTGTTTCTTTGCTTATCTGAAGGAAGGTCTTCCTCATCAACTTGAAATTCGTGGTACCGACCAGCCATATGATACCCTCGCCAGAAAGCAGGTCTTTTCGGCCAATACCGAAGATCGCGACAGGTTCACCGTTATATTCAGCGATCCGGATTGTATCTGAACGCTGAATAGATTCGGCTATCGCCTCAAGTGGTTCTTTTCCTGTCAGGCACCAGGCTTCTTTCGCGTCTATCGGTCTTATATTGGCAGCAATGTGCCGCATATCTCCCGGCTTATATCCTCGAATCTTAACCACTACGATGCCCCCAAGCCGCCGACAGTGACACCGGGAATAAACGCGAGTATGGTCACAGGCATCGGATCATCCTGCTGGAAGAATACTCGCCCACCTTCGGCATAGTCGAATCCACCCTTAACAATTACATCGCCGGAATAGAGCGCTAGCGCTTGCCCCATTAGGTCCGAGCCATATCTCTCATCCCATTCCTGTAGATTACTGGAATCTTGGCCGATCTTACCGCCGCGTGAGTTCAATAGGCGCATGACCAGGCTGCCTATTTTAAGGCTTTGCCCCTGGCTCGTGCCCTTGACTGCGTTTGGAACCTCTAGATTAAGCGTCTCAAGCTGGCACTGATAGCCAAGTCCGACAGTAACCTTGGACGCTGCAGGATCAATCGTGATCGAGCCACCGTGTACTACAGCATCCGGATATACGTTTCCGTCGCCGACTACTTTTACAATCGCGCCTTCGAGATGGCCGAGGCCCGAGATAACAGTCGCCGGTGCGCCGTTATACTGCAGCCCCGCATCCACACAGAACTGATCTGCCGGATTAGTAGTCGGCAGACGCTTCACCATGCGCTCAATATACCGCACGGTGCTGCCGTTGATCGACCGCTGGACGGCAAACCATACTTCGTTATAACCTGCACCAGGGACAGTGCAGACAGACTCATAAATACCCTGCGTGTCATGGTGTGCCCAGGCGAGCATCTCTTGTTCTTTTAAATAGGTACATGACAGCAGCACGCCATCTGTTCGCGGCGCCCAGATGATCGAATCTGGCTCCTGCTGATATGCCATTTCAACAATATTGTTGTCTTTAACAAGGTGCTGAGAATAAATCGACAGGTCATCACCGGTATAGCTATCAGTGTAAAGGTCATACGCCAAATCTCGCACCGTGCTACCCATCGACTGGACATAAACGATTCGGTTGCCGATTGTAATTGGTTTAACGTCGGCGCTGCCCCGGTACCCTTCGGCCCGGGCTGCTGTCGTTGACGGCGTGGCGCCGGCGTTGTTCGTTGACGCAATAGAAAACTCACCGTCTCCGGTTAACGCCACAAGAATTGACCTGAAAGGCGTCAGCGATTTAATCGCATCCATGCGCCGAGCCGTGAGGTTATCGGCGATTCCATCTGAAGCCTCTTCCGTCAGATGTGCAAGAAAGTTCGGGTAGTCAGCCGGCTGTGAGCACCAGAACCCGTGAGGATTATTCAAAGATCCCGCCCAGGTGAGCCGATCAAACCAAAAAGCGGTAGTTCCTGGCCAGCCCTGTACGTTAGACCATGCACCCTCATACCAGTTATCAGTGGCAATGGTGCTGCCAAGTCCCAGGGCAGACTGAACAGTGGCCGTCGCATGCATGGTATCGGCAACAGCAGAAATTTTTGCCACACCGGACTGTACGAAGGGATCGGTCGACAAGTCGGCCACCACCGGCCCCGAGGTATACGACGTGACATGCATCCGGACTTGGCACTGGACCGATTCGGATCCATAGACATTATGATTCATATCACCGGTGGCACTGAACGCACGAACCTGCTCCCAGGTAACGCCGTTATCATAGCTGCGCTCAATAGCGATGGTACCAGTCCAGGTACCGTGAGTAACCAGATACCAATTCGCTCCACATATTAGCCCTGAAGAAGCACCAACCGCGGCAAAAGACTGTCGGGCGATTGATTGACCCTGCACGTCTTGATCCAAACGGAACAGCGCGCCGACATGACCAGCCTGAAAAAGCGCCTTGGTCGCCGTCAGCGTCACCGAACCTGTTACCCCGGACGGCGTAATGGTGAATGCGCTGTCGGTGTTAGCCTTCAGGAAAGGACCGTCGTGATACGTGTAGGCAGCAAACGTCCAGTTAGTGGGCGTAATCCTTGTTAAAACCTGCGGCGGATATCCGGCACAAGCTATATACAACGTATCAGCTGATTGGGTGATGTCGATGAAACGAAGGTCAGCTTCCTGGTAAGGGGTTGTCACTTCAACCGGTGATCCCCCATTTACAATGAGAGCATCATTAGTGTAGAAACGGATATAGCCCACGCCGATTTCAAGGACGTAGGCTTGCTTGTCGCTAAATATAAACGGCATCAGTCGGCAGCGTGTCGCGCCGAATTTGGCCGCATTCACGAACTGCTGACCTGGCCTGGTCGAGGCCGAACCGTGCTTATGTATATAAAAATTGCGGCAGGTACGAAGACCTGTCGCGTATTTCTGAAGATCAAGCCGGAACCAAAGATGCGGATCAAACTCGCCGCCACCGAAAGTCGGCTGCATTAAATAGGTTTTCTGATCAGCCATTAGCGATCATCCTCCTGGCTGTCTCGAATATAGCGGAGATCGCTACCCCTGCATCCGATGTACGGGCTGTACTTTTCTTCCTCTTTGTGTCCTTCAACCGCATTATCAGTCTGTGCCATGGCAGAAGCTTGCGTGTATGCCTGGGCACAACGGGCAGCAATATCCAGACTGCCAGCAAGGGAATGGGCACATTCTGCTGCCAGCTTCCAGGCAAAGCAATCGCAGAAGGTAGGATCCCACTTAGTTACATCGGTCAGGTAAACAGTATAACGGGCATAAGCGCTGTCAAGATTGGTGGCAATAGCGGGTACCGAAGAAACAGGCGAAAGCATCTTTTCCCATTCGTAGGCTTTTTGGTTGCTTCCTATTGTGTTCACATCGCAAATCTCCCGGACAAACAAACAATCCGGCGGATAAGCATATAGATAATCCCAACCCAGCGCCGTTTCATTAGCGATTAGGTCCAGGGGAATAATTTTCTGAGCAAAATTCCAGTTGTTATCACGAAGAGCTGACCGTAGACAGACGTCCCACGCGTCACTCAGCGCCAGGGCTTGCTTTGATCCATCATCAATAGCGCTAATACGGCGAACAGAAAGACGCAGGAGCGCAAGATTACAGATTTCAGTTTGATCTATAGCAGCTAGAGGCATTTTGACTCCTCCTATGTTGGAGGACCGAGTTTCCCCGGTCCTCCACATTACTTCTTTGGTCGTTAAGCTGTCGGCACTTCCGGCGCCGGCGGTCCTGCAGGGGGATCTTCCTCGGCGGGTTTGGTCTTGGCCTTGGCTTTATCCTTGGGTTTATCGGCGGCCTTATCCGTGGACTTACCCAAAGGATCACCCGGCGGAATCTTAATTGGATCGGGACTTAGCATCGGCACTTCCGGCGCCGGCAGGTCCTCTTCCTTCACATTGGCAACGAAGACGAAATGCTCGGGGACCTCGTCCTTGTCCCCGATAATCAGTTCTTCGTCCCGTTCATAGAACCGGTCACGATGAATGCAGGCGCGTTCAGCCGCGCATCGTTTCATCTTATCGCACCGGAGTGTCAGTGGTCAGCATTGCGTAGATGGACGCGCCAGCACCGGCCCCTGTAGGAGTCAGCACCAGGCGCACATACCGAAGCAGGCCAATACCCACCGGAAGGTTCTGCTGGACAAGCAAAGCAGGTTTGGTCTGGTCGATGGCGGCCGGGATGTTGTACGTCTCGATGTCGATCGGAGTCGTGAACGCGGAGTCAGTGGCCGTCTGCAATTTAACGGTAGTCATGTTGCCAGCCGAGAAAGCAACGGAGAGCGCAACGGTCAGGTACAGCGAGTCATAGGCCATGCCACCGGTACCGAGGTCCATGGCGTCCGTGGTGACCGCCGCGGCGGCCACGGCAAACGGGGAGGCAGCGGAAACTTTGAAGTTGTTGAGATCATCAATTAACATTGGCTTTTCTCCTTTCTTATACGATCTGGGATTCGGTGGACAGGATGGCGTCAACACGGCGAACCGGAACGCCCCAGAACGAGGTAACAGGCTTGCCGTCAATGATGGCGATGTCGATGGCACGGTTGGTGCTGACCTGTGCCTGCTTGTTCAGTGCGCCCAACAACTTACGGTTACCATAGATCGCGCCCTTGCCAAACTCGGGATCCCAGATTTGAGCGTAAGCGTCCATCATGAAGTTCAGTAAACCGCTCATGATGGTGGTGTTGGTCATGTCGATGTTGGCGATACGCACGACATACCGATAATCGCGGACGGCCAGGCCCAGATCCCAGTTGTACTGAGATTCATAGGCGTAGAACTCTCCGGCGGGAGTTTGCCCGTCGTAAGCTTTTACGCGGCCATTGTCGCGGTACTTCCAGCCACCAGTGGTACCTTCAGGGAAGAAGCCATGAACCGTGGTCTGATCCCACCACACGAACCACATGGACGTGAGGTTATTCCCGGTACCGCCGGCGTCGATGATCTGCTGATAGGCAGCGCACTTGGCCGAGTTGAGGGAATAAAGATACGCACCAAGTCCGGTAAAGCCTGCCGGGTTGGTGCGCTCATCGCCGTAGAACAGCGTGGTGGCCACTTTATTGTTCATTGCCTGGAGATAGGCTGCGTTCTCACCCAGCCGCCACTTATCGGCCCGCTCGGATCCGATGCCGCCGTTTTTCTCCAGCAGCTTCTCGTCAACCTTGGCAAGGGCTTCTAGTGCGCCAGTGGTGAAGGTCTGGTTCTTGGTACCGGACTTATCCGGCTGGATGCCTTTATTCAGCATCCGGAATGCCACGCTCGGCAGAGCGGTACGGACAACCGTCTCAAGCATTCCGCCGTCAGTGGCCGGGCCAAAGATCATGTCCTGGAGGATTTTGTTGACCTGGGTCTGCATTTCTATGATTTGAGAGACGGGTTCATCCCAGTTCTCAAACTTAGCCAGGTCGGAAAGGGTTGCGTAACCAGCAGTAGCCAATTAGATCATCTCCTTATTTTTTAGAGTTTGGAAACCAGTTAGTCTGTTTGGGCGGTTCGGGATTATCACTTCCCGGGACGAAAGGCGCTTCCTGGACCATCTTGCCGAGCTTAATAAAATGCTCGACCACCTCTTGTTTATTGTTCAGACCAAACTCCCCAAGCGTTTTCTGAAGCTCGGGACTCGCATACTCCTTGTACCCCTTGGCCGCAACGGCAAGCTGTTCTTTCGCGGTGCTGCCGAGAGCGGCAACAGTTTTCTGCTCCCAGCCGACGACAGTCTCCTTGAAATCATTGATCATCTTTTCCTGTTGGGCGAGGGCAAACTTTGTCTGCAGATTGATCAGCTCTTGGGCTGACTCCTGATTGAGGTTGAATTTTTGACCGAGCGCCTTGAACTCGTCAAGAGCTGCCGGGTCAATTTGAACCCCATCAGGCAATGTGAAGTCTGCATACGGGATCGGATCTGCGGGTGGAGTCGGGTCAGCGGGTGGCGTTGGTGCGGGTGGTTCGTTTCCTCCAAGTAAGCCGTGGTTAATCTCCGGCTCAGCCGGTGGAGTAGCCGCTGCGGGCGGTGTTGCCGTAGGTGCTGCAGCGGGTGGTACGGCAGCGGCCGCCGGCGCTGGAGCTGCCGGAGGTGTAGCAGCTGGCGCCGGGGCTGCCGAGGAGGCCGGCGGTGTCGCCGGTGGCTCCGAAAAAAGCTGTAAGTCCAAAGAAAAAAGAGCCTTATCGCTCTCCATGAAAAACAACTCCTTATTTTTTTATTCAACGATCTCCCAGTCTTCGGCCAAGATATCGCTTCCACTAGGAACCCAATGCGCGAAATCGCCCTGGGCCGTGAAGAGCATAAAATACGCTCGAAACTTCATTAGCGTACCTTCCGGCATTCCGGTAGCTTCGGCCGTATTTTTATTAATGTGAATTCCATCGGGATATCCCTTTTGTAGAACGGCCCACATCCCTTTGCCGTTCCATCCCGCCCGTGAAACTTTCAAACCTTTGCGCATGGCTTCCACCGCCAGGCCGAATGTCATAGCCTCAGTCTTCCGATAGGCCTCATCAAAGACCGACTTCGGGGACCAGCTTTCGTAGCCGTCAGGATAAACAACCTTGTAGCCATCTTCCTCCTCGGTGGACGGCTTGATGTTCGGGAAATAAGTTTTACGTTCGGCAGCCGTCATCGGCTCAGCGTGGATGATTTTAACTCCAATATGCCTTTCCAATGGTTTTCCTCCTTAGTTTTATTCATTACCTACAGTCACACGGCCCTTTCGGATACGCCGGTTCGTTGTGGACCGCACAATCCGACATATGCGGTACCGCTTTTCGCTTCAGTTTAACTAGTGCCTTGGCGATGTGGTCAACCGCCCGTTCCATCATCTTGCATTCGAGGGAACTGGTTTCAAAGTTATCGACAGCTGCAAAGTGCAAGTGAAGCAGTTCATGAACTAATGAAATCTCCATATCCTGCTTAAAAGGACCCTCTGGATAGTCGACAGGATCAAGCATGGTTAACTTAGCGCATGCTTTTTGGAGCACCCATGTAACCTCTGCCTGGCCTTCCAGTTTCATCTCGTGTGCCCGCGCAATTCTTACAGCTACCTCCCAAAACTCCAGCTGTAAAACCTCCTGCCACTCACGGCACATCTTTACCAAGTCTTCCTCACTGAATGTGACTGTCTTGTCAGACTCGAACATTACCCGCCTCCTTGATCTTCATTACCCTGCCTCCCTTTCATTTCAGATTTAGCATCAGACACTGCCTCTCGGCTCATCTGATGGTAGATCCCAGGCTTGGCCTCATCGAGATCCGCCAGCAGCTCAATCCCCACTGCGTGGCGGCCAGTGTTATACGCCATCACCAACTGATCAGGACTAAACAATTTACTATAGAGATGGCAGCCGGACAAGATTCTCCATAGCAGCCGGCGGCCTGAGGGGCTAGATATGACATTACGTATATCGACCAGCTCACGGTCACGCCGGCGCTTATCCATCACTTCAAGCTGCGATCGTTCTTCTTCGAACATATCCACTACTGCGGACCTCCTTACTGAGGTGCTCCGGTGATTGCTCCCAGGGCGTTGTTCGGGTCAAGCTTTGCGTCAGACAGGGTCTTGGCTCCCTGTGCCATGGCCATCGCAGTCTGGGCCTGCTGTGCTTGCTGCTGCTGTTGCTGCTCCTGCTGGATGAGCTGCTGAATTTCATCTTTAGACCTGATGCACTTGGCCGGCATGCCATTTGACGTCATGTACTCAATCGCAGTCTCAACAGCATCGACAGTGTACTTGGCCTCAGGGAATAGCTGCGCCATCGAACCAATAAACCCGAGTGACTGCTGGATCGATGTAGACGCCACCATTTGCTGGGCCTGGGCGAGAATCGAAATAAACTGGACCTTCAGTGTCTGTGACTGCATCTCAGGCGGCGGAGGCGGTATCAGACCACCGCGGAACATGACGCCATAAAGCCGACGGATAAATGGCGCGTGGAGCTCCTGGTTTAGATTCTCCAGCACCGGACCGAGGTTCATCATCTTCTCTTCGTGCTTTTCAACGACTTCCCGGGCCGTCATCTGGGGCCCCTGGTCGACGTTGATCAGCATTTTAAACAGATCCACATAGTGGGCAGTTTCGATGCGCTTCTCAGTTCGGGCAATATAATTATCAAGGTCGCCAAAGTCAAGGTCGACCTGGTAGGCTGCTTTCAATCCCCAGTCATTCGGTGCTGTCGGGTTCGCCGCGTTGACACCACCTGGCATTGTGTTGATAGCCTTGGCGGTACCGGATGATACCGTGGGCGGATCAATCTTCTTAGCCAAGCCAATCAAACCGTCGCGCTCCATTTTCTGCAGCGTCTTCTGATCGCCCATGCACTCCCAGCCTGGTGATGTTCCGTAAGC
Source organism: Negativicutes bacterium (assembly GCA_031292035.1). Next base: position 195,966 of record JARLHX010000092.1, on the reverse strand, counting down.
ATCAGATGTCGTTGATGTCTCCCACCGCGGCGCTAAGACAGGGAAGTCATCATACCCTCCAAGCATCATTACTTTGTCGCATCCATCAGTCGCATCCCAGTATACTGAACGGAATGGCTTATTTTTGAAGTCGCGCCGGTTTTCAATCCGGTCGTCGTTCGGCTCGATCATATGGTAGACGTAGTGCCAAGCTCCAGTGTTGTTGTCCTTATATTGTTTCTGGATTGTCGGGCTGCAGTTTTCTAGGCCAAACGTGTTAACGATCGCCAGCGTGGTCATATCAAAGCGCCTGGCCATAGAGTCAACCCGGCCCTTACCATCGACTGCTAGATAATACTGGCCACATGTCAGCGTGCGACCAAAGATGACGCTGTCATAGTCTTCTTCCGCGATAGAGCAGGCGGTACCAAACTGCAAGGCCTCGTGGTACATCGCCGGGAAGACCTTGTACATATTGCTCATCGCCAGTACGGCAAACATGCGCTGCTCAACCAGATCGAGCCAGGTCCTGATGGATCCCATCTCCGACAGATCAGGATCGCCAAGCATCAGTCTAAACCAAGGACGTGACGGCGATGTCAGTCCAGAATGAAGGCCCGCCGCTGCAATACGAAGGGCCATGAGTACACAGTTATTTAAAATGAGCTGGTGATTGATCTTACGGACGTTCTGCGGCAGGTCCCCTTCGAAACGTCCCTTCATCGGGTTCATCCACCGCTTTAGATCGCGCCAGTAAGGTACCCATAATTGGCCTTCGTTGCGCATGTCGTTCCAGCGGCGCTCTGTTTTAGACCTATCGAACTCCATGCCATCAACTCCCTAAACTACGTTTTGTCCCTATATTTCCTGCAAGCGTCGGCGCCAGTAGGTTATTCTGACTCACGCCCATACCTGCCGATCCGCCCTGATTAACTACAGTTGACGAGAATCCCGCTCTTGCTGCCGTTACGCGGCGCTGAGCCTGGACGCTGGCAGTCACGTCAGGAGTTGCTGCCGAGGCAGTAGGATTAGCGGCAGGTGCTGAAGCTGCTGGCGCTGCTGGTGTTGACATGTTCGGTACCATTGATTTAGCAGCTACCGCAGACCCAGCTACACCCAGCACACTATTAAGCCAAACGGCCCCTCCAGTAAAAACGCACATAATAAATCACCCCTATACGTAGTCCATGGTTATATGCACGTCCCCAGCTGCTATTGCCGTTGTGTCAGCTACTGCAATTGCTCCCGTGATCGCGTAGGCGATACCCGTGGAGAACCTTTTACCAAGCGCACCAAATATAACAGAATTTCCTGATGTTACAGCGAGAGGAATGGTCAGAATAGGAATATCGGTACCGACAGTCGGTGCCGATGCTTTATTGTATAGCTTCAGATATCGCGCCGACGCGCTTACATTGTCCCACGTCAGCGTGTACAGCGTACCCGCACTGGCTTTTACGCTCGTGGCGTTGGTTGTGGCCGCTGATGTTAAGGCGTGTGGCGTTGGCGTCGGCAGATTTACGGTACCGATCGTGTTCGCTCCAGTAGGGAGCGGCATATCGATAGCGTTAGCACTTACTGCTGGGCTGCTTTGCAGTAGAACGGTTGCACTGCCAGTACAGGCGGATTGTTCTACGAGCCTAAATCCATATATTCCTCCGATGGCCGCTTGCCAAAGACCAGTAGTTCCAGCTGGGATTGTCGCCGACTGGACGCCGGTGCCCTGATTCATAAGACCAGTACCAGACAGCGCTACCCAGTTGGTTCCGTCAAGGCTGATCTGCGGCGTCAGCACCTGGTTGAGCGTATTTGCCGTAATATGAATTGTCACGGTAGCGCTGTTATTAAGACCTGTCATACTGACCGCGGAGTTTACTGTAGCTGCTCCTGTCGCGTTTAAGTTCTGGGTGGAAATAGGACCAGACGCTGCCTGATCAGGCTGTGAAATAAGTAAAGCACCAAGTGCGCCTGAAACGAGTTCAAAAAGACCTGTGGTTTGATTAAAATAAATCAGCTGCACATCGCCCATATACTTGTTAGTCTCGTTCTGGACTGTCATTAGTCAATCACACTCCCATTCGTTTATGCGGCCATGCCGTATATATCGTACTTACTGTCGGACGATGATACCCCGTGGATGTTGTACTCCTCTTTACCCTGAGCCCACTGCGGCTTTCGTGTTTTATCTTTCTTGAACACCGGTACCGCAAAGGACAATGCCAGAGCATCGCCACGGTTCGGACTAGGAACTCCACGCGCCTTCATATCAACCTTGGACTCCAGTTTAACCTTTCCTTTGAGCGTCATAGTGTACTCAGGACCCATCAGATCATCAGCCAGGATCTGATCATCGGGGATCGCGCCGCCCTGCTCCAGCCATTCGCGCATCAGGTACCACATTTCGTCACGCTTCAAGGCACAGTCGATGCGGCCTGAGGCCCAGCCGAAGTTCACCAGCATCCAGTCCCTGCCCATCGTGACACCGGCACTATAAATCCCGGTACCATAGCCCTGGTCGATGATCACCGCGTCAGCATTCCACTTGTCTTCTTCTTCGGCAAGATACCCAGCGATCACGATGTCATTATTATTAGTGGGGAACGTCCTAAGGATTGTAAACCATAGGCCCTGGCGCTTAGCGATAACCAGCTCATCGCCACCTCCCCAGGCCGGATCACAGGTGATGATCACCGGTGCGAAGTTGTACTGGTGCGGATCGTAGTGCCGGCCGCATGCAGCGTCAACTACACCGTTCGGGATAAACTGACGATCACTGGTCGACGGAAACTGACCTAAGACACGGATCTTGACGTAATCACTGTCAATACCGTAATCATCGATTTTCTGCTGAATGTCTCTTTTGTTCGTTATGCGTGACTCGCGGCTGTCGACGTGCCATGCTTTCCACCGATGCCGGAACTTACCCTTAAAGCAATCAAAGAATCTACCAGTGTTTCGTGTGGGATTACCAAAGCAGGCCCAGATGATCTGAGTGTTTTCATCAGTCATTGCGCCTTCCGCAACTTCCCATATCTTATCTGCTATCGAGCTAGCCTCATCAAATAACAGCAAGATCCGCTTCCCTTTGTTGTGCAGACCCGCAAACGCTTCCGTGTTGTTCTCAGACCAAGGGATAATATCAATGCGCCAGGTGTGCTCGTGCTCCTTATCTGACGAATGGATCGACGTGGCTGTCAGCGTAAACCAGTGCTTTGCGATAAATCGGTTATACCAAGTAGAAAGCTCCGGCCATGTTTTAGTCCGGAGCTGCCTGTCGGTACCAGCTGTTACAACGCCTCTTGTGTCCTCCATTGTGGCCATTGCCCAAAGAATAAGCCATGCCACCAGCGCGGACTTGCCAATGCCGTGACCAGAGGCAACCGCAGTCTTAACAACAAGATCGATCGCTTCACCTATATCAATCTCCTTCTCCTGCAGTCTCTCAGTAATATATTTAAGCATTCTGGTCTGCCACTTATCTGGACCGGGCTGTCCTTTGAGATCGCCCTGGCCCCAGTCAAACGAATATAGGACAAAACCATAAGGATCATCGTAAAAGCCAACCATGTCCAGCAGCAGTTGCTCGTCTTCTTCAGGATCAATCGTCGGACGCTTTGCCATTCTTGGCAGCCTCCCTCGCCCGCTTCATTCGTTCGGCCAGTGCGCCTTTGATCGTTACCTCAAGTTTATCGCCGAACATATTGAGATGTCGGCCCAGCAGCTCAAGATTACCCTTCTTGTCATGGAGCTTTATTTTTACAGCGGTTCCCCATTCGTTTTTAGTCTCGGATACTTCAGCAACGCAGGCTGTGTCTTCAATGGATAAATCTTCACTATGCTTAAGAGTTACTCCGTCTGGGGTCCACTCTGCGAGATCCGCCATATTAACAAAAGCCATCTTTGCTATCTCATTTAGCACTCGATCCTGTGTTATTCCGGTCCGCTTTGCTCGTTTTGCCATGGCTTTGTCGATAGCTTCACGAATATTAGATTTTGTTAGATTCTCGCAAGCTACTTCAGCGGCCACTTTCGGCGAATATCCAGCACGGATTGCTGCCTGTGTTCCGTTGGTAGGATCAATCAAATATTCATCAACAAAAGACTGTTGTCTAACAGTCAGTTTAGCCATAATATCACCTCAATCGCGTGGCTCGCGATAATGTACCGATTTTTTAAGACGGCGCTTTTCGCCCCACTCATTCCGGTTGTTCAAAATCCTACGGCAATCATCACAATATTTACGTGTATTAAACTTAGAGTTGTCCCACGCCGGGTTACCACAACGCAGGCAGATAATAACGTTTTCTACCACATAAGCCACCTCCAAAAAGGCATAAAGAAAGACCGCCCAGAAGGACGGTCGGCTTATAGAGAGTAAGTTTTCCAGTTTCTATAATAATTGGTTTTGTCAAATCTGTCAACATATTGTAGTTAATTTATAGTAATACACTATATATTGTGTTTACGTCTCACCGAACAGTTTTCGGTTCAATGTTGCCAGCGTCTCCTTTTTGTTTTTATCTCGCTTGACCTTAGACGATTTACTTCCGCCACCTGGTGTTGGTACCCCAGCCGGAAGACATTCTCTTGGTTGATGGTTTCGTCGTCCTAATAGCATGAGCTCGGTAATTGGATCCGCTTCAGGTACCGCATGCTTAAACCATACTTCGACGCGACACTGTGGACATTTACAAAAATCACCGGTCGAATCCATTACCATTAATACTCGACAGTCCAGGCATATCCATGGTTTAGAATCTTGCAGGATGATCCCCTCCTTTACGAAGGCAGTATAATACTACCTGACTGCCTAGCACCGATCACCGGTACCCCGCTTTTACTATCGATGTCGACCACCATCATTGCGACATTGCCCTTCTCATCGACAACCGGTTTAATATGGCCTGTCGGCATGACAGTGTCAGCTGGTATTCTGAGAACTCCGCCAAGTTTCTTAACCGCATACAGCAAGACCTGGTTCTGTGTTGCGATGATACCCTTTAGTTCGTTAACCTGTGCCTCTAGTGCTGCACGGCCTTGCATAGTTTTTTTGATGCTTCCAGCCTTATAACCCATGATAATTCCTCCTCTTATAATTTACACATTCCTGAAAGGTACCGGACGCTGAGTTCTTTTAAAGCGGCCATCACTTCATTGCCGTAAGGCTCAAGACACTGAATCTCCTGCTGAAACTGTTCGATCGATGACCAGCCTTTTACGCCGTCCGGGTCGATGATTTTTTCTATCCGGAATCCAAATTGCGGATCTTGTACCAACCAAGCCCCTACTTGCCTGATATACACCAGGCGATTCACTAAGTCGATACCAGCGATTTCATCAGCGATTATGAATAACTCCAGCCATAAATTACTGTCGTGTGGTGAGAATCCATACATGTCCCAGTATGATCGGCCAAACGATTCAAAGATAGACTTCTGTTGAAAAGCTGGCGTAGGCGGTGGCGGCGGTACTGCCATCACTGGTATCGGAGGCGGTGGGCCGAATGTAGCTGGTGGCGACGGTCGTTTTATATGGTCGTATAGCGCCATAGTCACAACTCCTTTTTAACCTCAGTGTTATTATGCGGAGGATAAGCGGAGGTTTGTTAAAAACTCAGTAATATCAAGCTGTTTCAGACTTTATCCTCATATCCTCACGTTTTCACATACATTTATATAAATACCACCTATACTATGTAATTTTATTTTGTTATAAGGTGGGTGGGTATTTGTATTTGTCTAAAGTGCAAATGTGTGAGGATATGAGGATAAATATATATATTTTATAGTAATATCAATACTTTATAGGTTATCCTCCGCTTATCCTCACACAAACCTCCGTTAACCTCACTGCTCCGTTTTTACTCGAATTGTCCATGGCTGCATGCCAGCAATCGACTTCCCTTTGATGCCGTAATATTTGCGGCCGCAGTTTTCCGTGAATGGGATCCGGCCCTCATCAGCCCACTGGCGATAAACCTTGTCAGGTGAATACCCTTCATTCCGCATAGCGTTCGACAGCTCAGTTTTGATGATGTACACGTAGTCATTATCGGCGTAGCCAATGACGGTACCTACGTTTTCCTTGGAACTATACTCAGGTTTTTGTAGTTTCGAGCTGTTTGCCGCGATCCAATCCTGCAGCCAGTCCCAGGCCCGCTCCGACTCGTTCGCCTCAGCCTTGACGACCAGTTCTGACAGAATGGATTCACCCATCGCGATCGCTTCGGCGCCGGCGGTATGCTCATCAGTACCAAATACCCATTGGCTGGCCAGGTAGTCGGCCATCACCACACAGGCGATTGCATCGACGTGCGCCTCCAGCTTCCCAGGGAACACCTCACGAAGAGCATACCGAGTTTTCGAGTAAATATCCCGGAGCTCATCATGATTCGCCTGCAGCAACTGACCGATGAATATCCTGCCAGCGTGGCCGTGATTGCGTGACAGTATTCCGTACAGATCGGATGCGAATATCTCATCGTTTTTCAGCGGTCCACCATGCAACTCAACAACTCGGGTGATGACACCGCCGCGACTGGAGCTCCTGGTGATCGGCGACTCGCCATTCATAATAGCGATCGTCCGCCAGCTGGCCGCCCGCTGCAGCGATCCGTCCTTGTTCGCCCGGCCACGGCCCTTGCCTTCGCCGATCGTGTAAACAATCTGGTCAACTTCACCCTTGCGGCGATCGTTAAGCACCTCATATTCATTGATCGCCAGGGGGAGATCTGTAAACAACTCGGCGGTTTTTTCCAGGTTGGCCTTGGTATTGTCAAAGGTCTTGCACATTTCGTCCGGCTTTCCCCAAATGCTCATGGCGGCCTGCAGCGTTGCCGTCTTACCATCTCGGGATGTTCCCCAGTTATGGATCAGGAAAGTACGCTGGCCGATGATTTTTAATAACGGCGCCGCGAAACTGGCCGCCAAGATAAACCGGGCTTTTGATTTTGACCGAAGGTGCTGCATCGCTTCCATCCAGATTGTCAGGTCGCCGGTGACGCTCATCGATGATAGTACGCCGTCCGCCTCCATGCTCCCCGCGTCCAGCGTATAGGTTGATTCCATACCGGGAAGAATGAATTCGCGCTCGTTGTTGCGCCAACCCAATTTGGACACTCCCATCCTTTCCGGGATAATATCCACATTGGCAGCTTCGAGCGCCGACAACCACTTACTGAGATTCCTGGCCATGTCGCCGTTCATCGTCAGGCCTGAGTCGGCCAGACACATAATCCGCTTACCGTCGAATATGACCGATTTTGCCAGCACCACACTGCGCCAACCATGCCGGGCCGTTTTGAACGTGACCCGGGCTTTTTCTTGATTGGTGTCGACATTATAAATACGCTCGGTGATGAGAATCGGCGCATAAGAGACCTCGAAGAAGGATTCGCCGTTTTGGGTAACCCGGCGCAGCGCGACCCCCTTCTGCCGGAAAAACCATGTTGAATTCTGTGAACTATGCGGCATCAGTAAATTGAGCGGACAATCCGGAACGGTATCTTTGAGCCAGTGACCGGTCACGTTTTCGGGGGATTCGTCCACGGTTGCAGCGGTTTCTGTCTGGGATTCGCCACCTTCGTACACGGTAAACCCGGATTCGATTACACGTTGCTTTTTGACTTCAGCCCGCAGCGTGTTCAGATTGACCTGCCCTTTGCACCGCTGGAAAAACATATCGTATTCCGCTGGCGCTTCCTTTTGGACGATCGCCAGGGCCCCCATCACCTGGGGAGAATAAACCACATCCGGAGTCGGTACCGATATCGATCGGATCAAGGCCTTGGCCTGCGGCAGTTTACCCAGGGACCAACCGCAAGGGGCCTGTATCCCGCAGCCACCTGGTGGGCAACTGACGAACCCCAGGTCACGCTTGATATATTCGCAGCCTTGCGGATGCATCGCGTCCAGGGCCTCGTCTATTTTTTTGTCGGTGTCCTTCTGAGTGTACCGGTTGGTGTCCAAGGCGGAAATAGTGTGAGCTGCATCGATGCCATCAGTAGCCCGGACAATATTAGTCAGTGCAGCCAGCCATTCCTGGTATGAAATCGTTTTTGCATTCAGCTGCACGTGCTGCAAAAATATGCAGTTCGATAACATATGAGCAGTCGGGCCATCGGTCGCCCGGCGTTCGAACCTGGTTGGCCTGCGCTCTCCGGGGGTAGCTGCTGGGGCATCCGGCAGAAACTGATCAAAGTCGTCTGGGTTATACCGGGCAATCGATTCTGAGTGGATGACCGTCACCGGTACCGGCTCCGCTTTGAAGTTCATCGTTCCCGGCAGCCTGAGCACCCTGGCCAGGTCGTGCGTTGAGTCAACCTTCCAGTTATGAGCGGCTGCAGCTTGCTTGTGAGAGGCCTGAAACCGCTGCAGCATATCAATGACTCGGTCGCGCTCCTCGGTGATGTCCCAGGGCTCCCTGAACAGCCAGTAAGCATGGATACCATGGCCGCTATGAATAATGATAGAAGGTGGCAGCGGCCAGGTATGCACCAGGCTGATCAGCTCGGCAACGTCTGTCGGATTGTTCGGGTGGGTATCGTCCCTGAGATCAAGTTCCACCCAGAGCCCCGGGATCATCGTCACGTCATCCACCACAGCGCGTTCATCTGTCCACTTGGGGGCAGCCGTAAGACCTAACCCATAGTAAACGTTTTTGCGCTCGGCAGAGAGGCGCTCAGCGGACCGGGCGGCTCCGGCGAGATCGTCAACGGAATACCACTCGGACAGTTTATTCGGCGTCGTCCATAGGTACAGGTGTCCGGTCTCGCAAGCACCATATAGTTGATTGAGGAATTGAAGGATATCCATGCAGTTTCTCCTCTACCGGGAAGTCGGTCAGGGTAATTTCCCCCTGAACTTAGTACATGCGTTGCTTTTGTAGGTGCGCTTATGCGCCCATTTTTACCGTCCATTATTGCGATCTCGTAGCATACGGGTACATCGTATATTCCGGTCTTGAAGTTCACGCAGTCTTTGCACTTCCACTGGGGGGGGGCATTTGCTTTTTTCATGCGTACACGCCCCTCCTTATAACCGTTCCGACATTTTACCGAGTAGGCCGCTAACAGCACCTTTGTACTTTTCGTGTGCAGCTGGGTCGGTTTCTTGGATTTCTGCCAGGGCCCCGAGTAGGCTTTTAAATCCAGATACCAGCTGCTCGAAATAGATTCCGTACTTCTGAACCGCTGCGCTGGTCTCAATGACGGTGGCCTCGACGGTAACCGGCTTATTTAGTTCCTCAGTGAGAGTGACAACCTGCTCCTGTGCGGCTGTCAGCTGCTGTTCGAGTGCGGCCACCCTGGCGGATGATGATCCATTATTTCGGGCCTCTTCCAGCTGATCGGTCAAATTTTTGATTTTATTTTCCCTTAAGATTAATCGATTTTGGAGATCCGCTGTTTGAGAACTTAATTTTTCATATGCGTACTTAATTGTCTCCCTGGACTTGTCTGCTTCATCGGCATTTTTTTCAGCTGCAGCCGCACGGTCCTCGGCTTCTTTTCTGGCCTTAACGGCTTCTTGCAACTCACGAGCGGACATATTGGCGACATCGTTTTCCTGGGCGAAGGCTTCCCGCTCGCCTTCAGGTACTCCAAGTAGCGCCACAGCCTGTGAGTAATTCAAATTTCCAAACGTTTGGCTTTTTGAATTATCACCAAAGAGCGTAATTTGATCGGCGCCATACTCTTCGAATATCCGCATGAGGTTATTGGCCGTGCTCTTAGAGTAATCAACCGACTTCTCCAGCCAGTCACCCCACTGGCCATGATCGACCATGCCCTTGGCCTCGACCAGGCGGCGGCCAATCTCGATACTGCCGCACAGCAGCACGGTTCTGGTCTGGGCCTTGATGCCGTTAATTTCGGCGGCTATAACATCAGCTGTCCTGACTGTGGTAATTTCGTTCATGGGATTTCCTCCTTCTATACCGCAACTGGAACGCGGATTTTCTCCGGTTTTGTTAGACGCTGGGCCTTGAATGTTTCGACAAAAGCCTTGACCGTCTTATCCATATCACAGTTCTTTTTGCCGCGGCACTGCGACACCTGGTCATTCCGGATCTCCATTGTGAAGTAGGGTTTTTGAGGATCGTCCACCTTGCGAATAAATAAAATAATGCTTCTTCCTTCTGCATAGCTCTGAGCATAAGTACCGACACAGTGCTCCAAAGCCTTCCCTTCGTCGATCAGTTCCTTGGTGCTGGCTGCCGGACGAATCAATAGACCGGAATCCTCAAAGCAGTAATGCTGCAGCTTTTTGACGCGATCGGCAAGCTTTTTATTGATCAACTCATCCTCTTTGACCTTGACCTGCTTGATCGTGGCCTGGTGGGCCTTGTAGAGATTTGACGGAAATAGGATTCGCTCGCTTGTGAGGTCAAAGCCCAGGGTGGTGCAGTCGCGGATATAATCCCGCCAGGCATAGATTACCGAGCCGGACGATCCGTAGTGGGGCTTACCCTTGACCGAGTCCTTGACAGTTGTCTGCTTTTCAATATAACTAAAAGCTCGCCGCATTGTGGTATACCCCATAAACTGCTTAAAGTCACTGAGATATCCGCTTAGCTCTTTGTCAAAGCGAAATATTTCCTCAAAGGTAAAATTGGAGCCATCTTTTCGGGAGAGATGTAAGATATGGAGAAAATATGTGTCGACATTGATCTCCTTGGACTTAATCTCCTTGAGATCATCCTTTGTCAACTTCAGAACCTTCATGATAGTTTTTCCCCGCCAATTGATGGCTCCGAAGGTATTTCCTCCGGTCAGCTTGGCCCTGACGATGTCTGTAAAGCCCAGCTTGGTCAGATACTCGATACAGGGGTAATTAGCATAGAATCCGAAAAACTTGGTCATGTCCTCAACGTCGTATTTTTCCCAGGTGGAATACCGGAACGGAGTGCCTGCCACCGCCGCGGCGATGCTTTCCCTCGAATACGATAGATACATGTCCTTGAATCCGCCCCAGCCGTTGGCCGAAACTGGCGTGAACAGGGAATAAATCGTTTTACACCTTTGCCATTCGCCAATATGGTCATTTTCATCCCAGTCGGAAAAGTAGGCATATCGCTTCAACATTGCGCTGCGGCCTGGTGCGAAAAGATAAGATGCTCTGATCATGTACTTGGTATCGACATTACGAAAAGCTTTTCGGTAGTCCCGCATGACATATATACCACGGGCAATGATGGTGTCAGGATCATAGGTCGATTTTTCATAATAGACGAAATAGCCTTCGTCCATTAGCTTGGATCTACTGACGCCGGATTGCCTCGATTGGCAGTGGCTCTCGCAGTTGGGACAGTTCGTATCAGTTAAATGCTTCAGGTTGCTTGTCTTAAAGGTTGTACGGCAGTGGGTGCAGTAACCCCATTGCTGGCGCTTTTCGCGCCATGTGAAGATGTAGCGACTCCGAACCAAGAGTCGATCGGTGACATAGGCCTTGATCTCGTCGCTGATATTCGTCGGGAAGTGTTCAAGGATTTCCTCGATCGTCATCTCCGCCACCCCCTACTTCAGCAGATCGTCAAGACTGACGTCGAAGTCGACGGCTGATTTCTTCGGTACCGGCGGAGCAGCTGGGGGAGGTACCGGCGGCCGGGCCGTGACGGCGGCATCGATGCCGAAATATTTCAGCACGATCGCAAAGCCTTCGGATGGAGCCAGAACCGCGTAGTTACCTGTTTTTTTCTTGGAGGCCTCTGTGCGCATTGCTTCCAGGCTCTTCGCGATGGTTTTCCCTTCGGCCATGATCTTATCGACATCGGCTGGGTGCGCCATCAGATGCGTCAACAGGAAGTCACCAACTACCTGGGTAAACTGGGTTTTGTTTTGGGCCATTTCAGCTTTTATTTTTTCAATCGCTCTCGTGAGCATTTTCGAATACCTCCTTCGTCATTCGGTGCCCGCAGCTCGGGCAGATCGGCGGTGTCTCGCTGGCGGTGTAGCGCTCGGCCTCGCAGTTAAGACACACATACTTGATCATTTCCGGGCACCGACTGCGCCCTGGGCTGCCGGAATCGAAACGCCGTCATATCCGTCCGCCGCCAGCTTCAGCAGATCCCGGGCCGTGGTGTAGCCATCGACGGTCATCAGGTGACCCTTACCATCCTTCACGAGACGAATAATTATCTGGTCGGCAATCTGCGCTTCCCGGGATCGTTCAGATCTACCAGGATCATCGGTCGCATTACGTCCAAGACACTGATATGCTGGGGCCGGTGGTGCCTCTGTCAATACGACAGGCTGCGACGGTTCCGGTTTTTCCGCATCCTGCGACGCGTGCCTTTTTTGTTGGGACGCCGAAATGGCAGCGCTTCGATTCTTGTTGGCAAGAGACTTCAGTTCGGCAGGCAGCGGATAAAGCCCCAAGGCTTTGAGTTTTCCGGAAAAGCCAGTAGCACTCTTGAACTGATATAAATCCTGGATTGCAGATGAAGTTAGACCGTGCTCAAGCAGAGTAACGAAGTCAGCTTCATTCAGATCTATCGGGTATAGCTTCTCGGCCTGGTCGATCGACAGGCCAGCCTTTAAACACTCAACCGGTTTCATTTACGATCTTCCCTTCTTACAATCGTTATGGCATCGCTGACGCTGCGGGGCATACCAGCGATGCAGTTATGTTCCTGCAGGTGCTCCTGCATTACTATTTGTTCCGGCTCGGGTTTGCCGTTTTTCGATTTAAACTCAAGGCCGGTGAACCATGGGACAGTTTTACCAACCATATCAGCTGTGATAATAACGTTGGTGAATCCGATAACGTCAGGGAATCCGGGTGGTACCCCGGTACTGAGTGGCCGGGCACCTCGAACAACAACGTCACCGGCGTTGACTGTGACCTGTTTTGTCCGGGAGATATATTCCGATTTACCCTGCCAGCCCGTTCCGACGTTTACCCGGAAATACGTCCCCAGCCGTAAACGGCTAAGCTCCGCCCGGGCAAATGACTGAATACCTGATTCGCTTTTAATCAGCGGTGTATCGTTTTGTTTCAATTTGCATACCTCCATCTAAATCCATATCGGACAAGCCCTTTTCTCGCTGCCGTGGCGATATTTGCACGGTCAAATCCCAGTTCTTTTTGTGCATCGCAGGCATTGTGCCACACGCGGACAATTGTACCATCTAGCGCAATTTGCAAAATTTTCTTTGCTAGAATCGCTCTGGTACGGGCAATAAAGGCATCCTTTTGATGCTTATGGATTTTGTTGAGGCCCTGCCTAAACGCATGCTTGTCATTTTCACTAGGTGTGACCCATTCCAGATTATCAACATGATTATTAAGCTTGTTTCCATCGACGTGGTTAACCCAAAGCTTATAATCACTACAAGGAATAAAAGCCTTTGCCACTAATCGGTGGATGTATTCGTAATATCTGGTTTTTCCATTGCTGATATTGACGCGTTCATAGCCGTTTGGGAGAATTTTAGTCTTTAAAATACGAGGAATCGCATTTCTTTGGCTACGAACTTTCCCCAAATTACTTATCTCGCATCTATCAACGCCGGATATTTCTCTCCAAACCTCCATCAAAATCACCTCGCTTAATTGAACCCAAACTTAATTCCTTTTACTTCGCACATTCGACGACACCAGTGCGGGGAATAACCCCTTTGCATTGCAATCTGCTCGAGCGTAACGACATCCTTTGCCTTGCCGACCTCGATCTTCTTTTGCCGGCGTTCGACATCCAGCACCTCGGACAGCTGACCGGCTTTTTGCTCTGGCTCGGCTCGATCCTCGACCGGGTAGACATACCCGCAGATCGGACAGACCGGAGCCGGCCTGTGAGCAGCGTAACATTTATCGCACTGGCGCAGCGGGAATTCCTGTTTCGGGCCGGTGCTTTTCTTCTTGACGCCTTCCAATGACCATTCCCGATCTTCATCCGGCAGGCCATGACGGTACACGTTCCCAACGTGGTCAATAATCACAGCTACCTTGCCCGGGTTATCCGAATCCGGCCGCATAGGCCGCATGCTTTGCTGAATATGCAGCGTCAGTGACTGAGTGGGCCTGGCCAGGATGACCGCCTCCATGGCGGGAACATCAAAGCCCTCGCTGATCAAATCGACATTGCAGAGTATCTTGATGGCGCCGGTCTTAAAATCGTTGATCGCGGCCTTCCGTACCAGGTCGTGTGTCTCGCCATCGATGTGGAGAGCGTTAATCCCAGCCTGGCGGAACATCTCGGCAGTGTGCTGGCTGTGAGCCACGCTGGCGCAGTAGCATACCGCCCGGGCCCCTGGTGCAAGTTTTTTGTAGTGCTCGATGAGATCCCCGATGATCTCTGACTTGTCCATTGCCAGGGTAACATCGGACTGAACGTAATCGCCCATCTTGACGCGCAATCCCGAGAAATCGGCGGCCACCGGTGGCGCGAAGTACTTGAATGGTGCCAGATTGCCCCAGCTGATCAGCTCCTTGACCGTGGGCCCCAGTATCAGTGACTGAAAGATGTCGCCCAGGCCCTGACCGCCCATCCTGGCCGGTGTCGCCGTAAACCCGATGACAAAGGCGTCTGGGTAGGCTGCCAGCAGCTTGCGCCAGGTGGCCGCCGCTGCGTGATGGCATTCGTCAGGGAAAATAATGATGGGTGCTGGCATTTTGTCCAGTCGGCGGGTCAGCGTCTGAATACTGCCAATCTGAATCAGCTCGTTATAATTGGCCGGGTATCCAGCAGCGATGACGCCAAACGGCACTCCAGCTTCCCTGAGAGTAGCGGCGGACTGGTCGATCAATTCCTGCCGATGGACTACGAACAGCGTCCTGTTACCGCGAAGACGTGCCTGGCTGGCCATATACGCCCATAAGACTGTTTTGCCAGCGCCACACGGGGCCTGGTCAAGTATCCTTCGAAGGCCTTTATCAAACTCCAGAAGGTTACCCTCGACTATCATTTCTTGGTATGGCCGTAGTTGAAACATGGCATTTCCTCCGATTTAGGGTAAAAGAAAGCCCGACAAGTAAAAACCAGTCGGGCTATATGCAATTACAGGTTATCCCCAGGGACGCTGCGGAGGTGCCCCGCCGGGAGGCGCAAACGGGAGCGTACCCTGAGGTGGCGCAGGTGGGGCAGCTGGCTTAACCATGACCCACTGATTATTGATCAGCTGATAACCGTTCCCCACTTGATCATACTGGAGCTGAGGCTGAGGCTGAGGGGCAGGACCAGGTCCGGGTTGTTGCGCGGGAGATGGTCCTGCGGGTTGTTCTGCGCGGGGTTCAATGAAACCAAATTCCGAAACCGTGACATCAAGCGAGGTAGCTGCCACGCCGGCATTATTGGTATACTGGCGAGATTCCAGCCGTCCAACCACGTTCAGCCTATGGCCTTTCTTACAAGACGCCAGAATCATTTCGGCTTGCTTCCCGAATGCCGTGCAGCGATAAAACGTGACTTTGTCTTGCCCTTGGTCGTCTTTACCGTGATTATCAGCCATCGAGAAGTTTGCCATATGAGTACCGTTTTGGGTGACCTTGCTTTCCGGATCGTCGGTTAGTCTCCCGGCCATGATGTTAACAACGCTCATAATTTATTGCCCTCCCATTTTTTCTTGTACGTAAGACGTGAATAGAATGTAAATCTCGTAACATTCAGCAGCGGTCAGTTCCGCCGGCGCCCTCTTGTATCTTTCCTGTACCCAGCCAATGATTCCACCCTCCGGCCAGCCTGCGTTATTCCAGACTGAAACGATATCCTGCTCATGGGCCGGGAATCCGTAGACGGGAGCTGCGGGTACTATCGGTGCAGCAGGTTGCTCGAATGGCATTGCCGGTTGAACGAATTGAGGCTGCGGCACCAACGGATTAAATGAAGGCTGAAACGGTTGCGCCGGCTGCGGCTGCTGATAATAGTTCGCTGGGATGTCGACTCCCGTTTCAAGCCAGGACAGCAGCAGCCTGCCCGTCTCAACACCGAGACAAAAAACCTTGCCGTCCAGCAAGGACGTCCGATCCTTACTGGTGGTCGCCTGATGATTCTGGTCGATATCGATGAAAGTGGTGAACTCATACTCCATGCCATCGCGCTGGATCGGATTTAGACCCAATTTGCGGACTACGGTCTTGCCTGAATCGTCTTTTTCCTGGATGGTCTCCATTTTGGCCCGAAGTGTTGCGATGATATGGATTTTGCTTTGCAGGATCGACTCCACAAGCCTGTTATGCATCGGGGTAATATCGCGCCAGGCCGTCCAGCTGTTGACTCCAGCCTTACCGCTCTTTTCGATCTGGCCCTTCTTGTCTAGCAGGCCGCCCTCGCCGCTCCAGGCATGGGTCAGACTGTCAATGATCGCGACTTCGATACCAGCTGCTTCGGCTTCATGGATGGCAGCTATGTATTTTTCTGGCGTGAACGGTGACGATATCTCGATGTAATTGAATTCACCGATTTCAATTCCGTTCAGCGTGTAGTTGGCATACAGCTCGCCGCTGTGGTTCTCCGTGTCGATAACACAGATTTTATTCCAGTCACCGGTGATGCCGAAGGCGACCAGTAAGGATCCAAACGTTTTCCCGCCTCCAGCTGGGCCCGAAATCCCTAGCCTAAGTTTCGCTTTTGTCCGCGTTGCTTTACGCATTGTGGCCATAGGGTGTCACCTCAAATCCGAGTTTTTTCAGTTCTTCAGTCCAAACCATTTTCATTTCTTTCGAACAGTGCTCCATCGCATCAGCCCACGTTGCTGCACGATTATGTTGCATATAGAATTTCGTCTGATAGTAAAGGCTTTGCGCGTTGTGAGGATATTCGGGTGGATGATCAGTTGCGCACTCCTGGCATACATCAGGCTTTGGTGGTAACAGTGAGAATGAACCCGTTTTCTCCTGGTTCATCACTTACGCTCCCTTCACTGGTACCTGGCTGATTACTTCGACCAGAATGCCGCCTTCATCCAGCCACATTTTGAGGGCGCCACAATTAACTGCCGATATTGCCGGAAATCTCAGAACAACTTCAAACAATTCAGTCTGCGGTGGGGGAGGCGGCGGTGGTGCGACGGCGGCCGGCGGCCCTGCCCAGGGCGGCGCCACCGGTGGTGGTGGCATGTGATTCCCACCAGTCTGCGGTACCGAAGTCACAGCCGGCGGTAACGTTACCGTGGTGCTACCAGGAAGGCAATTATGGCATCCGCAATTTTCAGGATGCGTGTATGACGTCGCCCGATCCGGTACTGCTTCAGGCTGCAACCGCTGCACAACATTATCGGCTACGACGGCCAGCTCCACGTCCAAACGCTTCTTGCATTCACTTTTCACGATGTCAGGAATCGCAGCGAGCTCCACCGTATCCGTCAGGATTGCCTGGATATCAGCCAGCACCACAGGCGTTTTCAGGTTCATGGCCATTGAATGAGTCTGGCATAAAACATCGACCAGGCCGTCACGCTGCCGGGCAAGCTCTTTGCGGATCTCCTGCTGGCGCTGCGTCTCCTCTTTGGCAGCGTCATCCTCGCCCTGTTTGGCCAGGATTCCGTTCAGCGCGTCTTTGATCTCCTTCTGGGCTTGTACGGGCGAAACACTGCGATTGGTCAGCCTGGCCGGTACCTCGTATTTGAAATACTCTTCCCGGATACCCAGAGCGCCGGCTGTAACCTGGGCGAACGCTGCCAGCTGATCAGCGCGCTGCGCTACCCGGGCATCCTCGTATTTTTGAAGCTGTTCGACGATCGGCTTCTCGGCCTCCCCGATGACTTCCAGGAGTTCTTTGACCTCGCCGTCGAATTTGGTACCGGGCTCGTTCAATAAATTTTTTGTTTCCTTGCAAAACTTATCGAGCTTTATCCGGAGGCCAGCGATCTCCTTCTGGGTTTTTTCCATATCAGGCAGGTTATCGTCAGTCACGACCAGCCCGTGGTACTTTTTGATCGCTTCGGCCAGGGCCGCCTTGACCTCAATGAAATTCCACCTGAATGATAACGAGTTTTCCAACACCACCAGCTCCATGGCCGGCTGCTGGCCAGGATCGACATCAGGCATTACCTGCGGTTTATTGCGTGGGGCCATTAGTAGTCACTTCCTTTCCGATATGATGGATACTTACGATCTGAACGGATGCAGCCGGGACATCGCTGGCAAAAGCTACATCCCGTTTTGCCCGTGCGCACAGCTTCAACATGTTCTTGCCTTCACCGCCGATGATGGCCACCGTCGAAAAAACTGGTCCGTCATCATCAGGGTGTTTACAGGTTACTAGGATCATTATTCGGTCACCTCACCGACTTTGGGTTCGTAAACAAGGAATACGCCGTCTTTGGTCATGCAGATCGGCAGGTATCCCAGTTCGCAAACTTCAACCAGAGGGGCCCACGGGTTGCCGAAGTCCAGTTTGTCCTCGATAATGATAAAAGCAGCGTCCCAAGCAGCGTCCCAAGCAGCGTCCCTAGCAGCGTCCCAAGCAGCGTCCCTAGCAGCGTCCCTAGCAGCGTCCCTAGCAGCGTCCACGTCATTTGTAAATTTAACCGGTACGTCCTGAGGGCAGCCGAACTTCGACAGCTGCCGGCAGTGCTCCTGGATCAGCGCCGCGACCTTAACGCGGTTTTCTTTTTCAGGCTTCAGCCATTTAATCTGACTGACGCGCTCGATTTGCGCAATAACCTTTTCATGGCTGACATCTCACGCAGTGCGGGGACTTCCCGCCATGCGTGAGATGTCAGCCATTCGGCCCAATCTCTGCGATTTTCAGAAATAAGCTTCTCGCGAACCTCCATCGAATCGGCGTCACCGGAAAAATTCTGTTTAAACCATGTAGTGCCATCAACGCAGGCACGTTGTTCCTTGAGCCACTTCGTATTTACGAACACAATATTTCCCCCTTTTGACTCTTCCAGTTTTTCATGCTAAACTATCAGTAATATTCATTGATTAGGCGCCTCAGGGGCGTCTTTTTTTTGTGGGTCTAAGTACGGACAATCATCAGGAATACAGTAGGCTCGACTAGGGCACCGGGTACACCACATTATTGGCACTCTCCTTTCACAGGCGGCCGCTGCGGGCAAGCTCCAGGACGTTGGCCAGCAGCAGGCTGCAGCCGAAAACTAATGCAGCCCTGACAACGAGCGCCTTGATGTTATCCCGTAGCCAGTAAAACCAAACTACCTCCCATCTGTGCGCCCGTTGCAGGGCTAATTTTAAAACCGTCATAATAGTTGTCACCTCCTTTCGTCATTTTTTGTCGGAAATTCTTCCCTAGACAACGTTCGGGTTATGGCTGAAATGGGCATCAATTTCATCGCTTCGAAATCTCATTACGCTTCCAATCATCACGTAAGGGATTTCCTGACGTTTAGCCATCTCATAAACCTTTGATTTGCCGACTTGTAAATACTCCGCTAGTTGTCTTCCGGTCATGTAAACTACTTTTACCGGTTCTTTTGACTGTCCACTCATAATCCTTTACCTCCTATTTTCTCTTTTGTCCAATTTTTGAGTAAAAAAAATTAGCAACCCTATATATATAGCGGTTTTTGTCCGTTTCTTACCCTTATTGTACAACTACGTCCACAATATTGCAACAATTATTTTCTACTTTGGACAATATTCGCTAATAACGGAATAATTAATAATCAATTGGACAAAAGTTATTGCAAATTGGACAAAAGTGGTTTATGATGATAGCGTGACAAAATATAATAAGGGGGTGAAACTACTAGCATGAGTGAAGTGAATAGCGGCGAAATTATCGAGAAGCTTTCAGGAGAACTTGGTATCGAAGAAAAAATATGGCGCACTGAGTTATCCAAGGTCGCCAACATAAATTATTTTACGCTGTCGAAATACACTGGGAAAAACGCGCGACCACTCTCTAAAAAAGTCGCTGAGACACTATCCGATTTTTTTACTCGTGAACTAGGACGCAAAATTACGGTAGATTATTTGATGGGAAGAGATGCCGCAAGCGATCCCAGAATTAACGATGTAGAGGAGATGGTAATGGTGCCTGTTCTTGGTACGGTTCGGGCTGGAAAGCCGCTGTTTGCAGCTGAGAACATTATCAAGTATGAGCCAGTGGCCAGTGTAAATGTTAAGAATGGCGAGTATTTCTATTTAGACGTTACGGGGGATAGTATGACTGGAGCAAATATCTTTCCGGGCGGCAGAGTCTTGGTCAGAAAACAGGATTGGGTAGAAAACAGCCAAGTAGCCGTAGTTTTAGTAGGAAATGAAGAAGCAACCGTGAAACGCATAAAATGGCTTGATAATAAAGTGATTCTCTATGCTGCAAACTCTAATTATGAACCTCAGGTTTATGACAATAGAGACATCAAGGTGTTAGGTCGAGTAGTAAAATTCGAAATGTCTATCAATTAGGCGGTGATGAAATGCGCGGAAGCCTGATAAAAAATCACGGCAAATATTTTCTTGTTGTTGATGTAGGTATTGATCCCGAAACAAAAAAACGCAAACAAAAATGGATCAACACTGGTACCAATAATAAGAAGGCAGCCGAAGATCTTATGCCCAGCCTGATGCAGCAGATCGTCACTGGCCAGTATATCGAACCCACAGATCAAACCGTAAAAGAATACCTTGATGAATGGCTGGAGGTGGCCAAAGGAAAGGTCAGGCCCGGAACGTATGATACATATGTATGGTCGGTTAATTCAATTTGCAAGGTGATCGGCCTTATAGAGTTGAAGAAATTACGGCCCATGGACATACAAAAATACTATCAGAAAAAGCTATCTCAAGGCCTTTCCCCGACGTCCGTACGGTACCATCACAGGGTTCTTTTCATGGCCTATCGCCAAGCAGTAAAATGGCAGTTGATCCAGCACAACCCCTGTGAAGCGGTCGATCCTCCCAAGAAAGCTGAATTCGAAGCACCGATCCTCGATGCCGAACAGGTACTAAAAATGCTTGATCACTTCCGCTTAACGGTTTATTACCTGCCTATTCTCATGGCCATCAGCACCGGAATGCGCCGCGGCGAAGTATGCGGTCTTCGATGGGAAGACGTTGACATCGAAAAGAAAATGCTGACAATAAAAAACACCCTTGAAACCAGAGATAAAAAACCATCTCTCGGCCCAGTAAAGACAAAAAAGAGCCAGCGAAAAGTCCGAATTCCTTCCGACCTACTGGCTCTACTAAAACGCGAAAAGGTTCGATATGCTGAAAACAAACTCCGGAACGGCGAAACCTTCAATGACCTGGGGTATGTGTGGTGCTGGGAAGATGGCCGATCACGCAGTCCGGATCATCTTACCCATAAATTCCAAGAAGGAATGGCTGAAGCCGAACTTCCGGTTATCCGGTTTCATGATCTTAGGCATACCTTTGCCACACTGATGCTGCAGGAGGGAATCGATCTTAAAACCATCAGTGAGCAATTGGGACATGCCACTCAGTATTTCACATCAGATGTTTATGGACATGTTACGGATCCCATGCGAAATAAAGTTTCCGCAACCGTTGATCGGATCACTCGCAAGAAAGCGCCGAAAAAAGAAAATATTAAAGCTCGTTAGGCGAATGTTAGGCAAAACAAAAACGGCTCTGAGATCAAAGTCTCGGAGCCGTTGATTTTGCTGGTGCGAAGGACCGGAATCGAACCGGTACGACCTTACGGCCGGCAGATTTTAAGTCTGCTGCGTCTGCCTGTTCCGCCACCCTCGCGTATTTGGTGCGTCCCCCAGAGGCCTGAATGCCGCCACGGGTAACACATAATATAATACTGAATAGCAGGCCAATTGTCAAGACATACCCCGCAGATCGCTCCTGGTAAACTGTGCCGCGTGCGAGGTGGCTTAGTACTGGCCCCAGTTGGAAATTACAGTAGTATCCTGGTTTATCGTGGCGCCATTATTGACGATGCCGCCTTTGGCAAAAACTTGGCCGGTGATCACGACGCCGCTGTTGAGATACACTTTCCCTTGGGACGACAGGACGCCTTTGATGATGCTGACATTGCTATTCACATAAATATCACCGTTGCTCTCGATCAAGGCATAGCCGGTCATCGATGCATTGATTTGGATTGACCCGGCGGCATAGATCTGAACATTGCCGTTGATTACCGCGCTGCTGTTGATATTATCTGTGCCGGTGGAAATCAAGATAAGATTGGATGTCTTGTCAGTGGTAAGGTTGCCGTTGAGATTGGTATTGCCGTTAACAAAGATCTGGACCACCTGGCCGCCGGTCGCGCTGAAATTGACGCCACTGTTGGTATTGAAGCTGCCGTTGACATAGTAATTTCCGGTCAGTGCCCCGCCGCTATTCGGTGTAGTCGCCAGCGACTGGTCACTCGAATAGGTAGTTGGGGTGAGGTAGGTGGTGGGAATGGCGTCAACAATGCCTGCGTTGCTGGGATTGACGGGCTGGCCGCTGCTAGACGAAGCCGTTGTGTACAACATCGTCACTGTTTGCGTCACCCCGCTGGCTGTATCGGTGCCGATAGCAGTAATGGTGTATTGGGTCGACGCCACCGGTTTGGTTCCGCTGGTAACTGTCGGACTCAACGTCACTTTATATGTCGCCTTGACATCCGAATCCCCAGTGATGACATCGACACCGGTTGCATCCTGCCAGTTCAGTCCCTGGGAAAAGACCGAATAGGCGTATTTGGCTCCCGCCTCCGCCGCATAGCGGGCCTGCAGGACATTGCGGTCCGAGGTGGCCGCCTTGAGTTCCTGATTCATTAGCGGCAACAGCCCAGCGATGATAATACCGAGCATGACCATGCCCGCTATCGCCAGCACCGCCGCCGACCCATCCTGTTTTTGCCAAAGTTTCATCGCCATATCCTCACCACATCTTATCGCAAGACACCAGTGTACCTGTCATGATATCGGCCGTCCAGGGCATGGTCCGCGTCACGCCAGCGTTGCTGGACTGCAATTGTAATGTACAGGTGATCCGGCTGCCGTTCTGGGCAAATGCAAGCGACTGGACCATGTTCGGCGCGTATGTCGTCCCATTCACATTCAGCGTTTGGCTCGACAGGCTAATCGTCCCACTAACCAATCCGCCGGACGACTGCCGGGTATAGGTAATCGTCGATCCAGAAATAGTCCCCACCGTGGCGTAGCGCAGTTCTTTGGTGATGGCGTTGACGGCATTGCGGCCTTCGTCGTAGACCCTTTCCTGGGCGAAGCCGCTGCCCTGGGTCAGAAGCGACGACGACAGAACGCTGAAAGTGCCGGCCATCAGGACGCCCATGATAGCCATTCCTAGAATCAGCTCAACCAGTGTAAAGCCGGATTGTCTGAGTAATAGTCCGCGCATAAATCTCCCGATCTTATTTAAAATAAATATTTTCCGCAAGATTAACCGCTCCTCCACTCCAGGTAACGGTGACTTTCACTGGCACCACATGGTTCGACGAGCTGTTCACGCCGCCAGTTGAGGTCAGAAAAGATGGAGCGGCCATTTGGGTATAGGTAACGGAATAGGTAACACCATTGCTAATTTGTTGTTTCGTTGTTGTTGCTATCCCACCACTCGGGTAAGTTATCCCGTCGTATGTCTGCTTCAACTGCTCCAACTGCGACTGGGCGATAAAATTGGCCTGCGCCATGTTGGTGGCCGCATAGGACGTCACACTCACCTGGCGATAGGCTACTGCAAGGGCTGTCAGGGCCACCGACAAGATCACCAGGGCGATCAGGCTGTCCATCAACACCCAGCCTCGTTGACTGCCGAGTTTCATAGGTCCACCTGCTTTCCCTGCGTACTACCCGCCCCAGCCAGTTTCCGGCGATCAGCGGTGAACCGCAAAAAATTCGCGATCAGTTCCAGACCGCATACCGGGATGAGCGCCATCCTGAGCAGCGCCGCCGGGCCGTCGCCCCACTCGCCTGTGAGCAGCACCACCAGCAGCAAAAAATAACACCCTGTCTTGCCGACCGTAAGATACAGGGCCGGGGTGAGAGAATCAGGATTTTTCCAGGTCAAAAAGGTAAGACAGGCCAGCAGAAGGGCCAGCAGCCCTGCCAGCACCGCCATGATCGAACCATTCATTTCCTGCCTCCTGCGGCTTGACTGCTACGCCCCGGATCGGGCCCTCCGCCGTCAACCGGCAAAATCGTCCGAACAACGGCAACAATCGACTTAATGCCTTTAATTATACCTCTTTGTCTTTGTCAATAATTGTCATGTTTGGCGATTGATTGTTAATTTTGTATAAAGGCTCCACCTTCAGCACGCAAAAAAGCGACCGGTTTCCCGGTCGCCCTGGTTGGTTCACTCTGAAATTTTTTCGGCTGCTAGTCCTGTGTTATCCCGATTTTCTTTAGCCACCCTTCAGGCGAGGGAAAACCATGGGGCACATTCCAGCGCATGATCTTGTACATATGCTTTTCATAGGCCTTGACCAGAGGGCTGATACCCTTGCGGCGATAGTCGGCATAGGGTGCCAGACGGCCGAGGCGCACCGCCAGGTCCCGTTTTTTCGCCCTCTCGGCATCAGAGCACTGCCCGACGTACTGGGCCCAGCCGATACTGCCGCATACTCCGGCGGCGCCGTACTTGTCAGATAAAAGCACATATTCACCAAAAGCCCTGGCAGCCCCCACCTGGTCGCTGAGAATGTCGTGGGAGGCCAGGATGGCCCCGGGCGTCAAAAACGGCTCAAACAGGGTCACATCGCTGCGTACACCCTCATAGCTGTGGTCACCGTCGATCCAGAGAAAACGGATCTTCCTGTCCCAGGTTTTGGCCAGGTCGTGCGAATACAGCTGGGTAAACTCCACCACCCCATCCACCCCCTGCCGCTGCAGGTTGGCGTGAAATGGCTCCGGTGTTGTCTCATAGGCCGGATCGAAGGGATCGGTGGCGTAAATTTTGTCTTCACCTAACAGGGTGGCGGCTTTGGCCAGAGTGACAGTAGACTGGCCCTTGAAGCTGCCGATTTCCAGGATGCATCCTTCCGCTGACCGGCAGAGGGCGGCCATGACCAAAAATTTCAGTTCCCGGGCGCGCATCATGCCTTCCACCTGGGCGGCGGCGGCAAGAATGGCGTCGATATTGTTATAATACTGCGGCAAAAAGCCCTTCCCCATCTAGCGTATACCCCTTTATAGCGGAATCAACCGACTGTTTATTTCAATACAGCGCCGGTGCTGGCCGAAGTGACCAGTTTGGCATAGCGGGCCAGGTAGCCGCCGGTTACCTTGGGAGCCGGTTTGACCCAGGCTGCCTTGCGGGCGGCGAGTTCGGCGTCGCTGAGTTTGACATCGAGTTTACGGCCAGGGATATCGAGGTTGATGATGTCCCCTTCCTGGAGCAGCCCGATAGGGCCGCAGTCCATGGCCTCAGGCGAGATATGGCCGATGCACGCCCCCTGGGTCGCGCCGCTGAACCGGCCGTCGGTAAGAAGAGCCACTCTGAGTCCCATACCAGTGATAACCGCCGTGGGATTGAGCATTTCGCGCATGCCCGGCCCGCCCTTGGGGCCCTCATAGCGGATGACGACCACGTCACCGTCGACAACCTTCCTGGCCAGGATGGCTTCGATGGCTGCGTCTTCCGAGTCAAACACCCGGGCCCGGCCCTCAAAACGGAGCATGGCCTCGGCTACGGCGCTCTCCTTGACCACCGCGCCGTCCGGCGCCAGGTTGCCGCGGAGGATGGCGATGCCGCCGGTCTTGCGGTAGGGATTTTCGATGGTGTGGATGACGTCCGGCCGCCGGATGTCGGCTTTGGCGATACGATCAGCCACAGTGCCGGTTACGGTGGCGGCGTCGGTATGGATCAGGCCGGTTTTAGCCAGCTCCTTCATCACAGCGGGAATGCCGCCGGCTTCGTTCAGATCCTGCAGATGGTGGCTGCCCCCCGGGCTCATCTTTGTAATATAGGGTGTCTTGGCGCTGATGGCGTCAAACAATTCCAGCGGCAGCTCGATACCAGCCTCATAAGCGATGGCCGGCAGATGGAGCACCGTGTTGCTGGAGCCGCCGATGCCCATGTCAACTACAATGGCATTTTCAAAGGTTTCGCGGGTCATGATATCCCGCGGCCGGATATTGCGTTTCACCAGATCCACCGCCGTCGCTCCGGCCTTCTTGGCCAGGGCGCGCCGCGCACCGCTGTAGGCGGCGGGAATGGTGCCGTTGCCTGGCAGGCCCATGCCCAGCGCCTCGGTGAGGCAATTCATCGTATTGGCGGTAAAGAGGCCGGCGCAGGAACCACAGCCGGGACAGGCCGATTGTTCCATAGCGTCCAGTTCTTCGGCGCTGATCTTGCCAGCCTCAAAAAGTCCGGCAGCCTCAAACATGGTGCTGACGCTGATGTCGCGCCCCTGGTAACGGCCGGCCAGCATCGGTCCGCCGCTGACCACCACCGCCGGGATATTGAGCCGCGCTGCGGCCATCAGCATGCCGGGGACGATCTTGTCGCAGTTGGGGATGAGCACCAGACCGTCAAAAGCGTGACCGCGGGCCATCGCCTCAATGGAGTCGGCGATCAGTTCCCGGCTGGGCAGGGGATATTTCATGCCGTCATGGCCCATGGCGATGCCGTCGCAGATACCGATAGCCGGAAACTCCACCGGTGTGCCGCCGGCGGCTGTTACCCCGAGCTTGGCCCCCTCGGCGATCTCCCTCAGATGAAAATGGCCGGGAATGATTTCGTTAAAGGAGTTGACCACCCCGATCAGCGGCTTGGTCAGATCCTCCGGAGTGTAGCCCATAGCGTAGAACAGCGACCTGTGGGCCGCGCGGGTCGAGCCTTTTTTCGCGATGTCACTATGCATATCATTCTCTCCTTTACGCTAAAAAATAAATGATTAAACTGTAAATTCGCCGCCGCCAGCGTGATTCCTTTTGCGATTTACGGAAAAACCTTTACAGTCCTCGATAAAACAATGTCCTCACCCCAAAGCCATTTCCCCTGACAACCTAAAAGCCGCCCCACAACAGGGCGGCCTTTCCACACACTAATCCGGAAACAGCCTAAAAGGCGATTCCTTCGATTTTGATGACCTTTTCTTTCGTCAGATCGATGAATTGATCGTCGTCTGTCTTCAGCACCGGCGAAGTCGGGTTGACACTGGGCAAAAAGACCACCTTGGCCTTGCGCCCGTCACTGAGTCTCACCGGGTTATTCATCAGATAATCGTTAAACCGGCGGATGAAGGTGTCACCCACCGTCGGATCGAGCTTGGTAAACATCTCGCGCTTGATGATTTCCGCCATTGAAAACGGATTCAGCCGCGACGATTCACTGACAATATCGCACAACCGGTTGGCAACCGCGACGATGCGGGCGTAGGGGTGAATCTGATCCCCTGTCAGGCCCCTGGGGAAGCCGCTGCCGTCAAGGCATTCATGATGTTGCAGCACCGCCGCCTGCACATTGGGCGAAATACCGCGGATCTCCCGGAGCAGCTTGACCGCCAGCAAAACATGCTGTTTGGCCATTTGGGCATGTTCCGGCAAAAGCTGGTCCTCAGCCATCAGGCTCCGGGGCAGCTGGGTCTTGCCGATATCATGCAGCATTCCGGCCATCACCAGATCATTCAGCGACCCGGGGGTCAGCTCCATCCACTTGGTCAGCATACCGGACAAGGCGGCAACCGCGATCGAGTGATAGGCCAGATAGTGGGGAGCTGTACGGGGCGGCATACGAAACAGCATTCTATTGATGGCTTCCGAAGGTTGGATCAAATACTTGACCACCTGAGCCGCCACTTCGCGAATGGGATCCATATCGACGGTCTTCGTCTCCCGGATATCTTCCATCAGGCCATTGACCTGGATAATCGCCGCCTCAAAATTCTGAACAAAATTAACGGTTTTCTGGGCCATTACATCCGGCAAGGCGGACAGATCGGGTTCAACCGGCTCTGGCTCATCCACTGCCACCGGCGGGGCCAGTTCCTCGCCTTCTTCCACAACCAGGACATAAGGAATATCCCAATTGTTGATCTGACTGATTATCCGCTCGGTCAGCGTCGCGCCTGCGTCCACCAGAATCTGCTTGCGGTCGAGGGAAAAAACGGCCTCAGCCACCATCATCCCTGGTTGGAGATCATACGAACGAATCCTTTTCATGAAAAACCTCCACTCTGTCTCGCAGTCTGCTCCGAAGAGCCTGGTAGAAACAGGCGGCCGCAAACGCCGCCACAATCCACTCTGCCATCATTATACAAAACTTGCCAACTTTTCGCAAGAAAAGTTGTAATAACCACAAGATATAGAAGAAAAACCGCGATTTTTACCCATGAAGAACAAAAAAGCCACCTCATTCGAGGTGGTTTTTCATTTAATTGTTGGAGGCGGCACCCAGATTTGAACTGGGGAATAGAGGTTTTGCAGACCTCTGCCTTACCACTTGGCTATGCCGCCGGGAAATGGAGCGGAAAACGAGATTCGAACTCGCGACCCTCGCCTTGGCAAGGCGATGCTCTACCACTGAGCTACTTCCGCATATCATGGTGCCTCAGGGCAGAATCGAACTGCCGACACGAGGATTTTCAGTCCTCTGCTCTACCGACTGAGCTACCGAGGCAAATAGATGAATGGCGACCCCGAACGGATTTGAACCGTCGATCTCCGCCGTGACAGGGCGGCATGTTAGACCACTACACCACGGGGCCGTATAGCAAATCGTAAAATCAATTATAACCGATTTCAGCCTCAATGTCAATCATCGCAAGGCGCGAAGCAACCAGTCACAAATTGCATTATACCATGTTAAGCGACAATGTCAAGAGCCCTTTTCCATCAAAGCCGCAGGATTTTATTGACAACCATGATCACCTGTTCCTCCTCAAAGGGCTTGACCAAAAAGTCGCTGGCCCCTGAGCGGATGGCTTCGGTCATGATCTCCTTCTGGCCGATGGCACTGACCATGACCACCTTTGCCGTCTTGTCCTCGGCGCGAATCAGCTTCAGCGCCCCCAGACCATCCAGCTCCGGCATAGTGATATCCATGGTGGTGACATCCGGTTTGAGCTCTTTATATAGAGCAAGCGCCTGGTTGCCGTTGCCGGCCTCGCCCACCACTTCATGGCCCTTGCCAGTCAATATTCTTTTTAGCATCATCCGCATAAAGGAAGAATCATCACAAATCAAAATCCGCGCCACGTCTATTCGCCTCCGCCCTTTAGCATCCCCGCCCTGCGGTAGAGTTCATAAAAATGATGGGTGGGGCCGACGCCCTTGCCCAGAGAAAATCCGTGCTGGATGGCAGTAGTGATATAGACCTTCGCCTCCTGCACCGCCTCTTCCATCGCCAGCCCTTTGGCCAGGCCGGCGGCGATAGCCGAAGAAAAGGTGCAGCCGGTGCCGTGGGTATGTTTGCTGTCGATCCGCTTGTTGGTAAAAGCCGTAAAGCGGCTGCCGTCATAAAGAAGGTCGCAGGCTTCACCAGGCAGATGACCGCCCTTGACCACCACATACCGCGGCCCCATGGCCTTGATGGCCACCGCGGCCCGCTCCATCCCGGCGCGGTCGGTGACGTCAAAGCCCACCAGGGCGGTGGCTTCGTGCAGGTTGGGGGTCACCACATCGGCCAGAGGCAATAGCAGCTGTCTCAGGGCATCCACGGCGTCCGGCAAGAGCAGCAGACTGCCGCTTTTTGCCACCATCACCGGATCGATCACGATATTTTTGGCGCCGTGCCGCTTGAGGGCCTCGGTCACCACTTTTGTGATCCGGACGCTGGACAACATCCCGACCTTCACCGCATCCACCCGGATATCATCAAAAACCGCCGCGATCTGGTCGGCGATGATCTCATCGTCCAGCTCCCGGATATTGGTGACGCCGCAGGTATTTTGAGCCGTGATCGCCGTGATGGCGCTCATGCCGAAAACCCCCTGGGCGGCAAAGGTCTTTAGGTCGGCCTGGATACCGGCGCCGCCGCCTGAATCCGAACCGGCAATGGTTAACGCTGTTCTCATTTCAAACTTTCTCCTCCTTGGCTGATCTCCCCGCGCAATCCTTCCAGCGCCGTCCCAAGATTGTCCTTCAGTTTCCCGGCCAGATCCACCAGTTCCCTGGCGTCAAACAGATTGATCATCCGGGGGGTATACCTTAGCCGCACCTCGCCGAAAAATTCGTCGCGATACACATTGTAGTAGACAATCAGATTGCTGGCTGCAGCAAAATCACTATAGTCGATAACAATATACGAACCATTGATGGTCTTCACCGCGGTACGAGGATCGATGAACCGGGTAAAGCCGTGGCTAGTCGGCGGCAACTCAGCCGCATACGGCCACTGGGCAATCTGTTTATCATGGAAAATGCTCTCATATCCCTGTCCTGCCGGGTCGGCAAGCTGGGCGAGTGTCGGTGCCATCCGCAGGGCGAGCGTCCGCTCCAAGGAAGCCAGGTCACCACAGATATAGTTGACGTCATAATATTCGGTCAGTCCCACCGTGATCCGGGCCAGATAGTCCTTAGTGGCTTTATCGTAGAGAACCTCAAAGCTGCGATAGTCTTTTGGTTTTTTGTAGGCGAAGATCAGATACTGGCTACCGCTCTGGCTCTGACCGGCATCCAGCGCAAAGCCGGCGTATTCGGCCGGAAGCTGGCTGAGATACTCCCAGCCGCTGATTTGCTCAATTATTTTCTCCATTTTATCCCGTCCCTCTTGTCCAACCTTTATTATCTCCCATAAACGGAAATGGTGCAAGAGGTGACCCCAAAAAAGTCGCCCGGCTACCGCCTGACAAATTTTGCCGGCCCCCATCACAACATCTTCTTTTCTTGCGCCTGACGTCCGCAAAAAAGCCTGACCGCACAGGCCAGGCTTCATGGGTCAGAAGATGCTACGGCAGTGGCTTAGCAAGCTCGGCGGCCACAAGCTGATGGACGTCGGTCGGGCCGGACAGGGTCCGGTATTCGGCAAAATTAGGTTTTACACCGGCTTTGATAAAGGTGCCCTTGAGGATGGCGATTGCCAGTCCGTCGTTATTGACCCGGGCGATATAGACGTCATTGCCCACCGTGCCCACCAGACGATACTTGCCGATCGGCGAAATGACCAGCCAGCTCCCGTCGGTATAACGGGCGATAACCGTGTTGTCCGGCAGATTGTCGTAAATCAGATAGTCAATATCAAACAGGGTGGCGATTCGCGCCAGCCGGGTGGTGGTAAGAAAGGCCCGCTGCAGATTGTGGTTGGCGTCGGTGCGGTAAATCTGGTAGGTATCCGGCCCCTTGCCCACATGCACCTGCATATAGATGGCGTTGGTGGCGGTGGAAAAGGCCACATCGATGATGGCGCTGCCCAGCGGCAGTTTCTCGATGTCAGCCGAGAGCTCCTGCCCCTCCGCCATGGGATTGATCCGGGTGAGGGTGGCTTTGCTGCCGCCTGGCACATCCTGCTGCAGGGCCATCAGGGCCAAGTTGCGGTCATCCAGCCACTTGAAGTAGGTCACCTTCTGATCGCCCAGCGGCAGGGACCGCAGCAGCTTGTTGTCCGGGGAGAATATCTCCACCACTCCGGCTTTAACCACCGCCATATACTGGCGTTTCATCGAGTAGTAGGCTTTGCCGCTGGTCACAGTCTCGGCGGCAGTCACCTGAAAAGCCGAAGCAGGCGCAAACAGCACCTGATCGAGATACAAATAAATGGCTCCCTGGAAAAGCAGTATGGCGGCAAGCCAGATAACGATTTTACGTTTGTTCAAATGCTGCTCCTCCTTGTTATTTCACAATGAACGCGGTGGGAATCATCCGTTCCCCCAGCATATCAGCCGGCCGGTTCACGACTTTACCGTTGTAGAAAAGGGTGGTGCTGGACCCGCCGTCAAGATTGGCGGCATTGTAGGCCCCCTGCTCATAGAGGATGTTCTGGACGTCCAGCAGGGTGGCGCCGATGGAGTAGCCAGGCTGGCGGCCATCGATGACCAGCAGCAAAATGGTCCCGTCCTTACGCTGGCCAATGGCGGTGCGCGGCGCGATACCCCAGCCGCCGTCCCCCTCGGTAATCAGTTTCTTGCCGTTGATGATCAGCGGCGGCCCGAAGGTCACCCCTTCCACCATATTCATCGCCCGCATCTCTTTCGGGGTATAGGTGCCGGCCATCAGCACACCGCTCCGGGTCAGGCCGATGACCTGTACCGGATCGGTGATATCGTCACCCACCAGGAATTTGCCTTCATGGATAATGACGCCATAGGGCAGGCGTCCGGTGCCGGTGCCTGACGGATCGTGAAAACCGCCGGCGTTGATGGCGGCGATGGCGTTATTGTAAAGGGCGATGGTGCTGACCGTATCGCCTTTTTCGCGGATGTCCTTGGCAGTGGCGGCCTTGATCCGGGTAGGATCAGGCACCTCAAGCATATAGCCCTGGAAACGGGAACTGGTAATATTGACCAGCTTCAGGGTATCATCGTCGCGTTTGGTGAACTGCAACATCTGCTGGCGAAGCTGAGCGGCGTCCACCTCGTCGCCGATGATTTTTTTGACCTGGGCATCTGACATCAGCCAGGTGATATACTGCGGATGGCGAGAGGTGTAGATGGCTCCCACCACCGCGCGTTTAACGTTGATAAAGGGACCGTAAAGCACGATGACCGGAGAGGTCAGGATCAGAATCACCAGATTGATGGCGAGAAACCGCAGGAAAAGGCTGCGCCGCCCCGCACCCGTAGCAAAACAAGCCTTCAGCTTGTCCGCATACGGCAAGCGTGCGGCCCTTTCCGACAGCTTCACGACAACCGGCAGACTGACAAAGGCTTCCCAGCCCCGCACCACCGCGCCCCAGACCACGGCCCAGAGAACGACAGCCAAAGCCAGCGCCTTGGCGACTGCCGGGCGATTGACAAATTCTGTCCAGGCTGTACAACTGCGCGTTTTCGCTTCGTCAGCCAGCGTTTTTATTTTTGTTAACATCATCTTCATTTGAGAGTTTTCCGGCGGTTTGGTCATACATACCCTCTTTGACAGTTATTTCGACAAAGCGTCATAAAATAGAATAATCGCTGCGAGTCAGCCTTTCCTCAAAATGAGCCAGATCGACACCGTTACCCATCCAAACCCGCTTTAGAGTCAGCGGTTCGTCATGCAGTTTAACCCAACCCGGTTCGATGGTGACTGCCAGCCGGAAACCCTTCTCCTTCAGCAGCCTGAGGGTATCGGCGTTGTAGCTCCCGTTGGGATAACAAAAATAGCGGGTATCCTGGTCCAGGAACTTGTCCAGCATTTCTTTCGACTTGGTGATTTCTGCCGCCTGCTCGGCCGGCGACATCGGGCCCAGGTCGCGATGGGTAAGGCTGTGGGACTGCACTTCCATCCCGGCGGCCTTCATCTCTTTTAGCTCCTGCCAGCTCAGCCGCTCACCGGCGAACGTCCCCGGGATAAACAGCACACTCTTGAAGCCGTACTGTTTGAGGATGGGCAGGGCGACTTCGTAGGTATCGCGGTAGCCGTCATCAAAAGTCAGCACCACCGGCTTGGCCGGCAGTTGGCCGGTTCCGCTCAGGTAGGCGTATAATTCATCCAGTGAAATAGGCTGGAAATTTTGTTTGGCGAGAAATGCCATCTGTTCGGCAAAACGCTCCTTGGCGATCACCGCTTCGTTATTCTTTTCTTCGCCGATGCTGTGATACATCAGCACCGGAATTCCCGCCGGCGGCGGTGTCTTCGCCGCAGTCTGTCCGGCCGGCTGAACCGCAGGGGCCGGGGTCCGATCCTTGGCGGCAGGCGCACAACCCGTAGCTCCCAGCCAGATTAGGGCAATAACGGCGGCAACCAGTGCCGCCGGCAAATACTTCCTCTTCATCAGCGTCTCCCTATAAATTGTGTCCTGACAAGATTCTACGCAAACTTCCAAAGTCCCTGCGTCAAATTTCCAGGATCACAATTTTAACATACTTTATATTCGCCGTTTTCTCTCTAATTCCTTGCTAAATCGACCGGGTAAGTTTTTCATGCCCCTCCGCCAGCCAGAAATGCGGCCATTTTGCCGTGCGGTCCGGCCCAGGTGAGCCCCTGCCATTCCTCAATCCCTACCCAGCGAAGCCCCCCGCCCGAAAGTGAGCTCTCCCCCTCCAAATGGCAGCGGTAAAAGGTGATCAGCCACTGGCGGTGGCTGAAAGTATGTGTCAGTTCCAGCAGAATCTCGCCGGTCAGGATCGATTGCCCCGTCTCGGCCCCAACAGCAGTCTGGAGCACAATCCGGAGATCACCCGCCTCCCCTGCCTCCACCGCCGGAAACTCCCACATCCCGGCCAGCAGCCCCTTGTCCGGCCGCCGCCGCACCAGATAACTCCCGCCGCGCTCCACCACCGCCGCCGCCACTCGGACCGGCAGGGGCGGCGCCTTCTTGCGCTTGACCGGAAACAGGCTCTGGTCGCCCCGGTCGAAGGCGCAGCACAAGGTGGTAAGCGGACAAACCGAACAACGGGGCGACTTGGGCAGACAAATAGTGGCCCCCAGGTCCATCAGCGCCTGGTTGAAATCGCCGCACCGCCCTCCCGGCATCGCCTCGGTCACCAGCTCAACCACCCGGCGTTTGGCCGGGGCGGTGGCCACATCCGCCTCCAGACAAAAAAGCCGGCTAAACACCCTGAGGACATTGCCGTCCACCGCCGGCTCAGCCTGACCATAGGCCATACTGAGAATAGCGCCGGCCGTATATTCGCCGATGCCAGGCACCGTCCTGATTTCTTCCCTGGTATCCGGGATGCGGCCGCCGTAGCTCGCCGCCACCTCCCGCACCCCGGCCAGCAGGTGGCGGGCCCGCGAATAATAGCCCAGCCCCTGCCAGTGGCGCAGCACCTCGTCGTCGTCAGCCGCTGCCAGCTCACCCAGGGTGGGAAACCGCTCCAGCCAGCGCTCAAAATAAGGCTTGACCGCCTCCACCCTAGTCTGCTGCAGCATAATCTCCGATACCCATATCTTGTAGGGGTCGCTGTCCCTGCGCCAGGGCAGGTCACGCTTGGCCCCGTCGTACCATGCAAGCAGCAATTCAGCCAGACTCACCACATCAACTCCGCCTTGTTTAAACTATCGTCATCTATTCTTCGCCACCCAATCCGCCAATCCCTCCGGCCTCTTCACCGGCCCCCGCCAAAAGCAACCAGACCGAAATATTATCCGTCAGCTGGAACAACCCGGTGTATCGATTTAGCTCCACATGAAAAACTATAACATGCCGCGTGCAATAAACCGCCGACCATCAAGGAGGGCATTCCATCACCATGCCCAACCACGCCTGGTATCTAATGCTGGCCGCAGTCAGTCTAACCCTATTCACCTTCGCCCTCCACAAGCGCGCTAAACGTCCGGTAGTGGCCCTTTATCTCTTTATGGGCGGACTCACTTATATGGTAGAATTTTTCGTCATGGTTGTATTTGAAGCCTATGCCTATTACCCAGAAGTACTAATAGACCCCTATTCCGACAGTACTTTAGGCGCTATTGTCTCAGACGGATTTGTCGTGCCGATGATTGCCGCCTTTGTGGCGACACACCACTTGACCGCGGTCTGGATGCTCCTCATTTCCTGCGCCGTCATGGGGGTCGAATGGCTGTCACTGACCCTCGGCTTTTATCAGCACTTCTGGTGGAAAACCGCCTATACCGGACTCCTACTCATAGTAGGACTTGTGATCGCCCAAAAATGGTATGCCCTTCTGAGTCAAAGGCCAAGCCGCCTCGTCAGAGCAGTCACCCTATACTTTTTCACCATTTTCAGCGATGCAAGCGCCACCTTCCTGGTGTGGCTCACCGGCGCCTTTCGCTACCAGGCAGGCTGGTTTCTCAACCCCGGCAGGGATTCTACCGCCTTTGCCACCGTTTATATTTTTATCCTGTCGCTGCTCGTTGTGCTCCTCATCTATCGCCTCAAAAACCGCTACTGGTGGACTATCGGCGCCGCCTTGATTTATGCCGCCAATATTACCCTTGGAAAAATGGGCGTCCTCCACTTTGCTCCCGACTGGTCACCGCTCGGCAAAACGCTGTTGGACTGCGGCATCTTTCTCCTTCTCCTTGCGCTCAACAACCGTTTGCTGAATAACCGGCAGACCTGACAGACTCCCTCCACCCGGTGCAGGCTATTGGCCTGCGCCGTTTTTTTGTGACCGCGCCGTCCTTTTCCCTGCTTGCCTCCCACATCCGCCAGATCGGCTGTCACCTCCGCTGCCGGGACGACATAAAATAAAATAAGCCGTACTTCCGTAAGGAGATGATAGCATGAATCCCTGGGATTTCCCCCAAGAATGTTTCTGTACCCGTTGCCAGCTTTTCACCGAATGTTATCCCGAGTATGAGCAGGCGACAGCAATGGCCGTCGCCATGGTGAAGGGCGGGCCGCTGGCCCCGAATATCAAAGGCCGGGTGATCTTCAAAGAGGTGCCTGGCGGCACCGAGGTCTGCGCCGAAATCCGCGGTCTGCCCCCCTATTGTCCGGGAAAAGACGGCCAGCCCCCCATCGGTCCCCATGGTTTCCACATCCATGACCATGGCGACTGTCAGGTCGGCGACCCGTGTGACCCCTTCAAGGCCAGCGGCGGACACTGGAATCCCACCAAACAGCCCCACGGGAACCACCCCGGTGATTTTCCCGTCCTATTCTCCAACCACGGCAAAGCGTATATGACCTTTTTCACCGATAAATTCTGCGTCCAGGATGTTATCGGCAAATCGGTCATTATCCACCAAAACCCGGACGACTATCGCAGCCAGCCGGCCGGTGCCTCCGGAAAACGTCTGGCCTGCGGCGTCATCGAGCCGCTGGAGCCCCCCTGCGAATGCGGCGGCTAACCTTCCCCCCAACCCAAAACTACCCTCCGGCATGCCGGAGGGTAGTTTTACTTTTAGCGAAACCTCGTTACTTGAACAAATTATGGGCGGTAGCTGCCGCGAGCAGCATGAACATCGACAGCCGGTGCCATTGCCGCACCTTTAGATTGCCCCTATTGCGCCACAAGGCAAAACCAAGCGAAATGGTGGCAACCGCCCCCGCCGCGCTGACCATTCCCGTCACCATGCGCACACCGATGCCATAGGGACTATACATCATAAAGGCGTGAAACGGAAAAACGAGCAGCACTGCCACACCGATATAGGGGTGGGCATTGCGGGCAATTGGGACAACTTGCTCCAAAACGCCCTTGAAACCGGCCAGGCTCGGCCGCTTCATCGCAAAGATAAACGCCGTCCGCGCCAGATAGTAAGCGGCAGCCAACCAAACGCCGGAGAAAGCAACTTTGCCCATTCCTTTGGCAAGGTGATAGTAATCCATTCCCGCTTCCCCCTACTGCACCAAAACCAACGTACCGTTGCCGCGGCCGGTGTGCTTCTGCGAAATATCCATGCTGTCACCAACCGCCCAGATCACCGGATTTTCCCCGATTTTCAGCGGCTTGGCCCCCGCACCGTCCGGGGCTAGCTTGCGGCTGAACTCGATGGTGATCACCCCGTCCTGCTGCTTGCCGCTGACCTGACTGACCGTGCTGGCTGACTGCATGGGAGGATGCGGTCCGTAAGGCCCGCTGCTCACCATCTCGGTAACCACCGCCGCACCGTCTTTGAAAGAGCACATCAAAATATCGGCGCCCTTCATCTTCTCCTCGGCGCCGATGCCAATCGATACATAGCCCTTGGCTGCCGCCCTGATGCCAAACATCACCGTGTCGCCGTTCACCCGGGAATACACTTCAATGCCCCCGCCGACTTTCTGGTAAGAGGTATACTCATTGTCGCCGATCACGCCGTCCGACTGCCATGCGACCGGCGTCCGGGAAACCGCCGGCTCTTTCGCCGCTTCCGATGCAGGCGAGGCAGCGCGGCCGGCACCGCAACCAAGGAGAAAAAAGACCAGTATCAGCAGGATTGCCAGACTCATAGACCGAATCTTCATTTTCAAAGGCTCCTCCTGTCAGCTATTATTTTCCTGCTATTACCTTCCTTGCCGCTGGCGGGAATTCCTTTCACCACATCATGAAACGTTACGCTTGTCGCCCTATCTGGATTATTTTGTTGCAAAATTATGAAATATTCCAAATAATTTCCTATTATTTTGAAGGACTTTGCCCTATTTCGGCGAAATCTCTTTCTTGGTCAGACCATCATACCGAAATATCTAAGCTGGAGGTCATGTCAACATGAAGATCAACCCGGTGATCGCTTCTGAAATTGTTGATTTTATTTACAACCGCTCCGGCTATCATACCATCGTCTGCGACGATACCGGCACCATCATCGCCGATTCGGCCGGGAAACGCCTGGGAGTTGTCCATGCCGGCTCGCGAAAAATTTTGTCAGGCAATCTCACCTCCATCGCCGTCAGCGCCGAAGATGCGGCTGCTAACAGCGCCACCCTCAAAGAAGGCTTCAACCTGGCTGTCGTTCTCCAGGGACAAAAAATCGGTTCTTTCGGCATTGCCGGCCCGATCGCCATTGTCGAGCCCATCGCAAAGATCGCCGCCGGGTTGGTGCTGACCCGGCTGGAAGACGAGGAAATCAAGGGCAATATCCAGAGTATGGCCCAGCGGATGAACGACTCGGTCCGCCAGGCGACCCAATCGCTCGAGGATCTCAGCGCATCCTCCCAGCAGTTGGCTGCAGCCACCGCCCAGGCCATGGCACTGGCCGAACAAACCGGAAAAGATCTCTACAAGACCACCCAGATCCTCAATGTCATCACCAAAGTCAGCAGTCAGTCCAACCTGCTGGGTCTCAACGCCTCCATCGAGGCCGCCCGTGCCGGCGACCTGGGTCGCGGCTTTGCCGTCGTGGCCGGCGAGGTCCGCAAGCTGGCCGAGGAAAGCGGCCATTCGGTGGTGGCCATCAAAGAAGTATTGAAGGAATTTCAGTCCTCAGTAGAGCAAGTGGTTCAGTACATGCAGCAAAACAGCGAAGTCGTCCATCGCCAGGCCCAGGCCACCCAGGACATCACCCGGATGGCTGCCGGACTGAATAAAATATCGGCCGAACTACTGCAGTTGTCTGGCCGCTAGCAAAAAAACAACTAAGCGGGATGCATAAAGCCCCGCTTTTTTTATTTGCCTGCCTTTACTTCCCCTGGCGGCCAAATGTGCCGATATACAAAAAAGAGACCGGCTGTCATCAGGCAGCGGTCTCCACCCTTTCGGGGGTTATTTTGTATTGCTCCGTCCGGCATCCTTCACAAAATCCAGCAGGGTCGACGGCGACAGACGACGGGTGGCCTTCTCGATGGTCTGCAGGTTGGCCTCTTTGCGCTGGGAAGCGCGTTCCTGCATCTGATAACAGACATCGATCTGACAGCTGGTGGCCAGCATTTCATCTTCCGGGGTGAAAACATTCTCCTCGCCTACATGGCCGAGAATATTGCTGCGGATCAGCATGATCATCAGCTCGGGACGGACGCCGTACAGGGCCACCTTCTTGTCCTCGCGGACCGCCCGGGTAATGAAGTTTTCCAGCACCTCCAGCGACGTGATGTCGATGGCCGACATACTGTTGAAGCGCAGGACAAAACTGGCGGCATGTTCGTAGATGTCACCCAGCTTAGCCTCAAGGTCGGCCGCCGAGCCGAAATACAGGCTGCCGACAAAGGCGACAATCACCGTGCGCGGCGTTTTGCCATCCAGATAAGCCCAGTCGATCTCGTATTCATTAAAGGGCTCGTCGCCGTTTCCATCCGGGACGAACAGCTTGATATGCACTGCGCTGGTCTCCTTGAGAAAGAGGATGATCGATACCACCAGCCCGGCATAGATGGCATACTCCAGATGCTCGGCGAAAATGGTGGTCAAAAAGGTCACCCACAGGATGATGGCGTCATTGCGATTGCATTTGATGACCCGGAGGAGGGCCCGGAAATTGATCATCGAATAGGCCACCACCATGATGAGTCCCGCCAGGCTGGCCCCGGGGATGAATACAATATAGCGGGCGCAGAAAATCAGGGCCAGCAACATGATAAACCCGGACAGGATGCCGGACAGCTTGGTTTTGGCGCCGCTCTGGAAATTTACCGAGGATCGGGTAAAGGAACCGGACGCCGGCATGCAGCTAAACAGCGCCCCGCCCATATTGGCCATTCCCTGGCCGATAAACTCCTGGTTGGCGTCGATTTTCTGCAGAGTCTGCGAGGAAATGGCCTTGGCAATCGACATGGCCTCCACCAAACCGATAATGGCGATGACCAGCGCGCCGCTCATGAGGTTTTCCACCGCCGACGCAGTCGGGTGCAGCATGGTCAGCGGCGGGATGGCTGAGGGGATCTGGCCCATCAGTTTTATCCCATGCTGATCCAGCCCGAACAGGGCGACAGCCAGAGCGCTGGTCACCAGACCCAATAGTGCGCCAGGCAGCTTTTTATTGATCAGGCGGGCCGCCACCACCGTGGCGATGGTCAAAAGGCCCAGCCCCAAGGCGTAATAGTTGATTTGATCCAAGGAATAGGCGGTGATGATCACCTTGGACAGGGTCGAAAAGTGGCCGGCAGGCAGGTGAATGCCGAGCAGCTCGTTTACCTGCCCCAGGGCGATGATCACCCCGGCGCCGGCGGTAAAGCCGACAATCACCGAATGGGCCACATAATTGACCAGGTTGCCCAGTTTCAGCGCCCCCATGCAAAACTGGATAAGGCCGATGAGAAAGGTCAGCAGAAACAGCATCTGATAAAAGTCGGGATGGCCGAAGAAGGGATTCATATAGGCTGCCACCAACAGGGCGATGGCATTGGTCGGACCGGTCACCACATGGTTGGAACTGCCGAACAGCGAACCCAGTATCCGGCAGATGATCGAGGAATAGAGGCCGATAACCGGATCGAGCCCGGCGATCAGCGCATAGGCCATCCCCTGGGGAACGGCCAACAGGGTCACCGTCAGCGCCGCTGTAACATCATATTTAAAATATTCCTTTTTGTAATGAACCAGCGGCTCTAAAAAAGAAAGCCGCGCCAATTTTTCGCCAAACATAGCCTCGCCTCGATTAGTAAAATTTGTCTATCGCTACTAATTCACCACCCCCGGCCCCCTTCCCTCTTTGGTCGGTGCATTTCCTCCACCGCTCAGGCTAGAAAATCAGGGCAATGCAGGGAATCGGCAAGCGGCGGAGAAAACAATCAAACAATGACCCGGCGGCAAGCTTCCGGTGGCTGGGGCCGACCCGCACGCCTACTTTCATACTTACTACAGGACAGGTGATACGATGCTCTCATTTTTTCTGCCGGTAGCCCAGGTGGATGTCTGGTGGCCCGGCCTGGTGCTGCTGGGGTTCCTCATCGGCATAGTGACAGGCCTATTTGGGTTGGGCGGCGGCTTTTTGCTCACCCCGTCGTTACGCATATTTTTCAATATTTCCTATCCGGTGGCCATCGGTAGCAGCCTGCTGCAAATCGTAGTCACCTCGCTTCTTTCGGCTTACAAACACTGGCGGCAAAAAAACCTGGACGTCAAAATGGGCGCCATCGCCGCAGGCGGCAGCCTCCTCGGGGCCGAATGCGGCATCCGCCTGCTCCGCCTCGTCGGTGATCAAGGGATGGTCCTGATTGGTGGCCGTTCCATCGCCTTTATCGACCTGATGATCAACAGCTCTTTTCTTATCCTCTTGACCGCCGTCGGGATCTCCATGTACCGAGAAGCCTGCCAGAGCCAGCAGTGCGGCATCGATGAACCGGAAACCGCCCTGGCCGACATGGTAAAAAGCTGTCCGCTGCCGCCCTTCGTCTGTTTTGAGCAGTCCAACATCGACCGTCTCAGCATCTGGGTCCCCATCGCTCTCAGCTTCGCGGTGGGCTGTCTGACCGGCCTGCTCGGCATCGGCGGCGGTTTCATCAACCTGCCTCTCCTCATCTACTTTCTCGGTCTGCCCACCCGGATCGCCGTCGGCACCAGCACCGCCCAGGTCCTGCTGGCCAGCGGCTACGGCACCCTCCGGCTCATGCAGGCCGGCAACGTCGACATCATCCTCGTTCTTTTTATGCTGGTCGGTTCGGTTGGCGGAGTCAACACCGGCGTCCGGCTCGCCAAACTAGTCAATCCCTGCAACACTCGCAAATACTTCGCCGCCCTGATGGCCCTGGCCATCGGCCTGATCCTCTTCGACCTAGCGCGCCGGCTGGTGTTTTAGTAATAACCGCTATATTGCAAAAATCAGAGACCTCTTTTAACGGTAAAAGGGTCTCTTTTCTTGTCTGTTCATTTTAAGGCAGGACATCTTTGTCGAAATAGAGAAACAATGGTCATTAATCGTCGATGCAAGATATATGTCTATACTGCGAGGGATCATCATGGATAATGCCGGCCAGCTGTATCGAAACTGGCTCCGCCCCAACAAATCCATCCTTTTATTCTGCACCCTTCTGCTGATCATGGTGTGGAGCGCTACCTTGTGGCAGATCGACCAAGACCGGAAAGCGACCATCGAAACGGTAATGCAAGACGGCGACAAGTTTAGCCGGGCCTTCGAGGAACATGTGCGCCGGGTATTAAAGACTCATGACCAATATCTCCTGCTGATGAAGAAGGAGTACGAAGGGGCGCAGGCGGTGACGCCGGCCCTCACGCGCCTGATGGAGCAGATCGGGCAGGACCCGCTGGCCATTCAACTGGCGGTGGAGGATAAAACAAGCTACATGCGGGCCAGTCTCCGTCCCGCCCCGGCCGGAATCAATTTTGCCGACCTGCCGCACTTCAAGGTCCATGCTGCTGCCGATTCCGGCCTGCTCTTTATCGGCCGGCCCTTCAGCGGGCGGGTGACCGGGATAGCCTCCATCCCCCTGTCGCGCCGCCTAAACAAACCAGACGGCAGCTTCGACGGCATCGTCTACGCCTCGCTGAATCCCGAGTATTTCAACAAATTTTACCGCGATATGGCTTTTGACGAACACTATGTGGTACGGGTGCTGGGTCTGGACGGCTACGCCCGGGCCAGCAATACCGGTGAAGATATTGGCCTTGACATGTCCAAGGCCTCGGTTTTCGAAGAAATGCCCAAGTCCCCGGCCGGGTTTTACCCATCCCTCGGCCAGTTTCTCGGCAAGCGGGTGCTGATGAGCTACCGTCTGATGCCGGACTATCCCCTCATCGTCCAGGTCGGCGTGGCGGAAGATACGCTGCTGCCGATGCTGCACCGTCGCAACACTTATATCGCTGCCGCCGCGGGGTCCAGTCTCCTGATCCTCGCCTTTACCGCCAGCCTGATCGGCGGGGCCCGCAGACGTCGCCTGGCTGAACAAAAGCTTCAGGAAAGCTTTGCGGAACTGAATAACGAACGAAGTTTTACCAACGCAGTGCTGGAAAGCGTTCCCGGACTTCTCTATCTTTATGATGCCGAAGGGCATCTGCTGCGCTGGAATAAAAATCATGAGACTGTGACCGGATATTCTGCTGCCGAGCTGTCCGCTATGTCTTTGACTGATTGGTATTGGGGCGACGAGGAAACTATGGCCCGAGTCACCCGGGAGGTGGAAAAAGCCTTCCAAGACGGCGTAGCCCAAACGGAAGCCAATCTTCAGACCAAAGACGGCGGGAAGATCCCGTTCTACTTTACAGCAGTCAAGATGGTTGTCGATAACAAGCCGTATATTGTTGGCATTGGCATTGATGTTACCGAGCAGAAAAAGGCCGATGAGAAGCTGCGGCAGAAAGAGCGGCTTCTCCTGGAGAGCTTCGAAGAACTGACCGCCTCCCACGAAGAGCTGACCGCAACAGAAGAGGAGCTGCGAAATCAATACGACGAAGTGCTGCGGGTGAACGAGAAAGTCTCCCGCCAAAAGGCCGTCCTGTCCACCCTGCACGAAACCGCGCTGGGCTTGATGAGCCACCTGGATGCCGGCGAAGAGCTTGAGGCGATCGCCGCCAAACTGGCCGAACTGGCCGGGACAGAGCATGTTTATGTATATATCATCGACAAAGAAAAACAATGCGCCGTGCGCAGGATCGGCAAGGGAATTTACGCCCAGGATATTGGGCGCATTCGGAGCATTACCCAAGGTCTCCTTGGCGAAGTTGTCCATCAGAAAAAAACAGTGATGGTAGAGGATTACAGCACCTGGGACAAACGCAACCAGGCTCGCATCCATGACAATATCCACGCTGATGTCCAAGTGCCGCTGATCGCGGCCGGCGAAGTCATCGGCACATTGGGGATGGCCTTTACCAGTAGAGAGTGCTGTTTTAGCGAGAACGACGTGGCACTGATCGAACAGTTCGCCCTGGTGGCCGCCATCGCCCTCGACAATGCCCGAAAAATGCGCGAGCTGCAGGCCAGCCAGCAAACCACCGAGGAAATCTTCAACGCCGCCAGCGACGGCTTTGTCGTAAACGACAGGGAGACTGGCGATATCCTGGCCGTCAATCGCAGGATGACCGAGATGTTCGGCTATTCGGAGGACGAATTCAAGCAGCAGGGGATTGTTCTCATCGCTTCTCCCACCCACCTGGAAGAAGCGCTGTCCCGGATTCATAACACCGTCAATGCGGGAATCCAGCTCTACGAGCGGCATACAACCGACCGCCTCGGCCACCGCATGGTCCTCGAGATAAAATCATCGCCGGCGGTCATCAACGGAAAACCGTGCTGCCTGGCTCTGATGCGGGATGTCACGACCCGCAAGCTGATGGAGGAACGAATCGAATTCCTCAGTCTGCGTGATCCGATGACCAGCGCTTATAACCGTACCTATTTCGAGGAAAAAGTGCTGGGGCTCCAGACGAAGAACGTACAAGGAATCGGCATCTTCGTCTGTGATGTCGACGGTCTGAAGCTGATTAACGATACCCTCGGCCACCGTCAAGGTGACGAACTGCTGAAAAAAGTGGTACT
Source organism: Negativicutes bacterium (assembly GCA_031292035.1). Next base: position 151,316 of record JARLHX010000092.1, on the reverse strand, counting down.
GCTCCTGCAACAAAAAATACAGGAACCTGATTTCGGTGCCCGGATCGGCGGCGACGAATTCGCGATCATCTTGCATCGTCCGACAAAAGCGCAGATGGAGCAATTGGACCAACATTATCGAAACAGCGTCATCCAGTACAACATCGACAATCCGCAGCTTCCGCTCAGTCTGTCGATCGGTTGGGCGCTTGGCGAGGACGGCTGCGACATTGACAAGGTCTTTAAAGAGGCCGACAACAACATGTACCGCCAAAAAATGCATCAGAGTCAAAGCGTCCGCGGCTCGATTGTCCAGACCATGATGAAAGCGCTGGAAGAAAAAGACGATATCACCGAAGGCCACGCCGAAAGACTGGGTAATCTGATGGAAATCATGGGTCAGAAGCTGGGATTGCCACAAGGTGAGGTAGCCGACCTTAGACTCTTCGCCAAATTCCATGATATCGGCAAAGTCGGCATTCCGGACGACATCTTAAAGAAACCAGGCAAACTGACAGAGGAGGAAATGACGGTCATGCGCCGCCATTGTGAGATTGGTTTCCGGATCGCCAAGTCTTCGCCGGACCTTGCGCCGATTGCCGACTGGATTTTAAAACACCAGGAGCACTGGAGCGGAAACGGTTATCCGCTTGGGATCAGTGGGGAAGAAATTCCGATCCAATGCCGGATACTGGGCATCGTCGATGCCTATGATGCCATGACGCGGGATAGGCCTTACCGTAAAGCAATGAGCAAAGAGGACGCCATCGCCGAGATCATCCGCTGCTCCGGCAGCCAATTCGACCCGACGCTTGCCGCTCTATTCGTCGACCTGGTTCAAGCAGCCCCCAATTAACCCTTTTGCCCCCATACAGCTTGCTGCCTAATTTGAGTGAATTCTGCACTTTGACGTGCATAAGGAAGTGGAGCAGTCTCAAAACCGAGACTGCTCCACTTCCTTATGCACCGGTCTTGTTTTATTTCTTTACAACATCCGAATTAAAGATGAAGTGAAAAGCCGTCCCGCCCGGACCGGTTTCGACCTCGATCCTGGCGCGGTGCCGCTCGGCGATCGAATAGCATACCGCAAGACCCAGCCCGGTACCATGCTCCTTGGTAGTTAAAAACGGCGTCCCCAGTTTGGCCTGGACTTCAGGCGGAATACCGGCCCCTTCATCCTGGACAGTCAGGGTCACCTCACCGCCTGCCGCCAAGGTGCTGATGCTGACCGAGCCGCCGTCAGGCATGGCTTCCAGTCCATTGCGGACCAGATTGAGAATACATTGCCGCAGTTCTTTCTCATCAGCCATCACGGTGGGAATGAGCCCAAAGTTTAGCTGGATTTGGCTGTTGACCCGGAAGGCGTCGGCCTGCAGCAGCGGGAAGATGCTCCGGATCACCTTGTTCAGGTCGGTTTCTTTGCGGCTGATGGCCTTATTTTTGGCCAGTGACAAAAACTCGCTGATGATGATATTGGCCCGGTCGAGTTCCTCGATCATCAGATCGATCGATTCCCACTGTTTTTCAAAGACAGGGTTACTGGCGAACATCTGCAGATAGCCCCGGACGGTGGTCATGGGATTGCGGACCTCGTGCCCGATGGCTGCCGCCATTTCGCCCACGGCATTCAGCCTGTCCAGATGGGCCAGTTCGGCTTCAAATTTTTTCTGTTCGGTAATGTCGGTGAAAACAGACAGCGAACAGGGCTGATCGCCCACGGTGATGATGTCGGCCGACAGCAGCGCAAGGCGTTGTTCGCCTGATTTGGCGGCATAGTGCATGAGGAAATTGCGCAGTCGCCCCTCGGCTAAAAACAAGGCTCGCGCTTGCTCCCGCTCCACCTCGTCAGCCCACAGCCCGATCCCCTCAGAGGTATTACCGACGATCTCATCGCGGGATCTCCCCACCGACCGGGCAAAGGTTTCATTGACATCCAGGAACCGCCACTCGGTGAGGGTCGCGATCAACATCATGTTGGGATTGATATGAAAAGCCTTGGCGAAAAGCTCTTCCGCCTGTTTCTGAGCGGTGATATCATGAGCGATCTCCAAAATAGCCTCCGGCTCGCCCTTGGGGTCCCGGGTCAATGTCTGACAGCTCCTGACGACGATTTGCCGCCCGTCTTTTCGCCGGTCGATCAGTTCGCCTTCCCAGTACCCTTTGAGCAGGAGACTGTCCCTGATATTTTCCGGCGGTTCGGGATAAATGGTGTGAAGCAGCTCCTGGATCTCCTGTCCCACCGCCTCGCCCCGGCTCCAGCCATAACCGGCCTCGGCGCCGTGGTTCCAATAGCTGATCCGGTTGTCCATATCCCGAATCATGATATAGTCGTGGGCCAGCTCAAGCAGTTGCGTCTGTTGCTTTATTTTCTCGGTCGCCTGTTTCTCGATGGTGACATCGCGGAAATATACCAGTACGCCGTGTTCGTAGGGATAAATGTTGGTGTCAAACCAGCCTGGCGCATACTCCCGACTGCGCAACAGATTGACCGGGGTCTTGGCGACAACTGCTGCCTGGAATTTGCGATAATAGTCGGTGCCCACCGTCCGGGGAAATACTTCCCAGACCGATCTGCCGATCAAGTCGTCGTGCCCCATCTCCTGCGCCATCTTCCGGTATTTGCTGTTGGCAAAGGTAAACCGCCACTCTTTATCCAGAGCATAGAAATAATCGCTGATGCCATCGATAATTGCTGTCAGTTCACTGTTCTTTCTGGCCAGTTGTTCGGTCCGTTCTTCGACCGAGGTCTGCAGGTGATCGCGGTGCCGGAGCAACTCCGCCTCCATCAGCTTCCGCTCATGGATGTCATGCGATACACCGATAAGGCCGATAACGCCACCCGCCGCGTCGCGCCACGGCGATTTGGTCGACAGGAAAATACGGCGACCCTCCGGGGTATCGATCAGTTCCTCCACTACCTCAGCCTGGCCTGACGCCATGATCCGTTCATCAGTCTCCATTAGGGATTTGCCAATCTGCTGGTCACAACCAAGCTCAGCCATTGTCCTGCCTGCCATTTCGGCAAAAGACACTCCTTTTGCCTTTTCGGTGGCCGGATTGGCCATCAGGAACCGGCCGCTGCGGTCCTTGACAAAGATCGGATCTGAACTGTTGTCGATCACCGCCCTGAGGAGAGACTCGCTGTGACGAAGCTCCTCCTCCATCGCCTTGCGCGCGGTGATTTCTTCGTGACTCAGTATCCCGCCGGTAATATTGCCTGCCGCATCGTAAAGAGGCCGCGCCGAACACACCGCCACCTTGCGGACTCCGTCCTCCCAGACGAATTCCAGTTCCACATCGTTGACCATCTCGCCGTGCCACACAGCCCTCCGAATGGGCAGTTCCGCCAGCGCAATCTCCGCCCCATCCTGCAAAATCTTCAGCGGCACTTTGTCTGCCGCAAGGGATAGACTTTCCCAGGGTTTGATCCGCAGAAATTCAGCCGCTACCGGATTGTGGCGGATTTCCCGGCAGTCCGAGCCGGTGGCGATGGAAACGCCGCAGGGAACCATCTCTAAAAGGGCTGTCCATGGTCGGTTGTCAGACTGCAGCTGCTCAAATAAATAATTCTGTTCTTGCTTTGCCAATACAATCTTGTCAAGTCTTTCGCTCAGTTCGCCGTTCAGTCTTTGCATTTGGGCCAATTCGTCAATAAGCTGGTCTCTGGTCATCTCCTCGAACCGCTTCATTCCCACCCATCCCAACCGCAACGATAATCTCGAGTTAGATCCAAAATTTGCTATAAATAAGCGAAAATACAATAATTATATTTGACGCCATAGCCCCTATTCCTCCCAACAATCCCTTTTTTGTTGAAAATTGGCAATTTTAAGCAATGTAATGCAAAAGAGGCCGACCGGCTGTCACGTGCGGATCAGCCAGGTCGGCCTCTTGTTGTGCCTGTTTTGGGATCTATCTGCTTAGAGGACGGCTGAAGTCAGCGTCAGCGCGGCCGGCGCCACCAGGCGCACATACCCTTCGATATCGCCAAGGTGAGCCGCCACCGCCGCCGCACCGACCCCTGCCGGAGCGTAGACGGTAAACATCACCCTGCTGGTGTCAGAGGCGATCGAGGTACGGGCATCCGGCCCATAGAGCACACTGGAAATAATTCCGCCCGTGTCACTAATCATCATGTCCCCGGCCTTCATCGTCTCCTGCCGGCCGCGGATACCCTGATAGGTCTCGCCCCCCGCGGAAACACCGAGAGTGAGCGGTCCGGCCACTTTATCCAGATCATGACCGGCGGTGAGCAGCATATTCTTGAGCTCAGCCATGAACATCGCCTCTACCAACGCCGCCACGCTGGGGATGACCTTCCCCTTCAGCGCCACCGATTCCAGCTGCAGCAACACATGATAGCTCTTGTCAAAATTCCGGTAGTAAGCATCATAGGCTTTGACCGCCGCCAATTGCTTCAGCGAGGCTCTGTCAGCACCGGCGAATCTGGCCCTGAGCCCGTTCTCCAGTTCAGTCTTACGGCCCTCCAGCCCGGGATGGGTCGCAGGATTGACTACGCCGCCCATCGCCAGCACCCCCAGGTTGGCTCCAGGAAAAGCGCTGCGAAAGGCTTCCTCTATAATGATCATCGTTCCTCCCTGCCTTTAGCCGCCTGCCGGTATACGCCAAACGGTCTCTCGCTCTACTTGGAATCGGGAATCCGTGCAGCCACCTTCTGCCAGTCCTTCTTATCCAGGAAACTGCCGGCCACATTGTCCTCCATCTCCCGAAAAAGGCCATACGGCATACTGAAGGACAACAGATCGGCGTCGATATACGGCCGGGCCGTGATGTCAGTCATGCCTACCACCGCCCGTGGCGCCTCCTTTGAGGCCTCGTGCCAGGGGATCAGGCAGGTCGAATGGCAGCCTGCCCCAAAGGGGATGATGACATTCTCGTTGCCCGGGCGATCATAGTTGGCCAGTACCACCAGGGCCGACAGCTGATCGGGGTTGGCGTAAAACACTACCATTGCCGGCGATGCCTCAGCTTCGGCGAGCGGCCGGAAGACAACGTATTGATAAGGAATATCGGTATATGGCAACACATCGGTGAAAGTCTTCACCAGTCCGGGAGTCTTCTTGTAGCCCTCGCCCTCCGGATAGCCCTCACCCCGGCCAGTGGACAGAAAATAATCAAACCCACCGGGGAAATGAAGATGACTGTTGCCAAACCCCAACCCCACCACGCCGCCCGGGCAACCGCAATTGGCACGGCTGAAAACCGCCGTCCGGCCTTTGGCCGCCGCCGTCAGCATAGCTGCCACGCACCCCCGGCGTCCCTCAATAAATTCCAGAGCTCCGTCCGGTTTAGCCTCCCCGAATTGAATGGCCACCGGCGAGTACTTCAGTTTCAACCGTGCTGCAATTTCGCTTTTCATCCGCTTTCCTCCCGGATTTTTTTCGAAATATCGCTCAGGTCACCGGGCTGCCTGACCGGCAGGCGATAACCTGGGAAAACTCCTTCTCTAGTCCGGCGTCGTGGACAACAGCCAGACCCAGGGACACCGCTAGCTCCAGCAGGCCATCGCCGGAAAATCCGGCCTCGATCCAAATGGCGCTCAGGCCAAGGCTGGCGCTATCGCGCACCGCCGCCTCCGCCACCGGGCCCGAGGCAGCAATTACCACCGCCTCTGGCAGCAGAGGCAGCCTGCCCAGAGCGGCAAAACCGCTGCCTGCCTTAGCGCCGCGATACACTGGATAGGCTTCATAGCCCCTGGAGGCCAGGAACTGGGTCAACCGCGCCGCCTCCGGACCCTTGCCGACGACCGCCCAGATCTTGTGGCCCAGCAGAAAGATTTTGCTGCTTTCCACCATCACACACCTGCCATGGACAAAGTCCAGGCCCTGCGCGCCGGCAGCGGCAATCACCGCACTGTTGGCCACACCAAGCTGAAACCATACCTTCTTGATTCCCAGCTGCCGGCACTGGCCGACGATGTCCAGCGCCACCGCCGGTGGCACCACCACATCAACAGCGTCCGGCACGGCCGGCAGATCGGCAAGCGACGGATAACAGGGCTCCCCATCAATGGACGTCTCCTTGGGATTGACCGCATAGACAGTATACCCATACCGCCGCAGCACAGCCACTATTTTATAGCCGACTTTTTCCGGATTGGCCGAAGCGCCGACAACCGCCCAGACCTTTTGCCGCAAGAATGAGCAAATCTGATCATTCATAGCCTTTCCTCCCCTACCGTCACACCCGGTCCTTGGTCCATGCCCCAAAGCCAGGCTCGTTTTTGGCCATGGCCAACACCAGTGCATCCATCTGCCCCTTCATTTCGTGCAGCAGCTCATCCTGATAGGCCAGATGCTCCATGATCACCGCGATTTCCTCTTCAGCCTTCACATTGATATGATAATCGTGCTCAGCCATCAGCCGGTCTTTCTCCGACTGGCGGTTCTGACTCATCATCACCACCGGGCCGGTATAGGCCGCCTGAAAACTCAGCACCAAGTTTAGCAAGATAAAGGGATAAGGGTCCCAGGCGTCAAAAAAGCCAGGCTGGGTCGCCCCTTTATATAATAGATAGGAATTAACAGCCATCCAGGCGGCGATGACGGCGCTCTGAATGATGATGAACGGCCAGCTGCCCACCACCTGAGCCACCCTGTCCGCCACCCGCTGCCCAAGGCTTGATTTTTTCTGAAATTCCTCGTTGACATTGGCAATCACATGTCCCTTATGAGTAAAGTGGGCCACCGGTCCCCGGGGATGTTTCCCTTCGGTCATCATGTCGCCTCTCTTTCTTTTGCATTCTTCGCCCAGCGGCCGGAGAGAATAATATGGTGTTACCGAAACCGAGTATAGTATGGAAATACCTTCCACAGCGCCGGTCAAACTCCTCCCCGCCGGACCAAATCTTGCCAGCCCAAAAGAAGGAACCACCGCCGCCGCGCAGAAATCTAGATTATAATACCATGTCTTTTCGCGGCTGCCGGCCGCGGCACTATGATAAACAGGAGGAGATTGCATGAGCCGAATCACCGTTGGCGACACCGCCCCCGGATTTATTCTGAAGGACAACCGGGGGGAATTGGTCGACCTTAGCTCCTATCGGGGCCAAAAAGTTCTCTTATCCTGGCACCCGCTGGCCTGGACCCGGGTGTGCGCCGAGCAGATGAAATCCCTGGAAGCCAACCTAGCCGAGTTCGAAAAGCTCAACACCGTTCCCCTGGGGCTGAGCATTGATGCCTATCCCTCCAAAAACGCCTGGGCCAAAGAGCTGGGAGTTGCCACCGTCAAGCTGCTGGCTGATTTTTGGCCCCATGGCGGCGTGGCTGCCGCCTATGGTCTCTTCCGCGAGGTCGAGGGCTTTTCCGAGCGGGCCAACGTCATCATCGATGAAAATGGCAAAGTCGTCTGGGTAAAAGTTTACGACATCCCCGAACTGCCTGATATCGGCGAAGTGCTGACCGCTCTGGGAAAATAGCGACAAACAACAAAAAGGGCCGCCAGCAAATGGCGGCCCTTTTATTGCAGCTGGATACCGGGCATACACCCTATCGATTATAGGGGTTAGGCTGATTGACATGGTCAGGGTCTGTCTGGCTGCCATAGGTGAGCTTGGGTTCGGTAAATTCCGGGGTAGAGACATTGATAAACTCGGTCTGGCCGATATTCTTGACCTGCATGCTGAGCGAGCCCAGTTGGACATTCTTCGGTCCGCGCACCGCAACCCGGTAGTTGACATAGGTATTGCGCTCGGTAGTGATGGTCACGTCACCGTTCAGCTTGCCCTGGGCGATGGCCATCTCGGTTTTGCCATCCCCGGTGACGCTGCCGGTGTCCCAGATTACCACGATACTGACCGGTTTAGCGAAGTCGCCGTCGCGGGTCAGAAAAGTGAACTCCCACAGTTTCGGATCATCAACCGCAACTTTCAACACCAGTTTGGTGGGTTTGGCCATTGCCTGCTCCGGCGCGGCCTGGGCCCAGGATGAGGAAAAGGCGGCAACTAAGACGCACAGACAAAGCATGATAGCTACTTTTGCAAAACGACCCATTAAGGATACCTCCTGTATGTAAGCTTTGTTTCATTATACCATAACTTGTCCGGCCGGCAAAGCAAAGCCGGGCGCCAAATGAGCGACCGAGCGAAAAAACCAGTACTGTATCGCGGCAAAGCCAGGTCAGACAAGCCCTGCCCCGTAACCTTAGAATTTTGCCTGAGACCGGATGTCCCTCAGATCTTGCGGGTGAATTCCTTCAGTATCGATTTGGTATTCATGCTTTCCAGGCCAAGGACAGCGCTGATGGTTTCCGACTTCAAAGTCACCGACTGTCCGGTATCGGTATCAGTGATGATTAGGTGGGCGCTGCCGATATGGTCGTGGAATTCAAATTCCAGGTTGCCGGTCTTGGTCCTTTCCACTGCCACCGAAATCCCCCTCACGCCGGCGCGGCCGGTCCGTTCGCCTCCAGCCACACCCCTTTCCACTATTATGTCCTGGTTACATAAATACATCCCTGCCATAAACAGCCGAAAACGACCCTGTCTTCAAAATCGAAGACAGGGTCGTTTTTAACGAGCACCTATTTTTTATCTCTCATGCAAGAAACCTGATTGCCCAGTTTACGATGATGATTGATACATTCACAGCACTTGCCGTGCCTTTCGCACTCAACCTTCGGGCAGGTGCAGTTCGCTTCGTTGCAGCCAGCCATTTTTTCTTCTCCTCCTTATCCAAACATGCCCTAATTATACCATACAGCCCAAAATAGTACATCCTGAAAATGAACCTTAACCCCTCTGGCAGCGGCGGTAATTGGTTGCCAGGAGCTCCACCCCAAAGTCGAAGCGCGAAACATCGGCCGCCAGGTTGGCCGGCTCCTCGTTCCATGCTGCCGGCAGCCCGGTGTCGGCATTCCAGTCCTGCTCCAAATATAGCGTGCCGCTGTCAGCGAAAAAGTCCTTGGCATCCTGCTCGTCGGTCTGCCAAAAATCGCAGGTCACAGCCATCATCCGCTGCACCGCATTCACCGCCAGACCATATAAATCGCGAACTGAATAGGTCAAACCAGCGCTCAGCCCCTCTGTCCGCCACGGTCCCGGCAGACGGCAAGCTTCTGCTTCCTCCGGACTGAACAGGCTATTTTGCGTGCCATACAGCACGCCGACAATCGCCGCAAAATCGCTGTAGGCTGCGTTGACAGGATGATCCGGGGCGTCAATCCCATACCGCTTGGGCCAACCGCTCAGAACTGGGGCTCTGTCGCCATAAATCCGCGGCAGACACTCGCTGAGCAGCATGACCAGATCGCCATCCAGCAGACCCCGGCCGTCGGCATCGCACCGCACCCGGAAAATATCGGGCGACGGCAGCCCCTTGCCCTTGAAAGCCAGAAGCTCCAGATCAATGAGCTCCTCCACCCGCTTGTGGAGTCGGCGATGCTCCGGCGGCTGGTGGCTGTGCCAGTGATCGAGGGAACACCGGTACACATAAGGATGAAAAACGACGTCAGTAATCACATGACTGTAGTATCCCATAGCAAACGCCAACAGCTTTTCACCGGCGGCGCTGGCGACATCATATTCTTCTCGAACAACGTCCAGCATGGCACAAAATAAATCCAGCGACCCGCCCCAATGCTGCAGATCGGCCACAGCATCCCAGCTCAGCTCCGGCTCAAACCAGCGGTTAAAAACATCCTTGACATAAAATAAATCCGGTCCGAACGAGCCGAATCCGGCATAATTGCCGTATTTTTCCCAGAGAGGCCGACTGATTTTCTCCATCGCCTCCCAGGCAACCAGATAATGGGTGATCGCCTGCGGCATCTTACCCTTTCCCCCTTTCCTGTCACTGCTACCATATTGCCTGCGCAGCAAAATCATTCCACATTTCGCCCCGCCTTTCGAAAACCATGTCAGAAATTGCCGTGGAAAAAACTTGGTACTTATCATACATTTGTCACACATTTCCCTTATACTAGAGTCAAAGGCAAAGCAAGAGACTCAACATAAAAATTGCCGCAGCCATTCCCGGCAGGTATCTGACAAAATACCGCAGCCGTGAATCATTACCCAATAGACTAACAACGATTGACTGACTGGTCATTCCGAAAAGGAGGTGAAAAAGCGGGCGCTCGTTCCATCCCTTAAAATCCAGAGGAGGTAGCTAGCATGAAAAAGACATTGATGATTGTATTAACCTTATCAGTACTGCTCCTGATGTCGGTCACCGCCAGTGCCCAGCATGACTGGCACAACGACCAGCACTATGATAACGACAACAACTGGCATCACACCCACCATGGCGATAACGATTCCGAGCGGGGGATGCCCTTCGGCTGGCATGACCGCTTCGACACCATGCGCGACCACCACCGCCTGGAGCGGGTTGAAGGCCGCGAATGGGACCACCGCTTCCCGGGTCTCCGCGCTTACCACTGGAGAGGTGAAGGCTTCTATCACCACGGCCATTATGTTTCCGACGCCATCCTTTTCTATGACCGCGACAACGAACTGGTCAGCGTCGGCTACATGCACGACGGCGTATTCGTCTTCTTCCGCGAAGACCATGAGTCCTACGAAAACCACGATTCCTTCTTCATCTCCTGGTGGAAACGCTGGTAAAACCGGCACTGCCTGGCGACGAAGAGCACTCCCCCGACCATAATAAAGGAGCGTGAATAAACAATGCGCAGTAAATGGCTGATTGCCCTTCTCACTGGACTATTTATCCTCGCCCTGGCCGGCAGCGCCTTCGCCTGGTCAGGCAAGGCCGACATCGACGGCAAACCCGACCAATTCCGCCCTGGCGGCGCGAAAGGGTTCTACATCTGGCAGGATGAGCACGGCTTCCACATCTGGACGGCAACCCACGGCGAAGGACATGTCTTCAGCGGCGTCATCCGCACCGACGGACAATTCGTTCGCGTGCGGGGTCATCGGCTGGAGGCTGATGACAGCTTTAAAGTATACTCCGACATCCAGGAGCGGTTCTGGTTTGACGCCCGCCAGTCAGGCGGGGGGAACCATTTCGCCGTGGGCGGGCGTGAAGTCGACTACGCCAATGACAAACTGCGTTTCAAATTCGACACCGCCGGCGGTTCGGACGGACTCAACTTCCGGGTTGAAAACGCCAGTTACATCGATTTCGATCTCTTCATGGACGGCCGCCCCATCCATCCCCGGGAAATCTACCTCGGCGACAGCAGCTGGCATCCCCAGCGCCACACCTTCCGGCTAACCCAATAAACCCCTATTCTGCCAAAAGGTCCGGGCCATGAGCCTGGACCTTTTTCCATACTCCCGCCAGGCAACCCCAAGCTCGGCTGGAAATTTTAATTATCTGGCACAATTTCGGTCTGGATTTCATAAACTGTAGGAAGTAAACACCCTGCCAGGAGGTACATAATGGAAATCCTCAGCAAAGAGGTCAGACCCTACCCGGCGCCAACCCTGCCCCAGATCCAGTTCTGGCTCCGGATCATGAAAGAACACGCCCTATTCATCCGCCTCGGCCTGCCCCCGGAAGAAACCGGTCTGATCGAAGAAGCCCGGTGTTTTAACGATGCCTTTACCGACCTCGAGCACCGCTCCCGGGAAATCGGCTGCGACGAAGACTTTCAGCCCTTTGTCACCACCGCCCACACCGCGGCAAAAAACAGTTTCGCTTACATACGCCACCTCCTCGACCTATCGATCGACTGCCGCATCAGCGGCGGCGCCAACTATCCCCTCTTCCTCGACCATAGCTCCCGCGAAGCCCTCTACTTTCTCAAGCTGCTGGAGAAAACCCGCGGCGGCGAAATGCGCTACCCCATCGACGCCATCATCAGCGAAAATCTCTTCTGGCTCCGGCTCATGGCCGACCACCTGAAATTCATCTGCGGCCTGCTCGACCCCAGCGAGCGCGATACCCTGGCCACCACCCAGCGGCTTAGCGATAAATTCGATCAGCTCAGCCTCCACGCCCGTGATTTTGCGAGCATCCTCTGGCACGGCCGCCCAAACAACGACTTTATCCGCTTCGAAAAATCGGTCACCGCCGCCGCCGCTGAAATCAGAGAATTCACAGCCACAATCGAGGAAGACATCAGGCAGTGCGCCCTATTGACCCTCATTCCGCCGCTGCTGGCCGGTCATATGCGCCGCCAGGCCGAACATTTCTTGGCCACCCTGGCCGCCATCAGCGAAGATCTCGCCAAATACAAAGTGCCTTCCAACCTCCACTGCCAAGAATAAGCCGGGCGCACGCCCGGCTTTTGTCATCCCTGGCGGATTGCCGAATGGCTGACGGTATGCTATGCTGAAAATAATAGGCAAAGATGCCAAAATCAACCGACAAAGAGAGGGTATGACATGATCATCCACAACCTGCTTTTAAAACTCAACGACAACAGCAGCGAAAATATCGCCAGGACAAAAGAATTGCTGCTTGGCATGCAGGGGAAAATCGACACCATCCGTGACTTAAAAGTGGCCCCAGACATTCGCCGGGCCGAGACCTCCTATGACCTCGTCCTCATCGCTAAATTCGACTCCTTCGCCGACTTTCAGGCCTATCTGCCCCATCCGGTTCATGTCGAGGTGGCCACCCAGCTCAAAAGTCTGCTGGCGTCGGCAGCGGCTGTATGTTATGAAGACTAAGAGCATAGGGAGGTAACCCGATCATGATAAGCGAACGTCCAGCCGAAGCCCTGTCCCGCTTCCAGGGTGGGATGCTGTGTTCCCAGGCCATTTTGGCCACCTATGGGCCTCTTTTTGACCTCAGCGAAGAAGACGCCGTCCGCATCGCCCGGGGCTTCGGCAGCGGTATGGCCCGCCTGTCCGCGACCTGCGGGGCCGTCAGCGGCGCGGTCATGGTCATCGGCCTCAAATACCCGGGAACCGGCAAACAGGCTAAAGAAGGCACCTATGGCCTCATCCGGGCCTTCAGCGAAAAATTTCAGTCCGCCAACGGTTCACTCAATTGCAGCGAACTGCTGGGCTGTGACCTCGCCACCCCGGAAGGCCAAAACCACTTCCGGCAAAACGGCCTGGTCAAACAATGCAACAAATACGTCGAAGACGCCGCCGTCCTTCTCGAAGAAATGCTCGAGCTGGAGAAGTAGCAGCCAAACCGCCCAAGGGCAGCCCTTGCCTTGTATAAAAATGCAGCACCTCCTAAAGAGGTGCTCTTTTCGTTTCTTGACCTTTTTGCCCTTCTGCCTTTTGGGTTTGCGCCTTCTGCGCCTCAGCTTATTGTAAATAAATTGCATATTTTTATTGCTAATTAATTTATAAAACAAAAGGAATATTCCATTAAAGAGAGAATATGGAAATTGTTCTGCCATTATAACAAACGAGGTGCCAGATGAACAGAGCTCAACGGCGAACGCAACAGCGGCATCGAGCTGGTCGATGTATACACCGGCCCCGAGGGTGTGCAGACCGGGTCGGCCCGTTTTCCCCAGGAAGCCAAGGAAAAAGAGCAGCTTTTGCTGCGGCGGAGGGAAATCGAACACAAGCGCCTAAAGATGGAGGCGACGATCGCCGAGCTCCAGGCGGCGTTTAAAGCCGAAAAAGCCGAAGAGCATCGTAAAGGAAACAATCATATCGAAATCGTCGACATCGTGGAAAACCCAGTGGCCGGGCGCAGCGATCAAATTCTCGCCATTCCCACCGTGGTCAGGCGACTCCCCCCGCCCCTGGTAAAAATCATCGGCGATTTGTCCAATACCGAGCGAGTTCTGGTAGGACTGAGCATCACCCCGAATTAGGAGGCCAAATCCATGGACGGCACCCGCGATAAACTACACAACGAACTCCGCCAGGCCGAAGCGGCCCAGGCCAACAGCAAATATGTCCTGCATCTCTATATCGCCGGGTCGAGTCCCCGTTCGCTGCGAGCAGTCGCCAAAGTCAAGGGGCTTTGCGGGTCGCTGCAAGACCGCTGTGAGCTAAAGATCATCGATATCTTCCAGCAGCCGTTACTGGCCAAAGCCGACCAGATTATCGCTGTTCCCACACTGGTTAAAAAACTGCCCTGCCCAGTTCGACTGTTTGTCGGCGATCTGTCCGACTCTGATACAATTTTGGCCTGTCTTACGTCCTAGTGGGGTGAAAAAATGATAGCAAGTCTTCCTGCCATAGCTCCTAGCGAGCAGGATTTAGCAAGCGAAAATCTGAGGCTTCGCCGCGAGCTTGGCGAAGCCAATAGCATCTTAGACGCCCTTCGAAGCGGCGAAGTCGATGCCCTGCTTCTTTCCGGGGAGGACGGCGACCGGGCCTATGTCCTCGACGGGGCGGACCATATCTATCGCACCATTGTCGAACAGATGCAGGAAGGCTATGTGACGCTGGACGCCGACGGCACCATCCTTTTTTGCAACCAAAACTTTGCCACGATGATCAAAACCCCTCTCGACAACATCATCGGCACCTCTTTCTATTCTTCGCTCTCAAAGACGCCTGACCAACGAACCCTCAGCAGATTTTTAACAACAGCTGAGGGCTGTCTCAAAACCGAACTCTACCTGCGATCTGGCGATGGCCAGGGCGTCCCGGTCTTAGTCTCGGCCAACCATATTAAAATGGAAGATGGCAGCTTTGCCTGTATGGTGATGACCGACTTGAGCGAGCGAAAACGGTTTGAAGATGAAATGGCTCATTTAGACCGGCTGAATATCGTCGGCGAAATGGCCGCAGGCATCGGCCACGAAATCCGCAACCCCTTGACCACTGTCCGGGGCTATCTGCAAATCATCCGGCGGAAAGAAAAATACGCCGAACACTGGGAACAGTTCGGCACAATGATTGAAGAACTCGACCGGGCCAACGCGATCATCAGTGAATATCTGTCACTGGCAAAAAACAAGGTGGTGGAACTCAAGCCAGGCAACCTGAATCATATCGTCAATGCCTTGTTTCCGCTGCTGCAGGCCGACGCCTTCAGTATCGGCCATACCGTTATACTGGAGACCGGCAACCTTCCCGACATAGAGCTCGACGCAAAGGAAATCAGGCAACTCGTCTTGAACTTGTTCCGCAACGGTCTGGAGGCCATGCAGCCCGGCGGAACAGTAACCATCAAAACCTATCAAGGCAACAGCGAAGTTATTCTCGCTGTATGCGATACCGGAACGGGAGTGCCGAAAGAAGTCATGGACAAGCTGGGAACCCCCTTTTTGACAACCAAAGAAAAGGGGACAGGACTCGGATTGGCGGTCAGCTACCGCATCGCTCAGCGTCATGGTGCCAAGATCAATGTTAAAAGTTCTGCCAAAGGCACAACCTTCTTTGTGAAGTTCAAATATTGACAGCTCAAACGGTAGCGGCGAAAAACAGACCTGCGTCCCTGTAAAGGGACCTGGGTCTGTTTCATTTTTCGTCAGTTGCCGTCAAAACAATGGCCATTATTACGCATTTTGTCGGAATATGGGACTTTTGTCCCTTGACGCCCCCCTCTGTAAACGAATACCATTAAACTAGTGTTAATAGTTGGCAAACTTATCGAAAGATAGGGACGCAAAACCATGGGTCTAAGGGCGGGAAGCCTATGACTGCCAGGTTGCGCTTTTCAGCCGAAAAGCTGCTGCCTGTCCGCATTGGCCTGACCCCACGGGGTCTTTTTTATTGCTACAAACGGACGAATAAGGAGTTGTTATTATCAATCGCCGCCGTCTTCTCCCCACCATTCTCGCCATTGCCGCCCTGCTTATCACCGTTGGACCCTCCGCCGCCGTGGCGGCCGACACGCCGGTAGAAACCAACAAAGTGATCACCGTCGACAAGCTGACTGCCGGCACCATCACTGTAACCGGCAACAAAGAATTCAGCGCCGCCGCCATTTTGCAGTTTTTACCGTCCCTGCACAAGGGCCAGTTGCTCGACATCCAGACCATATCGAACGAAGTCGCCTTTGCCAACAACAATCCGGCCCTGAAAATCGCGGTGGACATCCAGCCGCAAAGCCCGACGACCGCCAATGTCGAGGTCCGGGTGGCAGAAGCAAAAACCTTTCGCAATATGATTACCTATGACAATACCGGCGACGACCAGACCGGCAAAAACCGGATGGGCTATCTGGCGGTCGACTACAACTGGCTGGGTCAGGCCCAGACGGCGGTCTTTTCCTATACCCGCTCACCTGACAACAACAAGGTTGACCAGTTCGGCTTTATGAACGCCATCCCCTTGCCGAAGGCCGGCGACACCCTGACCATCAGCGGCAGCTATTCCAACGTCAACGCCGGTCTTGTTGCCGATTATTTCAATATCGCCGGCAACGGCAAAGCCCTGGGAGCCCACTACACCCACAATCTGAAAACCTCGGCCAACCACCAGGCCAGCCTCGATTTCGGGGTGGACTACAAAGAATATAACAACGGAATCGACTTTTTCGGCACCAATCTTGGCACCAACGTCAATACTTTGCCTGTCAGCGTCGCCTTTCAGTACACATCTACCGGAGCCGACTCCCGCTTTTCCGGCAGTCTCGGCTTCACCGGCAACCTGGCGACGGCGTCCAGCAGTCAAACGGTTTTTGACAACACCCGGGCAGGAGCGGTCAACAACTACACCGTATGGCACCAGAACGCCACCTACCAGCAGCAGCTGAATAAAGCCGGCTGGCTGCTCAGCACCCAACTGGAAAGCCAATACGCCGACACACCCCTCATCTCCGGCGAACAATTCGGCCTGGGCGGCGCGCATTCGGTGCGGGGCTTCGGCGAGCGGGCCCTTGTCGGCGACAAAGGCGGACGCCTGACCACCGAAATTTATACCCCGGAAATCTTCAAAGGACAAAAGCTGCTGGTCTTTTTCGATCAGGGCAAATACTGGCTCAACAACCCCCAGGCAGGCGACATCGCCTCCCAGAGCATTTCGAGCTGCGGCCTGGGCTGGCGGCTCAGCACCCCTGGCGGGACTGCCATCGCCCTCGATTGGGCGAAGGTCCTTCGTGGGACAGATGCCACGCCGAAAGGCTCCACCAAGGTACATCTATTCGCTTCCCAGACATTCTAAACCGTAAGGAGGAATTGCTATGACATCCCGCAAAACCATGGCGGTCCTGGCCCTCACCCTGGCGATGATGCTCTCAGCCGGCGCGGCGCTGGCAGCCACCCCGATGCAAGGCTGGAATGTGACATATGGCACCGGCTCCATCACCGCCGCCGACGCCGCTGCGGTCAGCATCGCCAGCAACAAGGCCATCCTGCAGGGCAGCGCCCTGTCGCTGACAGGCGCCCAATCGCTCACTGTCAACTTTACCGCCCCGAGCACCAGCCGCTTTGGCAACGCGGCCTTGTTCCGGGTCACTGGAAATGACAAGTCCACCATTGAAGGAAATATCACAGTTACCGGCGGCGCGATGTTCCTGGTCAACCGGAACGGCATCGTCTTTGGCGGCGGCTCAGTGGTCACCGCCCCGGCCTTTTTCGCCACGACGCTGAACATCTCCGATGCCCAGTTCAAAGCCTTTACCCCGACCAACAGCAGCGCCGACGCATGGACAATGGCCTTTGCCGCCGAACCGGGAACAGCCGGTACCATTGATCTTCGCGACACCGCCAAGCTGGTCACCACTCCGTCTGTCGGCGGCAATGAAGGCGGCGTCATCGCCCTGATGGCCAAAAGCATCAATGTCGCCGCCGGTGTGACCATCAGCGCTCCGAACGGCACCGTCATGCTCATGGCCGCCAAACAGGTCACCATGAGCCAATCAGGCTCAGGCAACTACGGCATGTTCAACATCGCCTACAACACCCAAACCGGCAACACCATCACCAATAGCGGCACCCTCGACATCCGCGACACCAGCAGCCAGGGCGGCGGTTCGGTGATCCTGGTGGGCGACAGTGTCACCCATAGCGGCACCATCCTGGCCCCGACCCGGGGCGATCCCAGTGATCCAAACACCCAGAAAGTCTCCCGTATCCTTTTAGTGGCCTCAGGTGATGTCAATGTCACCAGCAGTTCGACTACCGACGCCAGCGCCGCCGGCAACAACCGGGCCGGCTATGTCGGCATTATCGCCGGCGGCACGGCAACCGTCGAGAGCGGCGCCAAGATCTATGCCAAAGGCAACGGCAACGACGGCGGCGCAGTCATCATCGACGGCAACCGTCTGGCAGTCAGCCAAACCGCCGACATCAACGTGTCAGCCCCCGCCCGTACTGCCGGCACCGTGACCAAAACCGCCAACGGCGGCGGCGACCTATCGGCCCAGGTGGAATACGCCCGGCTGGCCATTCGTCCCAACGGCGATAAAATGGTTCTCCTCAATGACGGCACCCTAAACCTTCCGCCGATATTGCCGCCTTCAATCAAACAGGAAGCCCAGAGCTTTCTGAGCTCCACAATGAAACCATCGGGCGGCGCCCCGGGAACAGGCACCAGCCCCGGGACTGGCCCCGGCGATTTTAAACCAGCCGATCTGAAAAACCCACCATCCTCCGTCCAGTCCGGTGACGGCAAAGGCGGCCCAACCAACTCCGGACCGCAAGGAAAAGACACCACCGACAACAAAGATCGGACCGACAAGTAGTCGCAGCCTCTTCACAAAGGACAAAAGGACGACAGCCAACAGCTATCGTCCTTTTTCGTTTGCATCAGCGCGCCTTTACTGCGCGGCTTCGCTATTTTTTATCCAGGCGCTCCAGACCGTATTATGACCCTCGCCGGTCACCTGGGCGTGATAGGAGCGCTCCGGCACAAGCTCCCCCGCTACCGTGACATTGACCGACACCTGCTTCACCTTCTCAGTCGGGTGAAAGACATAGATATCGACGCGGGCGCTCATCAGCCAGCCCTGGATAAAGCGGGCCTCGGTCCTTGATACGATGTCGCCAAAAGCGGTCTGACCCATCCGGTCTTTCTGATACGCCACCTCGGCATCGACCTGGTGCCAGAACCACAGCTTGGCGCCAACCACCGTCACCGTCAGCGTCAGGATCAATAAAACCGCGGTGACCAGCAAAATCCGGCCGACTTTGCGAATGATTTCCTCTTCCATATTCATCGCGGTAACTTCCTCACCCGTCTTTTTCTCCATTATACCATCTCCGGCGCCCCTTTTCCCAGTCCTTCCTGCTCACCCAACTGCCCCGTATATTTTATGATTGCTACATCCATCCTAACCCTGTGGCCTCTATTGATTCCAGGCAGCCATTGCCGCCCAATACCGCCACAGGAGGCTCCAGTATGCTCCAGCAATTTCGCACCTTTCCTACCTCCCCCAGCGACGAGCAGCTCGCCAATGCTATAAAAGGTGTCTCCTACACCCGCATTGACAACTGGCTGGATACCGACTTTGCCACCGCCGCCTGGTGGGGGGAAATCGCCATCACGATATTGACCCTGTTTCTCTGGTGGAAACTGGTGGATAAAAAACGGCTGATCGATATCACCCTCTATGGCTTTTTGGTCATGGCCACCAGTCTGACTCTCGACCAGATCGGCTACGAGCTCGGCTTCTGGTATTACCCCGTCGACCTCATCCCCCTCTTCCCGCCGGCCACCGCCGTGGACTTCATCGCCCTACCGGTCATCTATTCGCTGATTTTCCAGTATTGCCGCCACTGGAAACCCTTCTTGGCCGCCACCCTGCTCATGTCCACCGTCTTCTGCTTTTTCCTCGAACCGCTGATGGTAAAAATGGGCTACTATGTCCTCATCAAGTGGCGCTACTATTACGGTTTTCCGATTTATACCGTCATGGCCGTCGTCTTTAAGGCCCTGCTGGACAAAATGAAAGCCATCACCAGCGCATCATAAGCAAAAAGGCCTGAACCGTCCGGTTCAGGCCTGATATTTTCCAACTCGTCGCTCATACTCATCATTCTCGTTCGGCCAGTCGACCAAATCTCGCCTGCCGATTTCCACTTCCACATCCCACTGCTGATACTTCAGAAGTACAAAAAAGAGCCACATTCCGCCGCCGATGCAGGCAATCAAGGCCTTGGCCGATACGCCGTCATAGGAACCCACTACAAACCCGATCACCGCCGCGGCGGCAAACCACAAACCCAATACTGTCGCCATCATGAAAGGTCCCTCCCAGCTTTGTAACCTTGCACCCTTTTTGGAGTGTAGTCTTATTATAGCGCCGCAACCCCAAGATGGATATTGGACTAGCGTCTCACCTTTACAGGACGCAAGTCCTATTTTTGTCCCGGCAAATGAAGAAATACAGGACAGGCCGTTTACAGCGGCCGAATATCATAGCTGAATTTCCTGCTGTTGATTTCGGCAACAAAAAGACGGGGCGGTACAGGCAACTGCCGGGAAAAGGCGCGCACTTCCTCCCGCTCCTCCGGCGGCATCCGGTAGCCGATAATGATGCTGACCAGTGAATCGGGGGCATAGTGGCCCTTGCCGGTATAGCCCTGGGCAATCATGCGGTATTCATTTTCATAAGACCAATCGGGAGACTTGGTCAGCAGACTGTCAAACATCGTAGCCGCCAGGTCCGGACTGAAAAACCGGGCGATCGGCCGTTCTTCAGAGTAGGTTACACTGCGCAGGGTGACCGAAATCCGGCTTTCCTTCTCTGCCGGCAGCCTGACCGGACTGTTTTTGGCAAAATCGTAGTGGATACATACGCCCTGATGATAGTCGGCATAATGGGCCCACATGGCAGGGTTGTCCGACTTGGTTGTAAAGCAGCACACCCCGTGGGTCCGCCTGAGATATTCCTTGGTTGCCAGCGCCGTTTCCCGGCGAGCCGCCGGCGTATTGAGCCGCGGATTGGCCTTTAGCTGTTCCAGGATCGCTCTCTTTGCCTCCACCTGCGAACAGTGATGCAATTGTTGGAACTCCTTCACCAGCGCCTTGACGAATGTTTCATCCTCTGCTGCAATGTCGACAACCGGATTAAATTCAAACGGATCGTTGAACGAATCGGGAGGGGAGAGATAGATGGCCGAGTCCCTGAGATTGTCGCGGGTGTGGCTACCGGCGCTGCCGCTCCAGGCACAGTATTTGAAAAGATCCATTGTTTCCTCCCAATGAAAAATAAACCGCCAGCAAAAAGTCCCGCCCTGGCTGCTGTCCAGCCAGTACGGGGCTTTAGCCTGCGCGGCTAGGTCAATACATACACCTGCACATGCTGGACGCCGAAATCCTGGGCCTTGGCCACCGTGGGCCGGACGATATCGATATGATTGCCCTTGATGGCCCCGCCGGTGTCCTCGGCCACCGCGTATTCGCCGTGACCGTCGGGGTACTGGATAAATACCCTCGAGCCCAGAGGAATGACGCTGGGGTCCACAGCGATGACGCCTGACCGGACCTCGGTGCCCAAAAAGGTCTTGCTGCCCCATTGATCGTTGTCGTGGGGGCCAGGGGCATAGGCCGTAGCCTTGACATCCAGTACCTTTTTAAAATTGGTCGGGGCCTTGGTTTTCGCCGTGGTCTGGGCGGTGGCGGCGGCGTTTGCATGGTCATGCAGCACCGGAGCGCCGGTCTGGTCTTTGTTATTGATCTGCTGCGAGACGGTAACCGGCGCGTTGCCGACGCCCGGATCGGCAGCAGCGTGCACCACAGCCGGGAGTCCCTGGAGCATCCCCCCTGACAAGATGGCTGCCCCTGCGGCCACAGCTGCAAAGCGCTTCATCCTGTTTTTCAGTTTATTGACAGTACGGTGACGGTTGTTGGGCATATCGCTTTTCCTCCTTTTAAGAAGGTTTGTTTATAGTTTCCGCCAAACAGCCGTCAAAATGCCAAGTATTTTTTAGTATGTTCCGCACCTTGCCGGCGTATTGCCCGACTGGCGGCGATGGGATAAAATAGGATTAACAGGATGTCGAAACATGCCGCGTCCCTCAATCAAATTTTTGCAGGAGGTAGACCGCCATGAAATTTCCCGCCTTTCGCCTGACCGTCGCCCTGATCACCCTCTTCCTCTTCGCCCTTGTCGCTGCCCCGTCCGCCCTGGCAGCCGAGGAACGCGTCGGCGTTGTCCTGCTGCACGGCAAAACCGGTTCACCGGGGATATTCAGCGGCGGAGTGGTCGAGCCCCTCAAACAGGCCGGTTTTCTCGTCGAAACGCCGGAAATGTCCTGGTCCCGCGGCCGCTATATCGACAAGACCTACGACGAAGCCCTCAATGAAATCGACGCGGCTGCAGCCCGGCTCGCAGCCCGGGGAGCCACCAAAATCGTCATCGCCGGCCATAGCATGGGTGGCGACGCGGCACTGGCCTACGGAGCCTATCACGGCAACATCGCCGCCGTCATCCTCCTGGCGCCCGGCCATATCCCCGACTGGCCGGGGATGAAACGGGACTTCGCCGACGGAGTGGCCAGAGCCAAAGCTATGGTGGACGCCGGCCATGGCAATGATTTTGCCTCCTTCCCGGACACCAATATGGGCAAAGACTATGTCCGCACCATGAAGGCCGCCATTTATTTCAGCTTCTTCGATCCTGACGGCGTCGGCGCGGCAGCGAAAAACGCCACCAACCTCAGTCCCGCCATTCCGGTGCTGTATGTGGCAGGGTCGGCCGACCCCCTCACGCGGCTCATGGGCCAGAGCTTCATCTTTAGCAAACTGCCTCCCAACCCGCTGACCAAATACGTGGTGGTCGAAGCCGATCATCTAGGCACTCCGGCGGCGGCGGTGGGTGAAATGATCCCTTGGCTACGCGCCCTGGCTCAATAACCGACAATACAAGCTGAAAAGCGGCTCCGGCCTTTTTCAAGGCAGGGCCGCTTTTTGCATGCCATTACATTATGGTATAGACACATCTTTACATAACAAAACATACATTATACTAGTAAATACTATTTTCGGTGGTGATATTCTTGCCCGCTGCGCAACAGTATAACTGCCCCCCGACCGCCGACTCTTCGAGCAGCTATCGCCTCACCAACCTGGAACGGAAAGTGGACGGTGTCGCCGACAGGGTCAATGATTTAAAAATCGAAGTCATCGAAAAAATCAGCGAAATCAACTCTTCCCTCCACAAGATGCAAGTCACCCTTGACGCCCAATATATTCGTTCGCAGGAGGAAGCGAAAGATTACGATTCATTGAAAAGCCAGCTCGACAGCCAGAAAAGTCAGCTCGATACCCATTCCTTTTGGAAGGTCACGATTGTCATTGGTCTGGCCGGCTTCCTTGTCGGTATCGGCGGCTTAGCTGTGGCCATCTTTCGCTTAGGGCTCTGACGTTCTGCCTCGGTAGGCAGCGAAAAAACAGGCCCCGGCTTAGATTATCCTATGCCTGGGGCCGTTTTTGTGTTCCGTCAACCGATTATCTGGCCACCAGTTGGCCGCCCATGGCGTAGGCCTGCTGCAGATATTGCTCGTTTTGCGCCGCCGCCCCCAGTTCCCTGAGACCGGCGCCGATCAACGCGCTGGAGGAACCCGGCTCGAACCCGAGACGCCCCATCACCTGTGCCAAGGATTCGAACGACGGCAAATAAAGGGCCGAATTGGGCTGGCCCTGGGTAAACACCAGGCCGCACTTCTTCCCCTGCGCCAGGGTACTGGAAAAATCAGGCATTAGATACGCATATAAGCGGTCCAGGACCGGAGCGAGCTGGGCCGATATCCGGCCGAAATACACCGGCGAGCCCATGATCACACCGTCGGCTTCGTCGATGGCCTGGTAAATAGCCTGCATGTCGTCCTTCACCACGCATTTTCCTGTCTTCTTACAGGCGAAGCAGGCCTGACAGCCGCGGATGTGCATGTCATTCAGGTAAAATAAAGTGGTCTCGGCCCCCTTGTCCCGGGCCCCCTCCAACGCTTTTTGCAGCAGAATATCAACATTGCCGCCTTTACGGGGACTTCCCACCAAACCGATTGCCTTCATCGTCATCTCTCCCAACCATTCAGCCTATTTCCATTATCTTCTATGAAAATTGTAACAGCGGCCGCCCGCCTTGTCCAGCCTCTTCTGCGGCAATACAAAAACCTCGTCGAAAAGGCAGTTGCCTGTACCAACGAGGTCATTTCTCATACAAATCGTGTTCTCTCCGCTACCGCCGCACGCCGGAAAAGGCCGACAGCAGTGTCACAACCGCCATCAGGGCGGCCGACATCATCAGCACAACAGTCACGTCAAAGCTGGCCCGGAGGTAGCTGGACAGCACAAAAGACAATATCCCGCTGCTGGTGCTGAGGGTCAGAAAAAAGGTGGTCAGCCGGGTTGAGGGCCGGGGCACCTGCAGGGTGCCATAAGAGAGGATGGTGGCATAGAGACCCGAGTAGCCAAGACCCATCACCCCGATCAGCGCCATGGCCAGATAGGGATTCTGGACTGACAAGAGAGCCACAAAGGCGGCAAAAGCCAAAGCCGCGCAGGTCGTGATAAAGCCGGCCAGGTTGAAGCGGCTGATAAACACCCCGGATAAAAACCGCCCCACCGCCATGAAAACCCAGAAAACCGAAAGGCTGGCGCTGGCCGCCTCCACCGGCAGACCGAGCTTCTCCAGCATATACAGCACAATCCAGTAGGTGAAGATCATCTCCGACAAGACATAGGCGAACAGCGCCGCCCCCATGATATAGACCTTGGCGTTCCAGCCGTTTTCCGCATCTTTGGTTTTGGCCGCCTTGCGCGTCTTAACATTGAGCGGCAGCACCCAGACGACAGCCACCACTGTCACCAGCAGCACCAATGTCGCCAGATAGACGATCCGCCAGCCCAGCCCTTGCCCCAGAGCCAGTCCGGCCAGCAGCGGGGCAACGATGGCTCCCAGGGAGAAGAAGAAATTGAGCAGACTCACCCGGGTGGCCCGGGTCTCTTCGTCGGAAAGATTCATCACCAGGTAGTAGGCCACCGACAGCAGCACCCCCATGCCCACCCCATAAATGAAGATAAACAGGGAAAAAGCCATCAGAGTATCAAAATAGGCGGCACCGAGAATGGCGAAGATCGCCAGACAGGCGGCAGCCAATGCTTCCTTGCGCACATTCACCCTGTCGACCACAAAGCCGTTGCCCAGCACCGCCAGGCTGTAGCCGATCGAAAACAGGGTGAAGCGGTAGCCGATGACATAGGTGTCCACCCCGAAGTCTCCGGCGATGTCCTTGGTCACTACCCCGGCCAGACTGAAGGTGACACCGATGCTCAGCAGGATAAAATAAGCCAGGGCGATGAGTCGCCCTGTTTTGGCATCAGGCAAAATGGATTACCCCCGGTTCCATGCTGGTGATGGCTGCCAGTGCTTCGATGCGTACCCCTCCGGCCCTGAGCTCCTCGCCGCCGTGCTGGAAGCGCTTCTCGATGACGATGCCCGCGCCGGCCAGTTTGGCTCCCGCCTGGCGGACAATCTCGATCAGGCCGCTCAGCGCCTCGCCGTGGGCGAGAAAATCGTCGACAATGAGCACCGTATCCTCGGGGCAGATGTAGCGGGTTGTGACGCTGATATGGGTCAGCTCCCGCCGGGTGTAGGAAAATATTTTGGCGCTATAGGACGGTCCCTCCTGCGTGAGGGCCTTTTTCTTCTTGGCGAATACCACCGGCACCCCAAGGGCCAGCCCCACCGCCATGGCTACGGCGATGCCTGAGGCCTCGACAGTCAGCACCTTGGTGATCCCCTCACCGGCAAACCTGCTGGCCAGCTCCTGTCCCATCCTCATAGTAAAGGCCGGATCGATCTGATGATTGAGAAACGAATCGACCCTCAGCACATCTTTGCCGATGACCACACCATCAGCCACTATTCTGTCACGCAGTTCCTGCATAGTATTCTCCCATCGAAAAAATTTTATCGTATAAATATAGCGTAATTCTCATGACTCCTAGGTCGTTCAGTAGCCTCCAGATGCTAGGCGGCTTCGAAGAAGCGAGCGCAGACAGTACCGGCAGGTACGGCAAGCGAGCTTCTGAAGAACCAACGACGCAGATGGAGGCTAATCAACGACCCTACTATCTATCCTCGCGGTTGTACGGCAGACCGAGAGCCCCCGGCGCCGTCAGCCTCCCGCCCTGGCGGGCCATGACCATGGTCAGCACCCCAATGGTAAATAGATAGGGCATCATACTGAGGAAAAAGACCGGTACCGTGACCCCCAGCACCTGAAGGTTGAAGCCCAGAGCATCCACGCCGCCGAAGAGATAGGAGCCGATGAGGGCCCGCCACGGGTTCCACAGGGCGAAGATGACCAGCGCCACCGCGATCCAGCCGCGGCCGGCTGTCATATTCTCCAGCCAGCTGGGCGCATAGGCCAGCGACAAGTAAGCCCCGCCCAGACCGCCCAGCATCCCGCCCACCGTCACATAAATGTAGCGCAGGTTAAAGACCTTGAAGCCCAGGGCGTCCACCGCCGCCGGGTTCTCGCCCAGCGCCCTCAGGATCAGCCCCGGACGGGTGCGATAGATGAAAAAGGCCATAGCCGGCACCAAAAGATAGCTGAAATAGACCAGAATATCGTGTTGAAAGAAAATCGGCCCGATGAAGGGGATATTGGACAGCGGCCCCAGCGACTCAACGCGGAAGGGATGGGGGACCGGCATACCGATATAGGATTTGCCGAGATAGCCGGACAGCCCGGTGCCGAACAGGGTCAGTGCCAGACCGCTGACCACCTGATTGGCCCGCAGGCTGATGCACAGCACGGCGTGAATCAGTGCCACCGCCCCGCCGGCGGCCATCGCTGCCGCCAGCCCCCACCAACTGCTGTCGGTGGATACTGCGGCGATAAACCCGGCCACCGCCCCAACCAGCATAACCCCCTCAACCCCCAGGTTGAGGATGCCGGCCCGCTCGGTAACCAGTTCACCCAGGGCCGCAAAAAGAATGGGCGTGCCTGACGTGACTGCGGCCGCCAAAATCGAAATCAGGATGGACTGCTCGTTCATCGCCCTTCACCCTTCCCTTCCGAACCGGAAAAGACAATCCGGTACTGGGTCAGTATCTCGCCGCCGAGTACAAAGAACAGGATGGCCCCCTGGATCATGGACGCCACCGAGGCCGGCACGCCATAGGTCTGAACCAGATAGCCGCCCACCTGCAGCACCCCGAACAGCCCCGCCACAAAGACGATGGCCACCGGGTTGAGCTTGGCCAGCCAGGCGACGATGATGGCCGTATAGCCGTAGCCGGGGCTGAGACTGGGCTGCAGCCGCCCGGCAATGCCGCTCACCTCGGCCATCCCGGCCAGGCCGCACACCGCACCGGACAGCATCATCACCAGATACATATTGCGCTTGATATCCATGCCGGCATAGCGCGCCGCTGACTCGCTGGCGCCGATCACCTTGATCTCGTAGCCCCAGCGGGAATTGCGAAAGACGACGATAAACAGCACCACAATAACAAGAGCAAATAAAAGGCCGATATGAATCCGCGACGCCCCGAAGGTCGGCAGCAGGGCCGCCGGGGGGAACTCCGCCGTCAGCGGAAAGTTGAACCCCTTGGGATCGCGCCACGGTCCGTAAACAAAATAGTTTACCCATAGTATTCCCACATAGTTGAGCATTAACGTGGTAATGATCTCGTTAACCTGCCACTTTACCCGTAAAAAGGCCGGGCCCAAGGCCCACAGGCCTCCGGCCAGCATACCCAGAATGACCATCGCCGGCAGCATCACAATGGCCGGCAGATTGGGGAAGGTCAGCGGCACCCAGGTGGCGGCAAAGGCCCCCAGGTAAAACTGGCCCTCGGCGCCGATATTCCACAGCTGCATCCGAAAAGCCAGCGAGATGCCCAGACCGCACAGCATCAGCGGGATGGCCTTGACCGCCGTCTCCGACAGGCCGTAGGTCGAACCCAGCGCCCCCTTCAACATCACAGCATATAGCTCAAAGGGATGACGTCCGGTCAGGGCCAAAAAGGCGGCGCAAAAGAGCAGCGCCAGCACCACGGCGATCGCCGGCACAGCCAGCGTCATGGCGGTCGACGGCGTCAGGCGTTTTTCCAGTCTAATCTGCATCTTGGGCCCCTCCCTCCGCCATGTTTGAGCCAGCCATCAACAGGCCGATGGTTTCGATATCAGCCTCAGCCACCGGGAAATTGCCCACAAGTTGGCCGTTATAAAGCACGCCGACCCGGTCAGCCAGTTTGATGATTTCCTCCAGGTCCTCGGAGATCATCAGGATGGCCGTCCCGTCGGCCTTGAGATCGAGCAGCAGCCGGTGCACCGCTTCGGTGGCCCCTACGTCCAGACCCCGGGCCGGATACACCACCACCATCAGCCGCGGCGCCTCGGCGATTTCCCGGGCCAGCAGCAGCCGCTGCAGATGGCCGCCGGACAGCATCTTCACCGGCGAATACAGACTGGCCACCTTGACCTTGTACTGCTCCACCAGCCGGGCCGCCCGGGCGTGAATGGCCTTGCCGTTTAAGAGCCAGCGGCCGGAATATTCGGGCTGCTGATAGCTTTTCAGCAGCAAATTCTCCACTACATTCAGATCAGGCACCAGCCCCATGCCCAGGCGGTCCTCCGGCACATAGCTGACCCCTCGGCCGATCATCTCCGCCGGCTGCAGATTGGTCACCTTTTCGCCGTACAGGCGGATGGTGCCTGATGCCGAGCGCCTGAGGCCTGTAATAACCTCGGCCAGTTCCCGCTGCCCGTTGCCAGCTACGCCCGCGATCCCGAAAATCTCTCCCTCGCCCACCTTGAGCGACAAATCCTTCAGGCCGAACATTCCCATATCATTAAAGGCAATCACCTTGTCCATTTCAAGCACAACAGGTCCTTCCGGCATGGCATCCCGCTCATATGACGACACCACATCCCGGCCGACCATCATCGATACCAGCTTCTTGGTATCCAGTTCACCATGGCCCAGCACCCCGGTGACCCGTCCGTGCCGCAGCACCGTCACCCGGTCGGCCAGTTCGTAGACTTCACCCAGTTTATGAGTGATAAACACCACCGCACAGCCGTCGTCAGCCATCTTGCGCAGGGTGACAAAAAGCTCGCTCGCCTCCTGCGGGGTGAGCACCGCCGTTGGCTCGTCCAGGATCAGCACCCGCGAGCCGTGATATAGCATGCGGACGATTTCCACCCGCTGCTTTTCTCCGACTGACAGCTGCCAGACCCGGGCCTCAGGCTGGATGGCCAGACCGTATTTCCCGCCCAGGGCAGCAATATCGGCCACCATCTTCTCAGTAGACAGCAAAAATGCGCCGTCGCGTTCGCTCATCGCGATATTCTCAGCCACACTGAACGGCTCCACCAGCTTGAAGTGCTGATGGACCATGCCGATGCCGCAGGCGATCGCGTCCCGCGGCGAACGGAACCGTTTTTCCTCGCCGCTCATTGTGATACTGCCGCCGTCCGACTTATAAAGCCCGGACAGGATGCACATCAGCGTGCTTTTGCCGGAGCCGTTCTCACCCAGGAGAGCGTGAATCTCTCCCGGATAAATATCGAGATCAATCCCATCGTTGGCCAGCACGCCAGGGAACCGTTTCGTAATGCCCCGCAGCTCGATCATTGGTTTTGCCATACTTCCCCCAATTAAAATGTAGAGCGCCGGCGGACATCCCGTCCGCCAGCTCTCTACAGACTTTCATCGTCAAACCGGGAAACTATTTCGCTATTGTTCCCTCTACACCTTCGACAAACCAGTTGAAGCCCAGCTGGTCGGCGTCGGACACTTTTTGTCCGGCCGGGACTTTGACCGCGCCGCTCTGATCCTTGATCGGGCCGGCGAAGATATCCAGCTCGCCCTTTACGATCTTGGCTTTGGCTTCGTCGATCAGTTTCTTGGTGTCATCCTTGACCATCGGGCCAAGAGGAGCAATATCCACAATACCGTCGCTCATCGCGCCCCAGTACTGGTCGTTCTTCCAGGTACCCTTCTTCACGGCGTCAATAACCTTCACATAGTAGGGACCCCAGTTCCAGATGGCAGAGGTCAAAACAGCCTTGGGAGCCATCTTGCTCATGTCGGTATTGTAGCCCACGCTGAACTTGCCGCGCTCTTCGGCGGCCTGCTGCGGGCCGGTGGTATCCTGATGCTGGGCGATCACGTCGGCGCCGGCGTCAAGCAGCGACATCGCCGCCTGCTTTTCCTTGGCCGGATCGTACCAGGTATTGGTCCATACAACCTTGACTTTGGCGTTCGGGTTGACAGAACGCACACCCTGGGTAAAACCGTTGATGCCGCGGACCACTTCCGGAATCGGGAAGGCCGCTACATAACCGATAACATTCGATGTGGTCGCCTTGCCGGCGGCGATACCGGTCAGGTACCGGGCCTGCTCAATGCGGCCGAAATATGTACCGACATTCGGAGCGGTTTTAAAGCCGCTGCAGTGCATAAATGTCACACCGGGATATTTTTTCGCCACATTGATGGTAGGGTCCATATAACCGAAACTGGTGGTGAAAATCACCTTGTTGCCCTGTTCGGCCAGCTGGGTGATAACCCGCTCAGCGTCAGCGCCTTCCGGTACAGACTCGACGATGGTGGCCTCAACGTCAGGCATCTTCTCCATCAAATACTTGCGTCCCTGTTCGTGTGCATAGGTCCAGCCGCCGTCACCGACCGGCCCGACATACACAAACGCCACCTTCATTTTTGCAGCCGGCTGTTCCGCTTTCTTTTCGCCGCCGCAGCCGCCGAGAACCAGCGCAGCCGCCATCAGAACGGCCATTGCCATAATCAGGTATCTGTTTTTCATCCTGGACAATACCTCCCCTATTGATTTGTCTCCTGACACGGAAATACATTACTAGACAATCATTCACCGCGCCTTATTATTCCCCTGCTGGAAATCAAAAAAATAGTGGACAAACCTGCCACTATTTTTTTTGCGCGGACAGCCCCTGTCTCCACACCGGCAATATATTCTTTTCCATATATCCTGGCCTTCTTGCCTTTTTGCCGCTGGCCGCCGCAGGAAAATGTTACAATAAAATATAAGACATTGCCATATAAGGTGCAGGGGGGTAGATCCATGCTTTATAGACTCAGACCTTGGCTACTGTGGCTTGCTCTATTCTTTGCCGGTTTTTCTGCAACAGCCTGTGCTGAACAAATCCCGATATTCGACGCCCACAATCAGTCCTTTGATGGAGTGACAGCCGAGGAAGTCATTTCCCTGATGAACGCCGCCGGAGTACAGCGCACATTTTTTGCGTCCGAATTCCCTTGGCATGATTCCTCGGTACTGAAAGCCGCAGAAAAGTATCCGAAAAGAATTCTGCCTTTACTCCGAACCAAAGGGGGCCGAGAATTTGAGGCAAACGACGCCAATCTGCGGGAACTATTAGGCAGTGCGGATAAAGACCCGCGTTACTTTGGCATGGCCGAGCTGTTGATATACCATGCCAGTAAACCTAACATCAATATGCCGCTGGAAAGAAAACTCTCTTTGAGCGATGAGAAAGTCAAGTGGGTCGTTGCATTTACCGAAAAAAAGCAGTGGCCCATCATCCTGCATATTGAAATGGCTGCAGTCTGGGACTTGCGCCAGTCCTATATGACGCAACTCGAACAATTTCTCAGCGACCATCCGAACCTGCCGGTCATGATGATTCATATGGCTCAATTAGATTCCCGGGAGGTTGAGCGCCTCATTCAAGCCCACCCTAATATCTACTTCATGACCTCAACAGTCAAGTTCCTGAGCAGCGATCCAGCCAAAAGCATTCATACCCAGGGCGGCTTTCCCTGGACACCGATGTTTAAAGATGGAGAATTAATGGATCAGTGGCGCTATCTATTCATCCGTTATCCCGATAGATTTGTCTATGCCACTGACAACACCCTGCTGTCCATCTGGCGGAAAAGCTATGTCGAAGTCATGCAAATCTGGCAGCACGCCTTTCAGACCTTGCCCCCAGAGGTGGCGCATAAAATAGCCCACCAAAACGCCGAACGGCTTTGGCATTTGCCCCCAAGTGATTGAGCAAAATCTCTGTTATTAACGCGGCTAGTTATCTTTTATGCGACGTTGCGTCGGGAGCTACAGGCCCTTGGCGAAGTCCGGCGAAAAAAAGGCGGGCCGAGTCAGGACGACGAGGCAGTCATGAGCGGCGCACGGACGCGACGTCGGGGACGTACGCCGCACATTCGCTGGCAAGCCTAGGGCCTGTGCGATCAAAGCTCCGCCCGCGCGGCCTGAATTTTGAGAAGATAACAAGTTTTCTAGAAACAATAAAACCTCGTTGCACAGGCTCCCAGCCCATTTCAACGAGGTTTTCCCATGCACAACAATAGCTATACAACCCCGGCCAGCATCAACACCCCGATCACCGTCACCGCCGCCAGCACCAGCCGCTTGAAGCCTTCGGCTGATACCTTGGGCAGCAGACGTCCGCCCAGCTTGGTGCCCAGTATCGCCGTGGCCACCACTACCGCCACCAGGAGGGCGTTATCCTCCAGGTAGCTATGCATCGAAACGGCGTATACCGGAATGCGGGTGGCGTCGATGATGACTGCGATCAGCGCTGCCGAGGCGATCAGTTCTTCCTTCTCCAGCTTGTAGTTCAAAAGATAGAGCGAACGAATGGCCCCTTGGTTGCCGATCAACCCGCCGAGCAGCCCGGAGAAAAAGCCGCCGGCCACATCTAGACTCTGCGGCAGCTTGAGCCGGGGCGAATGGGGCGCCAGCTGCCACAGGCCATATACTGCCAGAAAAAGTCCCACTCCGGCCTTCAGCCAGTTGCTGTAGAGAACCATCTGCAGATATGACCCGAGAAAGGCGCCGATCAGGCTGATTACCCCGAACCGCCGGATCACTGACCAGTCGACAGCCGACCGGTAGATCAGCACCCGCGACAGGTTGTTGAAAAAATGGACGATGGCCACCAGAAACACCGCCACCTTGATATCGAAGAAAAAAGTCATTGCCGGCAAAAGGATGGTGCCGACACCAAAACTGGTGAGCAGCGTCACTACTGAAGCCAACAGGGTCACCGAGACCAGCACCAGATATTTCACCACCGCTATGTCCACAAGTGCCACTTCCTTTATTCTTTATCCCGGTATTCCTTGAAACAGCCTGGCGTCCGTTCCCGGCGCCGTCATTTTTTC
Organism: Negativicutes bacterium; assembly: GCA_031292035.1. The sequence goes on along the minus strand of JARLHX010000092.1, from coordinate 118,450 downwards.
TACCATCCTGACAAATTCCCGGCCCTCGGCAGGCGTCAGCCGCCCCAGCAGATTAGCGGTAAAGGCCCGGTCCTCGGCCATATGCCGCGCCACCATCGCCCTCCCCCTCGCCGTGCAGCCAAGATAAACCGCCTTGCGATCGACGGCATCCCGCCGCCGCACAAGCAGGCCGCCCTTTTCCAGGCGGGTGACTATCCCGGTGAGGGTCGACGGCTTGATGCCGTGCCGCTCGGCAAACTCATTAAACCGGTATTCGCCTTTGCCCTCGCCTTCCCCGACATGTTCCAGCACATAAAGCTCCCTTGCCGTCAGCCCGCTGGTACCCTGCTGCCATTCTTCCTTGAACCGGAGCAGCCTGATCAACTGGTGAACGGCAGTCATCGTCCCTTCCATGCCATCAGCTCCTTATTTAATACGTAATACGCATAATACTATTTAAGTATAATATAATCAATAAAGCTCCCCCTGTCAACAAAGAGTTTACAGCTTCCTGTCGCCCACTCGTTTTCATAATAACTGCAGCCAAAACAACGTCATCCACGCACCGCTAGCCCTTCTCCCGCACACTGTCACCTTTTATGTTAAACGACATACTTTATAGTAGACTGTTTTACTCATGAAAAAACGAGGTGACACAGAATGCCTTATATCGAAGTGGAAAAAGGGGTTCATGTTTTCGTCGAAGATTTGAACCGCCATGCCGATGAGACCATTTTCTTCATTCACGGCTGGCCGGCCAACCACCAAATGTTCGAATACCAGCTCGACCAGCTTCCCCATTGCGGCGTCCGGTGCGTGGCCATGGACATCCGCGGGTTTGGCAAGTCCGACAAGCCTTGGGACGGCTACTGCTACGACCGCTTGGCTGATGATGTCCGCTGCGTTATCGACGCCCTTTGTCTCAATAATATCACCTTGCTGGGCTTTTCGGTCGGAGGCGCCATTGCCGCCCGCTATATGGCCCGCCACTCAGGCTATGGGGTCAGTAAGCTCGCCCTGGTTTCGGCGGCTGTACCTCTCTTTACCAAACGACCCGACTATCCGTACAGCCTTCCTGTCGCCGAAGTCAATCAGCTCATCAAACAGACCTACGCCGATCGCCCCAAAATGATTGCCGATTTCGGCGATAAATTCTTCGCCAGCAACCTCAGCTGCGAATTTAAGAACTGGTTCAACAGTCTCGGCCTGGCTGCCTCCGGCCGCGCCACCGCCGCAGTGGCCATCGCCCTTCGCGACGAAGACCTGCGGTGTGATATCGAGCAAATCAATGTTCCCACCACTATCTTCCACGGCATCCACGACAAGGTTGTTGCCTTCGCCAACGCCGAAGAAACCCATCGTCATATCCCCGGGTCGACACTCATCCCCTTCCATTACAGCGGCCACGGGCTAGTCATCGACGAGCTGGATAAATTCAACTATTGCCTGACCGAGTTTTTGCGTCAGGCCTAGCTTGGTTAGTCACGCCAATACCCACCGAAATGATTCTCAACCGGTTGACAAAAGGTTCTGCGGTGATCATTCCCGCCGGAACCTTTTATCGTTACAGGCAGCTCAAATAGTTTGTCGGTATAATGGCGGCAAACTGCCATTCTTGTATTGACATCGGAACTTTGTTCTATGATAATGGACTTAAGTTAACAGCGATAGCCATTTGTACCAGTGCGGGTATGAGAATCAGACTTCATCGGGAGTTGGATTTTTATACCCGTTTTACAAAGCCCGGTTATCGGTAAAAGGACCGAACCCCATGGGGTCGCGGTCTTAGTCCAAGCCTACATAGAAAACGGAGGGATTCACAAGATGAAAAAACGGACAATGGTCCGGCTGCTGGCCGTCTTCACGGTACTGGCGCTTATCGGCGGCCTGCTGGCCGGCTGCGGCTCCCAGTCAGCAAAACCGGCGGTCAAGGAAGTCAAGATCGGCACCATTTATCCCATGACCGGCGCGGCGGCTGTCACCGGCGTAGAGCTGATGAACGGCGTCAATTTGGCCATCGCCATCGCCAACGGCGAATACCCCGACCTCGACCTGCCGCTGGCCAAAAGCAAAGGCCTGGCTAATCTCGGCAACGCCAAAGTCGTCGTCGTATCCGGCGACCATCAGGCTTCAGCCGAAAAAGGCATGAGCGAAGCCGAGCGCCTGATATCCCAGGAAAAAGTCGTCGCCCTTATCGGTTCCTATCATAGCGGCGTTACCGCCACCGCCAGCCAGGTCGCTGAGCGCAACGGCATCCCCTTCGTCAACGCCGATTCCACCTCTCCGTCGCTGATTACCCGCGGCTTCAAATGGTTTTTCCGGACAACGCCGGATGACGATATGTTTGCCGCCAACTTCTTTCAGTGCCTCAACGACCTGAAAGCCAAGGGCACCATCAAGGATCCTAAACTGGGCATCCTGGTGGAAAACACCCTCTGGGGCACCGATGTAGCGAAAGCCGAGAACCGCTTCGCCAAGGAAAGTAACTACTCTGTGGTGAGCGATATCAGCTACCCGGCTAAAAGCACCAACGTCTCCAGCGAGGTGCAAAAACTCAAAGCCAGCGGTGCCAATGTAGTGCTGCAGGCCTCCTACGCCTCGGACGCCATCCTCTACATGAAGGCCTACAAAGAGCTGGACTACAATCCTGACGCCATCCTGGCCATGGACGCCGGGTTTGTCGACACCGAGTTCCTCAAAGCCCTGGGCAAGGACGGCGAGTACATCCTCAGCCGCGAAGTCTGGGCCCTCGACCTGGCGAAAAGCAAACCACTGGTCGAAAAGGTCAACGCCATCTATAAAGCCAAATACGGCATCAACATGACCGGTAACTCGGCCCGGGCCTTTACCGCCACCATGACCCTCCTGGATGCCATCAACCGCGCCGGATCCACCGATCCCGCCGCCATCAAGAAGGCTCTCGAAGAAACCAACATCCCGGCCAACCAGCTTGTCATGCCGTGGAAGGGCATCAAATTTGATCCTACCACCCACCAGAACGTGCTGGGTCAAGGCATCATCGTCCAGATCCAAAACGGTGAATATTCGACCGTCTGGCCGTGGGATTTGGCCTCCAAACCAATAATCTGGCCGACTCCGGCCTGGGGCGACCGCAAATAGCGTAATATTCCGCAGGACGTTCAAAAGCCCCCAGATGCTTGGCGGCGCAGGCAAGCGAACGCTGTGCCGACAACCCAGCTGGGGGCTTTTCATTCGGCCTGACATGCGAGGTGAACTTTTTGACTGACGTATCCAGCTCTGTTCTCATCCAAACCCTGGCCAGCGGCCTTCTCTGGGGCTTTGTTTATGCCCTGATCGCCCTCGGCCTGACCGTCATCTTCGGCGTCATGGATATCGTCAATTTCGCCCACGGCGATTTTCTGATGATCAGCATGTTCGTCGCCTATATTTTCAACACCAGCCTTTTCGGCTTGAGCGCCCTGGCTTCGCTGCCTCTCAACGCCTTGGTGCTGTTTGTGTTCGGGGTCATCATCTACAAGATTCTGATCAAACCGGTGCTCACCGCCCCTCCGCTGGCCCAGATCTTCTCGACCTTCGGCCTGCTGGTCTTTTTGCGAGGTGCGGCCCAGTTCATCTTCAGCGCCGACTATAAAACCCTCGAACACCTCAACTTCCAGGGACGGGTCGACCTCTTCGGCATCTTCCTCTCCAAACCCCAGATGGTCGCCGCAGTGGGAGCCATCGTCATGTTCGTGGCCTTCTATCTCTTCATTACTAAAACCAAAACCGGCTGGGCCCTCTTGGCTGTAGCCGAAAACAAACAGGCGGCCGCCCTGATGGGCATCGACTCAGACCGGATGTACGCTCTGGCCTGGGGCCTCGGCGCGGCTTGCGTCGGTGTGGCCGGAGCTCTTTTGGCCAACTTCTACTACGTCTTCCCTGAAGTCGGCGCGGTCTTTGGCTTTCTGGCCTTCGTCACCGTGGCGCTCGGCGGGTTCGGCAGCATCCAGGGAGCTTTCTGGGCCGGTCTGATCATCGGCATCACCGAGGCCCTTGCCGGCACCTTTATCGCCCCGTCGCTGAAATACCTGGTTGTTTTCTCTATCTATCTACTTGTTGTCCTGATCCGCCCTCGCGGATTGATGGGCCATACATCATGAGGGGGGCGGTACATATGCTCAAAAACAAAACCTTCCTGCTGCTCGGCGGTGTGCTGCTGGCACTGCTCGCCTTTCCCCTTGTCGTCAGCTCGCCCTTTTATATCCATCTAATGATCCTTATCTTCCTCTACGCCCTCCTTGCCGGAGCCTGGAACATCCTTGGCGGCTATACCGGCCAGGTCTCCCTCGGCCACGCCGTCTTCTTCGGCATTGGCGCCTACTCCTCGACCCTCGGCCTGGTCAACCTGGGCATCAACCCCTGGCTGGGCATGCTGGCCGGCGGCGTTATCGCCGTCCTCCTCTCGCTCATCATGGGCTTTCCCACCTTCCGGCTCAAGGGCCACTACTTTGTTATCGCCACCATCGCCCTGGGCGAGATCTTCTTTGTCCTCTTCACCAACTGGGAATGGGCCGGCGGCGCGGTGGGCAAACATCTGCCCTTCGCCCAGACAGGTCTTGCCAGCTTCCAGTTCGGTCCGAAGGCGCCCTATTACTATATCGCCCTCTCCTTCCTCGTCATCCAGCTGGCAGTCACCTGGTGGATGGAGCGGAGCTATCTTGGTTTTTACTTCCAGGCCATCCGCGAAGACCAGGAAGCGGCCCGGGCCCTCGGCATCGACATCACCCGCTACAAGCTTGTCGCCATGGGCTTCAGCGCCTTTTTCATGGCCATCGGCGGTAGCTTTTACGCCCAGTATGTCATGTACATCGACCCAGAGAGCGTCCTACCGATGATGCTTTCCATCCAGGTCTGCCTCATCGCCATCCTCGGCGGAGTCGGCACCATCATCGGCCCGGTCATCGGCGCCGCCATCATGATCCCGCTGGCCGAGTTCAGCCGGGCACTCCTCGGCGGCAGCGGCTCAGCCCTTGACCTTATCATCTACGGCCTTCTCATCATGATTATCGCCGTGCTCAAACCGTCGGGCCTCATGGGCCTGATCACAGGCAAATAGGGGGAATGCGGTTTGGCTTTTTTTGAACTTGCCAATATCACCAAACGCTTTGGCGGCCTGCTGGCTGTCAACGACGTCAGTCTAACGGTGGAGGAAAACCAGATCGTCGGCCTCATCGGCCCCAACGGCGCCGGAAAATCCACCCTCTTCGCCACCATTGCCGGCCACTACAAGCCAGATGGCGGCACCATCAAATTCTGCGGCGAGGACATCACCGGCCTGCCGTCAGAAACAGTCGCCCAAAAGGGCATCGCCCGCACCTTCCAGATCGTCCGCCCCTTCGGCACCTTGAGTGTGCTGGAAAACGTCATGGTCGGCGCCTTCCTGCGGGATAAAAACCGCAAGACAGCCCAAAAATGGGCCGAAGAAGTCCTGGAATTCACCGGCCTGTCCGACAAAAAGAACATGGTCGGCACCGCCCTGACCATCGGCGACAAAAAACGGCTGGAGCTGGCCCGGGCCTATGCCACCAAGCCCCGCTTCCTGCTGCTGGACGAGGTCATGGCTGGCCTGACCCCCAAGGAAGCCCAGGAGGCGGTCGGGCTGATCCGCAAAATCAACGCCCAAGGCATCACCGTCTTTGTAGTCGAACACGTCATGGAAGTCGTCATGCCCATCTCCCACCATGTGGTGGTGCTGGATGGCGGCCGGCTGATCGCCGCTGGCCCGCCGGAAGAAGTGGCCCAGAACGAGGCGGTCATAAAAGCGTACTTGGGAGAGCGATATTATGCTGCAAGCGAAAGATCTTAAGCTTGGTTATAAAGGTACCCCGGCCATCCACGGCATCACCTTTGGCGTCAACGCCGGTGAAGTCATCGCTGTCGTCGGAGCCAACGGCGCCGGCAAATCCACCATCTTGAGAGGCATCTCCGGCGTCATCCCGCCGCTGGGCGGCGAAATCGAGTTTTGCGGTCAGCGGCTGAACGGCATGCCGGCCCACAAGATCGTCAGCCTGGGTATCGCCCATGTGCCGGAAGGACGGCTGACCTTCGCCCGGATGACAGTTGAGCAAAACCTGCTGCTGGGCGCCTATACCGTCAAATCAGAGGCCGAAGCGACAGGGCGGCTCGAGGAAATGTACGACCTCTTTCCCCGCCTCAAAGAACGCCGCACCCAGCTGGCCGGCACCATGAGCGGCGGCGAGCAACAGATGCTGGTCATCGCCCGCGGCCTGATGTCCGATCCCAAGCTCCTGATGCTGGACGAACCCTCCCTCGGCATCGCCCCCAAAGTGGTGATGCAGATCTTCGATTTTCTCCGCCAGGTCAAGGCCACCGGCAAAACCATCCTCCTGGTCGAGCAGAATGTCCGCGAAGCCCTCGAACTGGCTGACCGGGCCTATGTCCTCCAGACCGGCCGGATCGTCGCCGAAGGCAGCGGCGAAGAGCTCCTTGGCAGCGACCTTGTCCGTAAGGCCTACCTCGGACTATAAAAGTAAAAATCCCGGACCAATCGGTCCGGGATTTTTTTTATTCTGCCGCTACTCAATAATGGCGCCGTAGTGGGCCGATTTGACAATCCGGGCGTAAGTGGCCAGATAACCCCGTTTGATCTTCGGCTCCGGTTTCACCCATTCCTGCAGCCGCCGGTTGATTTCCTCTTCCGCTACATCCAGGGTGATCGTGCGCTTGGGGATGTCGACAGTGACCAAATCACCGTTTTCGACAATGGCAATCACCCCGCCCTCGGCTGCCTCTGGCGAAACATGGCCGACAAAACCGCCGCGGTTCGACCCGGAAAAGCGGCCGTCGGTAATCAAAAACACCTTTTCGGCCAGCCCGTACCCGTCGAGAAGCTCCAGCGGCGTATACATTTCCCGCATCCCCGGCCCACCCTTCGGCCCCTCATAGCGCACCACAATCACGTCATTCGGCTCAATGACATTAGCATAAATCGCAGCTACCAATTCTTCCTCGCTGTTGAAAACCTTGGCCCGTCCGCTCACACATAGCCGGTCGGCTTTCATGGCGGCCGGCTTGCATACCGCCGACTCGGCCGCCAGATTGCCCTTCAATATGGCAATTCCCCCGGTCGGCAAAAAGGGCTGCTCAAAGGGACGGATGACTTTCTCGTCTTTGATCGGCTGGGCGGCGATGTTTTCACCGATGGTTCTGCCGGTCACCGTCAGCGCATCGCCATGAAGCAGTGTTTGCAGCTGGTTCATCACCGCCGGCACCCCACCGGCATGGTGAAAATCAACCATGTCATATTCACTGGCCGACATGATGGACGCCAGGTAAGGGGTGGAATTGCTGAGGTCCTCATAATCGTCGATACTGAACGGAACGCCGGCCTCGTGGGCAATGGCCAGGACGTGCATAATCAGGTTGGTGGAACCGCCGATGGCCATCCCCAGGCGGACGGCGTTCAGCAGGGCGTCCCGGGTAATAATATCGCAGGCCTTGACCCCTTCGGCGACCAGCCCGACGATCCGCCGGCCGGTTTCCTTCGCCATACTGACCCGCTGGGCGTCGACCGCCGGGATGGTCCCGCATCCGGTCAGCGACATCCCCATGGCCTCTGCCAGACAGGACATGGTGTTGGCGGTACCGATCATGGTGCACGAGCCGGGCGTCGGGCAGGCCGACCGCTCGACCTGGCGGAATTCTTCCTCTGTGATCCGGCCGTCTTTCAGTTTGCCGAGATAAATCTGGGTTGCGTTGACATCGATGTGTTTTCCCGCATGGGTCCCCGGATACATCGGCCCGCTGTTGACAAAAATGGCCGGCAGATTGATGCGGGCGGCCGCCATCAGCAAGCCGGGAACCACCTTGTCGCACGAGCCGAGCAGCACCATGCCGTCCAGCATATGGGCCTGGACCATCAGTTCTACGCTGCTGGCGATGATATCGCGGCTGGGCAGAATATAATGCATCCCAGGGTGGGCCTGGGCAATCCCGTCGCAAGGAGCAATGGTGCCAAACTCCACCGCCGTTCCACCCGCCGATCGGATGCCATCCCTGACAGCTGCCGCAATATTCCGCAGCAGATAGTGGCCGGGGCAAATATCATTCCAGGTGTTTACAATCGCGATAAAGGGCTTGCGAAAATCATCGTCCGTATATCCCATCGAACGGTAAAGCCCCCGGGCCAGCGCGCCCTTATGCCGATCACCGAGAAACTCCTTGCTGCGCCAGGTCAATTCCATCAACCCCATTCAATCCTCATTTGACTGCCCAGATCGCCCTGTCACTCCGCAAAAAGCGTCTCGCCAATCTTCCAGGTAATGCCCCAGTCGGGCGGCGGCGTTGTTGTGGTAATTTTAAAGACCAGCGGCGCGCCGTTATTGGTAAATTCGACCCGCTGCAGCACGCTTCCCCGGTAATAATTCTCCATCAGCACCAGCTCTACACTCACCGGTGTTCCGGTCGGCAACAGCTGGGTCTGTTTGGCCTGCGACCAGCCTGGATCAAAATCCGAGCGGCGCAATGGATTGACCAGCCCTGGCGAAAAGTCACTCTGTACCTGTCCGGCGAACCACACCCGCGTCAGCAGCGCCCCGGGCCTCATTACCGGCCCGGAATTCCAGCGCATCGGCGCCAACCAGAAATACTCCGGGCTCTCCAGCTCGATGGCCACCGTCACCGGGAGCTCCCCTGGCGGTTCAGCTTTGGCCTTCGGATCAGTTATCGGCGTCAAATTGTGCGCCGGGGGCTGTGATGGTTGCTCCAGGGTTGGCGGCAACTGGCGAGGCATCGGCGTCGTGGTCACCTGGACATCCAGCGGCGGCGGCGCTTTAAAAGAATAAGTCACCGTCTGGCCGCGGTTAGTATGAATATCACTGCTGATCGCAGCCCAGGTGTCGCCCGGGCTCTCAAACTTGACAAGGGTGACAACCGCCTGACCGGTCGGGAAGACGGCGTCGATGGTGACACTGGACTGACCGGCCGCCAGCGCGCCACTGTAATACGGCACCATCGTCCGTCCCTGCCCGTTTACAGCCATCACGGCGATGGTAAGCCTCTGGGGTTTATAGACCACACCACTTTTGACATAAGTCGCCGTATCCCAAAAATCATCAGAAACCTGCACCACATAGCGCATGGTTCTCTTTCCGGCAGTTGCAGCGCCGTCAGCCGCAGCTGCGGCCAGCGGGCTAAATATCACCGTCATTATGACGAAAAGGGCCACCAGATACTTTCCGTTTCTCATCAGAACCTCCTGCCCACCAAAGGGCCTCAGCTGCCATACTCTCTATACAATAAATAATACGACACATCTTTGGCAACGCCTCCCCAAACCGTTCATCAGGCCGGAGAGAAAAACATCGTCCGACAGATTCAGTAAAAAATCTTGGCTGAAGTCATGTTCTTTAATTACCTATTGTTGGCGATTAGCCGCCTGTATTGTATAATTGACAAAGAAGCGCTATAGGAGGCGAAGCAGCAGTGACAATGTTGACAAAAGGAATGGTTGTTCTCGACACCGTGAGTTCCCCGCTAAGCTGTCCGGCAAAAATCCTTTTCAACAATCTTGGCAAAGGGGCACAGACCGGAAAAACCCTGTTTGACGTATTCATTGATGATATGTCTTATGGCTATTTTCTCCTCCCCGGCGAAATCACCAGCCTGGAAGAAGCCCAGGCCAGGTTGCAGGCTATTGCCATCAAAGGGGCTCCGGAAACGGTCGCCGAGTGCGCCGTCAGCTGGTGTTTCGTCCATGTAGACGACAACGACTCCTATGGCGAAGGCTAAATCACAGCAGCATAAAAAAGACGCCCACACCGGGCGTCTTTATTTATGCCTGAGACCAGCTTCAGCGGCCCCGTCCCCACGAATGGGCGGACTTGGCACCCAGCCAGGCGTCAAAACTGTAGCGGCCTGGGCCGATAAACAGCAGACTGAAAAAAACGATGCCCATACTCAGCGGCTGCGAGGCCCCTGCCAGGCCCCCGCCGGTCGAAAATTTGAAAACCGTCGCCATAATCATCGTAAAGGTTAAAAGACCGCAGGCCAGCCGGGTAAACAGGCCAAGAGTGAGCAGCAAACCGCCGCCGAACTCGGCGATCGCCGCCATGAATCCCCAGAAGGGCAGAGCGAAATGGATGCCGATCGGCGTCATCGCCATACTCCCGACCTTGGCCCAGGTTTCTTCGCCGCCGATGATCTTCGGCCAGCCAAAATACATGAACAGCAGCCCGATCCCCACACGCAGCACCAGCAGTCCCTGCTCACGATAGTCATTGGTGATAGCCATGAACATGATACTCGCCTCCTCTATTTTAAACAGAAATGTTCCAGTCCCGATTAAGATACCCCATTGCCGTCCTTGATAAATGTACCCAGGCGGTATTCCTCAAACGCCGTCTTTAGTTCAGCCTCGCTATTCATCACAATCGGTCCGCGCCAGGCAATCGGTTCACCCAGCGGCCGTCCGGCGAGCAGGAGAAACCGGAAGGGCTGTTCGCTGGCGGTAGCTATGACCTCTTCCCCTTCACGCCCGAATAGCACGATACTTTCGGAGCCAGAGAGGGACAGATCAGCTTCGCCGAACCGGCCTTCCCCCGCGAGGACATAGGCAAACACCGTATGCCCGGCCTTCACCCGATGCTCGAAGGTCCCGCCGGCCGGGATGGTCACATCGAAAAACTCCGGCTCGATGACAATGTCTTTTACCGGGCCGCTGACCTCACCAATCCCCCCGGCGATGATCTTCACCTTAGTGCCGCCGGCAAGAGTCACCTCCGGAATCTCGGCAGCCTTTACATCCTGGTAGCGGGGCGGCATCATCTTGGATGCAGCCGGCAGATTGGCCCATAGCTGAAAGCCCCACATGGTGCCGGTCGGGCTCAGCTGCGGCATTTCCTGATGAATGATGCCGCTGCCGGCTGTCATCCACTGCACATCGCCAGCGCCGATCGCCCCCTTGTTGCCCATACTGTCGCCATGCTCCACCAGCCCTTCGAGCAGATAGGTGATGGTCTCGATGCCCCGGTGGGGATGCCAGGGAAATCCGGCCAAGTAGTCGGCCGGCTGGGAAGAATGAAAATCATCCAGCATCAAAAAGGGGTCGAACAGGGGCACCTCCTCGTAACCAAAGGCCCGCTTCAGACGAACCCCAGCCCCCTCCATGGTCGGCTTAGCTTGCAATATCCGGTCAATTCGCTTTGCAGTCATGCTTTATCCGTCCTTTACCTAAAAAATAATCGAATCATCGGTCTCTGCTACTGCCGCCCAGTAGTCAATTTGCGGCAAAGCCGGATGAATTCCCGCTGCTCGGAAGGCGTCAAGACAGCCATTTCGCCTAGGACCGCGGCCTCGTGGCAGGGAAAAACATCGCTCATCATCCCCTGACCGCTTTCGGTCAGGTGAACGGTATAGTAGCGGCGGTCGTCACTGTCTCGCCTGCGCTCCACCAAGCCCCGCTTTTCGAGATTGTCGAGAACATGGGTGATATTACCGCAGCTTTTCAAAATTTTCGCGGCAATATCCCGCTGACAGAGCGGCCCCAAATGATAAAGCGCCTCAAGCACCCCAAACTGAGTGATGGTCAGCCCGGTAGTGGTGAGATGGCGGTGAATGCGGCCGGTGACCAGTTCGGCGGCCTGCATCATTTTCACATAAGTATGCAGCGCCAAAGTCGCTGTTTTCGTGCCGCGATAGTTGCTTACCATAAAGATGCCCCTTCATATAATTCAACATTAAATTATTTAACTTAAAAATATCATACTCAAGCTCAGTTGTAAAGCACAACATTCGCCCTGCTATTCTTGCAACGTGAGTTAGCGGCAGGCCGCGATCCGCGTGCCATCACAGGGACCAAAGACAGAAAGCCCTTGTAATGTGTAAGCATAAATTGTATAATAATGTCGCAAACAGTGTAGCAACCATTGCCTCTATCTGGTAATCGAATACCGGCTTTACAAGCTTACGCTTCTTATGGCCTGTGCACAACCTGCAGGGGCAAAGTAAGACCGCATCTAGGTTTGGTTTGAAATTCAAAACTGACTTAGATGTTTTTTTATTTGTCAAACTATCTGCCTTTCGACATATTGTCCAAGCGCCGATGGTGAACTATAATTAGATTAACTATAGGCATCAGGTTCGGCAAGATGATCACCACCAACAGCCCGGCCGAGAAGCCCGACGTGACCCGTCTGACGGCGGCGGCCGCGATAACATAAAGAAAAGGAAGCGCTGGCTATGGGCGCCTCCAGGGGAGGGTGAATTGTTTATGGGTTCTGTTGCCGAAGAAATCCTCGATCACTACGCCAAAATCGCCGACAGTTTCAATGAGATAGTGGCCGAAGATATCGGGATCTCAGTGATTAAAGACGGGGTATACCTCGCATACGCGCCAGCCAAAGAGCTGGATCTAAAAAACAAACCCGGCGACTCAGTCAAAGGCAAAGTGAGCATCGACTGCCTCGCCAGCGGCAAAAAGATCTTCCGCATGGTCAGCAAGGAAAACTCGACCTACGGCGTTCCCTACCTCGCCTGTGCCTGGCCGGTCAAGGACGGTGGACGGGTTGTCGGCTGCATCACAACCACCCAAACCATCACAACCTACGAAAAAATCAGAGTGACGGCGGAAAGTCTCGCTGCCGCCTCTGAGGAAATGTCAGCCGGCCTGGAGGAAGTAGCGTCAAGCTCCCAAGACCTGGCCCGAATCAGTAGCGAGCTCGGCTCCCTCGGCAAAAGCCTGGTGGATACCTCCAAACAAACCGACGAGATCGTCGCTTTTATCCGCAATATTGCCGGTCAGACCAACCTGCTCGGGCTAAATGCCGCCATCGAGGCGGCAAGGGTCGGGGAACAGGGCCGGGGCTTCGGTGTCGTGGCTGAGGAAGTCAGGAAACTGGCTGACGCCACCTCCCAGTCGGTCAAAAGCATCAACGACAGCCTGCTCAAAATCCGCGATGTGGCAACATCTTTTTCCGGCAAGATTGCTGTCATCGACAACAATATCGACCAACAGTCCGCCTCGGTAAACGAGCTGGCCACCGCCAGCCAGAGCCTGGCTGAAGCCGCCACCGAGCTGGCCGAAATCGCCCAAAACTACTTCAAAGACACAAAATAGCCAACCGCCACTACAATAAAAAAAACGGTCAACCCAATCGGGTTTGACCGTTTTTTCTTTAATAACATTCGTCACAATAAAGTCCGGTAAGCAAGTTTCTCGCCAAAATTCCGGCTAGCGCCGCCGGTAACACTCGTTGACCATTTGCTTGATCTCCCGCGCCGCCGTTTCGGCGTCTAAGAGTTCATCCATGCCGTACTCGCCGACGATGGGAGCCGAACTGAAATCAACGGCATATAGCACTTCGTTGCCGCTGACATTGACCGGCACGAAGTCGATGGCCCACAGCGGGAAAAAGAGATTGGACTGCAGTCCGCAGCCATGTTTGCGGATGCTTGTTTTCACGTTGCCTGAGCTGGCCCGCCAGTCGTCGCTGACAAGGTCGATCCAAAAATACTTGAGGCCGACCTGCACCAATCTCCGGCCATGGCCGCTATCCTTGCTGGTGCCAACGAATTCGGCAGCCAGACAATCGGGGTAGGTCTTCAGCGCTTCGGTAGCTGTCATCACCAGTTTGTTTTCCCCGCGGTGGCTCTCTTCATCGAGGTAGATCACCACCAACTGGCTGTCGCGTAAATGGGGAGCCCATTTGCCGATCTCTTTGAGTTTTCCGTGTCGAGGCACCGAAAACCCGTTCCGGCTCAAGAACCCCAGTATCTCGCTGCGATTCATGCCGCGGTTGGTGTAGCGCTCGAAGACTAGCGGCCCGATACTTTCCGGACTGTCAAAAAAGCTGTCATAGTAATCCGTGAAATTAGATTTTAATATAACCGGTCTCATGAAACGCCACCTTCTTTCAACCCATATTCCCTGATCCAGCCAAAGGACGCTCCGGTATTCCCAGTGGGGATGTATTCCAGTCCTACATAGCCTGTGTAACCAACAGTATCAATAGCGGAAAAGACGGCACGATAGTTGATTTCCCCTGTTCCCGGCTGGTGCCTTCCAGGGTTATCCGCAACCTGGATGTGGGCGATTTTATCGATATGCCGCTCCAGCGTACCGATCAACTCCCCTTGCATCCGTTGGGTATGATATATATCATATTGCAGATAAAAATTTGGGTGAGCGACTTCTTCCATCAATTCAAACACCTGACTGGGGATATTCAGATGAAATCCCGGTACATCCCAGCTATTGAGAGGTTCGGTCATCATCTGGATACCCTCCGCTCCCAGCGCCTCGGCCGCATAACGGAAATTTTCCACCAGCGCCTGCCGCTGTTGCCTATCCGGCACATCGGAAAGCTTCAAGCCGGACATGCAATTGGCCCGGGTGACTCCCAGCGCTTTGGCGTAGCGAATGCCGCAATCGATACTGGCTCTGAATTCTTCCTGCCGACGCGGATCGTTTGCAATGCCTCGTTCACCCCGGGTCCGATCACCCGGTGGCAGGTTAAGATGTACAACACGTAGACCGTGTTTATCCACTTCCCGCCGGATGGCCTCCGGCGAAAAGTCATAGAGAAAATAGCCGAGTTCCACCGCTTGAAAGCCGGCTTGGGCGACGGCCGCGAATCTCTCCATAAAGGGAATTTCCAGAAACAGCATCGTTAAATTGATCGATAAACGCGGCATCGCCACACCTCCCCGTTATATTGCCCCACAGGCAAATTATTTCACGCGCAACAGCTTGGGCACCCGGGGAGCTCTGAGCTGGGATGCCGACGGCAGGCCCGAACCCAGCAGCGGCCGGACATAAAACTTGAAGGCGTCAGTGATATGGTTGCCTTCCTTATTGATGAATTCTTCCGGCATCACCTTGGTTTTGGCTGCCACTTCGGACAGTTCCACCAGGCGGTAATCCACCGAATAGTAGCCTGTACGCTGAATGGTCATCGAGCCGTCCGCATCATTCCACAGGGCGATCTGGACCGCCCGTTCGCCCACTTCGCGGGCTTCATGCTGGTCGACATCAGAGACGCATCCCAGGAAGGAACGTTGCAGATAACCGAAGGTATCGCTGCGGACCCGGGAAATCCCCAGTTTGTCCTTTATTTGTTCAGCAAGCGCGTCACCCAGGGCGCCGGTTCCGGACAATGTGAGATTGCCATGGGCGTCGGTTTCGCAATGTTTGCGAAGTGAAGCGATGATCGGCGTCCCGGTGGCGTCAGACACCCCTTCGGAGATGGCCACAATGCACTTTCCTTGCTTGTCATAGGTCCTTTTGACGTCAGCCAGGAAGGAATCCATTGAGAATTGGCGCTCCGGCAGGTAGATGAGATGGGGACCGTCATCAGGATATTTTTGGGCGATCGAGGAAGCGGCCGTCAAAAAGCCGGCGTTGCGGCCCATCACCACACCGACATACACACCGCTCAGCGCCCGGACATCGAGATTGATGCCCATGAAAGCCTGGGCGACGAACCGGGCCGCCGAGCCAAAGCCCGGAGTATGGTCGTTACATACCAGGTCGTTATCAATGGTTTTGGGAACATGAATGGCTCTCATTTCATAGTTGGCCTTCTTGGCTTCCTCGCTGACGATGCGCACCGTGTCGGAGGAGTCGTTGCCGCCAATATAAAAGAAATAACGGATGTCGTGAGCCATCAAAACTTTGAAAATCTCGTGGCAGAACTTGCTGTCCGGCTTGGCGCGCGTTGATAACAATGCCGAGGAAGTCGTCAGGGCGACCTGCTCCAGATTGTGGGACGTCTCCTGGGTCAGATCGAGAAAATCTTCATCGACGATCCCTGATACCCCTCTTACCGCTCCGTATACTTTTGTTACCTGGGGATATTTCCTGGCCTCCAGGACTATGCCGGCCAACGTCTGGTTGATAACCGCAGTCGGCCCTCCCCCTTGAGCTACAAGTACTTTTCCTACAAGTGACATAATTACCTCCGCATTCTAGATTTTTTTGGGGTCGGTCCGCGAAAGACCCTGCTGCGCTGACAGGCTCACCGCCATGTCCTAGCGCCGGAGCCCCCTTTCCAATGCTCCACCCCGCGACAACGGCCGCAGCCGACCTGGCGAAGAGCGCCAAACCACGCACCCTTCACACCAGAATCGACTGCACCGCACTTCCATTTTATCTAAACCAATGCTAATTGGAAAGGCCCGGAATGAACCACCTCTTGTGGCATATCAGGGAACTTGGCAAAATTCTTATGGAACATGCCTGCCAGCCGCTCGGCCTGCTTTTCATAGGCTGTCTGATCGCTCCAGGTGCTCTGGGGCATCAGGATGGCGTCCGGCACCCCGGGACACTTGGCAGGAATGGCCAGGTTGAAAATCGGATGGGTGACATACTCGGCAAAATCAAGGTCGCCGTTAATGGCAGCAGCCACCATCCTCCGCGTGTACTGAATGCTGATCCGCTTGCCCACCCCGTAGGCCCCGCCCTGCCAACCGGTGTTGATCAGGAAGACCCGGGTGTTGTGTTTGGAAATCTTCTCTTTCAGGAGATTGGCGTACACCAGCGGCGGCAGCGGCAAAAACGGTGCGCCGAAGCAGGAGGAAAACGTGGCCTGCGGTTCGGTGATTCCGCGTTCGGTGCCAGCCAGCTTGCTGGTATAGCCGGACATGAAATAATACATCGCCTGCTCGGGACTCAGTTTGGCGATGGGCGGCAGGACGCCGAAGGCATCTGCGGTCAAAAACACGATGGTGCTGGGATGCCGGCCTACGCCGGGATAGACGCTGCCTGGTATATAGTCAATGGGATAAGCCGCCCGGGTATTCTCGGTAAGCGACTCGTCATCATAATCCACTTCGCGGGTTTCCTCGTTCATGACGACATTTTCCAGAACACTGCCGAACTTGATGGCGTCCCATATCTGAGGCTCATTCTCACGGGTCAGCTTGACGCACTTGGCGTAGCAGCCGCCCTCCACATTGAAAATACCGCTGTCGCTCCAGCAATGCTCGTCGTCGCCGATCAACTGACGGTCGGGATCGGCGGAAAGCGACGTCTTTCCTGTGCCGGAAAGACCGAAAAACAGGGCGGTATCGCCGTCAGCTCCCTTGTTGGCCGAACAGTGCATCGACAGGATGCCCTGCTTGGGCATCAGATAGTTCATGACAGAGAAGATCGATTTTTTCATTTCCCCGGCGTAATGACTGCCACCCACCAGGATCAGCCGTTTGGCGAAATTAACAACCACAAAGGCCTCTGAAAAGGTGCCGTCCACCGCCGGATCAGCGATGCAGCCCGGTGCGCCGATTACTGTAAATCCCGGCCGCTCCGGGGGGGTGACCGCATCCGGTCTGACAAACATTTGGCGTACAAAAATATTTTGCCATGCAAACTCATTAATGATTCGTACCGGAACGGCATAATCGGGATCAGCCCCGGCACAGCCTTCGAAAATAAATAAATCCTTGTTCTGAAGGTGAGCAATGACCTTATTATACAGGCCATCGAAAACCTTCTCGCTGATTGTCTTGTTGTTTTGCCACCAAATGTCATTCAGTTCAGGCGTCTTTACGGTGAACTTATCATCTGGCGACCGGCCGGTATATTTTCCGGTCACCACCCGTAAAGCTCCGTTGGCGGTCATGGCCCCTTCGCCGCGGACAATAGCTTCTTCCACTAATTTTGGTACGGTAAGATTGTAGAACGCCTTGCCGCTGTGGCCGGGTAACAAGTCTTTCAGCACACCAAAAGCCATAATTATCACTCCTCGCCCTATGAATTTGTCAGGTTGACTTTGTAAAATGCCTCCTTAATTGTCCAACCTGTCTGACAGATTTTAGCAACCTAATTTATTATACCTCTCAATTCATTGGCGCACAACTGGCCGCTAATTTATTTTCAAAATTTTCTTTTAGCTTATTATGCCCCCATCCGAAGCTGGCAAAAATATGATATAGTTAGAATAAAAATGTCACTACATCGTCCCAAGGGGGAATCAACTTGACACTAAACGGCACCAAGCCGTCAACCAAAGGCTACCCTGCCATTATCGAGCAACTGCGCAAAGAAATCGACGGCGGACGCTACCGTACCGGCGAAAAACTGCCCAGCGAGAAAGAGCTCTGCCAGCGGTTCGCCGCCGGGCGCTCCTCGGTGCGCGAGGCTCTGGCGGCCCTGACCTACGCCGGTGTGGTCGAAGCCAGGAGCGGGAGCGGCTACTATCTGATCGGCAACCAGGCCGAGCTGGTCAAAGACAGCAATACCCGCTGCTCGCTGAAGATCCTCGTGGCGGCTGACGAAACCTGGAACATCGCCGCCTACAGGCGCCTCCTGGCGGCAGGTGCCGACGGCGTCATCCTCTCCACCGCTGATCCCGGCCTCTGGAGCAAGCATCTCAGGGCTGTCCGCCAGGCCGCCAACGACCTGGGGATCACCCTGCCCATTTTAGCGTCCGTGGCCCCGGGTGCCGACGCGCCGGCGGCCATCGCCATGGCTGTCAGCGCCAACTGCGACGCCATGATTGTCGGTCCGGGAGCAGCGACCGATATGATTTTGGAAACCCGCCGGATCATCGAAGAACAGGGCGAGACCACGCCAATCTTCGCCTGGATTACCACCCCCGCCGGCAGCGAAAATATCTTAAGAGCCGCCGACGGTGCGATCATTGATTTCCCCCCTGACAACGCCCGCTCCCGCGATATCCTCGCAACCATCATGCGCCAGGGAGCGGCCACCGACAAGATCATCCTGCTGGCTGCGGCAGCCGCCGATCTTAAGGCCAACGCCAGCCACCAGGGCGAGACAGCCGCTTTGGCCAGTCACTGGCAATTTGACGGTGTGGCCGTCCTCTCGGCCATGGCTGCCCCCGACCACTTGACTGATCTCATCGGGCGTCTGCGCCAAAAAGCCCGGGACATCGAGGAAAAGACAGCCGGCAGCGACCAGCGCCTCGGACGGGTGGTAGCCAGTCCCCTAGCCAACGGCCTTTGTCTCACCGCCATGCACGCCGTTGCAGCGGTAAAAGCCGTCGCCCTCGTCATCCCCAGTGAAACCGGCGCCATCCCCCGTCTGCTTTCCAAATTCCGCCCGGCGGTGCCGGTGCTGGCCATTACTCCCGATCCCCGCATCGCCCGCCAGCTCAAACTGGTCTGGGGCGTTGTTCCCCTTTTAACCCAACGGGTGACCCGCCAGGAGGATAACATCGACGCCGCCATCCGCGCCGCCCTGCGTTCCGGCCTCCTGAGCGACGGTGACATCGTCGTCGGCGTCACCAGTGGCATGGACATTCCCAACTCCCCCAACGCCGTGACCCTCGCCGTAGTCGGCGACATCATCCTGAGGGGCCAGGGCATAGGCAGCGGCATCATCAGCGGCCGGGTCAGCATCATCAAATCGCTTCATAATAAAAGCAAGTCGCTGACCGACCGGATCCTCGTCCTGCCGGCCACCGAAGCCAGCCATGTCAAACTCATCGAACAGGCCGCCGCCCTGGTGGTAGAAGAAGGCGGGCTCTCCTCCCACGCCGCCATCGCCTGTCTGTCGCTGGGTAAACCGGTCATCGTCGGCGCCACCGATGCCACCGATCTTCTTTTGGAGGACGAGCAGGTGACCCTGGACGTCAGCCGGGGAATGGTTTACCGCGGTTGGATCAACCTCGGCTAGCAGCCGGGATAATGAAAACAAGGCCGGAAGTCTCGCGCGAGACTTGCCGGTCTTGTTTTTTTCTATAGATTATCAAAGCTGCGGTAAACGATGCTACCGGCCCGGATGGTGGCTTGGGGTTTCAGCAGCAGCCCGCCTGAGCGGGTTTGCCCCTGGGCGTCGGCAAATTCGACCGGCTGCTCCGCCAGGCGAAAGAGGGCAATATCGGCGTCGGCACCAGGAGCCAGCGTCCCGATGGTGTCCGCCAACCCCAGGATGCGGGCCGGAACGGACGTGCAGGCCGCCAGCGCCTGTGTGAGCGGCAACCCCAGGCTTAGATACTTGGAAATGACATAGGGCAGGGCGAAAACCGGCGGCTTACCCCACGTCAGGGTGGTCAAATCGGAGCTGATAATATCGGGCGCAAAGCCGTCCGCCAGGGCGGCGCAGGCGGTGACGAAAGAAAAGTGGCTGCGGCCGTTGGCGGCGTCGAATTAAACGCCGCGCTGTCTTGCCGACCGCACCGCCGGCAGGACCTTGCCGTCGCCGCCGATAATGGTGTTGCCCACCCCGTGATAAACATGAACGAAGATATCGCCGGGACGCAAGAGAGCTAACAGCTCATCATTCGAGCCAGGCGGATCGGTGCTGTGCACCGCCACCGGGCAGCCCAGACTATCTGCCAGTTTCACCGCCGCTTCGAGGGGGGCGAGCCCCAGATCGCCGACCACGCCGCGGCTTTGCCGGACCTTGAGGCCGATGAGATTGCTTGGGTACTGGGCGAACAGCTGGGCCGTCTTATCCCGGTCGATGACTTTGGGGTCAAGCACCTCGTCGTGCCGGCCTGTCGTCAGACCGGCTGGTGCGATATTGAGAAAGGTCTTGACACGCACCAGACTGGTGGCGACAATGCTGCGGTAAAAGCTCTCATAGTTGGCGCTGCCGGTGCTGCCGCCATCCACCGCAGTGGTCACCCCATAGGGCAAGAGAGCCAGATCGGGCGGTATGCCGGCGTCTGTCCCGCCGCCGAAGAGATGGGCGTGAAAATCGATCAGGCCAGGCACCACCAGGCAGCCGGCAGCGTCGATCACGACAGCTGACGCCAGCAGGGCAGCCTCCAACTTTTTAACAATTTTGCCGTCCAGGACAAAAACATCGCCGACCGCGTCGAGGTTCCGGGCGGGATCAATCACCCGCCCATTTTTGATATGCAAGCATTTTTCCATTCCATTTCACCTTCTGCCTTACAGTGTTTTTCCTGCTCCGTGGCCTGGCCTCAGCACCCCCTCGGCCGCTTTGATCCGGCCGTAGGTCATCAGCGCGGTGCCGCCGAGGATGACCAGCACTCCCAGGGCGACAAACCCGGTCATATAGGAGCCGGTGGATTTATAGAGCAGGCCCACGAGAAACCCGGCCAGCGTCCCGCCGCCGCCGGCTCCCAGGCCGTTGATGATACCCGAGGCCGGTCCCACCGCCTCCGGATCGACAGTCGACTGGACAATCGACCAGATGTTGGGGGTATAGCTGCTGGCCCAGTAACCCAGCGCCAGCGTGATCAGCCCCAGCTTCATATAGCCGCTGTCCACCTGGGGCAGCAGCATCAGCAAAATGCCGGGAATAAACAGCCCCAGCGACGCCACCAAAACCCGTTTTCCGGTCTTGTCGCTGATAATCGACATCGGAACCGCCAAAACGATGGCGGCGAAATAGGGCAGTGAGCTGCCGATGGCCTGGGCTGTGCCGGTAAAGCCCAGCGACTTCACCGCCAGGGGAATCCACAGGGTGATGCCCCAGAACAGCATCCCCTGGGTAATATAGCTGAATACCAACAGCAAAAAGGGCGGGCCGCCGAGAGCCTTTAGAGTGAGCGGTGCTTTCGGGCCGGCCTTCTGCTCCATAAAGGGTGCCTCGGCTTCCGGTCTCAACATTGCGATATATAGCGGCACCATGACGAACAGGCCGATACCGCCGGTAATATAAAAGAGCATTTGCCAACCGAAGGCATCGAAAATCGGCGTCAGAATCATGAACCCCAGTGCCAGGGCGAGAAACTGGCCATAATACTGGATGATACTGTTGGCCCGGGTCAGCTCATGCGGCGCAAACCAGCCTTTGGCGAAGCGCGATTGCTGCGGCCAGTAGACCCCTTCGGTGACCCCCAGGATCAGGCGGCACACCAAAAGCATTGCCACCGAAGTCACCCAGCCGGTGAGTATGGTTGACACCGACCAGATGATGAGCATCCAGATCGCCACCCATTTGGGGTCGAACCGCCGGGTCAGGATGCCGCCAAAGACATTGGCCACCGCATAGCCGATGAGGAAGGTCGTCAGCGCCCAACTCGAAGTCACGGCAAAATCAGCGCCGGCAAACCCCAGGTCCTTGGCCACCGCAGGCAAGCCCACCGACAGATTGATCCGGTCGAGATAAGCCACAAACAACCCAACCATCAGCGTGCCGCCAATTCTCAGCCACCTTGATTCCATCTTCCCTCATTCCCCCTTCTGTATTGGCTTTTTTTGACATTCTGAAAATCGTTTCCGCATTCTTCCAGCAAAATCCTGCTTGACGGCAAATATATTACCTGCGGCTAAAAACGAAAAAAACCGCCATAACGGCGGTTTTTACCTCAAAAATTAGTGTTGGGCCCTTCCCTCGACAAGGTTGACGAAGCGGTCCACCAAGAGGGCGTCGAACTGGCAGCCGGAATGGCGCCTGAGTTCGGCGATCGCCTCGCGGTGACTCATCGCCGACCGGTAAGGTCGTTCGTTGATCATGGCGTCATAGGCGTCGACGATGGCAATGATCCGGCATTCCAGCGGAATCTCCCCACCCGAGAGCCCCAGGGGATAGCCGTCGCCATTCCACCATTCATGATGCTTGAGAATCCATTCCGCGATCGGTGCCAGATCAGGCAGGCCAGAGGCCATACGATGGCCGATCTCGCAGTGATTGCGCATCTTCACCCGTTCCTCATCGGTCAGCGGTCCGGGCTTAAACAAGATGTCATCCGGGATGGCCACCTTGCCGATATCATGAAATAGCGCCAAAAGGCGCAGATCGCCAAACTTGTCTTCAGGCAGCTCGGCCGCCATGGCCAGCATCAGCGCCATGCCCTGCAGCCTGGACGCATGACCTTCGGTCGAATAATCCCTGGCCTCCAGAGCCTTGCCCAGCGCCTGAACGGTATTGCTGCGCACACTGGCGGCGTGATGCAGTTTTTCCCGGCCCATGCTTTCTTCGGCGGCCTTGCAGGCATCGAGGAGGGATGATCCTTCTTTGCCGGCAACAGCCACGCCGACAGCAACACTGAAAGGAACCCTAAGATGAGCCAGGCCGTGGCTCACAATCCCTTCACGGATGGCACGGGCGATTTTCCCGGCCTCCCCTTCGGACGCCCCGGGCAGCAAAGCGATAAACTCGTCGCCGCCGATCCGGGCGGCAATATCGCCGTCCCGCAAAGACAACTTTATGATGTCGGCCGCCGCCACCAGCAGCTTGTCCCCGGCGGCGTAGCCAAAAGCGACATTGATCCGCTTCAGCCCGTCAATATCAAAAACAATAAGGGCGCCGGCGAACTTTTGGTTGTCGCGGCGAAGAACGGTTTCAAAAAACGAGCGGTTATAGAGTCCGGTCAGCTCATCCTGAGCGCCCAGACGTCTCAAATCGGCTTCTACCCGCTTGCGACCGGTAATATCCAGCAGCATCCCGGTCCATTCGACAGTGCCGCCGGTACGCCGCTGGGGCTTAGCGGTGCTTTGCACCCACTTTTCGCCACCATCCGGGAGCCGCACCCGAAAATCGAAGCACCAGACATCGGTCCGTTTTACCGCGGCTGAGACCGATTCGCGGTAACGCCTGCGGTCCTCGGGATGAACATGGGTAGCAATGGCCCGGATATCCTGGTACGCCTCCTCGGGAGCAACCCCGAGAAGTTCCTTCGCCCCCCGGCTCAAGAAGGAAAAAATTCCCCGTCCGTAAGGCCTCGCAACCACGCGATACACGACCCCCGGTAGAGCGGAAACAATATCATCCATATCATCGTCATCAGACAATGGCAACAGCTGTGAAGCTTTCACCGGAGCGACTCCTCCTGTCGGCGATCATTTGAGCAAATTTGACATAATTCGACTAGCAGTTAGGGAATTTCATTTACTTACATATTAATCAACACCTGACATAATGTCCAGACTTTTTTCCATATCTCCCCTTATTCCGCGCCTTTCACTATTGTGAGGCCAGCGACCCTGTGATATGATTCTCATGATAGCTGTTCGCCTGCCAAACATTGGCCAGCGCCATCTTTTTTGCCATTCTGGCCTGCTCGTGCCGGCTGCAGGATGGCCCTATCATCGCCCTATTTAAGGAGGAACATCCCTTGCGCTACCGCTCTATCAGCTTATTATCCGCCGGGCACCTCTTTACCGATCTCAATCAGGGGGTGGTTCCCGCCCTACTGCCCTTTTTCATCGCCGAGTACCACCTTTCTTATACTGCGGCAGCCAGCATCGTCTTCGCCACCAACATCGTCTCGTCGATCGTCCAGCCCATCTTCGGCTACCTGTCCGATCGGATGAGGAAAATCTGGCTGATGCCCCTCGGAATCTGTTGTGCCGGCGTCGGCGTCGCGCTGTGCGGCCTCTTCGACAGCTTGCCGCTGATTCTGGTCGCAGTCGGACTGAGTGGTTTCGGCGTTGCCGCCTTTCACCCTGACGCGGCCCGGCTGGCCAACCGGCTGGCCCCACCGGAAAACAAAGCCATGGCTCTCAGCATCTTTGCTGTCGGCGGCAACGCCGGCTTTGCTTTCGGCCCGCTGCTCGGCACCGGCGCCGTGCTGATGTGGGGCCTCAAAGGTACCCTCGTCTTTGCCCTGCCGGCTCTCTTCATGGCCTTTTTCCTCTACTTTCAATTCCGTGACATCGCCCTGCCGGCGGTCCAAAAAGCGACCGGCACTGCGGCTGAGCTGCCGAAAGACCAGTGGGGCCCTTTTCTTCGCCTGTCGGGGATCGTCGTCGCCCGGTCGGTGGTGTTTTTCGGTCTCAACACCTTCATCCCGCTATACTGGATCCATGTGCTCCACCAGTCCAACGTCGCCGGCGGCACCGCCCTCACCATCCTCTTTTCCCTCGGCGTTGTCTCGACCCTGATCGGCGGCCGCGTCGCCGACCGAATCGGCTACCGCAACATGATCATGGGTGGCTTTGCCTTGCTCCTGCCCCTCCTCGCTGTATTCACCTATATCAGCGATACCTTCTGGGCCACCGCCCTCCTGGTGCCCATCAGCCTGGGCCTCTTCGGCGTCTATGGCCCCATCATGGTTTCCGGCCAGAACTACCTGCCCAACCGGGTGGGATTCGCCTCCGGCGTGACCATGGGTCTGGCAATCACCAGCGGCGGCATTGCCGCCCCCCTGCTGGGATGGCTGGCTGACTTATACGGCATCCAGACCGCCCTCCAGTGGATGATTGTCGCTCCGATCGGCGCCATTATCCTGGCCCTCACCCTGCCGGCCGAAAACAAAAAAAGAAAAACCGCCGAATCGGCCTCCTGACAATAGCAACAAAAAAAGAAGCCCGAGGTTGCCCCCGGGCTTCTTTTTTTGTTGCCATTGATCTTATACTGCGCTATGTCCCATACTAGTCATACACGCCTGGCATACTCTTTTGTTCTTGAAGATGGTAACCTCATCATTACTGCCGCAGAACACGCATGAAGGTTCGTATTTCCGCAAAATGATCTTATCGCTGTCGATAAATATTTCCAGGCCGTCCTTCTCGGCGATATCCAGTGTGCGCCGCAACTCGATAGGTATAACCACTCTACCCAGCTCGTCCATCCTTCTCACAATGCCGGTGGTTTTCATTTCCTCTTCTCTCCTTTTATGACAACATTCGACACTTACATCTAGATTTTAACAGTCGTGACAATGACTGTCAACCGTTATTTTTTTCACAACTTTACCAACAGTACTGACAAAAGGAAAAAGCGGCCAAATGGCGAAAGAACATAAATATCTAAGATAACCGCCATTCAAAGGGGGAATTCGCATGCCGGGTGACCGACCGCCACGGCGCGAACCTGTGGCAGATACTGTTGATGATAACGCCACCGCCCTGCGCCTGGAACTGGCCGCAAGCCAGCAGCAACTACATCGCGAGATCACCATCGGCGCGGCGTTGGCCGCATTGACGAAAGCCATCATTTCTCCCGGAGTTAGCGCCGAAGAAATGTATCAACTAGTCCTGGAGCAGGCCAGAGCCCTGACCGAAAGTCAGCATGGCTTTGTTTCTTCCATTGACCCGACGACAGGAGCTCATGTCGGCAATACTCTCACCAAGATGCGCGCAGAGGGCTGCAGCGTACCGGCCGAGCTCTACGCCCTGCCGCAAGACCCCCACAAACCATTTAGCGGCCTCTGGGGGCACGCGCTGAACCAACGGCAGGCCTTTTTCACCAACCAGCCATCCGATCATTCCGAGTCAGACGGCCTGCCATCAGGCCACCTACCTTTGGAACGATTTCTCGCCGTTCCGGTGATGTTCGGTAAAAACCTGTTGGGTCAAATCGCCTTGGCCAACGCGCCGCGGGACTATACCGAGGCCGATCTTACCGTAGTCAAGCGGTTGGGCGAGCTTTACGCCGTAGTGGTGGAAAATCGCCGCCGGGAAGAAGAACTAGAGCGCCTGGCTACCACCGATTATCTGACCGGCCTTTGGAACCGGCGTCATTTTATGGCCCTTGGGCAGCGTGAATTCATTCGCTTTCAGCGCTATGAAACGCCATTGACCGTCATCCTTATTGATATCGATCACTTCAAAAGAATCAACGACACTTACGGCCATCAAGCCGGAGACGGAATGCTGAGCGGAGTGGCGAAGGTGATACACGAGCAGGTACGAACGGTAGATATTGTCTGTCGCTTCGGCGGCGAGGAATTCGCCGTCATCTTGCCGGAGACCGCGCTTAAAGAGGCCCTTCACGCCGCAGGGCGCATCCGGGCAGCCGTCGCCGCTCATCAGCTCCTGACAATAACCGGCCAGCGCCTTTCGGTGACTGCCAGCATCGGGGTTGCCGCTGTGCTGGCGGGTGACCATTTGATCGAGGAGGCCATCAACCGCGCCGATCACGCCCTCTATCAGGCCAAGGCCAAGGGCCGAAACCAGGTATCCCCCTACTCCCTCACGCCAATAGAATAACGGACAGCAAAAGGGACAGTTCCTACCGGAACTGTCCCTTATTTTATCCCTGCAGCCTGCCGGTGCACCCTTTACAGCGCTGCACATCAATAGGGGGGATAGGGATAATATGGATAGGGCGGATAGGGATACGGCGGGTACGGATATCCGTAGTAGCCGGGATAGGCCGCGCCGCCAAGCAGTCCCAGCCCCAAACCCAGCCCAAACCCACCGAGACCTCCTCCCCAGCCCCAGCCACCAAACCCGTGGCCGAAGCCACCACCAAACCCATGGCCGAAGCCGCCGCCAAACCCGTGGCCAAACCCGCCACCGCCGAACCCGTGGCCAAACCCGCCACCGCCGAAGCCGCCGCCGAAGCCGTGTGGCCGCCAGGCGTCGTCTGCATCATACTTATTGGCCATATCGATGATCCTCCTTCTCGCACTCTACTTATAGCTAGCTTGTCTTTGTCCCTGTGACCGGGCGACAAGTACCGGCAGCCGGATGACAGTAGCCTGCAGATGGCCGGCACTTGACCGCCGGATAGCAGGACGACGGATAACACTGCGCAGGCACGCACGCCGGAGCACAGGAGGGATAGCACTGCGAAGGGGTACAGGACGGAGCGCAATTGGGGGCGCAGGAGGGGTAACAGGCAGGCAGGCAATACGGCGCGCAGCTCGGACTGCAGTTCGGGAAACAGGTGCTCGCCGTTGTCGTCGTTTGCCGCTCCTCATCCCAATCCATGACCTCCGGGTCCTCCCATTGGTCAGTAGAATATTGTCCAGCCATAGCAGATCCTCCTTAAAAGTCGTAGAACCAGTGATTTACTACATAATATGCTGACAACTTGAAAGCGTGTCATCGGGCCGGATACTCTTTTCCCCTGAGCCGCATGTCGTCCTACACCGCTGCCCGCTCTCTCCGGCACCAATGACACCTTGTCAAATCGACGCGCATATTCTGTACTAGACACATCGATGATCTACGAAAAACCCTGGAGGTGGATATATGTCAACAAAAGATACCAGAAAAAATTGGGAGGCCCCCGAACTCACTACCTGGCAAGAACAAGAGATCAGCAACCAGAGACAAGGCTTCTGTGAACCACGCGAAGGCTGCCGCCCCCGCTTTGGGCCGTGCGAACCACGCGAAGGCTGCCGCCCCCGTTTTGGCCCGTGTGAACCGCGCGAAGGCTGTCCGCCCCGCTTCGGCCCTTGCGAGCCGCGTGAAGGCTGCCGTCCCCGCTTTGGTTTTTGTTACCCGCGCGAAGTCTGCTATCCCCGTCCGGGTTTTTGCGAGCCCCGCGAAGCCTGCCGCCCCCGCTTCGGATTTTGCTACCCGCGCGAAGTCTGCTTCCCTCGTTTCAGCTTCTGCTACCCCTCCCGCTAAACCCGCCGGCCGATTGGCAAATCGCAAAAACAGCCGGCCTTGACAGCCGGCACCCATCCGCTATGATAGAAATAAGAACAATGCAGCGGGGGACAATATGGAAGACATAATACGCAAAATGGCTGAGCAAAAAATCCTCGACGCCATCGAACGGGGGGAACTTGACAACCTTCCCGGCAAAGGCCGACCCCTTGATCTGGATGATATGCGCGGCGTGCCGCCGGCCTTACGTATGGAATACAGAGTTCTGAAAAATGCTGGGCTCCTGCCGGAGGAACTGACGGTGCAAAAAGAAATCACCGCTCTGGAGAAGCTCATCGAGGCTTGCCGCGACAATGACAAACAGACCGCTCTCCGCCAGCAGCTCCGCGACCGCGTCGTCTACTACCATATCCTGCTGGAAAAACGCCGGAAAAATAGCTAAAACAAAAACCCGGGCTTCATTAAAGAAGACCCGGGTCGTTTTTTCCTGTCAGGCAGCCATCGCAATATTTACTTCGATCGGAATATCATCCACCAGAAGCTCGACAATGATCCGCTGCTGAACCCCCTGTGTGCTGGCATGGCTCTCGCCGGCGATCAGGGTGGGCGGTGAAATATCCATCTTCGCCCCCTGTTTTTCAAAGATAATCGCCGCATTGGCGGCCAGCATATTGCCCAGCTCGGAAATCGCCGATTCAGCCATGGCGTCGAAAGACTCCACCGGCATACCCATCATCATCTTACTGGCGATTTTTTTGGCGGAATCTTCGGTCATGTTATAAACAATATTGCCGCGGAACTCGCGGGTAAGACCGACGATAACCATAACACCCAGGCTGGAAATTTTGTCGCTGACACTGACACTCATCCGGCCGCGCTTGACTTCCCCAAAGCCGAGTTGCGGCATGATCAATGCCACTGCATCAAGAAATGGAGTGATTTTTGCTGCATCCAAATTAAATAGCCTCCCTCTTAAAGCCCACGCTAAGCCGGATTCTTCCGAAGGGAGTCTCAATTTCCCAAACGTGAATCTCTACATTAGGGCTGGATATCGAAAATTTCTCGCCAGTAAAAATACCTGGTGGCGAAACCCGGAGAAACGCCCCGCGGAACTCTTTGTTCAGTTTTGTAGATGCATTGCTGGCAACCATGCCGGCGAACTCCGCAATCACCACATTGACCTGTTCGGCGCTCTTGGGTTCCTGTTTGAGCAGGCGAGTGGCCACCTGAGCGGCGGTGGCAGCCGACAGGTCCATCACCATCCTGCCGCTGAACAGTCCGGTCACCCCAACGATCACTGAAACACCGCTGGAATGCAGGCTTAAGTCGTTTGGCACAGCCTGGGCCTTAATATCGGTTGTGAACCGTTTCAGCAGATTGGTAAATGCGCCGATAAAATCACCCGGGTAACAATTCTTAAACGCATCGTCAACCACGTCGGCGTCACACACACTTCTGAGCATATTCATCAGTTCGGTCGGCTCGAAAGGTTTTTTCAGCAGCTTGGTGGCGCCCCCGGCCTCCGACAGTTTGACAAACTCCTCATCTTTAGCGCCTGACAATACTACGATGCTGGCGTCCGGCTCCTCGGCCACCATCCGGCGGGCCACCTCCAGCCCGTTCATATCCGGAATATCCATATCCACTGTCACCACATCCGGCAAATGGGTCCGGTAGCTTTCCAGCGCCGACCTGAGACCATCGGCATACCCTACCACCTCAAACCAGCACGGGTCGAGAGAGTCAAAAAGAAGCTGTCGGCTGAACGGGGAATCATCCACAATGAGGACACGGATTTTATCGCTAGGATCTTGCATAAAATTTCTCCTTTTTTCTGGCTGCGTTTTAAAAAGTAGCAATGCTGCGTAATAAACAATGATTAAAATTCGACATCACGGCAACCGTATTCCTTTTTATTTTGTGTATTTTCTTCAAAAAAAGGCATAGGCGTCCATTCTTCTGCCTGAAGCGCATTTGATTTGTGCTCCACCAACCCGTTTTCCCATAGCCAGCGCCCAAAGCCCTTCTTGCACCTATAAAGCCTGTCCTTCACCACTATATTTCAAACTGCCGCACTACTTTTTGCAATTCTTCGGCCATCCTGGCCAGAGCCTGACTGGAAACCGCGATTTCTTCCATAGCGGCCGACTGCTGCTCCGTAGTGGCCGAAACAGTCTGGGCACCATCTGCCGTATCTTTACTTATCGCTTCGATAGCCTGCATCGATACTACGATTTGTTTGCCGTCCCCAGTCATAAGCTGAATCGCCGCCGAAAATTGCCCGACTTGGCCAGACAGGTCCTGCACAAGAGTGGCTATTTCGGCAAATGAGCGACCAGCCGTATTGATCACCTCGGTGCCAATCCTGACCTCACGTGTTCCTTCTTCCATCGCCCCCACCGCTTTGTCGGTATCGCGGCGAATATCCCCGATCAGGGTTGCGATCTGCTTCGTCGCCTCCTGCGACTGCTCAGCCAATTTCCGTACTTCATCTGCCACCACCGCAAACCCGCGGCCCTGTTCCCCGGCGCGGGCCGCTTCGATGGCGGCATTGAGAGCCAATAGATTTGTCTGACCGGCGATACCGGATATCACATCAATAATTTGTCCGATTTCACGCGAACGATCTCCCAAACTGGTCACGAGCTGAGCAGTATGGGTCACCGATTTTTCGATATTGCCGATCTGCGAGACCGCCTTGTCTACCGTTTTCCCGCCATCCTGGGCCGCACTGGCCGCCTTGTTCGAAGTATCGGCCATCACCTGGGTGTGAACCGCCATTTCTTCGATCCTCGCCGCGATCTGGTCGACTATTCCGGTAGTAGCGTTCACCGTATCCACTTGCTTGTCTGTCCCGTCCGCCACCTGGGCAATCGTTGCCGCCACCTGATTGGCTGCCAAAGCCGACTGATCGGCGCTTGCCATCAGCTCTTCGGATGACGCCGCCACCAGCTCGGCGGATTGAGCCACCCGCCGGATCAAATCGCGAAGATTTGTCAGCATCGTGTTGCAGCCACCGGCCAACACGCCGATCTCGTCGCGACTCCGGATGTCAAGCGACCCTCCCGTGAGTTTCCCTGCCGCCACTTCCATGATTTTTCCCAGTATCAGCTGCAACGGATTCAACATTCGTCTGATGAAAAATACAGCGACACCAATCACCAGCACCAGAGCGATTACCGTTACACCGACAATCCGCCCGACCAGTGTCTTTGTGACGTCAGCCACCGATGACGACGAAATCCCTGTAAAAACCATACCTATAACCTTGCCGTCCGCCCCCATCAGCGGTCCGTAGGCGGTAGCATAATCCTGTCCCAGGATCTGATTGGCACCTAAATACGTCTTGCCATCACTCAGCACCGTCTTGAGGATGGCCTGATTGTCGAGGCTGGTTCCGGTTAGCCGCTTCCCTCCCGTATCCATCAGGGTGGTAGCCACCCGTTCGTTCTGTAAAAACAAAGTGAACTCAGAGCCAAACATCTTTTTCGCGTTGTCAACAATCCCGTTCTGGCTGATGACATATCCGGTAGACAGCACCCCTACCAACACACCGTTCTCGTCCACCAGCGGTGCGCCGGCCCTCACGGAAAGCTTGACTACCTTGCCTTCCTCAATACCGACAAAGGCTTTTCCAGCCATGGCCTGCGCTATATTAACCTGATTGGCGATATTATCGTCAGGTTTGGGAATCTTGCCTGGTTCATGGGTGCGGATAATAGCAAAACCCTTAGGGTCGGTAATCACCATATAATCCAGATTGCCATCCTTCATTAGCGGCGTGGTAATCGCAAACAACCCCTGTGCATCCCGCCGCTTGACAGCATCAATGATCGCGGGATTCCTGGCAAAAACTTTCGCATGGCCCAGCGAATTGGTTTTATAAACCTCCAGCATCGCGTTCATGCCCTGATAACGCTTGTCCACCGCCTGCAGAGCGTTCTCCCGCAGGAAGGACCATGTCGTATACACAGAAAAACCGGCGATGATCACGGCGATGCCAACCAAACTGACCATGATTCCTGCCAGCACGCGAAACTGAAGACTATGTCTGTTCATTTTCCCAATCCCTCTCTTATCTTTATAAGCAGATCATCGCACTCCAATCCAGCTGAACCAACTGGATTTATCATATCATCGAAGAAGAAACCGGATCCAGTTCCAAATTAAGGGACTTTCATCTCAGTATTGCAAGACATTTACCTTCTTTTCCTCTGTTACTCTTCCCCTCTCCGTCACGCGCGTCGAAAAAAATAAAGACCAGTCTCCCCGACCAGCCCAAAAGTAGATATAAACTGCAACCTGGCGATCATAGGCAAAAACCGTTAGACCCATAGCTTTGCGCCCCTCTCTTTCGACAAGGTTCGCCATAAATATTCATTTATAGACATATTTTATCGTGTTTAACCCCTTCATGTCAAACATGTTTTCGTAATTCGCCAATCTCTTTGGCTTTCGTTCTGATGGCGTGCTGACCGCACATGACACACCGCGGCCAATCAGTAAGCCCGCCTTATCTGTTTCCAATGAATGCCATATGCTTTATAATGGGATAAGACTACCGTTGGCGGCGACGATTTTGCCTACAACATTTCAAAGGAGATATCGATGAGCACCCCTTCACATCGCAGTAAAGACAACTCTCTTGCGCTGCTATGGGCCCTTGGCATCGCCGGCTTTCTGGTCAACGCTGACAACCGTGCCGTAGCGCCCATCCTGCCGGCCATCGCCGGCGACCTGGCCATCCGTGAATCCACGGCCGGCCTCTTGGTTTCGGCCTACTCGCTGCCCTACGGACTCTTCCAGCTGGTTTACGGCCCTATTGCCGACCGCATCGGCAAAACCCGGGTAACACTGATCGCCCTGGCCCTCTTTTCCCTCGGAACAGTAGCCTGCGGCTTCGCCGACAGCTTCGCCTGGCTGCTGGCTCTCCGCTTCATTACCGGCGTCTTTGCCGCAGGAATCATCCCGGTTTCCCTGGCCCAGATCGGCGACTCCTTTCCCCTGGCCAAGCGGCAGAGCGCCATCTCCTTTTTCATGGCCTTCTGCACCTCAGGCCAGGCACTCGGCATCGTCATCGGCGCCCTTCTCGCCCAATTTTACACCTGGAAAACCCTTTTCATTCTGGTCGGCCTGGCCGGTTTTCCCGCTTTGCTCCTCCTCAGGCGCCAGCCCCACGACACAGCCCAGGCCACAGCCGCGACACTCCCCCTCCTCGACGGCTACAAAACCGTCTTTGCCAGCCAGCGCTCACGGATCGTT
The DNA here is from genome assembly GCA_031292035.1 of Negativicutes bacterium. The sequence goes on along the minus strand of JARLHX010000092.1, from coordinate 85,066 downwards.
TATCTGGCGGTATGGCTGGAGGGAGCCATATTTTACGGCGGCTTCACCTATCTTGGCGTATATGCCAACATCTACCTCGGTCTGGACTACTATCTTGTCGGCCTGTTCACCGCGCTGTTCAGCGCTGCCGCCTTCGTCGGCACCCGTTTCATTCCCGCCATCTTGGGCCGAGTCGGTCAGCACCGCATGCCGACCCTTGGGGTGTCGATGATGGCTGCGGCCTTTGCCCTGATTTGGCTTGTCGCCAACTGGGGGGCGCTTATGGTAGGTTTTATCCTGCTCGGCATCGGCTTTATTATCATCCATTCCACCCTGCAGACCTATGCCACCGAGCTTTTGCCTGAGGCCCGCGGCACCGCTATGTCCCTCTTTGCCTTCTTCCTCTTCTTCGGCAACGGCATCGGACCGGCCTTTTTCGGTTGGGTTTATGACTATGGCGGCGTCAAGATCATGCTGGCCACCACCACCCTTTGCCTGACCATTTTCGCGCTGGGTTGCCGTCTGGCCTTCCGCCAGTTCGCCGCCCCGACTCCGGGCACCACTCCTCGCGAAAGTTAACCCCGGCCTTCGATAAAAACAACCTGGTCCTTATGAAAAGGAGCCAGGTTGTTTTTTGCCTCCGCCTACAGCTTGAATACCTGAATGGCGGCCTGCAGTTCTTCCGCCATTTTAGCCAAAGTCTGGCTGGCAGTCGCGATCTCGCCCATCGAGGCCAGCTGCTCCTTAGTCGCGACCGACACCGCCTGCGCATTGGCGGCCGTCTCCCGGCCAACTCTGTCCACATCACGTACCGAGGCGACAATACGCTGGCTGCCTGCTGCCATCTGCTGCATGGTTTCCGATATTTCCCGAATCTGGCGCGAAGTCTGATTGATAAGGGCTGCGATTTGCTCAAAGGATTGGGCGGCAGTTCCGACCACCTTGGTTCCGACAGCCACTTCCCGGGTACCGTCATTCATCGCCGTCACCGCTTTTTCGGTATCCCCCTGGATCTCCGTCGTCAGCCCGGCGATCTCCTTCGCCGCCTCCTGGGCCTGTTCAGCCAGTTTTCGGACCTCCTCGGCCACCACCGCAAAACCGCGCCCCTGTTCACCGGCCCGGGCGGCTTCGATCGCCGCGTTGAGAGCCAGTAGATTGGTTTGACCGGCGATGTCGGAGATGGCGTTGGCAATTGTCCCGATCTCTTTGGAACGTTCACCCAGCTGATTGACCACCGCCGCCGACTTCGTGACCGTCGCCTCAATATTAGCCATCTGTCTGGTTGCCTCGGCAACTGCTTTACTGCCCTCAGCGGCAGCGTCAGCCGTCTGCTGCGAAGTGGCGGACACACTGCCAGCACTGGTAGCCGCCTCCTGAGTGCTGACCGACAATTGCTGCACAATCGTCGCCGTTTCAGCCATATTTTTAGCCTGTTTTTCCGCCCCGACGGCGACCTCGCCAATCACCTCGGCCACCTGCTGGGCCACCTGAGCCGACTGTTCCGCCCCGGCCGTCAGTTCTTCAGACGAAGCGGCAATCTGGCCCGCTGTCTGAGCAACACGCCCCACAAGTTGCCTGAGTTGAGTCACCATATGGCGAAACCCTGTGGCCAATACGCCGATTTCATCCAGCCGCCCGGTTTGCTCCAGCTCTACCGCCAGATCACCGGCCGCGACGCGTTCAGCTGCAGCTGCCAATCGCCGGACCGGACCGACCACCGAGCCCGCCACTAAAAAAATCACTAAACTTAAAAGCATCAGTCCGATAATGCTGACCACCGTAGTCGTTCGCGTCAAAGTGGCCACATCTTCAAACAGTTCATTTTTCGGAACCCCTACCACCAAGGCCCAGCCTGTCTGGCCGATAGGATGAGAGGCCAGCAGTTTGTTGGCGCCGTTATAAAAGTACTCTCGAAAGATGGGCTGGCCGGCCAAAAAAGCCTCGCCATCCGCCTTCAGTCGGCCATTTTCGATGGCCATGATACTGTCGGTGACCTTGAGGGTGGGATGATAAAGAAACTCTCCCTTGGCCCCGAGGATATAGCCATAACCCGTCTGGCCGGATTTAATTTTTGCGCCGATAGCGGTCATCTTCGCCAAATCGAGGGGGACGTTGACCACCGCCACCACCTGGCCATTCACCCGCACAGCTCGGGAAATGGAAATGCTCATCTTCTGGACAGACACGTTTAAATACGGCTCGGAAAACGCGATCCCCTGAGCCGCAGCCGCCTTCTTGTACCAGTCGCGGCTGGTTGGATCAAAATCCTTGGGGTAGACTGTATTTAGAGCATCGATAATTCGTTTATCCGGATAGCCAACCGACAGGTTGGAGACATCGGGATTGGCCCTTTTCAGCTGGGCTAACAGCTGGCGCAGATCCTGTTCTGAATGGATTCCTGATGCGACGATCTCGGCCAAGCTGTTGACCAGCGATGCGTGGTGAGCTACCCAAATCTCGATTTCATTGCTATAGTCCTCGGTCATAAACGTCAGCGTGCGTTTGACCTGTGACTCCAGCGCATTGTTGGCGTAATAATAAGAGATGCCGCTCATCGCCGCCAGCACCAGCAGAACCGGCACCAAAAGATATACCAGCATTTTGGTCTTCAGACTCAACTTGTTCATTCCAACTCGTCCTTTCGCGTCCTGTATAGCAAAACATGGCAAGTTATGTCATTTTTCGACACGTTTTTGGTGGAATCCTTTTTTCAGAGCCAATTTTTTCATTGACTCAATCGGATAAAAAAAAAGCAGGGCTTTCTGTTGCCAGAAGGCCCCGCTTTTTTTTAAGTTTGCTTACTTTTTACTCAGTTTTTTCACTTCGGCTTGGACTTCGTCGACGGTGGACTTGCCGATCTTTTCAGAGAACTGGTCATACACCGGCTGGACGGCGTCCTGGAATACCTTGAGCTGCTCAGGCGTCAGTTCGGTGACTGTCATACCCTCGGCCCGCAGTTTATCGATAAAGCTCTTGTTCATGTCTTCGCTGACTTTGCGCTGATAGTCACGGGCCTCAATGGCCGCGTCCTGGAAGATCTTCTGGTCGTCTTTCGGCATTGCATCCCAGGTCTTCTTGCTGATCAGCAGCACGAACGGAGTATAGACATGGCCGGTAAGGGTGCAGTATTTCTGCACTTCCTGGAATTTTTGCAGATAGATGGTGGGAATGGGGTTTTCCTGGCCATCGATAGTTTTTTGCTGCATGGCGGTAAACACTTCGCTGAACGGCATCGGCGTCGGGTTGGCGCCCATGGCCTTCCAGGCTTCTAAGTGCATCGGGTTCTGCATGGTACGGATTTTCAGACCCTTGGCGTCAGCCGGGGATTTGATCTCCCGCACGCTGTTGGTGACATGACGGAAACCGTTGTCCCAGTATGCCAGCCCTACCAGGCCTTTGGACTGGAGGCTGTCGAGAATCTTTTGGCCCACCGGACCGTCCATTACTTTATACGCCACCTCGGTATTAGGGAAGAGGAAGGGCAGGTCGAACACGCCGAGTTCCTTGCTCATACCGGTCAGCGGCGAGGTGGACGGGGCGGTCATTTCCAGGGTGCCGGCCCGGAGGGACTCCGTGGCTTTCACGTCGTCACCCAACTGGGCGTTGGCGTACATCTGAACTTCGTAGCGACCTTTGGATTTTGCTTCCACGATCTCCTTGAATTTCTTCAGGCCCTGATACTCATGGCTCTCTTCGTTCAGGCCGATACTGATTTTGATAACCTTTTTGGCGGCAGGGGCAGCCGGCTGGGAAGAGCCGCCGCAGCCAGCGACCAGGATCACGGCAGCCATCGCGGCCGCGAGACACAGTGCGATCAACTTCTTGGACATACCAGACCTCCTCTTTTCATTTGCTATTTTGCACGGGCCGTCCCGTGGTAAAGCCGCGACATTATTTTGCAAACAGATTGGGGATGAAGGTGATGGTCCAGGGAACATAGGTGATCAAAAACAGCACGGCGATCATGATCGAGATAAAGCCCAGGATGGGCTTGGTGATATCGCCCATTGACAGCTTGGAGAGGCCGCAGGCCACATAGAGCACCGTGCCCACCGGCGGGGTGATGAGGCCGATACACAGATTGACAACCATGACCACGCCGAAATATACCGGGTCAAAGCCGAACTGGGCAGCAATGGGCAGCAGGATGGGGGCGAGAATGAGCAGCGCCGGCGTCAGGTCCATGACGCAGCCCACCAGCAGCAACAGGATATTGACCCAGAACATGATCATGATCGGATTGCCGCCAGCCAGATACAGCAGGGTGCCGCTCAGCAGCTCCGGCACCTGTCCGACTGTAATGAGATAGCCGGCCGCCGTGGCCGCGCCGCATACCAAGAGGACAATGGAGGTAGCCTTGGTGGCCTGGATGAGCACACCGTGCAACTGGCTCCATTTAAATTCCCTGTAAACATATTTGCCGACTAGCAGGGCGTAAACCACCGCCACCACCGCCGCCTCGGTCGGAGTGTAAACGCCGGTCAGGATGCCGCCAAGGATGATGACCGGCAGCATCAGCGCCCAGGACGCCTCTTTGAAGGCTGCTTTGAATGCCGGCAGATCGGCCCGCTTGCCGGCAACATACTTTTCCTTCTTGGCGTGGAAATACCACATGAACATCAGCCCGAAGCCGATGAGGATGCCGGGGATGATACCGCCGAGGAAGAGTTTGACGATCGAGATGCCGCCGATGACCCCGAGGATGATCATCGGGATGCTGGGCGGGATAATCGGTCCGATACAGCCGGCCGCCGCTACCAGGGCCGCGCTCTTGGCCTTGTTGTAGCCCTGTTTATCCATGATGGGCAGCAGGATCGAGCCGATGGCCGATGTGTCGGCCACCGCCGAGCCGGAAACGCCGGCGAAGATCATGCTGGCCACCACCGTGACATAACCCAGACCGCCGACCACATGACCAACCAGCACATTGGCAAACTGCACGATCCGCTTGGACATGCCGCCGACATTCATGATTTCTCCGGCCAGCATGAAAAAGGGAATGGCCATCAGGGGAAAGTTATCGATGCCTCTCAAAGTGCTCTGGGAGATGGTCAGGGCGGAAAAATCGCCCATAAACAGCATCAGTACCACGGTAGTCAGGACCAGGGAGAAGGCGATCGGGATATTGATAAAAATAAATCCGAACAGTGAGAGTAAAAAAACGGTTAACATAGTTCGCCTCCTAACCTTTCATGAGTGCTTTGATGCTGATGGACATTTTCAGCAGTGTCTGGAAAAACATGATCGCCCCCCCCACCGGAATGACAAGATAGACATAGCCGAAGGGAATATAGGTGGCCGGAGCTTCCCAGTCCCAGCTGTCGAGCATCATCATGAAGCCGCCCTGGAGCAGCAGCCAGATGGCGTACAGTACCAGAATATCGGCGATCACCGCCACCGCCTGGCCCATTTTGAAGGGCATTTTTTTCACCAACAGGTCAAGACCCAGGTGCTCGTTGTGCACATAAGCCAGGATCGAGCCGAGAAAGACCAGCCAGATCAGCATAAAGCGGGCCAGTTCCTCCGACCACGCCAAAGAAGCACTTAAATAATAGCGGGCCACCACATTGGCGAAAACAATAATGACCATCCCGGCGAGCAGCAGACTGCAAATGACCTCGGTCGCCTTGATGGTTCCCTGGTACAGCTTGTTGACAATGCCTTCCCCGTTTTGCATTCGGTCCCCTCCTGTATTTCTTTCGCTGCGACTTCGGTGCGCAATTCTTAAATTAACAAAAAGTCGCAATATATATAATTCATTGAAGATTATGAATTTCCTGCAAAAATCCTCAGAGAAAACGGTCCGAAAGAGCAGAAAAATACCGGTCGGGGGTTCCCCTGTCCGGTATTTTTCTGGACAAAGTCTATTTGATTGCCTTGATCTGGGTAATGACGTCCTTATACTCGGGATTGTTCACTTCTTCAGGCCTCATTTTATAAAAATCGATTTCTATTGTGATAATTATTCGAAAATTCTGTTTTTTATCCCGGGCAAGCCCTCTTTTTCAACCCTGCCCGACCAGTCTTTGCAAAAATATCTGCAACACAAGTCAGATTTAATATTTTATTTTCACTAACGAAAAGGAGGATATGGTTCCCACAATATTGAAGCAAGGATTATAGAGCAATGTATTATTTTGTTGAATTATGTCATTAATTACGCTATTTACCTTTTGATGCTAGCATCCTTCCCATTCTTGGTAACCGGATTTCTTTTATGAATTGTGTTTTCCGCGCTATTTTCTGAAAAGGTTTGCTATTTAACAGCGTCACTGTCTTCATACCTCCATGGCAAATTATTTTTTTCACTTTATCCTCTTGCTTTTTCTCCTATTTCTTGTTATATTAATTATAGTGTTTGTTAGTGGATAATAATTATTAAATTAGGAGGGTGTTTTTAGAATGAAAAAATTCGTCTGTTCCATCTGCGGTTATGGTTATGAAGGTGACTCGGCTCCGGATTTCTGCCCGGGTTGCAAGGCTCCGGCCTCCAAGTTTATCGAGCAGTCGGCAGCAGGCCTGACTTGGGCCGATGAACACCGGATCGGCGTCGCCGCCGGCGTGGATCCCGAAATCCTCGAAGGCCTGAAAATGAACTTCATGGGCGAGTGCACCGAAGTCGGCATGTACCTGGCGATGAGCCGTCAGGCTGACCGTGAAGGCTATCCCGAGGTAGCCGAAGCCTACAAGCGGATCGCGTTTGAAGAAGCCGAACACGCTGCAAAGTTTGCTGAACTGCTGGGCGAAGTGGTCTGCGCTTCCACTAAAAAGAATCTCGAACTGCGGGTCGAGGCCGAATACGGCGCCTGCCAAGGCAAACTGGGAATCGCGAAAAAAGCCAAAGCCCTCAACCTGGACGCCATCCATGACACCGTACATGAAATGTGCAAAGACGAAGCCCGTCACGGCGCAGCCTTCAAAGGCCTGCTTGACAGATACTTCGGCAAATAAATCACTTGTTATGAGTAGAGGAGCAACAGCAATGACTGTTGCTCCTCTTTTTATTTTGTAAAAGCCGCTCAGCACAAAATAATAGCCCTGGCACCTTGTGGCCCAGAGCGAATCGGCAAGCCTTCGATCCAGCACGGCGTACTTACCCGCAACCGGCCTCGCTTCCCACGATCAGTTCAACAATACTAAGCTTTTCCTCTTTTTCAAGGTCGATCAGTTCCCCACCCGTCACACTGACAATCGGTTTGGTCCAGAAGCGTTCCCCAGTGTTGAGAACAACGATCTTGGCATGCTGGCCATTGCTCAATAACACACTGTTGCCGGAGAAATGATCGCGCATCTTATCGAGAAAGGTCAGACATATTGGAGTTTCCAGTTTGTCATACATTTGCGCCGCGATGGCTTCCATAGCATCCAGCGGCGTCAACCTGGGACGATATGGCCGGTCTGTCGTAATCGCGTCGTAAATATCAGCCACAGCGATCAGCTTGGCATAATCATGAATCTCCTCATTTTCGAGACCGGACGGGTAGCCGCTGCCATCTATTCGCTCATGATGCTGCAATATCGCCAGCTTGACACTACTGTCCAGCATCGCCGTCTCTTCCACCAGCTGGTACCCCGCCAGGGCATGACCCTTGATCACATTAAACTCTCCGTCTGACAGTTTGTCCGGTTTGTCCAGTACCTCCAGGGGAATCACCGCCTTCCCCACATCATGGAGCAGACCAGCGAGAATCAGATTTTTCAGCTCCGCGCCTTTGTAATTATGCCATTTGCCCAATATTCCGGCGATAATCGCCACATTGAGCGAGTGCTGGAAAGTGTATTCGCTGTGCAAGCGGATTTCAAACAAGTAATCGAATGCACCGATGGTTTCCGATAAAAGCACGATTTTCTGCTCCACCAGTTCGCGCATCTGCATGACCGGCAGTTCTTCAAAGCATCTGATTTGTTGAAAAGTCTTGATAATAATGCCGATCGTCTCCACATATTCGGTGAGAAACTCGGTTTTGCGTAAGCTGCTTCCGCCCGCCTCCACCGCTCTGTGCTCGCCTTTTTCGGCGATATAGAGACGGAACACGCCCCAATTCTCCAGATTGGCAATCTGTGACGGCGTCAAACGGCCCCCGCTTTCCAGCAGCACCAAGCCGGTCTCTGACATGACTTTCCGGGCCACCACCATCCCCGGAGTCAGGTCCTTCAGCTCAACGATACGCAAACTCGCTCCTCCTCATTGTTTGAACCAGCTACCCATCCGCCAAGTTCCTCAGTTCGGATGCTCCTCAACATAAAGCAATGTTATCCCACGGCGCTGAAGACATGAAATATGGGCCTGAGTCAGGTGAGTACCGCGATCCAGCAGAACCACCCCCTGTTCAGATATCACCTCTCGCCCGACCAACATTCCAGGAAGCGCTTCACTGATTACGACCTTCTTCATAGTACAACCTCCCCTTCTGGTCTCGACTAAGCAACTATGCGACCCATATGGCATCACGGTCTAGTTAGCCACAGTCTATGCCTTGGTATCGACCCGCTGACCGGAAAAATGAGTATCCTGCATGACCAGCCGGCGGATGATCGCCCGCCCGTATGTTTCCATTTCCTGTTCCACCAAATTAGACAATCTTGACAGCAGTTCATCATTAGCTTGCGGCAGACTGCTTTTGAGAATACTCCGAATGCCCTCCTGATCAAACATACTATCCTCCCCCCGCTCCTTGGAATTACTAAAATGCGCTACCCACTCTTACCATTTTTTCTGAAGGATTTAATCTCCTCGTGTCGTTTTTCTTTGGAAAAAATACGCTTTTCCGGTGAATAGGCCATGGAAAAAATGCACAATGCAATGATGACGAACGCTAAAATATAGCCAGCCACCATCCAGCCTTCCAGCATATTGCTCCCTCCGTCCCGTCCGTTCCTATCGCCAATCTTTTCACATCATCCTGTTATAGCGAGGCCAGAATCCGTATAAGTTTATCCCGATCCAACGGTTTGCCGAGGAAATCCCGCGCGCCCCGTCTTATCGCCTCCTGCAGTACCATGTGCTCTCCCAAGGCCGAAATCATAATCACAGCAGCGAACTCATCGATTTCCCGGATGGCTTTTAACGCTGATAGCCCATCCATAATCGGCATGGCGATATCGAGGAGCACCACCTCCGGCCAAAGGGTTCGGTACTGCAAGACAGCATCATGGCCATTTTTCGCCTCGCCGACAACGACATATCCGGCATCATCCAGCACCCTTCGAAGCATCTTGCGAAAAAATGCCGCATCGTCCACGATCAATACCCTCAACATAGCATCCCTCTCGGCTTTATCCATTTCGCCAGGGAAAAAAATAATTACACCGGCCTATAGACAGACCAGTGCAAATTAATTACAATTCGTAATCGAATCGGCAACCTGGCAGTCATAGACATCTGTCCTTAGACCCATAGCTTTGCGTCCTTGCCTTTCGACAAGTTTGCCAAATATTCACTTTAATCTTACAATAAATGGATATCTTTGTATATTTTTGTCTTTTGTTTTAATATTATAACTTTTCCAACTTCTGGTCAAGCATTTTTTTAGGACAAAAGTCCCGGCTCTAGGAGCTAGGTCCTAGAGCCGGGACCTAATTTACCGTTTCCTTGGTGACAAAAAACGGCCTGATCCTTCTCGTAAAAGAAGAAATCAGACCGTCACAAAGCTCACACTATACCCGGAACTTGGCCACCGCCTCCTGCAACGCACCGGCCAGTCTGGCCAGATTCTGGCTGGAAGACGCGATTTCCTCCATGGACGCCGACTGTTCTTCGGTTGCCGCAGCCACCGTCTGGGCCTCAGCTGCATTTTCCTTACTCACTTTGTCGATTTCCTGGATGGACAGCACCATCGTCCGGCTGCCGGCAGCCATCTGATTGATCGAACCCGAGATGGCCTTAATCTGCTCGGAAAGTTCCACAATCGACTCAACAATATTTTTGAAGGTCTCCCCGGCGGAGTTGACCACCGCAATCCCGGCCTTGATGCCTTCGGCTCCGGCCTGGGTCGCCACGACAGCCTGCTCCATATTGGTCTGGTTTCTTTGGATCAGCGAGCCGATTTGATGGGCGGCCTGGTTGGATTCCTCCGCCAATTTGCGCACTTCTTCGGCCACCACCGCGAAGCCTCGCCCGTGTTCACCGGCCCGGGCGGCCTCGATGGCCGCGTTGAGCGCCAGGAGATTGGTCTGTCCGGCGATGGTCGAAATGAGATTGACGATTTCGCTGATCTCCTGCGACCCTTTCGCCAGTTCGGTAATCGCGGTTTGCACCGCCTCCGAGCCCTGGCCGATCTGCCTCATATTCTCCACCGCCTGCTCGACGGCCTGTCGGCCCGTCTCCGCCACCTGGGATGTCTTGCCGGCGATCACCGAAACCTCGCTGGCTGCTGAGGAAACCTGCTCTGTACTTACCGACATCTGCTGGGCAACCGCTGTGCCTTGGCTAGCCGAAGCAGCCTGTTTTTTCGTTCCATCGGCGATATCACTGATTGATCCGGCCACCTGGTTGGCGGCATCAGCTGACTGCTGCGCACCGGCGGTCAACTCTTCACTGGCGGCTGCTACCTGCTCGGCCTGAGACTGCACACTGGTCACCAGCGCCCTGAGATTGGTCCGCATTGCCTGGAAACCCTTAGCCAGCTGCCCGATTTCATCCTCAGATCGGATCTGATTTTCCCGTTCCCTAAAATCGCCCTGGGTCAAAAGCAGGCAGGCGTCCCGGATAATCTGGATGGGCTGGGCAAAACGCTTGCTCAGCACGATGATGAATACCACTGCCAAAACCAGAAATACCAACGACACCGCCAGCATGGTCTTGGCCAGTCTTCCCGTTGCCCGGAAGACCTCATCGGCCGGAGCCGTCACCGCCATCACCCAGTGTTGCCCGCCTGGCAGGTTGATCGGGGTAAAAACACCGACCCTCTTGATGCCGCCGAAAGTATATTGTCCCATTAACTGCTTGGCAGTACCGGCTTTCACGAGATTCATGAGACTATCGTCCAGTTCGGCGTCCGCCAACTTCAAATCAGGATTGGTCTGCTTCTTGCTGAAATCCAGCTTGCCGATCAGCTGCGGCTGGGCGGCGTCCATAACCAGCAGCCCATTGTCGGAACAGACAAAACCGTAGCCGCTGTCCTTGAACTTGACCCCCTTGACCAGTTCGGTCATTTTCTCCAGCGGATAAGTCGCGGTCAAAATCCCTGACAACTGGCCGTTATTGAATACCGGAACAGCCAATACCATCGATATATTTCCGTTCTGCAAACTTGGCATCGGATGAGTAATATAAGGCTTCTTTGTCTCCATCACTTTTTTGAATTGGTCCCGGCTGGCAAGATTGACGGTACTGCCGTCAGATCGCACCGAATTGCCGTCCAGCCAGATAAAATTCATCTGATCAAATTTGCCAAACCGCTTGAAGGCATCCGCCAGAGTCGCCACGATCTGGTCCCGGTCGCTGCCGGCCCGCATAACCGGAATGTTCGCTATATCTTCCAGCTGGAGCATATTCTCCTGCATCGCAGTTTCAATGCGGTTGGCGTAGTCAGTGCCTACGGCAGTAGCCGTATCGTCTAGACTCTTGGTTAGCTCCTGGTTGGACAGGTAGTAACTGACCCCGGACAGTACCCCAAACGTCAGGATGAAAAACGGTAGCAAAATCAATAAAAGTCGGGTCTGAATGCTGGTAATTTTCATAGTGTATGCCCTCTCTCTCCATCAGATGGTGAAATGTGCTGGTCGAACCGGTCATTCTCGCTAGCCGTCACACTAGCCGAAGACATTTTTTAGTATTTTCTGTTTTTGTTCGACATATTTTCCGGAATTCCTCTGCTTTGATGTACCTTAGCTGTTCCTTGCGCTGTTGCCTTCAGACAAAAAGCCTGCCCCGGCAGAACCGGGGCAGGCTTTTATTCTTGTCTATAGCGCAAAATCTACAGTCCGTCTAGTTTACCGTCACCACAAACCAAACATCGTTAATTTTTTGTCCTTTGATGTCGCCGGCAGACATGTCTTTGCTGAAATAATACAGCGGCCAGCCTTTATAAGTTGTCTGCATTTTACCGTCCTCACGGGTGATCACACCGAAATCGGTGGCATCCAGACCGGCTGGAACGATAATTTTACCGGCATTGAAGGACGGCCAGTTCACGGCAACCTGTCCTTTGGTAACGCTGACGCCAGGCATATCTTTCGTAAAGTAATAAAGGGTATTCCCCTGTCCGTCCACCAGATATTGGCCAAGCGTAGGGGTATTAGCAGTCATAACAGTGTACTCCGACTGGGCCATTCCGATGGAAGTGGTCGCCAGCAAAAACAACGCCAGGAATACAAAGCTGAGCATAAAAGTTGCTTTTTTCATCACGATTTCCTCCTTAACATGAGAGCTTTCATCCGGTGACTGCAAAGCAGCTCGCTTTCGGCAGCCTTTCCGGCTCTTCTCTGTTCTAATTCTTACTATACATGATAATTACTGGATTGGGAAGCTTTTTTTATTTAATTATTAATAAATAACGAATATTAAAATTACTTTTTCATCTTTCTATTAGCCGCCTGGCGCAAAAAGCCCCGGACCGGCGGTCAGCCAAGTCCGGGGCAGTGTGCTGCCGCACATTATTTTTTACGGTAACTTACTCCCAGCAATTCTTCAAACACGCGGATCATCGAACCTTTGTCCTGCTCGCCATACCCTTTGAGCATGGCTGTCTGATAGGTTGTAGCCGCAGCGTGCAGTACCGGCAGCGGAACATTGAGGTTGGCCGAAATCTCGGCCGCGCTGACCAGATCCTTATACCCGTTATTGAGCGAATAGGCCTCGGTAAAACTGTCCTTGAGGATCCGGGGAATAAAAAATTCGGAAGCATGACTGCGCCCGGTACCGCTGTTGACCACCTGGCCGACCTTTTCCGGATCCAGGCCGAGCTTCACCGCCATCGGAAGGATTTCCGCCAGGCCCGCCATATTGATGGCGTACAGCAGCTGGTTGGTGAGTTTCATCAGCTGTCCGCAGCCACTGCCCCCCATATGGATGATCTTGGTGCCGACAGTCTCCAGATAAGGTCTGACCCTGTCCAGCACTGCCAGTTCGCCGCCGCACATGATGGTGAGAGTGCCATCGATGGCGCGGGCTTCCATGCCTGAGATCGGCGCGTCAAGATAGTCGATGCCCATCTCGGCAAGCTGTTTGACAATATCCATGGTGATGGTGTAGGAGCTTGTGCCGAAGTCGACAATGGTTTGCCCGGCCCTAAGATACTTGACAAGCCCGTTTTCCCCCATCAGATACTGTTGCAGAAATTTGCCGTCAGTCAGACAAAGAAAGATAATTTCACTCTCGGCGATAACCGCCAGATCAGAAGTAGTGCGCACCCCTGCTTTTTCAAATTCCGCATAGGTCTTACCGCTGCGTGAGCTGACCGTTAGCTCTGCTCCGCTTTTCAGCATATTCATCGCCATCGGTTTGCCCATCTGACCTAACCCTACAAAACTAATTCTCATGTTGTCCCCACTCCCTAATATAATTGATATTTTTATAGCTCGCCCTGGGCCATACTCTGCGGGCGGCCTGTAAAACAGAGGAAAAAGACATTTTCCGGGGAATTATACTAATAACTGCAACACATTTTTCCACAAGGATCGGAGGAACAAAATGAACCCATCATCCCACCCCGTCGCAGTGCTGACCGCTGGAGCCCTCAAAGCCGTTTTGACCAAACTGGCCGAGGACTTTCGCGCTAAAACCGGCCAATTCGTGACAATCACCGCTGGCACGGCCGGGCAAGTTCTCGATAAAATCGCCGGCGGTGAAGCCGCCGACCTCGTATTTGCACCGTTTGAGGCCCTGGCCCGCCTGGAAAAGCAAGCTTTAGTTGTCGCCGGCAGCGTGATCGAAGTCGGTAAAGCCGGCATTGGAGTAGCCATCCGGGAAGGTTCAACCCCGCCCGACATCACCACCCCCGCGGCCTTCCGCCGCGCCCTCTTCGCCGCCCGCTCGCTCGGCTATTCTGACCCGGCATCCGGTGCCTCCAGCGGAATCTACTTCACCAGCGTCCTGGAGCGGCTGAAACTGACCGAAGCCGTCAGAGCCAAAACCAAGCTTCTTTCTGGCAGCGTCGCCGTCCAGTTGGTAGCCGACGGCAAAGCGGAAATCGGTATCCATCAGATTACCGAGATCATCCCTGCCCGGGGCGTTACCCTGGCTGGGCCGCTGCCTGCCGAGCTACAGAAAATCACCGTCTATGGCGGCGGTATCATGGCAAAGGCCGTCCAACCCGAGGCCGCCGCCGAGTTTCTCGCCTTCGTCACCGGCCCGGAAGCCGCCGCAGGCTTCGTCGCTGCCGGCTTCGGCCAATTCTAAGCAACAAAATTTAGTCTATCAAAAGATACCCGGAACCCTTCCGGGTATCTTTTTTTCGGTCGATGAGGCGAGCAGTCGCCAGACTACTAATTTTGCCATACAAATACATTTCTTCTCCACCGGAAATATCCCTGCACCGCAACGAAAAAATCCCCGTCCGGCGGAGGGACAAGCCCGGCGTTTTTTTCGTTGTTGCCAGCCATTCTCCGGTAGGATTTTTTCCGGCCCCGCCGAACGTGATTAGGTAAGAAATCTTGGGAGGCTAACATGGAAGATCTGTCGCAAAGCCTGGCTTTTTTCTGGACCATCCGGCTCCAGCTGCTCCAGCTGACCGGCGAACATCTGACCATGGCCCTGACCGGCATTGTCGCCGGTGCGGCTGTAGCCATACCGCTCGGTATATGGGTCGCCCGCCATCCCCGCCTGGGCACGCCAATCATCGATCTGGCCGGTATGCTCTACACCGTGCCATCTCTGGCCCTACTCGGCTTTTTGATCCCCTTCCTCGGCCTGGGCGCACCGCCGGCCATCGCCGCCCTCCTGATCTATGCCCTGCTGCCCCTCTTGCGCAACACCTATGTCGGCATCAGCGAAGTCGACATTTTTGCCAAAGAAGCAGCCATCGGCATGGGCGCCACCCCCAATCAGCTGCTCTGGCGAGTGGAGCTGCCGCTGGCTCTGCCCTTCATTCTCGCCGGGCTGCGCACGGTGTCGGTGCTGACCATCGGCATTACCACCCTGGGAGCGCTGGTGGGGGCCGGCGGCCTCGGAGTGCTGATTTTCCAGGGCATGCATATGCTTGATACCGGTTATCTCCTAGCCGGCACCCTGCCGGTGGCAGTCATGGCCGTGGCTGCCGATCACGCCCTGGGAGCGGCGGAAAATAGCCTTCGCCGGTCTATGGGCACAGAAAATAACGCGACCCAAATCTGACATAGGAGGGACTGCCTGTGAACAACGGCATCCGGTTCATTGCTTTCACTACCGCCCTCATGCTGACGGCAGCAATCATCGCTGGCTGCGGCCAAAAGGCCGCCGCCCCGCAGGTTCCAGCCAAACCCAAACTGGTCCTGGCCTCCAAACCCTTTGCCGAACAGTACATTCTCGGCCATATGGCTGCCGAGCTCTTAAAAGCCAAAGCCGGCGTCGATGTCGACACAAGCAAAATCGGCATGGGCCCCAGCGAACTGCTCCACCCGGCTATGGAAAAAGGCCAGATCGACATCTACCCCGAATACACCGGCACCGCCTGGATGGCCATCCTCAAACAGCCGGTGGAATACGACAAAAATGTCATGTATAGCAAAGTCAAAGACCTCTACGCCCAAAAATACGGCATCGAATGGCTGCCCTCCCTCGGCTTTCAAAATACCTTTGCCCTGGCGGTAACCAAAGAAACCGCCGCAGGGCTGAGCGCCAAAACCATTTCCGCCCTGGCGGCCCGGTCCGGCCTGACCCTGCTGGGCGACGCCACCTCCTTCACCAGAGATGACGAATACCCCGGCCTGAAAAAGGTCTACGGCCTGGACGGCAAACAAAAATCAGTCGACGTCAACTTTTACTATGAAGGGCTAAAACAAAAACAGGCCGACGTGGCCCTGGTTTTCTCCACCGACGGGCGGCTCAAACAGTATGACCTGACCCTGCTGGAAGACGATAAACATTTCTTCCCGCCCTATGAAACCGCCTTCCTTGTCCGCAAAGACATCGCCCAGAAATACCCCAAAGTAGTCGAAACACTCAACCTCCTTTCCGGCAAAATCAGCGAAGCCACCATGACTGAGCTCAATTACCAGGTGGAAGTCGAAAAGAAAGACCCGGCCGAAGTGGCCAAAAAGTTCCTGGAGTCCCAGAAACTGCTGTAATATAACCAGTCAACGAGGTGGCGCAATGATTCGTCTGGAGCATGTCAGCAAACAATACGGCCGCGAAACGGCGGTCGACGATGTCTCTTTGGAGGTCCACTCCGGCGAGACCTTGGTGGTGGTCGGGCCCTCGGGCTGTGGCAAAACCACCCTGCTCAAACTCGTCAATCGCCTTATTCCCCTAACCTCCGGCCGGATTCTCATCCACGGCAAAGACACCGCCGCCGCCGACCCGGTACCGCTTAGGCGGACCATCGGCTATGTCATCCAGCAGGTCGGCCTGCTGCCCCATCTGACAGTACGGGATAATATCGCTTTCGTCCTCGACCTGACCGGGATGGCCAAAGACCAGCGCGACGCCCGGACCGAAGAACTGATCCAGAAGGTGGGACTGTCAGCCGACTACCTCGACAAGCGCCCCCGCCAGCTCAGCGGCGGACAACAGCAACGGGTGGGCGTCGCCAGGGCCCTGGCTGCCGACCCGGCGGTCATCCTGATGGACGAACCCTTCGGCGCACTGGACCCCATCACCCGCCAGCAGCTCCAGGAAGTCATCCTCGAACTCCAGCGCAGCATGCGTAAAACCATTCTTTTTGTGACCCACGACATCCAGGAAGCCTTCAAACTCGGCAACCGCGTTGCCGTCATGAAGGACGGCCGGCTGATCACCGTCGGCAGTCCCCAGCAGCTCATCAAAACCGACGAGCCCTTCATCCGGCAGTTTCTCGGCCCCCGGGTTCTTTTTGACGTGCTGGCCACCCTGCCGGTCCTCACCGCCCTCGATGAGACAATGCCGATCATCGGACCGCCGGGCCTAGACCGCCCGGCCGACAGCCGCTGGGAACACGCCCTGGTCGCCGACACCGCCGGCAGACTGCTTGGCGTCATTGAAAAAAGTCTGGTTGCCCGAGGCGCCTCCGGTCCCCGGCTCGCCGACATCCGCCCCTCGCCTCACCCCCTCGACCCTGCCGCCTCTGTCGGGACCGCCATCGAAAAAATGCTGACAGGCGGCACCTGCTGGCTGCCGGTCGTGGACGGCGGCAAGCTGCTCGGAGCAGTCACCTTCGAGTCCTGTTCCCGCCTGCTGCGGACCAAGGAGGGTTAGCATGGAAACAATGTTTGCCCAGTCCATCCGCTTCCTGCACGACAAACCCGACGTTCTCCTGGCCGCCTTCAACGGCCAGCTTTATCTGGTTGCCGTTTCCAGCGCGCTGACCACCATCCTTGGCGTTTCGCTGGCAATCGTCATCCACCGCCTGCCGCGCCTTCGCCAGCCGGTGCTCAAAACCGCCGGCGTCCTCTACACCATTCCCATTCTGGCCCTCTTCGGCCTCCTCATTCCCCTGCTGGGGATCGGCGATTTCCCCGCCCTGGTGGCCCTGGTCATCTATGGCATCCTGCCCGTCCTCTACAATACCCGCTCCGGCCTGGCCGACATCGACCCGGCCATCATCGAAGCTGCCCGGGGAATGGGAGCCGGCGGCTGGCAGTTGCTCTGGCGGGTGGAGCTGCCGCTGGCTTTTCCCAAAATCATCGCCGGCATCCGCACCTCGGTGGTCATGAATATCTCGGTGGCCACCTTCGCTGTCTTCATCGGCGCCGGCGGCCTGGGAACAGTCATTCTCCAGGGTATTCGCACCTTCCATGACGGCATGCTCCTTACCGGGACCCTGCTGGTGGCCATCACCGCCGTCACCGCCGAACGCGCCCTGAGCTGGTTGGAGCGCCGGGCTGCGCGGTCCATAAACGGAACCCCCGACTAAATTCGTTAGAAAAGAGGGATACCCATGGTCAAAGCCTACTTAAATGACACCCTCATCGCCGCGACCGACAGCCCTATCCTGCTGGAAGGCAACTACTACTTCCCGGCGAAAGACGTCAAGATGGAGTACCTCAAAGCCAGCGACCACCACACCGTCTGCCCCTGGAAAGGCCTAGCCAGCTACTACAGCGTGACGGCAGGGGGCACGGCAGATGAAAACGCCGCCTGGTACTATCCCGACCCCAAACCCGAGGCCGTCAACATCAAAGACTACATCGCCTTTTGGCACAACGTCAAAGTGGTCAAAGAATAACCTTAGAAACCCTCAAAATGACCAATCAGCTAAGGGCGGCTTGCCTTCTGATTGGTCATTTTGAGGCTATTCGAGCAAGGTACAAGGAGTGGAGCAAATGACTGAACAAACGGTCTGTAAAACAGAGGCTGTGAACCAGGTAAGGCAGATGGGAAAACTGACGGCTGGGCTCTACTATCATCTGAGCCGGGAGATCATCGCCGCCGTCGGTCCTGATAAAGCCAAGGACATCATCAGCAAGGCAGTATGGGCTTACGGCACCGAGCGAGGAGCCCAGCAACGGGACAAGGTTCTGCAGGCCGGGCACGAACATGTCCCGGAAAACTACGGCGCCCTTCCAGACCTCCCTTCTTTCGGCTGGGAGGTGGAAAAAGCGGCTCAAGGCGAAAACGCCACCCATATCCGGATCACCTATTGCCCCTTTGCCGAATACTGGCTGGACAAAGACTTCGCCGAGTTCGGCCGCCTTTACTGCCTGGTTGACCAAGCCAAATTTACTGCCTTTCATCCTGACAGTGATCTCGTGCATTTGAAAAATGTCCTCGATGGCGACGACTATTGCGAAATGGTTTGCCGGCGAACTCACAAATAGTCCCCAATAAAAAAGCCGACCCGGCTCCTCACTTTTGAGGGTCCGGGTCGGTCGCTTCTTCTGTTTTTCGCCACTTGCTCATCAGAGTATCACTACACTCAGGACAGACATCGTGCGTGAATTCGATCTCCGAATTTTCCTGGACATATCTGTCGATCATGCGCCACAAGCCGCCGGTATCACGGATCTTCTTACAGGATGAGCAAAGGGGCAGCAAGCCTTGCAGAATGGTCACATTGGACACATCCTCGATGGTGACCACCGCCGTCTGTTCCACGCCATAGGGCACAAAGGCGGCGCTGACCAGCAGGGTCAGTTCCTTTACCTCCCCGTCCCGTAGCTGCGAGAACTTGCCTTTGCGGTGGACCTCGCCACGGTCGGCAATGGCCATCACCACCGTCTTGCGGATGATGCATTCCGGACAGAATTTCCCTTTGCCGCAGCCGCCCGGGTCATCGTTTTGGTGCAGACAATTGAGGACAATTCCCCCCAGCGAGGGAGCCCGCATCTCTTGCACGCCAAAAGCCTGCTTCAGCGCATTATTTACTGACAACACCGTTCCCTCGGCGTCGATGATCAGCGATGCCACCGGCAGAGACTTGAACATGGCGATCAGATAACCATAATCGTAGCGCACAGGCAATCGGTTCCTTTCTTTCTCCTACTGTGATGGTTGTAACAATACTATTCCAGCTTGGCGGCGATTTTCCTACATTACTTTGTCGAAGTCTGCTGAATTTTTTCCAACCAGCGAAAACCGCTCCCTTAGCGGCGCTCAACCTGCCAAGCCGCGCGAGCATTGACAACCTGCAATTATCCTGCTATATTACAGGTAGTATTTCACAGGAAAAAATGCGATGAGCGGGAAAAGTATGCTGGATTTGGCCTTGCAGAGAGCCGGGGGATGGTGAAACCCGGCAGGCGGACTGGCGGAAAATACACCTGCGAGCAGCAGGCCGAAAGCAGCAGCAAGTAGGCCGGGCCGGCGCACCGCCGTTACAGGTGATAAGAAGGTCGGTGCTGATCAATAGCCGCCTTCAGAAAGCGGCTGTTACATACAGCAACAAGGGTGGTACCGCGGGTTATCCCCGTCCCTGACCAAGGGACGGGTTTTATTATTTCCCCCAATAGAAGGAGGCTTGCCAATGTCCGTACTTGATACCTTAAAAGAGCGGGGCTATGTCCAGCAACTTACCCATGAGGACGAAATAGCCGAACTCTTTGCCAAAGAAAAAATCACCTTTTATATTGGCTTCGATCCCACCGCCGACAGCCTGCATGTCGGCCATTTCCTGGCGATGATGGTCATGAGCCACATGCAGCAGGCCGGCCATCGCCCCATCTGCCTCATCGGCGGCGGCACCACCATGGTCGGTGACCCCTCCGGCAAAACCGACATGCGCAAGATGCTGACCCTCGAAGAGATCAGCGCCAACGGCGAACGGTTCAAAGAGCAGATGCGCCGCATCATCGATTTCTCAGACGGCAAAGCCTTGATGCTCAACAACGCCGATTGGCTGCTCCAGCTCAACTATGTCGAATTTCTCCGCGAGATCGGCGTCCACTTTTCGGTCAACCGCATGCTCACCGCCGACTGCTTCAAGCAGCGGATGGAAAAGGGCCTGTCCTTCCTCGAGTTCAACTATATGCTCATGCAGGCCTACGACTTTCTCGAGCTCAACCGCCAGACCGGCTGCGTCATGCAGATGGGCGGTGACGACCAGTGGTCGAACATCCTCGCCGGAGCCGACCTCATCCGCCGCAAAGAAGGCAAACTGGCTTATGGCCTGACCTTCACCCTGCTGGCTACCAGCGACGGCCGCAAGATGGGCAAAACCGAAAAAGGTGCCCTCTGGCTAGATGCCGCCAAAACCTCGCCCTATGACTTTTACCAGTACTGGCGCAACGTCGACGATGCCGATGTGGAAAAATGCCTGGCCCTCCTCACCTTCCTGCCGATGGACGAAGTCCGGCGGCTGGGAGCTCTACGCGACCAGGAAATCAACATCGCCAAAAAGACGCTGGCCTTTGAGGTCACCAAACTCATCCACGGCGAAGGCGAAGCCGACAAGGCCCGCCAGGCAGCCGAGGCCCTCTTCGGCGGAGCCGGAGCCCTCGACAACGCCCCCACCGTTACCATCACCGCCGCTGAGGTGGGCGGCAAACTGCTCGACATCCTGGCCGCCACCGCCATCATCCCCTCCAAAGGCGAAGGCCGACGGCTCATCCAGGGCGGCGGACTTTACCTTGGCGACACCAAAGTCACCGACCCCGACCTTCTCCTTACCGCCGACCTCCTTGAAAACGGCAGTCTCCTTATCCGCAAAGGCAAGAAAAACTACCACCGCATTGTGGTCGAATAGTATCCGATACGCAAAAGACCCGGAGACTTTTCTCCGGGTCTTTTGCTATGTGCCGCACTCAAAACTTATAAGTAACGCCGATGCCCACCCCTTTGGCTTTACCGTCCACTTTACCGCCGGGAATAGTCAAATTTTTAGCCTGGAAATCGCGATAGTCGACATTGAGTTCCCAGCTGGGAGTAAATGCATAGCTGACCCCCACGCCCCAGTTGGTCAGATCGGTGCCAGCCGCCACATTGGCCCACAGCGTCGTCCGTTTGGCGATCTCAGTACTGCCCACCAAGCCCACCTGCCAGAAATTCCGGGTGTTGGTACCACCACTGTTCCCCGGGAAGGTAAGGTCGGCAAACGTACCTTTAGCGGTGACCAGTCCGGCATAAGCGGCAAGATTTTTGTCCAGCTTGTAGAGGACATTATATTCGTTGGTGGTTAGTTTGAAGTTGGCTCTGTCGGGAGCAAACAGCGGCGTAGTAGTAATAGTATCGCCTGATTTAGCCTCAAAGGTCCGGAACTGAAAGGCAAATTTATTGCCCAGGCCGTAGGTCAGTCCCCCCTCCAGGTTATAGTTTTTGGCGAAGTCTTGACTATACCCGGGGCC
This sequence comes from Negativicutes bacterium, assembly GCA_031292035.1. Next base: position 63,253 of record JARLHX010000092.1, on the reverse strand, counting down.
TGACAGATTAGTGTCCGCGTTGCGCCAGGTCAGGTCGATAGAGCCCTTACCCTGAGAAAAATCCATCAGGGGCGAGGCCAGCGCCATGTTGCATAGTAGCAGCAGGCAAGTGACAATCATAGCAATTTTCTTCATTTTCCAACCTCCTATTTGCAGCATCTGTTGTCAGTACCATCCCTTTGCCGCAAAATATTTATGGTCTAATATATGCTCCCGGTCCTTTGCCTCTGCCATTTTTTCCGTTTTTTATCATGGTAATTTCCCCCAGTCAATAAAAAAAAGACGACCTGCCAGCCGTCCCGCGATCGATCCATAAAAAAAGCGACAGATCCTCCTCTGTCGCTTCCTCTTTTTCTTTTAAAAGGCTGTCGGCAGTTGCCCGAATAACAGCGTTCCGGCGAGAAGGCCGAGTGCCAGCCAGAAAAGCAGAGTGACGATATAAACTGCAAGCCCCCGCCAGGGGTTGATGCCGGCTGCCACGCCGATGCCAACGGCGGTAATATAGACCGTCCAGCCAAGAATAATATTTTCCAGCGTGCCCCGCACCAGCGAGTCTTTGTCAAGCAGCACCGCCACCAGGATATTCAGCGGCCCGAGGATCACTCCGGGAATGACGGTGGTATACGCGTTGATCACCCGCATGGCCGCGGGTGTGGAGCGGCCGCCAAACCATTCTCCGACCTTGTGCAGCAGATAACTTTCCACTACGAAATAAAGATAAGACAACGCAAAAATAAAGGGTGTGGCAAATACCAGCCGCATCCTTAAAGCTGCTCGATCCAAATCGCCGGGATAGAAGGTCGCCCCTAAAAAAAGAAAGGCGATAACCAGCGCCGTGAAGGACAGCCACAGGGTCCGGGCCGACTGCGGGGTCTCGCGCCGCAAAAGCTGCTCCAGCGTGCTGCGCGGCCGGACGAGAACACCTAGCCAGGGATGGATATCGGGTTCCGGCTGGTTGGGCTTGATTTCATCGCTCTTTTCTGTCACGTTTTGCTCCTTTGCTCTGATTGCAAGTTATATTATTTCCCGCCGCCCCGGCCAGAATCCTGCCAGCCGCTTATTTTTCCCGCTCGCCCAAAAGGCTGCGGCGATGGTGACTATACTCAAACTCCGCGGCCATCACGGCGGCGCGGGTCCGTTCCAGGTCGGCAGCCGGCTCGGCCGCCTGCTCTCGCGCAGCGGCAATCGCCCCCCAGACGGCTGAAAGCAGCCTGACGCCCTCTGCCAGGCCGTGCAGATAAAAGATCTTCTTGAACACCAGATTGACAAAAAAGTGTTCCAGCAATATCTCGGCCTCAGCCGGTGCGGCATTCTCCGCCCCTGCCTTGGCGTCCAGAAGGCGGTAGTTAGCGGCGATAATCCTGCCCAACTCCGTCCGAAATTCTTCGTCCCGCTTGAGCCCCTCCAATGCCAGCGCCGTGGCCCTTAGCAGGTCCAGACGCTCGGCGAGCGGCAGACACCGCTGCTGGAGAATATCGCTAAAATGATGTTCCAGCTCAAAATAATGGCGCAGCGGCGTATCGACAGGCTGCTGCTCCGGGTAGACTCCGGCCACAAAGCTGTCAGGCGGGATATAGGCTCCCGGCTCTTCCGACCGGATCACCGCCAGCGGCGCCCTTCTGCTCACCAGTCTGACCACTTCCGGGCAGCTGAAACTCAGCGTCAGCTCCACGCCGCGGGTGGTATTCACCGGATAGCGGGGAAAGAGCTGGCAGACCGGGTCCAGGTGGCCATGGCCTGCCTCGCGGTGCAGACGGCAGTGATTGTCGGAGCCCAGAAACCAGCAGCCGCCGTCCGGCTGTTTGGCGATGGCGGCGTATTCCCCCGGACCGCCATCTTTGAGCAGGATAAAGACCTTCTCAAATTCCGCCGCCTTGCCTGCTGCAGCAAAAAGGGCCTTGTTGCGCTCATAACCCCCTGCGTCCACTGTCACCAACCAGTCATTGCGACAGCACGTCCCGCACATCACGCAGCGAAACTCATCATAAATATCGGTTTTAAAATACAGCATCTATCTATCTCCTGCGCCCACCGTCTCCGGCAGGACCATCCTCATCACAAATCCCGCGAAAACAGGCACAAGTCGTCGCGTTTGAAAAAACCGACCCTCATCCAAAAATTCATCCCCTGAATATTGTCAGGATAAACAAACACATGACAGCGGGAAATCCCCTCACCCTGCAGGCGGTCAAAACAGCTCTCCGCCAGGCTTCGGGCGATCCCCTGTCCGCGGCGGGCTCTATGTACCGCCAAATGATGAAGATAGCCCCTTCGCCCGTCGTGGCCGCAGAGCACCGCCCCTACCAGCTCACCCGACGCCTCGGCGACAAAACTCATGTGTGGGTTACGCCCCAAAAAGCCATCTATTTTCTCCCGGCTGTCCGCGTCGCTCAGCCCTACCCCTTCGACCCCCTGCCACAGCGCGATAACCTCGTCATAATCGGCCATCGTCATCGGCCGGATCATAGCCTGCTCTCCCAACTCTCTTCCCCTCCCCGGCAAGCCGGTGGCAAAAAGGCGCGACTGCACCACAGACCTTGCCTACATCATTCTTCCGTCTCTTCTTGCTCTTTATTCTCTGTCGCCGAAACAAAACCCCTCTTAAAACGTAACGATTCCCCCATAAAAAAAGCGTATCCTTGCGCCATCGGCAAGAATACGCCCTTCTTATTTCCTCCGCCAGTCCGAGTTGCCCGGCCAAGCTGCATTAACCTTCCTGACAACCCTCGCACTGTGACTCAATATAACGCTGATAGGACAGCCGCTTTTCCGCCATACTGGCCGGCATCCAGCTCACCCCCAGAACCGGGTTGAAATAACCGCGGCTGCCGACCCGGCTCAAATGTTCGACCAAAGTCCGGGCCAATTCCGGCGAGGGCTGGTTGCTGAAGCGCTGTTCTAGCAGCCAAATCTGCCGGAACAATTCGTCCATCTTTCCTCTGTATCCAGAATCCATAGGCATACCTCCCACATCCATTGACTGAGGGAAACCGGATCTTGGTCTGCCATACTCTTCAGGCAACCTGCGGCAATTACTGCTTCAGGTGGTAGGGGACGGTTGTCACCACCACATTCTCCTTGAGAATCAGCGACGTCCTGAGAAACCAGCCGGTTTGATTGTGCAGCAGACGGTGCCACCATTCCTTGGTTTCGAATTCGGGAATGACCACCGTAATATAATCGTTGGGCCCTTTGCGTTTTTCCAGCGTCTCGATATAGCGGATCAGCGGCTTCATCAGCAGCCGGTAGGGGGAACGCAAGACTACCAGTTCCACTCCAGGATTCCAACAGTTCCATTTCTCCCTGGTCTTAGCTTCGGCCGCTTCGTCGCTGGCCACATGGACGGCGATGATATGCGAACTGAGCATTCTGGCATATTTCAGGGTTTCGTACACCACCTTGGTAGGGGTCGCGACTGGCACCACCACAATATGTTTGCCTGGCAGGGCAGCACTTTCTTCAGCCGCGCACTCCAGCGGCAGGTGGAGCTGCTCGGCCATGGCGTTATAGTGGGCTTTGATCTGCTTGAAAAGATAAACCATGGTTGGGATAAAGAGCAGCACAATCCAGGCGCCGTAAATAAACTTGGTCGCCGTAATCACCACTACCACCAGCCCGGTGGCGCAGGCCCCCAGTCCGTTCAAAAAAGCCTTGAATACCCAGCCGGTGCCCCGGTGGCTCCGCCAATGGACAATCATCCCGGTCTGGGCGATGGTAAACGAGATGAATACCCCGATGGCGTACAGCGAGATCAGTTGGTCGGTCTGGCCGTTAAACACCATAATCAGCGTCGCCGCAGCCATCGTAAGAAGAATAATTCCATTAGAAAAGGTCAGGCGTTCGCCCCTGGTTGCCAGGTAGCGCGGCATATAGCCGTCCTTGGCGACGATGGACATCAGCACCGGCAGGCCGTTATAGGCGGTATTGGCTGCCAGGTACAGCACCAGCATGGTGGAAATCTGAATATAAAAGTAAAACGCATTGCGGCCGAAAATCGTCTCCGCCAGTTGGGACAGGGCGGTAACATCCGGGACCGGCAAAATATGATAATGCATGATCAAAAAAGAAATGCCGAGAAACATCACTGACAAAATGCCAGCCATCCAATAAGTCGTGACAGTAGCATTGCGCGATTCCGGGGTTCTGAACATGGGTACACTGTCGGCGATGGCCTCGATGCCGGTCATCGAGCTGCAGCCGTTGGCAAAGGCCCGCAGGATGACAAACAACATCATCCAGTCAAGCTGCTGCTTGGCCACCGATGCGGCCGGCAAAATAGGAACACTGTCGGTCAGAACCTGGAAAACCCCGGTACCAACCAGGGTAAGCATACCTAAAAGAAACGCATAGGTGGGAATGACGAAGGCGTTGGAGGATTCGCGGACTCCCCGGAGGTTGACCACCATCAATAAAACAAAAAGCACAACCAGATCAATGGCCACTGCGTGGCCGTCCAGCGACGGAAAGGCCGATACAATCGCCGCTGTGCCTGCTGAAACGCTGACCGCTGCAGTGAGCACATAGTCGGCGAATACCGCGCCTGCCGCGATAAGTGCCGGATATTCCCCCAGATTCTTCTTGGCTACAGCATAAGCACCGCCGCCGCCAGGGTTGGCCTTGGCCACCTGCACATAGGAGAGGGCAACTATGGCCAACAGGGCCAATATGGACAGCGCCACCGGTGCCATATAGCCATAGGCAATAATTCCCGGCACCGCTACCAGAGTCAGCATGATTTCCTCAGGACCGTAGGCCACAGACGAAAGCGCGTCAGAAGAGAAAATCGACAGCGCTTTCCACTTGGGAAGTTTTTCATGAGCCAAGCGCTTGTTGTGTAACGGTTTGCCAATCAGCCACCGTCTTACCTCTCGCATCATTTGCGGTTACTCACTCCTAAAATTACACGTTTTATTCATATTGCTTTTTCCGAGATGCTGCAGGCCAAAACATCAACTCTTTTCAGCAATCATGCTGACGATGGCGGCACGGCCCGGCACAGCCAACCGGCTTTTCAGCACCGAGACTAAGAAAGAAGTGGCTACCCCCACTTCTTTTGCACCATCTTTATGTTCTCTTTTTCAGCATTTTTGCGGTATTCTCCCCGTAAAATCGCCGCCAGTCCAGCTTAGTCCTTGTAATACGCGACTTTACACCCCAATTCTATCTTATTTCTCTGTAAAAAAGCCGTAAATAAAACAGCCTTAAGTGTAATGAAAATATAAATATGGTGTAAACGAAACATAAAAATTAACGCTCCTCGACAGACGAAGAGCGTTAAAAATGTAAAATCATACAATTTCTTCACCATATGGCACGCCTTGCGCTCAATCCTCCCCCTGAACTTGCGTCAGGGCAGGTAATTCAGCCGGTATCCTACACCCGACTCGGTGATAATATAGCGCGGTTGGGCCGGATCGGCCTCGATCTTTCGCCTGAGCTGGCCGATATAGATCCGGATATAATGGGTGTCGTCACTGCACGAGTTGCCCCAGACCGATTTGAGCAACTGGTTGTGGGTAATCACCCGGCCGGGATAGCGAGCCAAAATTTTTAGAATCTCATATTCTGTCGGGGTCAGCTTCACCTCTTGCTTTCTGACGGTAACGCTGCGCCGCAACAGGTCAATGACCAAATCACCGCAGGTCACGACAGGCTCATTCTCGGCAGTCACCGCCCGGCGAAGGGCAACCCGCATCCGGGCCATCAGCTCGCCCACACTGAAGGGCTTTGTCAGATAATCGTCCGCCCCTGCGTCGAGGGTCTCAATCTTTCCCTGCTCCTGATCCCTTACTGTCAATACAATAATCGGCATCTGAGACCACTCGCGGATGCGCACAACCACTTCGCGACCTTCCATGTCCGGCAGGCCGAGATCGACGATCACCAAATCAGGCCGGTGCATCGCCGCCAGGTTGATTCCGTCCTGGCCGGTGGCTGTTTCATAAGTCTGGTAACCGTGGGCCTCCAGCGAAACTTTCAGGAGTTTACGAATCTGGGGTTCGTCATCAATAATCAGAATATGTTGTCCTTTGTCCGCCAAATCAGCCACCTGCCTCCCTTTGCAAACTATTTTCCCCGGCGGCGACAGGAATGGTAAAACTCACCACCGTACCGCCACCCGGATTGCCATCTGCCCAAATGCTCCCGCCGTGGGCCTCGACAATCCCCCGGCAAATCGAAAGCCCTAAGCCGGTTCCGGTGACCGCTTTCGGCTGCTGAACCCGGTAAAACTTATCGAAGACCCGGCGTAAATGCTCCTCGGGAATACCCACCCCGCAATCGGCAACCGAAAATTCCACCATACCGCCTTCCGCCTTGGCGACAATGACGACGCCGCACCCAGGCGAAGAGTATTTTATCGCGTTGTCGATCAGATTGACCAGCACTTGCTCCAACAAAACAAAATCAGCCTTTAGAAGCGGTGTCCCTGGCATAATCGCCACCTTCACCCGGACATTGTTCAGACTGTCTCCCAGCCGCCTGAGAGCCGCTCCCACCAAATCTTCGGCATCACACCAGTCCATTTTCAGGCGGGCCATGCCGCTTTCCAGCCGCGCGGAATCCAAAAGGTTGGTCACCACCCGTTCCATCCGGGCCGCGCCGTCTTTCATCGTCTCCAGCAGCTCTCGCCTTGCTGTCCGGGAATACACTTCGTCCGATTCCACCAGGGTGGAAACCGACCCGATGATGGAGGAAAGAGGGGTGCGCAGTTCGTGGGAAATTGAATTAAAAAGCGCAGTCCGCAGCCGGTCCGACTCTAGGAGGAGAGCCGCCTCGCGAGCCTTTTCCGTCAGCTTTACCCGCTCGATGGCAATGGCTGCCAGGGCGGCCCACGCGTCGATCAACTGTCGCTGATTGGGCTGGATTTTGTCAGTCATCGCGACAGCCATCACGCCGACAATATGGTCGTGATGCCCCAAAGGCGCATAGAGAAACCTGGCCTCGGGCCACTTGTCGGTGGAAGCGCCGGCCGCCTGTCCGTGGATGAAAACCCAGTCGGCTGCCGCAGCCTCGGTCTCCGGCAACGAGGCTTCCTGGTCGGCACCGGCTGATGCCGCGCCATGGCGGGGATTGTGGGCCGCCCGAATGAGAAGTTTGCCGCCCGGGCCAGGTAACAGCACCAGCACCGGTCGGTTGATGGTATCAGCCACCTGCCTGGTCAGAACCTGGGCAATCACATCCAGGTCGATAATCGCCGCAATCTCCCGGCTGAACTCATACAGCGCACGGGTGCTTTTTTCCCGCTGCCGCGCCCCCACAGCCTCCGCCCGGAGTCTTTCCGTCCGTCCGCCAAAAACATAAGCCACCATCAAAAAACAGACAAAGCTCCATAAAAAAGGTAAATCATCGACGATGGTCAAGGCAAAAATTGGTGGCACGAAAAAAAAGTCAAAAACCATTACCCCGCAAAGGGCCGTAAAATAGGACGGCCATCGCCCCCACCAAAAAGCGCTCATCAATACCGGCAACTGATAAAGAAGACCAATATTGATCAGCTCGGCCTTCTCTTTGATCGACCAGCAAAAAGCGGTAACCAAGGCCACCATGAGCAGTCCCCCGGCATAATTCAGCCAGGCATAGCGAGGCCCATCCCCCTCTGCAACAGTCAAAGCGGGCTCGTCGCCGAAAAACCGCCGAAGCCGCGGTACCGACCGCTCGGAGTCAGACAGACCTGTCTGCTCAGTTCTGATGGCTATCACCCCCACCAAACGCATATCCATTCTAATTCTGCAAAAAAGAGTTCTTCCCTTTCCCGCTATTGCACCAGATCAATACTGCGCAAGAAAAACACCGGCCAACAGGCCGGTGTCAGGCATCACGCTATTGCTTCGCCGCCGGAGCGGGCGGCAAATTGACTTTTGCAGGTTCTTTCGGAGGCTCTTTCTCAGCCGCAGGGGGTTCGATCTTGATACCGGCTTTGGCGGCCTCTTCCTCCACCATCAGATCGGCGGCGTCCTTGTGAAGCGGAAGATTGAAGGCAGCCTCCAGAATCTTGCGGGCGATCGGCGCTGCCGAGTCTGACCCGAAACCGCCCTGTTCCACCAGTACCGCCACCACCACCGTCGGATTGTCAAAGGGAGCATAGGCCACGAACCAGCCGTGGTCCTCACCGTGGGGATTCTCTACCGTGCCCGTTTTGCCGGCGATCGAAATCGGGAGCCCTTCAAAGACATAGGCGGCCGTCCCGCCGGGCAGGGCCACATCATATAAAGCGTCCCGGATAAGCTTTATATTACGATCCGTTATTTGCACCTGGCCCAATTCTTCCGGCTCAAACGTCTTGACAACATCCCCGTTCGGATTAATCATCTTGCTCACCAGATAAGGCCGGAAACGATGGCCCCCGTTGGCCACTTCGCTCATCACTGTCGCCATCTGAATAGGCGTGACCAATTGGAAGCCCTGGCCGATGGCGGCATCCAACGTCTCTGACAGATACCAGTCTTCGCCATAGGCTTTTTCCTTGTATTTCCGGTTGGCAACCAACCCGTCGGATTCTCCTGGCAGATTGATGCCGGTATAGTCCCCCAGGCCATACATCCGGGCGTATTTTTCCAGATTGTCGATCCCTACCCGTTCGCCCATTTGATAGAAGTACACGTTATCCGATTTTGCCAGGGCTGTTTTAAAATCGATCCAGCCCAGCGCCTCGTTCAGGGCGTTTCCTTTCCCCATATAGTGGCCGGTATCGAGGATTTTATCTTCAGGGTTTACTTTCCCGAGCTCAAGCACCGCCGTACTGGTAATAATCTTGAAAGTAGAACCTGGCGGATATTCGCCGGTGATGGCCCGGTTTTCCATCGGATTGAACGGATCATCATTAATGACCTTCCAGTCCTTGGACGAAATCCCCCCGTTAAAAGAGTTGGGATTAAAGGTCGGGCGGCTGACCATCGCCAGAATTTCGCCTGTCTTGGGGTTCATCACCACTGCGGCGCCGGCTTTGGCACCCGGATTTCCAAGGCGGGTCTGCAGATAGCGGAGCCGGTCATCCATCGCCTTTTCCGTCGCCTTTTGGATTTTGGCGTCAATGGTTAGTACCAGGCTTTCACCCAGCACCGGCTCCTTCTTGCCCAGCATCCGCACCGGCCGGCCGGCGACATCGACCTCCACCTGGCTGCCGCCGTCGGTGCCGCGCAGTTCCTTGTCATAGACCTTCTCCAGGCCGAACTTGCCAACAATGTCGCCAGTTTTGTAGCCGTCGGCCTTGCGCTTTTCCAGTTCGGTGTCGCTGATCTCGCTGACATAGCCAAAAATATGAGCCGCCAGCCCGCCATTCATATAGTTGCGCACCGACTGGATTTCGATAATGACCCCCGGCAGGTCGCCGCGGTGTTCCTCGATTCTCGTCACAATATCCGGGCCGGCGTCGTTTTTGATCCGGATGGGTTCCAGCGGATTGTCCTGCTGCCCCACCTTCTGGCGGATCTCCTCCGGTTTCATCCCCAAATAACCGGCCAGCTTGACAATCACGTCATCCGCGATAGGTCCGGAAATCGGGACCAGCGACACAGTGAAACCAGGCCGGTTAGAGACCAGCGGCACCATGTTACGGTCATAGAAAAGGCCCCTCGGGGCCATGATTCGCATTAGCTTTATGCGGTTATTATCAGCCAGGCGCCGGTTGTCTGTCCCGTGGGCAATCTGCAGATATCCCAAACGGGTTGTCAAGACAACAAATATAAAAATAACGACATAGCCTAGCGCCTGAAGTCTGCGATTGGTATAACTTCCTGTCACAACGGCAGCGTCCCTTTCCTGTCATTTTTCCTGATCGCCTGCCGACCCGCGAAATAAAAAAACCGCCGCGCGGATCATGAAAGCGGGTGTGGCTCATCCGCCACAGGTCACGCCACTTCTTGCCTGCAGTCATACCAGTACCTTGGCGCGAAATGGCAACCATCACGTTACTTTATGTTAACTTTTTTCGACGCTATAGCGGACTGTACCTTTAGGTAGATTCAGGCAAATCCAGAGTCTGGCCGGTTGCCAGATGGCCTCGAAGCCAGCCGCGTTGCCCATCTACATATATCGACAAAAAAATTGCGAGAATCTTTTGTTATTTCGGCAGGATTTTCCCTCACCGGCACGAATTATGTATCTCATTGGTCAGACCACTAGACCTCTCGGCCAAGGAAAAGAGTGCTTCCGGCCTCTCCTGCTAACAATAGCCGCCGGCAAGACCGATCGCCATGAGGCTAGATCACCAAGTCATTCGTATCTGCGCTGGAAAGGCTGCACACTTTTTCGCGCAAAAAGCCGCAACCACTTTGCCCAGTCTGACAACAACAATAAGGAGGGATGTTCAAAAAACCTATCAGCAGCAGTATCTTTATCTGATAGCATATAAAATTAAGGGGTGCATATGATGAATTGGATTCAAGACTATAATCCGCTTGGAAGCATCGCCCTTTCGGCAGTTGTGGCCGCCATTCCGCTCTTTATCCTTTTGTACATGCTGGGCATTAAGCGTTCCAGAGGCCATAACGCCGCCTTCTTCGGCGTTCTTTCCGCCGTTTTGATCGCCATTTTCGTCTTTAAAATGCCGGCCGGTCTAGCAATCAGCGCCACCCTGAATGGAGCGCTTGTCGGTATTTTTCCGATCGTGTGGATCGTCGTTACCGCCATCTGGGTTTACAATATGACGGTGGAGTCCGGCGAGTTTGAGATTATCAAAAATTCCCTGGCTTCCATCACCGATGACCGTCGCCTCCAGGCTTTGTTCATCGCTTTCGCCTTCGGCTCGTTCATCGAAGGCACCGCCGGCTTCGGCACCCCGGTGGCGATTACCGCCGCCATGCTGGTGGGTCTCGGCTTCAACCCGGTGTATGCAGCCGGCATCTGCCTGATCGCCAACACCGCCCCGGTGGCCTTCGGCGCCATCGGCATCCCCATCGTGGTCGCCGGTCAGGTCAGCGGCATCGATCCGATGACCATCAGCAAGATTGTCGGCCGCCAGTTGCCCTTCCTGTCGGTACTAGTGCCGCTGTGGCTGGTAGTTCTGATGTGCGGCTGGAAACGGGCTGTCGAAGTATTGCCGGCCGTTATCGTCGCCGGTCTGTGCTTTGCCGTCACCCAGTTTTTCACCTCCAACTATGTCAATGTCTACCTGCCGGACATCACTTCGGCGCTGGTGACCATCATCGGCCTCTTGATTTTCCTCAAGCTCTGGAAACCCAGCCAGGTGTGGCATTTCCCTGATGAAAAAGCCGCCACCGGTCCGGTCGAGCTGAAATATTCGGGCGGCGAGGTGCTGCGCGCCTGGGCCCCTTATCTGATCCTGGCCGTCCTGGTCTTCTTGTGGGCGGACGACAAATTTGTCGGCTTCAAAAATGTCCTCGTCGGTTGGGAGAAGGCCATTGGTTTGACCTTTGTTACCTGGCCTGGTCTCCATAACATGGTCATCAAGGCGGCTCCTGTCGTCACCAAAGCCACTCCCTACGCGGCTACCTATGGAATCAACTTCCTCTCTGCTGCCGGCAGCGCCATCTTCACCGCTGGCCTGCTCTCCCTGATGATCATCCCCAACTACGGCGCCGGCCGTGCGGCTGCCTGTTTTGGCAGAACCGTAAAACAACTGGTCTTCCCCATTTGCACCATTGCCATGATCCTCGGTCTGGCATATATCATGAACTATTCGGGCATGAGTTCCACCCTGGGACTGGCCTTTACCGCCACCGGAGCCTTATTCCCCTTCTTCGCACCGGTCATCGGCTACCTGGGGGTATTCCTGACTGGTTCTGACACCTCTTCGAACGCCCTGTTCGGAGCGATGCAGAAAACGGCCGCCGAACAAATCGGCGTCGACCCTGGTCTCATGGTGGCCGCCAACTCGTCCGGCGGTGTCTGCGGCAAGATGATTTCGCCGCAGAGCATTTCGGTAGCTTGTGCCGCCACCGGCCTGGTAGGCGAAGAGTCAACCATCTTCCGGTTCGCGTTGCCCCACAGTGTCGCCATGCTTCTCTTCATGGGCGTGCTGACCTATCTGCAGGCCTATGTGCTGCACTGGATGCTGCCCTAGCCGCTCGCAAGAAAAAAAGGGCGTGGCGGATGTTTCCGCCACGCCCGCTCTATGCCATCATTTAAGAGTAGGGGGGGATTTTTTTGAAAGGCCTTCAGCAGCAGGAACTGTCCGGTATCATCGAAATCGACCGCAAAACCTGCAAAGGCTGTGACTCGTGCAAAGCCTTTTGTCCCACCAGCGCCATCACCGGCAAATACGGCGCCGTCCATAGCGTGGACAGCGAAAAATGCGTCTTTTGCGGCCAGTGCCTGGTTAACTGTCCCTTTGGCGCGCCCCGTGACACGGTGGACGCAGTCGACAAAGTGCTAACCAAGCTGAAAGACGGCAAGACAACCGTTGTCGCCAGCACAGCCCCGGCCGTCCGCGTCGCCATCGGCGAAGAATTCGGCCTACCTCCCGGCACCCTGGCCACAGAGAAACTTTACGGAGCCCTGAAGCAAGCCGGCTTCAAGCTGCTGGACACCAACTTCACCGCCGACCAGACCATCATGGAAGAAGGGATGGAGCTGATCGGCAGGATTCGCTACCATGTTTTGAGTGAAGCGGCAGAGCATCATCCAGGACCCTTGCCCCAGTTTACCTCCTGTTGCCCGGCGTGGGTGCGCTATGCCGAACTTTATTACCCCGAGATTCTCCCCAATATGTCTTCCGCTAAATCGCCGCTCATGATGGCCGGCGCCCTCGCCAAGACCTACGGCGCGACCAAGGTCTGGGCGACAAAGCCGGAAAATATGTATGTCGTCGGCATCATGCCCTGCACCGCAAAAAAATTCGAATCCTCCCGTCCGGAATTCGCCAGCGCCTCCGCCTATTGGCAAAAGCAGGGGCAAAGCGGCGCTTATCCCGACGTCGATACTGTGCTCACCACCCGTGACCTGGCCCGCCTGCTAAAGAAAATGAACATCGACTTTAAAAGCGTGGCCGAATTCACCGACCAAGACAATCCATTGGCCCGTTACAGCGGGGCAGGCACCATTTTCGGCAATACCGGCGGCGTCATGGAGGCCGCACTCCGCACCGCCCATTTCGTCATCACCGGCCAGGAACTCGCCTCCCTTGAGCTGACGCCGGTACGGGGCCTGCAGGGAGTCAAGTCGGCCAGCATCGTCCTAAAAGACGCCAAAACCGGCAAAGACATCACCTTGAACGTGGCTGTGGTCCACGGCATCAAAGAAAATCTCAAGCCTGTCGTCGAGCAGGTGGTCGCCGGCAAATCCCCCTATCACTTCATCGAGGTCATGAACTGTCCGGGTGGCTGCGTCAACGGCGGCGGGCAGCCCATCAACCCCATGGGAACCTCGTGGCTGGACAAATACAAGGCAATGCTGCCATGGTCATAAGGAGGTATCTAAGTGGCACGCTATGATTATGTTGAAAAAGCCGTCAAGGTCTCCCGGCGTGAGTTCCTTGGCGTCCTCGGGGTCGGGGCGGCAGTGCTCTGGACCGGCGCCTATGTAGCCACCGATCTGGTTCAGGACCGCACAAAATACATCAAAATGCGAACCAAAGCCTTATATCAGGACGATACCCAGGCCAAGGTGCGGCAGAGCCACAACAACACCGCCGTGGCCGACGTCTATAAAAACTTTGCTGGCAAGCCCCTCAGCCCGCTGGCCGAAGAGCTCTTTCACACCAAATACATCGATCGCAGCAAGCTGGGAGGGATGAGCTGATGCATCATGACGAAAACGGCCCGCGAGTCCTCAAGCATCCTCTGGCCTCCCGCCTCTTTCACTGGGGTCTGATCCTCGGCTTTCTGCCGGCAGCCCTCACCGGCTTTGTCCTGTGGCTCAAGCCAGGCGGCGAAGACCTCGTCAACCTGGCCGTGCGCATCCATATCGCCGGCGCAGCCATCCTCACCCTCTCGGCTATCCTCTATACCGTCTTTTGCCTTGACAGGGTGGTCGCCTTCATCCGCCGCATCTTCAGCTTCGACGACCGGGATGTTGGCTGGATGCTGGTAGGCGGCGGCTATCCGCAAAAAATGTTTCTCGGCAAAAAGATCATGGTACCGCCAATGGGCAAGATGAATTCCGGCCAGAAAATGTTCGGTATCTGTCTGCTGTTAGGCAGCCTGGCCCTCATCCTGACCGGCTGGATCCTCTATGCTTTCATCCCCGTTTCCCCCAAAGTCTTCATCTACTGGTCTGATCAGCTCCATCTTGTCATGGGGATATTCCTCGGCCTGTTCATGTTCGTGCACATCTTCCTCGGGGTGTACAACTGGGGAGAATTCAAAGCCATGTTTGGCGACGGCACCCAGCCGCTGACAGAAGCCCAGGACCACAACCCGGTCTGGGTAGCCAAAGAAATCGAACCGGTACGGCCCCAAGTCGCCGTCGCCCAGCGCGAAACGGCATAAATCATTCATCCGCATAACGAGATACACCACAAAAAACAACCGCTGCAAAGCGGTTGTTTTTGATTGCCTCTACGGCGTCTGCCGGCAAATAAGCTGCAGCCGGCGTCAGGAACGCGTCTCCTTCGCACCGGATTGCCCCTGATCTTTACCCGGAATTTTGACGGTGGTATCCTGCGCATCCTTCGGAGCCTTGGCTTTCGCCTGCTGGCGGCTGTTGAACTGGTCCAGTGTTCTCCCGCCCATCGTATCACCTCCTGCCTGTTCAGACTGCATTTTCCGGCGGTACGGCTAATACTCGGGAAGCGGGGGCAAAATAATAGCCGGCAGAAACATTCCGCAGGCTTGTGGGGGGTAAAGAGCCTATAATAATCTACGCTACAGCCAATACCGATCATTACATACCTATACGCAATCTTTCGACTACCCACAAGCATTACACAACCGACACTGACCTTTGCTCGACCACCAGAGATACCTACTGAACCTACTGCAATCTCTCGACTGCAATAGACCCATATTATTTCAGCACCCATGGCAATCTTAGCTCGACCGACCCGGATACCTTGGGACCACACGACAACAGTTGGGCTGCCGTACAGCCTTTCAAAACCCGTGCCAGTCTGCCCGCCGACTACTGCCGAACCGCAGAGCGACCCGACAATACTCTTTGGTCGACCAATGCCGAGCCCTTTAAAGACCCGACACCAATCTTCGCTCGACCATTATAGACCCTTTACGCTACATATCATCTGCAAAAAAGGCGGCTCTCATCCCTTGAAATAAATGGTATTTCAATCTCGCAGCCAGCTATTCTTTCCAGTAATAGGTATGATCCAGATTGTCGCGGCCTAAATGCTCATACCATGTCGCCGGGTATTCGGATTCCTCTTCCACCGAGAAGGAATAATTGGCCCCGGAATTGTTGTCCCAGTTGCCTACGGCGTCGCGGAAGCAGACATTGACGCTGGCCACACCGTCATGGAGAAAAACCGTGGTCTCAAAACCATCAAACGTTTTGGCCATAGGATAGTCGCGAGCGTTTTCCCAGCCACTGTTGAAACCGACATGGGCATAGACCTTCGTCGCCCCACTTTTGGCCAGAAGTCCGTCGTAGGCGATTTTCACCATGTTATAGGGCGAAGGTCCAACAGCACTCACAGCCACTCCGTTGGACAGATATTCAGAGGATATTGACATTGGCTTTTGACTCCTTTCCATCTTTCTGACCTTAGTATGCCCCTTAATACAGCCAGAGAACCCTGGGCCACCGCAAGAAGGCCCGCGATCCGGGAAAAAGCTGTACCGCTGCTCGATCATGGCGGCATTTTATTTTGGGCTGTCATCCTGCGAAAAACCGGACATACTATCCCCATGCGACAAAGCAAAGGGTGAAATCTCTTGACCATCAAAAGCGGGCGCGGCGAAGACGAAACCGTCCTTCTTGTCAATACCACCAAGTGCAAACGCTGCGGGCAATGCACTGCCGTCTGCAAGGCCGGTGTACTTCAGCGCGCCCACGGCGCCATCACCATCAGCCACGGAAAAAGCTATGGCTGCATAGGCTGCGCCCACTGCGCCGCCGTTTGCCCCCAAGGCTGCATCCAGCTCCGCGGTAGGACCCTCGGCGAAGACAGCCTCTGTCCACTGCCGGATGCCGAAAAGCCCTCCTTTGACAGCCTTTATGCCCTGGCGCTCACCCGGCGGAGTGTGCGCGAATACCAGGAAAAAGAAGTCCCGGCCGAACTCATCGAAAAAATCCTGACTTTTACCGCCACCGCTCCGGTGCAGATAACCCCATCCAACGTCGAACTGCTGGTACTTGCTGGTCGCGAGAAAGTGCAGTCCTTTTCCTTCGCCGTCATCGACCAGATGAAAAAATGGCGCTGGCTGTTTTCACCCTTGCCGCGCCTGATCCTGCGGCCTCTTCTCAGCCGGGATGAATACGCGGCCATTACCGCCTTCCTGCTGCCCCTCATCGCCACCCTGGAGGAGAAACGGGCAGCCGGGGAAGACTGGCTGTCCGGCGGGGCGCCTTTGGCCATCTACTTTTATAGCGCCGGATTTGCCGATCCGGCCGACTGCCAGGTCGCGGCAACCTACGCCATGCTTGCCGGCGAGACATTAGGGCTGTCCACCTGCCTGCTCGGCAGCGTCGCCCCCTTCATCCGCTATTCCCGCTCCCTGCGTCAACAATACGGCATCCCCGACAACCCGGTCCCCGGTCCCTTGGTGCTTTTCGGCTACCCGTCTGTCACCTATCGCCGGGCCATCAAGCGGCAGCCCGGCCGGGTACACTATTCCCCCTGACCATACCCCTGTCAGGCGCAAAAAAAGAGACCCGGATTTTCCGGGCCTCTTTTCGTTTACAGAATCACCATATAAATGGGGATGGCGATCGCCGCCGCCAGGGTGCTGATGGCCGTCAGCGACGTGGCGTATTCCGAATCGGCGTCATAGACCTTGGCGATAATCGCCACCAACATCATCGGCGGCATAGCCGACTGGATGACAAACACCTTGCGCATCAGCGGCGGGATGGGGAAAACCGAAGCCACCAGCAGCACCAGCAGCGGCGCGGCGATAAAGCGGCCGGCCAGAATAGCGATTACATCTTTATTGAAGCGTAGGGCCCTGATATCGATCCCAAACAAGACGACACCGATATACAACAGCGACAGCGGCGTGGTCATGCCACCCAGATACTTGGCGGTGGCGGTGGCGAAATCAGGCAGACTGATATTGAGCAAAATAAGAGCCACTGCCACCATGAAGGCAATAAAGGGCGGCGACAATACATTTTTAAAGCTGGCAACGCTAAACAGTTTCACCTCAGCCATTTTGCCGTCGGTACTAATGAGATAGTTGCCTAACGTCCAGAAGAAAAAGGCATTTACCACAATATACAGCATGACAAAAGGGGTGCCGATATCGCCGAACAGAGCCATGCTCACCGGTATTCCGATAAAAACCGTGTTGGAACAAAAGAAAATGGTGCAAAAGACCCCGCGTCGGTTGGGTGCCACCTTCAGTACACGCGCCGTCAGATAACCAAGCAGACAGCAAAGCAGCATCGATAAAAACGGTACCAGCAGGCCGTAGGCCAGTGCCAGCAGCTTGGCCCGGTCAAAAGCACTGGTGAAATTCCAGATGATCAGCATGGGAATGGCCACTAAGTTAACCAGCCGCGGAATCATCCGGGTACAGGCCGCGTCGAACCAGCCCCGCCCAGCAAGCAGATAGCCGACAGCCACCATAATCATAACACTGAAAATACCTTCCATTGCCTGAAAAAATGCCATGTCTTATCGTACACTTCCCTAAAGTAATATCAGTATTGTAAGGGTATCCATCTTGCATTCTACCAGAAAATAAAAGAAACTGCCTCCTGTTTTTCGGCAGTTTCTTGGCAAAGCCGAGTCAAAAAATGACGCCGTCCCTGAAATCTACCCGTTTTTCGGGCCCTTGATAGTCGCGTCGGCCGGATAGCCGCGCTCCTCCCAGTAGCCTGCCTTCGGTTTATCGATCAGCCGGATGGCAATCAGCCATTTCACCGACTTATAGGCGTACATTTGCGGCACCACCAGCCGCGCCGGCCCCCCCAGCGCCGACGGAATGGGCTTGCCGTCGATAAGAAGGGCAACCATCACATCTTCTACCGCCGCCTGTTCCAGCGTCAGAGTGTCGGTGTAAAGTCCGTCGCCGGAAATAAACTCGACATAGCCAGCCTCTGGTCGCACCCCGGCCGAAGCCAGCAGGGCGCGAAGCGGAATGCCTTCATAGGTGATTTTAGTCACCGACCAGCCTTCGACACAGTGAAAATCACTGAGCTGGACCGTCCGCGGCAGGGCGGCGAATTCCGGCCAATGATAGGCCAGCGGCCGTTCGACCAGCCCTTCGACCAAAAACTGCCAGGCCTCGGTGGTGGCACAGGGAATCTTCGTCACCGTATATGGCTTGAACTGTCCCTGATAACCAGGATAGGACGCCCCCGGGCCTTGCGGACCAATCACCGGATTCAATTGATTGCAGTCCTCGAACATCGCCAGGTTTTCTACCTTGCGGGCAGCCAGCACATCCTTGATCCATTCAATGCCTGCCCAGCCCGCCAGCACGAGAATAAGCCCCCCGGTTTTCGCCAGAAAAGCCCGGCGGCCACTCAGTCCAGCCCCCGGCTCCTCTACAGCCTCAGCCGAGTTGGTCGGTTTCAGTACAAGATATACATGCCGCCCAAGGAGCGGCAAAAAAAACAGCGCAATAAATATATGAACCAGACCCGCGTATGACGGCGCCATACTAAAATACAGCGCCAAACCTGTCGCCGCCTGACAGACCACCGCCACCAGCACCAGTACTGCCGTCCAGTCGCTGGCAGCCACCCGGGCGAGCACCGTCTCATTAAGGAAAAAGGGGATGTTCACCACCAGAATAACTGGCAGCGCCAAGCCCACGGCAATATGTCCCTGGACCAAAAACCAGTGGATTCCGGCAGTCGGTCCGCGTAAAACAGGCAGATAATTCATCAGGCCGCTCACAGCAAGCCAGACGACCGCCAGCCCCAGCGCCAGATGCGCCACGCGCCCAAAATTGGAGAGAAGCCTCTTATTCTCAGGCAAAATAACCCCTCCGTCTGGCCGGATTCATGCGGCGTCTGCCAAGCCTATCCAGCCACAGCCTATTTCGCTGCCCTGCCGCAAAAACCCTCTTCAGCAGTCATTTTTTCACCCATGCCTCCGGTCCAGTTCGCCGAACAACTCGCCCCGGTAGGCCGGCAGCAGATTTTCGGCTGCACGACGAAGCCGGCTGGCATAGTCGGGCTTCACCGGCAGATGCTCGTCGATGTACTCCTGTCTGGCAACATGGACAACAGCCGAAGGATATACCGTCTCTCCGACCATCACATCAAGATATTCCTTGAAATAGTGCTGCGGATAGCCGCCCCGGCAGTTGAGAAACTCTTTTTCCGCCCGGCCGGTGATATGATAAAGAATGCCATAGACCGCCCCGTCCTTCGCCGGCACGATGTTAGCGGTGGCAAAACCGTCCGAATGCCGCTTGTTGAGCCGGAAACGCCAGCCGTCAAGCCGGGCCGGGCCCACACGTTGAAAATCGGCCGCATAGCCGCTGGCGGCGAGGTACCCATCTTCCATGCAAGAGCCGTAGGCAAAATAATAGCGGTCCGGCACGTCATCGCGCCGTTCGGCCATAAATTGGCGCCAGCAGCCACCCCTCACCCGGATGCCGATATCACTCAGCCGTTCAGGGTGGGAGAAACGATAGACATAGGCCTCCACCGTCTCTCCCCCCGCCGTCGCCACCTGGCAGACCACCCGCTCATAAAGATTATCCGGATGATCGGTCCCGCGATATCCTTCCAGATGATCCAGCACCGGCAAGGCGGCGGCGACATCCTTCAGCCGCACAAGCTCCCCCTGGACGGTAGACGCAGCACTGGACACCAGGGTCGGATACCCATAGTCCAGATGAAAGAGCTCCCCTGCTGTCTCCCCGGGTTCGATGGCCCCGGCGTAAGGTGCGATCAGATGGAAATTATCCATTTCCCGCATCAGCGTCCCATATACAAAGACATGATGAATAGCCATTTACATTACCCCCGGATAAAAAAATAAAAAGCCCTCGGCCAAACCCGCGAGCCCCATTGCCCCCAGTAGTCGATGCGGCCCATTCCGCACCACTTTATTATATAACCAAAACAGACTATTTCGCAACTAGGTATTCCTCTCCTGCACAGCGACCACTGCGGTGAGAATGAGGACCATGCCGCCGACCTGCCAGGCGGTCAGTCCTTGCCCAAAGACCAGCGTCCCCACCAGTGCCGCCACCACCGGCTCCAGCGTCGCCGCAATCGATGCCCGGCCAGGCTCCACATAAGTCAGAGCCACCGTATAGCAAAGATAGGCCGCTGCCGTCGACAGCAAACCGAAGCCCAGGCTGTAGGCCGCTACCGGCCACTGAAGAAAAAGTTCGCGTTCCTGCCACAGTCCGCTCACCGGCAGCATGGCCGCGGCGGCGAACAAAAATGTGTAGGTCGTCACCGTCAGGGGGCGATAATGCGCCAGGGCAAACTTGCCGAAAATGCTATACAGGGCATAACCCACACCGGCCCCAAGGCCGACCAGCAGGCCGCGCAGCCCGATGGCCCCGTCCAGCCCCGACGGTGCTCCCGCCACCAGGATACAGCCGGCTAGCGTCGCGGTCAAGGCCGCCATTTTTCGCCCGGTCAGCGCCTCATGAAAAAAAATCCGCGCCAGGATGATGACAAATGCCGGCGCGGTATAAAGCAAAATAGCGGCCACCGCCACCGAAGTCTCCTGAATGGCGGTGAAATAACACCAGTTGAAAAAGACAATGCTGAAAATGCCGGTACCGACGAAATATTTTCCGTCCGCCAGGCGAATGCGCAGCAGACTGCGATCGGTGATTGCCAGGTACAGGGTGAGGATGGCGGCACCGGTCACTGCCCGGATGGCGACAAGCTGCAGGGCGGAAAAGCCATACGCGCTCAACCCTTTGACAAAAAGCGAAACAATGCCCCAAAAAACAGCTGCCGCCGCGATTAGCCCATAGGCCCAGCCCTTCATCTCACCCCTCCTTTCTCACTCAGTCCGGTCTTCGGCCACAATTTCGACAAACAGCGGCACGATATCGGGATCAAACTGAGTCCCGCTGCAGCGCACCAGCTCGGCGAGTGCTTCTTCTAAGCTCATGGCCTTGCGGTACGGCCGGTCGCTGGTCATCGCATCGAAAGAATCGACGACAGCAATGATCCGGGATTCCAGCGGAATTTCCTGCCGCTGAAGCCCCAGCGGATAACCTTGTCCATTCCACCATTCGTGATGCTTCAAAATCCAGTCGGCAATAGGAACCAGTTCGGGTATAGACTGGGCCAGTCGGAACCCCACCTCACTGTGCCGCCTCATCTCCAGCCGCTCTTTGTCTGTCAGCGGCCCGGCCTTAGAAAGAATCCGGTCCGGAATCCCCACCTTGCCGATATCATGAAATTGGGCCAAAAGCCGCAGGTCGCCGATCGAGTGATCTGGCAGCCTGAGCCGCGCGGCCAGCCGGACGGTCAAAATCTCCAGCCTTTGCGCATGGCCCTGGGTGGCATAGTCCCTGACCTCCATCGCCTTCATCAGGGCCTGGACAATCGAGCTGCGGATGCTGGTCTTGCGGTGCAGCTTCTCCCGGTACATATAATTGTCAGCCTCTTTGTACAGCGAACTCATCTCTGCCAGCTCCTCCGAACTGGCGGCGAAACCGATGGAAATGCTGAGCGGCAGGCCGGGATTCTCCCGGTTATGGCTGTCGACCGATTTTTGCAGCCGGCGGCAGTCTTGCTCCACTTCGCTATGCGACCGGTTGGGCAGGAGAATAGCGAATTCATCGCCCCCCACCCGGGCTGCAATATCCTCTGCGGCGAAAACCTCCCGCAAAATCGTCCCCGTAGTCTTGAGCAAGGCATCGCCGGCCTCATGGCCCAGCGAATCGTTAATAAATTTCAGTCCATCCACATCGCAGATGATCATCCCGGCCCGTCCGCCGCCCTTGCTCAACCGGAACATTTCCTGCTCAAAGCGGTAGCGGTTGAAAAGCCCGGTGAGAGCGTCATGCATACTCAGATACTCCAGGCGGCTCTGCATTTCCCGGCGTTCGGTGACATTGCGCACAATGGCCAGAAATTCACCCCGACCGCTGGTCCCGATCCGCACCTCCCAGGCCGTTCCATCGCCGACACTGTATTCAAACTCCATTATACCGCCAGACTGCTCGGCCAGCAAAGCGTGCCGCAGGATATTCTGGGCCATTTGCGGCGACATGACGGCGCTGATGCTGCTGCCGCCGGCTGCCGGAAGTATCCAGGACACCGGTTCCCGCCCCAGGCGGAAATCCAGCAGCACCCCCTGGCGGTTAAAGCGGAAAATGGTATCCGGTACGGCTGCCAAGAGGGCCTTGTTGTTGGCCTCACTACTAATCAAAGCCTCTTCCGCCTTCTGGCGTTCGGCCAGTTCGGCTTGCTGGGCGGTGTGCAGACGGGCGTTCTCCAGCGCAATCGACGCCAGTTCGGCGAATCGGCTCAAGATTTCGACCTCCTCTTCACCGAAGGTCTCGCCGTCCTCCAGATAAGCCAAACCAATCGCGCCGACGACCTGTTGGCCCGATTTCAGCGGCACCTGCAGCATGGCGTGAATTTGATCCACAATCGGGGACAAAACCCGCTTCTGCCAGCCGGAATATTGTCCAACTTGCGCCGGCGCCGCAGTCTTATATACAATGCCGATCAAGCCCTCTTCCAGGGTTCTCGTGGCTCCGATATCGTGTTCATAGACTCCGACGCCGTGAGTCCTGATAAATATCCCCTTATCCTTGTCCAGCAGGAAAATGCATCCATTGGGCGTGCCCACCAGCCTGGCAGCGCTAATCACAATCCGGTTCAACACCGCATCCAGATCCAGTTGGTTGACCAAACTCAGCGCCGTCTGGTGGAGCAGTGCCAGATATTCATTTTGTTGCCGCAGCGTTTTTTCGCTGCTCTTTTGCCTACCTTCACACAGCATTCTATCTTCCCCTCGTCATTCACCCAACCTCATAAAATCGCCATTTTTCGCCTATACATGACTATTCTACTTCTGTTCGCCGGTCGCAAATCCTTTCAGATCATAGCGAAATGTGTAAAAATTGTAAACATTACCGCAATTGAAAACAAGGTCCTAATTTTTTACAATGTATATTCTATACATAAATAATACATTGTATTTATGTATTATTGTATACGTTTATCTTGACATTCGAATGCCAATCCGCTAATCTAATAACCAACAACTAAGAAACACCATCTTCTCCTGCACATTATATCTTCATGAATCTCTGTTCAGAAAAATTTCCTATGCACCAGGTTATTTCCAAAACCCGCATTCAAACTGCATAATAATGCAAATCAAGTAAGAAAGAGGCGAGAGCATGAGCCGCACAGTCACTTTGATCCCCGGGGACGGCATCGGCCCGGAGATCGCCGCCGCTGTCCAAGAGATTTTTGCCGCCGCCCAGGCGCCGCTCGACTGGGAACTATGTACCGCCGGCGAAGGCGGGCTGAAAAGCTGCGGCGATCCCCTGCCGCCCCGCACCCTCGAAAGCATTCGAAACACCAAACTGGCCCTGAAAGGACCCCTGACGACCCAGATCGGCGAAGGCTACCGCAGTATCAACGTCACCCTGCGAAAAACCTTTGACCTTTACTGCAACCTGCGTCCGGTCAAGTCACTGCCGGCGGTGAAGACCCGGTTTGAAAACATTGACCTGGTCATCTTCCGGGAAAACACCGAGGATCTTTACGCCGGGGTAGAACACCGGGTCGGCAGCCATGCCGCCGAATCGATCAAAATCATCACCCGTGAGGCCTCCACCCGCATCGCTGAAGCCGCCTTCGCCTATGCCGCCCGGCACGGCCGCGGCAAAGTCACGGCAGTACACAAGGCCAACATCATGAAATTATCTGACGGACTCTTCCTGACCTGTGCCCGCGAGGTGGCCAAAGCTTACCCTGCCATCACTTACGACGAAGTCATTGTTGACAATCTTTGCATGCAGCTGGTTGTCAATCCCGGTAAATACGACGTACTGGTCGCCCCCAACCTTTACGGCGACATTATTTCCGACCTCTGCGCTGGCCTGGTGGGCGGTCTCGGTGTTGTCCCCGGCGCCAACATTGGCACCGACTGCGCCATCTTCGAAGCCGTCCACGGCACCGCCCCCGACATTGCCGGTAAAAACGTCGCCAACCCCTCTGCCCTGCTGCTGTCCGGCCTGTTGCTGCTGGAGCACATCGGCGAAATGGCTGTTGCAATACGCATCCGCGCCGCCCTCGACGCCGTCCTGCAAAGCGGCAAAGCTCTCACCCCCGACCTCGGCGGCAAAGCCACCACCAGCCAATTCACCGCCGCCATCATCGCCAATCTGTAATCTAGAGCAACAAAAGCCGTTCTCATTAAAGAGAACGGCTTTTGTATTTAAGTCCACAAACCCACCCCAGGCTACTCGGCCGTGGGCGGTTGGTCCACCGCTTCGGCTGCATCGTCCCGGACCTCATCCTCCGGATCGACGTCCAAAGTGGCGGCGATCAGCGTTGCCATCGGTATGCTGGAAAAATTGCCGGGCATCAGTCGTTTGGCCACAGCCATCCCTCCCAAAGCAGTTCATCCAACCATAGTATTTGCCGCAAAAGAAGATGGTATTCTAAAAAAATTCCCTACCGCATTATCAGAGCTTGCAGGACAGCGAAAATGCATGAATTTCCAGTGCCAGCACCCGGACGACGGCCAGGGTCGGCGTCGCCATGATCATGCCCAGCACGCCGAACAGGTGGCCGAAAAACAGCAGCCCGATCATGATGACCACCGGGTGGAGATTGACCGCTTTGCCGATCAGTTTGGGAGAAACAATATTGTGATTGATTTTGAGCATTACGATGTAAAAAACAGCGATCTGAAGAGCAGTGGCTGTCGATTGGACCAAGCCCAGACTGACTGCCAGAGTCGCCACCACCACCGGACCGACCACCGGAATAAACTCGGCGAAAGCTCCCAGTGCGGCAAATACCGCCGGAAAAGGCAGCCCCATGACCACAAAAAAGAGGAACCCCGCCACCCCCGAAAATAGACAGACCGACAACTGGCCCCGGATGTACCCGCTCAGCACCTGGGCCACATCGTCGCCGATGGCGCAGAGGCGCTGCTGCTCGACCTCCGGCGCGAAGCTGAACAGGGCGCAGCGCAGTTTCAGGCCGTCCTTTAGAAAATAGAAAACCAAAAAGGGTACCCCGATCAGCTCCACCGCGCCGGACATGGCATGCAGCAACGGATAAACAGCTTCCTTCAGTCCCTCCACCGCAAAACCGGCAGCCTGATTGATGGCTCCATGCACATAGGCGGCAAATTCCGGCGGCAGATTGAGCCTCTCGGTCAGCGTGTTCACCGTCTCTGGATTAACATAGGCGGGAAGCTTTTTGGCAACCTGGGCGAACCCTGGCAAAATAGCCTGCAGCACCCAACGGAAAAACAACAAAAAGACGCCGAGAAAAGCCGCCAGGGCCACCAGCGAAGCCCAGCCCCGGCTGATTCGCGTCTGGAGCTTGTCCACCAGCGGCTTAAGAAGCAAGGTCAGTAAAAAGGCGACAAACAGGACGATGGCCAGCTTGGTGGCCAACCAGAATAAGAGCACCACAAATCCGCCCAGCACCGCCAGATAACCATAAGTCCAGTTCCACTTCATCACGTCATCACCTCAGCAATCGTTATTCTCTTCAGCCAAATTGTACCATGAATCATCGTTATTGAGTATCCGGCGTCGCCGCCGATTTTATACAACCAGCAAGCTATTGACCCATTGTTTGCAAAAACCGGCCAACTCCGGCCCATACTTCCTCTTTGGAGTAGATCGAGTTATGAGTCGCGCCTTTTATCTCCTGAATCGTTACAGGGCCGCCCCACATTCGGGCCAGCCGTTTAGAAAGCTCATAGGGTACGACATCATCATCCGGTGTAGCCACCATCAATAACGGCACCTTGATCGCCGGGGCCTCCCTGGCAGACTCGAAACGATGTTTTAAGAGCCAATCGACAGGAACCAGCGGATAATGTTTTTGGGCGACACTCACCATACTGTCGTACGGCGACACAAGAACGACCGCGACCGGACTGCGATTGGCAGCCACATAGGCGGCGACCCCGGTCCCGAGACTTCGCCCCATCAGCATGATCCGTGAATTGTCTACATCTTGCCTTTGCGAAAAATAATCATATACTTCAAGGGCATCACTGCAAAGATGCTTTTCACTCGGGCTCCCCTCGCTCAAACCGTAGCCGCGATAGTTGATCAGGGCAACCGACCAGTCGCCAAACCGTTTGGCGGAGTCCACCATCCGCGACAATTCATCGCCGTTGCCGCCATAGTAGATCACCAGTTTATGCTGATCGGCGCCGCTGTTCTTTACCAGCCAGCCGCTGAGCATCGTTCCGTCCTGCATCCTGAGGCTGATTGTTTCCACCCGGTTTCCCAGCACTGCGATATGCTGCAGCTGCTGCTCGGAAACCCGCCGCGGCGAAAAAAGCAGATTATCCTGGTAGAAGTACAACAATAGCATCAGGAAAATAAAGCAGCCGAAAACGGCCGCTAAACATTTCAAAAATATAAACATCGGCAGTCCAAGCCGTTTGATATTTTCCGGCGCGAAAAGAGAGTCGCTTCCCTGAGCCATTTCCTTCTTTTCCCTCCCGTCAATTCATCACCAGCGATCGATGCCCTCACCTTTCTCCAGAAGGCGCTGGAACGGCAATGGCTTCCTTATCCACCACAGCGACGGCAAAGAAGGCCACCAGGCATACCAGCCACTCCATATAGATGGGATGAGCGAAGACCTGGACCGCCGGGAACATCTGCCAGGCAAACAGAGTCACCATCCCGGCCAGGGTGGTATAAAAGGCCGAGTTACGACGGCAAAAGCGCGGCGCAAACATCGTAAACAAAAAGACCAGGGTAAAAGCAGTGGTCAGACTGAGGCCGATCAGCATCGTCCTGACAATACCGACTGCGTTGAAGGCCAGCCACAAGGTCACAATCCCCAGACCCAGTATCGCCAAACGGTTCATGAGGGTATAGCGGGCATCGCTGATTGACGGATTAATGAACCGTTTATACACATCCTGGGAAAATAGCGTGCCCGCTCCCAGCAAAATATGGCAGGCGGTAGAAACATCGGCCGCCCACAGCGCCGCCAGCGTCAGACCGGACACTACCGGGTCGAGGCCCATAATCATCTGCGGCAGAGCCATGGTCGCCTTGATGCCAGGATGAGCCGCCCGGGCCGCCACCCCCATAATAGCGCACAAAAAGCCGACCGGAAAGATCAGCAGCGCCCCCCACAAAAAGCCGTTCCGCGCCGCCTTGGCGTTCACCGCCGAGCAGGCCACCTGCACCGGTCCCTGAGCGGAAATGGTCTGGGTCATCATAACCGCGAACCAGCCGATGACCGTCGCCAGGCCGAGTCCGCCCACCGGTCCGAACCAGTCGACCCCTGTCGGCAGCGAGGCCGCAATGGCGTTAATCCCGCCCTGATTGGATACGATGGTTACCGTACTGATCAACACACCTACATATATGAGGGTCACGCTGAGAATATTCGAAAGACCTGACGACCACAGGCCGCCGATGATGGTAGTACCGATAAAGACAATCGCGCTGGTGATCATGCCGCCTTCAAAAGAAAAAATATTGGGCAAAAGCGACGACAAGATGGCGCCGCCGGCGAGATACTGCAGCGACGTGATGACCAACTGGATGGTAATCAGCCCCAAAACGGCAATGGCCCGTCCTTTTTTATCATAATAGCGTTCAAACAGCTCCGGGATGGTAGTGCAGTTCATTTCACGGTACTTTCCGGCCGCCACCATCGCCATCAGCACCGCCCCTGCCGCCCAGGCGACGTTGTACCAGCCGGCGGCAATACCTGAGGTAAAAGCGTTTTCAGCCACCCCGATGGTCGATGCCGCACCAATCGCCGTACCGGCAATATTGGTGGCCACCAGCAGGGTAGTCAGCTTGCGTCCGGCGAATAAAAAGCCGGTACTGCTCGCCGCCCGCCGTTTCACATAAATGCTGATCGCAAATAAAACAATGATATAAGCGATAACGATAACCAATTGTATACTCATTTTCCCATCCCTCTCTCCCGCCTGCCAGGCGGCCTGTCCTCATAACAAAAGCACCCCCACGCCAGGAGTGCCTGCCTTTTCGTTCGCCTTCCCGCCACACCACACGGAAACAATACTTTTTCTGTTTACACTTTATCCTATAGGATAATCGTACCAGCAGCGACGCGACTGTGTCAATCGGTTTTAGATGCGAGGCTGACGAAAAATACTTATCAGTATTTACCCAGCCACTTGCGCTTTTTCTCTTCCCCTGGATCGCTTTTTTCCCCGCCCCACCACTGACGGCCCCCGCGCGCTATTGGGATATGCTTGCACAGTTCCTCCCAGATACCTTCCATCCGATCCCGCCTCATGCCGATAAAGCGGCTGAGTTCTGCCCTCACCTCTTCATCCGGCAGCCATTCCCACGGGATCTCCCGCACCAAATCGGCGACTTGTGCATCGCTGATGCCCGCCATTTTGGCCATATAGGGCCGGAAATCCTCTGGCGACAGATGGTTTTTGAGCAGCCGCCCATAGGAATAGCGATAATAGGGTGTAATAACATTCCCCAACCGGCGAAGCGACTCGGCGGTCCAGCGGCCAGACTTGAAAAGATGGGAATTGTCGATGGCATACATCATCGGGCCTTTTTCTTCCCGCCGCAGTAATAGATTTTTTCCGTTGGTACTCCGGTCAGCGTTGTGAAACATATGGTCGAACAATAGGATGCCGGCCATTTCTGCGCTATTGACGGCTTTTCCCATGTTTCCCCGATCGACATATTCCGCATGATTCAAAAACAAAGAAGCGAAATGCCGACCCGGACTGCCCCCTGCTTCCTGCAGCGACCTGCTCTCCTTCAGCAATTGCTCTCCGATTGTGATAATCCCCCCCGGCGGAAAACGAAGTCCCATCATTTCGCCGAGCTTTGTTGCCAATAGTTCGCTGGCCAGCACCCTTGGACCGAGTAAATTATTCTGCAGCTTGACGACATAGACTTTCCGGTCATCGGCCCGGAACAATCGCGGCGTCGTGATACCCACCCTCATCCGCCCCAGATATTTTACAGCTGTAAGCATAAGGAATCCTCCATCAAAGCGCTAATTAAAAAGACCCGGTAAGAATGCCCACCGGGTCTTTCGAGGTAATGTAGTCCCCGCATGCGGGGTCTCATGGCCGTAAAACTCATCACGGTCGATGGATATAGGGCAGATTAGCCGCGGCGACGGGTCGAAACCGAGGTGATGGCCTCGAGATTAACCACTGCTGCCCGCAGCCTGCTGTCCGAGATCGAAGTACTGGTACCGGGTACAAAGATCTCCGCCACCGTCAGGATGGCCAGCTCGTCGTCAAGGGCGCCCAGCGTTCCTTCAAAAACAAAGCCGCCGAGAGTCCCGATAAATACCCGTTCTCCGATTTCCTGCCGCAGAACGTGGATCAGACAATGGCTTTCCTGCCGGCCTGCGTCTGGTATCGCCACAGGGGCAGTTGCCTGGGTCTGAAGCACAAGGTTTTCCTCTAAGAAAGGATCAGTTACTATCGCGGTACCCTTGCCAACCAGCGGCCAAAGGTCGACCCGGGCGAAATCAACATGCAGAACCTCGCCACCAGCGGTGAGAATTTCCACAGAGCTGGACTCGGCTTTGATCGCCGGGCCAAGGATAGCGATGCGGCCGTCTTCGATCGCCTGCAGGTTACCAAAATAGGAATTGCCGTCAAAGCTAAACAGGACGATGTCTGTATTCAGTTCGCGGCTGAGCTCCCTGACCAAGCACTCATTGCGGAGTTCCGCAAAAATCGCCATACGATATATACCTCCTATTCGAGTTCAATTTAACTTACTATACTGTATGAGTGAGGAGCTGGCAGTGTTACTGTTTAATCCATCAGAACATAAAAAAGGAGCTGGCCGGCGCCCATTGCCTGCCGCTGTTTGCCGGCCGCCAAAGCGGCATTTCCTGTCACCCCGCCTGGTCTCAATACATAGGGTATAGTAGTCACCGACATTCGGTGCGCCAGCCCTGCCCTGGGGAAAGGAGTCCAGGAATGGAAAAAAAGAAAGTCTTGTGGCACAGCGATTTCAACTGCGCCACCGGGTTCGCCACAGTTTCCCAGAATATTGTCAGCCAGCTCCTCAAAACAGGCCGCTATGACTTTGATGTGCTGGCGGTAAACCACTTCGGCGAGCCGTACGATTTCACCAGATGGCCTTTTCCCATCTATCCGGCCATCGATTTTGCCAAAGGGGGAACAGACAAGAAATACCAAGATCCCTTCGGCCGGCAACGCTTTTTGGACTTGTTGAGCACAGGCAAGTATGACATTGTTTTTACCCTGCAGGACACCTTTATTATTGAGCCCCTCGCCAGCCAGATCAGCGAAGCGAAAAAGCATTTGAACTTCAAATGGATATTTTATTTCCCTATCGACGGAAAGCCCCAGGCAAGCTGGATCAATAACGCCTTAACCGCCGATTTTCCCGTCACCTTCACCCACTTCGGTAAAAACGAAACCCTGAAAGTCAATCCCGCTGCCAATCCCCGGGTCATCTACCACGGGGTAAACACAAAGGATTTTCACCCTGTCGGGGACATCGCCGCCTTTCGCCACACCTTCTTCAAAGAACACGCCGCTAAATTCATTGTCACCAATGTAAACAGGAACCAGCCACGCAAGGATATCCCCCGCACCCTCGCCGCCTTTGCCCGGTTCCGCCAGCTCAGGCCCGATTCCTTTTTATATCTTCATATGCGGCCAGACGATGTCGGCGGCAACCTCCTTGACATGGCTGCCTATTGGGACCTTGAACAAAATAACCACTTCATGGTTCCAATGGACTTAGACATCTGCAAGGGCTATCCCATTGATGTTCTGAATAAAATCTATAACGCTTCCGATGTCGTTGTCTCGACCACCCTCGGCGAAGGCTGGGGCCTGACGGCCACCGAAGCCATGGCCGCAAAGGTGCCGCTGATCATCCCTGACAACACCTCCTTCAGTGAAATCGGCGCCGACGGCCGGGCCAGACTGGTCAAATGCGGCAAAGAATTTATCTGTTTTGGCGCCAACGATGCCAGTCAATACCGGCCCCTGACCGACATCGACGACATGGTGGCGGCGCTGGTCGACTGCCACGACAACCGCGGCAAATATAAAGAAGCGGCCGAAAAAGCCTACCAATGGGTAATCGGCCTTTCCTGGGACAATATCGTAAATCAGTGGGCCGAAATTTTCGAACTGGCGTCCGGGGATATTTCGAACAAACTCGGCAGAAACGACAAATGTCCTCACTGCCTGAAAAACGGCCTCGATACAAAGTGGAAGAAATGCCTGCTGCACAATCCCGAAAAACAGCATCCCTTCTACAAGTGATGCACTCCTCCAGCTAAAAACCAACCTTCTTCCTGGTAAGCCTCTATTATAATAGCGGCCAGTTACAAGTAGTCGTCAAAAAAAATAGCAGCTCATCAAAGAGCTGCTATTTGCAGTAAACACCAGGCGATGGAACTTTCTAACCAAAGGTATTAACCGACTCCGATCGGTCCGAACGCAACAATATAATCCACATTGAGCGCATAATACCCGGTCTCGATCCCAAGAGCATCGGCCTCAGTCGGCGAAATACTCACAATGATGAACTTTTCTTCTTCTCTTATTTCCCCGTGAACTTTCACTTTGAACTCTTCATCTTTCAGCTCAACCTTCAGGCACTCGTCTTTCAGGTCAACCTTTACCGGGTCCTTGATCTCAACTTTTACCGGGTCTTTGATCTCAACTTTAACCTCGTCTTTAACCTCAACTTTGACCTCGTCTTTGACCTCTACTTTTACTGGATCTTTGATTTCGACCTTGATGGGGGGTTGCGGGAAGATGAATTTCTCCTCATCATGGTGGCGGGGAGGGAAGTCGGGACGGATAATCGTTCCGGTTACCATCAAAACACCACTCGCGTTAACAAAAAAAGTAACGTTACCAACCGTGACGTCGCTAAAAATACCCATTATCTTACGCTCCTTCTGAATTTTATTTATTAAGGGTAATCCTGCTATATACTATTCTCCGATTATAGTTAAGGTGATATGTTAATCGAAAAATGCCACAGGCGTTTTCGATTTTTTAGCGCAATCGCTTATATAAAACCAAACCTCCAGCGACAAAAAAAGACCTTCAGCCCGCGTCAGCCGACTGCCCCCCCCCTCGGCACGTTTACCCCCTTACATCATCCCAAGCACTCCCTATAATTCCTCTATCAGCCTCCCGAAATTTGCTTACTAAGCACCTTTTTTGATACTTTTGCGTTATTTTCATGCTTTTTTCAGACTTACCTTGTAAAATACAAAACAAGACATCCATTCCGTCACACGGTGACTCACCCTCTCGTGTCCTTCGGTTCACACCGGAGGTTTTTTTTTGCCTGATACCCTTATTACAAAAGGCGGGGAACATCCCCCGCCTTTTTTTGTGCAAATGCTCCCAAAACAAAGCACAAGCTACCGAAACAAAAAAGACGCCGACACCCGGCGTCTTTTCCTTATCCTCTTCATTAGCTCAGAAATAGACCAATATAAAATTATATTGGTAATTATTGGAAAATATGTTAAAATATTGAAAGAATAAACAAAGGGGGAAATGCAATGCTCATCAAACTGCGCAAACTGGTCAGAAATCAAAAAGGCGTTACACTGGTAGAATTATTGGCTGTTGTTGTGATTCTCGGTATACTGGCCGCACTTATCGTTCCGCGATTCACCGATACCGCCCCTGCCGCTCTGACCGCCAAGGTGGCCACCGACCTCAGCGTTATTGACTCGGCAATTTCGTTGTATCAGGCTAGATTTGGCGTCTTACCAAATCAACTCACTGACCTGGTAAGCGCCGGATACCTTGCCACCACTCCGCCCGCACCAGCGCCAGGCTCGCAGCTCTATATCGTCATCGACCAGGGTACGGCCACTTACATGGTTCCCGGCACTTTGCTGACAGTCGCAGGTTCGCCTTCGCCTTCTTATTTTGTAGACAGCGGTACAAACGGCACCTATCGAGCAGCGCTGCAAGTAAAGACTTCACCGCAGGTTACCATCCCCCTGATCACCTCAGAATTCGTCCATCAATAGCCGCGTCGTAGGGCTTACCGTTTCAGTTCAAAATAGTATTCGCTTTCACACCGCAAAAGCCTCCGGCTGCTGTGGTCTATTTTTGCGCACTACTAATTTTAGCACCCTGTACCAAAAAGAATCTCTCGACACAGGAGAGATTCCCGCAACCATTCCTAGGATACTTTGAAGTGAATGCTGAAGGCTGTCCCCTGAGCTAACGGCTTGACAAAAATCTTCGCTTTGTGCCGCTCGGCAATCCGGTAGCATACCGCCAGACCCAGCCCTGTTCCGTTTTCCTTAGTCGTCAGAAATGGCGTTCCCAGCTTGTCCAGCACTTCCTGCGGTATTCCTGTGCCTGTATCACAGACACTCAGCACAACGTTACCATTCTCAACATTTGTCCTGATGGTCAGCTTCCCACCGGGTTCCATGGCCTCGAAGGCGTTACGGGCGAGATTTAGGAGAAGCTGGCGGATCTCCTTCTCATCCATGCTGATATCAAAAATATCGCCCCTATCAATTGTCAGTTCGTGGCCAGTACGGAGAGCTTCGGCCTGCAGGAGTGGCAGTAATGTACTGATGACATCGTTCAGGTTATTCGCTTTCAATTCAATTGTCTTGTTTTTTGCCAACGACAAGAAGTCGCTGATGATGACATTGGCCCGGTCAAGCTCCTCAATCATCGTTGTGAACTGTTCATGATACTGGGTGCTCTCCGGTTTGCGTAGAAACATCTGCAGATAGCCGCGCACAGTAGTCAACGGATTGCGGACTTCGTGGCCAATAGCAGCCGCCATCTCACCAACGGTGTTTAGACGGTCGAGTCGCAACAGCTCGGTTTCCATCATTTTCTCCTTGGTTATATCCTGCATCGAAATCAGTCGGCACAACTCTCCATTGAAAGTGAAAAGAGTAAAAGAGCCAATTACTGTTAAAATTTTTCCGGCTTTTGTCCGAATGTTATATTCTACGTTTGCTATTTCTCCGTCCTCGAGCAGCTTGGCCAAAAACGGCTCCATGACCTCGGGCTTCCGCATCCGGATGTTCATTTCAGCAGGTGTACGCCCCAGTACTTCTTCCCTGGTATACCCTATATTCTCAGCAAATTTATGATTTATCTCTATATACCTGTCATCGGAAAATCGCAAAATGGCAATCATAGCCGGACTATCGTTAAATAGCCGCTTGAAGCGATCTTCAGACTGTCGTAACGCTTCATGCGCTTCATTCCGCTCGGTTATATTCAGGGAAACTGCCAATAACGATTCAACTTGCCCCTCCTCGCTGGTCTCCGGCACGACCCGCGTGAGGAAATCCCATGTCTCACCGCCAATATCTAGGTTCCTGCTTTCGAATTCCACTGTGCGCCCAGTTTGCAGGGCTTCAGTGAATTTGTCCCGCCACGGACGGTAAATCTCTTCAGAAATTCCAACTTCCGCCCAGGTCTTTCCGATCTTCATTTTACTGTTTTGGTGGAATAAATCATCCCACTGCGGTGACATATAGGTGTAATGCAATTCTTTATCGTAGCGAGAAATCACGATTGGAAGATTTTCCACCAGCGTCCGATAGTGGCGCTCGCTTTCCTTTATCTGGTGCTCATTAAGCTTTGAAAGTCGTTGCTGGGTATGTAATTTGCCTGCGAACCAACTGATAATGATGCCGCACCCAAGGTATATCATCATTCTAATCATTTCTGCATTAAAAACAAAATCTCGCCCTTCCAGAAAAAATACATAACCGATAATCAAACCGCTAAATGTAACAAAAAGTCCAGGGCCGCGCCCAAAAATCCCGGCAGCAACAGCAACAGCCGCATAATAAGTAATATAGGGCCAAT
The DNA here is from genome assembly GCA_031292035.1 of Negativicutes bacterium. The sequence goes on along the minus strand of JARLHX010000092.1, from coordinate 28,227 downwards.
TAGCCCCAAGTGATGAATCTGCCCACCATCTAAGCAATGTTGCGGTCAAGACAATGAGAAATGCTAGACTGTAATCGCGAACTCTTTTTTGGTCAAAAAATGGGGGGAGACACAAATCCATCTTTAGTTCATCTCACTTTATTACCAAATAGGATCCTGACTCTGACTAGTTACGACATTATCCATCATTTTCCTTCATACCCATGTAATTGGTAAAGAATGTTTTTAATTTTAAGTGACAGTTGTTCGCCAGAATAGAACTACCACCGTCCGCGGACTTCGCCGCGAATCAAACGACCATAGCGAAAAGGCTCTTTGCATGCGCAAAGAGCCTTTTCGTGTGTTTTTGTGGCAGGGGCAGAAGGACTTGAACCCTCAACCAACGGTTTTGGAGACCGCTACTCTACCAATTGAGCTATACCCCTATGAATGGAGCGGAAAACGAGATTCGAACTCGCGACCCTCGCCTTGGCAAGGCGATGCTCTACCACTGAGCTACTTCCGCATAAAAATGGCGACCCCGAACGGATTTGAACCGTCGATCTCCGCCGTGACAGGGCGGCATGTTAGACCACTACACCACGGGGCCGTAGCATTTATATTACCACGCTTCGCTATGGATTTCAAGTACCTCTGGCAGCCGCTAAACGCAATTATTCCTGTCATGCGCCGTATTACGCCCTGTCTGGCTTGTTTACAATAAGTATCAATCCGAAAACTTGACCTGTCTTTTGCCCGCCAGCCGGATATGGTGTAAAATAAAGATCAAATGACGAAACAAAGCGAGGTAGCCATGACCACACAAAACACTTGGTACCAGGCTGAAAACCACCTGGCCGGTACCGATGAATTTATGGCGGCACTGGTCGCCCGCTACGGTCCCTGTCCGCTTCAACCCCGCGCCGATTATTTTACTCAGCTATGTAAATCCATTGTCTCCCAGCAGCTGTCCACAAAGTCGGCTGCAGCCATATTCGGCCGGTTTTCCAGCTTATTCGGCCATACACCGACAGCTGCCGAAGTAGCCGCCACCCCACGGGAAACACTGCGGGAACAAGGCCTCTCCCAGCAAAAGATCACTTATCTCTACGACCTTGCCGCCAAAGTCGCTGATGGGACCATCAGTCTTGAGCATTTTGCCGCTCTGCCGGACGAAGAAGTGATCACCCAGCTTGTCCAGGTGAAGGGTGTCGGCGTGTGGACCGCCCAGATGTTCCTGATCTTCGCCCTAAACCGTCCTGACGTGCTACCCACCGACGATTTCGGGGTGCGCAAAGCCATCATGCAGGGCTATTGCCTGGAAGCCATGCCCGGCAAACTCGAGATGGAATTGATCGCCGAACCCTGGCGCCCCTGGCGCTCCATCGCCAGCTGGTACCTATGGCGAAGCCTGGAAAATACCTAACCGACACAAACCAAAGCCGCCAGGCGGAATATTCCGGTAGCAGGTAAAAACGAAATATGCTACCATCAAATCATCCATCAGACGAGGAGGGCCTGCTATGCGCACAACCTGTTTCCTTGCCATTCTCCTGATAGTCAGCCTTTTTTCCGGGGTCTGCAGCGCCAACCCGGGGCTGCTGGATGGCAAGATCATCACCCTTGATCCCGGCCATGGCGGCAACAACGACGGCGCAGTCCATTTCGGCGTGCGGGAAGCCGACGTCAACCTGGCCATTGGGCTCAAGCTGCGCGACAAGCTGGCTGCCGCCGGAGCCACAGTGGTTATGACCCGCACCACCGACCGCTCGGTAGCCGTACCCGGTTCGGGAGCAGCCGGTGAACTCCAGGCCCGGGTCGATGTGGCCGCGGCAGCTGACGCCGACATCTTTGTCAGCCTGCATGCCAATGCCCATCCCAATGAAGAAACAGCGGGCGCCATCAGCTTTTATCCCGCCGGCCGACCAAGCGATCTAGCCCTAGCCATACAGCCCGGACTGGTGGGCGAGGTCGGCATGGTGGACAAAGGAGTCCGTCCGGCAAATTTCTATGTTCTGCGCAATAGTGATATCCCGGCGGCACTGATTGAGGTGGGCTTTCTGACCAACAAGGCCGAAGCCGCCCGCCTGGCGGACGACAAGTACCAAGCCCAGATCGCCGAAGGCATCTTCAAGGGACTGCTGCGCTATTTCCTCACCCGCTGACACATAGTCGCTCAGCCGACATGCCTGGTGCATTTTCCGGCAATACTAACGCCGGAGGTGGTAGTAGGATGGCGAAAGACGGCGGCTCTAATCTGCAGCCTGAGTTTGACAAAAGTAACTCGAAAGCAGCTATGGTCAACTATTCCAAAGGTAAAAGCGGCGGCGAAATCCAAGACGAATTGCGTCAGGCAACCAACCAAAAAAAAACCAAAAGCTAGCTCTTTCCTGTTTCGAACAACCAATGCCCTGGCATAATGCCAGGGCATTTTCGACTATATCGCCCGAAATCCGGTAAGCTTCGGGCCTCGCCCGGGCGAAGTCGCCAGCAGCTTCTTTACTGTCGCCCCATCGATCGCGCAACTGCTGTTTATCTCAAGCTGAACCTTCAGGATATGACCGTAGCAGTGACTGCCCACCGAGGCCACCACCATATGGTGCTCACCGGCCACCGCAGCCAGCGCCAGGCTGATCCATTCCCGTACATCGTCTGACGTATGGCTGTCAGGATAATCCACTGTAATCGCGAATCTTTGCAACGTCATCGTAGTTACCCCTATCTTTCGTCTTCACCCATAGCCATTATAACATTGCTGACTACAACATTCCTTCATCTGATAAAGCAGTCAGGCGCAACAAGCCCTGGACCCCAGCGACGCTCGGCCAGCAAGGCCTTGCCGCCAAAAATTTCAAAAATATCCTTTTGTGCATTTCCCGGAAATAGAGCGACAGAAGCGCGTGTTGCTGCCCCTCGCGATCAGCTTTACAAACATTAGTAATTTTTTTACAATTGGCGGCGGACTTCGACATATTTTTTCCATATTTTTTCATATAATTTCTTTAACAAGCGGCCGCCAGGAGTGTTATTCGTTATATCGGCCCTACTTGGCAGCCCGCGGGGAAAGGAACTGTTTGTTATGACCAGCCGTCAGATGAAAATAAGTGAACTTAAACCTGGTATGATTGTCGCAGAAGCCTTGCGGCGGAACGACAAACTCATTCTGCAGCAAAATACGGTACTCACGGCAAACATCATCCGCAGCCTCTCCCATTGGGGGGTTGAAGCCGCAAGGGTGAAATTGGAAATCCCCACCACTGTCGGACAAAGTGCCGGCCGTTCCCACCTGTCCGCCATGGTACGCGAACAACTCATCGAAGAAGATCCGGGCTTTTTTGAAAAATATAGTGAAGCCACCGATCTGGCCGGTAAATTGTTTCATCACATGCGCCACCGTGAGGATGTGCCCTATAAGGAGCTTTACAAATTAGCCACCGAGAATCTTTACGAACTGGCAATGGAAAAGAAAGCACTGGGCAATTTATATAAGCTAAAACCATATGCCGACTATACCTATCTGCACGCCGTCGGCGTCGGAATTGTCTCCGGCCTCATCGGAATGTGGAACGGCCTGAAAGATGACGCAGTAAAAAAGCTGATTCTGGCTGGCCTCATGCACGATATCGGCAAATCCCAGATTCCTCTGCATATCCTTGACAAACCCGGCAAGCTCACCCCTGATGAACAGAAGACCATGAACCTTCATCCCCAATACGGCTTCTACATGACAAAAAGCCTTCCCGGCATTCCGCCCGAGGTTCAACAGGCCATCCTGCAGCATCATGAACGGGAAAACGGCTCCGGTTACCCGGCAAAGCTGACCGGTCCGCAAACCCATCTTTTCGCCAAAATCGTCGCCATTTCCGACGTTTACGACGCCCTCACCACCGACAAGGTATACCAAAAAAGCGTCACGCCGTTCAAGGCGACAGAAATATTCATGGATACCATGTTTGCCACACTAGACCGGGATCTCTGCAAGATTTTCATCCGCCATGTTCTGCACGACCTCATCGGCGGTACGGTGCTGCTCAGCGACGGCACCCAGGCCGAAGTCATGGAAATGAGTTCATTTATGTCGGCGCTGCCGGTGGTTGTCAACGCCAACCGGGTCATCATCGACCTGAACCGCCACCCCCAGCTGTCGATCATCGAAGTGCTGAAATTCGGCGCATAAATCCTGTTTGTTAAAACCAAAACCCTGTGCACTTTCTGTGCACAGGGTTTTTATATTTTTCAATCCCATCTTATTTCCCGGTCCGTCCCCGCTTAGTGATCGGCACTCCCCGAGCGCAAAGCGGACATCCGTCCGGTTGATGAGTCGGTACCTCCAGACTCAGCAGCGCCTCGGTGCGCGCCCCGAAAGACGTCTTGCCGCCGCTGCGATCCACCAGCAGGCCCACCCCGGCCAGCACCCCGCCGCACGCCTTGACCACTTCGATGACCTCCTCGACCGAGCCGCCGGTGGTGACAATATCCTCCACCACCAGCACCCTCTCACCAGGCTCGATGAAAAAACCGCGGCGAAGGGTCATCTTGCCGTTTTCGCGTTCAGTGAAAATCGCCCGGGTACCGAGATTTTTTCCCACCTCGTGAGCCAAAAGAATACCGCCGGTCACCGGACCTACCACCACGCCGACCCCTTCATCCTTGAACCGGTCCGCCAGTGCGGCGCAAAGCCGTGCCGTATGCTGCGGCCACTGCAGCACCTGGAATTTCTCCACATAAAGAGGGCTGTGCAGCCCCGAAGTCAAGAGAAAATGTCCTTCGAGAATGGCGCCGGTATCCACCAGCAGTTGCCGTACTTCACCTTCCTGCATCTAGTTTCCCTCCATCTCCCGTATAATTGCAACAGCAGCAGCCTGCGGATCAGACGCCGCCGTAATCGGCCGCCCGATGACAAGGTGGCTGGCTCCGGCGGCAAGAGCGCCCGCCGGTGTCGCCGTACGGCTCTGGTCGTTCGCGGCGCTGCCGGCCGGCCGCACACCAGGGGTGACAATGAGAAACTCCGGGCCGCACTCCCGCCGAATCTGCGGCGCTTCCTGCGGCGACGCCACCACCCCGTCCAGACCGGCCTGGCGGGCCAGCTTGGCCAAATGCAACGCCTGCTCTCCAATCGGAACCTGATAACCGAGACGCGACCACTCGGCAGCATCCATGCTGGTCAGCACCGTGACGGCAATAAGTTTAGGTCTGTCCACCTGTAGCGTTTCGGCTGTCTCGCGCACCGCCGCAGCAGTCGCCGCCATCATGGCTGTTCCACCGATGGCGTGAATGTTGAACATCGAGGCTCCCAGTCCGGTAAGTACTTTGGCGCTTTGGGCCACCGTGTTGGGGATGTCGTGCATCTTCAGATCAAGAAAGACTTCCTTGCCCTGCCCGCGAAGAAATTGGATGGCCTCCGCCCCGGCGCCGTAAAAAAGCTCCATGCCGACCTTATAATACTGTACCGCGTCGCCCAGTTTCGTCACCAATGCCTTCATTTCGCCCAGCCCCGGCACGTCCAGGGCAACAATCAGCCGTTTATCTGCTTTCAAAATACCACTCTCCCCTTTCACAAAGCCGCACTAGATATTATCATTGACCCGGCCCACCAACTGACTGACATGTGTCAGCCCGCGTTTCATCAGGTAGTCCTTAATGCCCTCTGCCACATCGACACTGGCCCGGGGATTGACGAAGTTAGCGGTACCGACCGCCACGGCGCTGGCCCCGGCCAGCAGAAATTCGATGGCGTCCTCGGCGGTCATGATGCCGCCCAGGCCGATGACCGGACACTTCACCGCCCGGGCCACCTGCCAGACCATCCTGAGAGCCACCGGCTTGACCGCCGGCCCGGACAGGCCGCCGACCACGTTGCCCAGCACCGGCCGCCAGCGATGGATATCGATGGCCATGCCCAGCAGAGTATTGATCAGCGAAATAGCGTCTGTCCCTTCGGCCTCGACTGCTTGGGCCATAGCGACAATGTCGGTGACGTTGGGGGAAAGCTTGGTAATGACCGGCAGGCGGGTATTGGCCCTGACGATGCGGACCACCGCCGCCGCACTGACGCAGTCTGTACCGAAAGCAAGGCCGCCCTGTTTGACATTGGGGCAGGAAATGTTGATCTCAATGCCGGAAACCCCCGGCACACTTAGCCGGGCAGCCAGTTCGCCGTATTCCTCCGCCATCGAGCCCGAGATGTTGACAATGACCGGCACATCGTAGGCTGCCAACTTCGGCAGGATGGAGCTGAGAAACTCCTCTACCCCGGGATTTTCAAGGCCAATGGCGTTTAGCATCCCTGCCGGGGTCTCGGCGATCCGCCGCCCTGGATTTCCCGGCCGCGGTGCGAGGGTGGTCCCCTTGACCACGATGGCCCCCACCTTATTCAGGTCGACGAACTCGCTATATTCCGGCCCAAAACCGAAGGTCCCCGACGCCGTCAATACCGGCGTCTTCATTTTTATCCCTGCCAGATCGATGTTCATCATAGGTCCAGCACCTCCCCGGCGGCAAAAACCGGCCCGTCGCTACACACCTTGCGGCGCCTGCCGTCGGTGCCGGCGCAGGTACAGGAAAGACAAGCTCCCACGCCGCAGGCCATATGATCTTCCAACGAAATTTCACAAGGTATTCCATATTCCTTGGCCAGCCGGGCAACCCCTTGCAGCATCGGTCTCGGGCCGCAGGCATAAAGAAAATCGTAGCCACCGCCAGCCAACAGAGCAGGCAGGTGATCGATGGTGAACCCCCGCTCCCCCAGTGAGCCGTCATCGGTGGTAATATGTATATTCCGGCAGACATCCTCGAAAAGATGCTGCCAGTACATTTCCTCTTTGCTCCGCCCGCCCATCAGTACGTTGACCGGGTGCGGGCAAAGCTCCTGGGCCAAAAAGAGCAGCGGGGCCAGCCCTATACCGCCCCCCACCAGGAGCGGCCGCTGGGCGGCCAGACTAAACCCGCTGCCCAGCGGCCCCATGCAGTCCACCGTATCACCGTAGCTCAGGTGGCCCAATTGGGCCGTGCCGCGACCGACGATGCGGTAAATCAGGCTGATGGTCCCATTGTCCGCATCAGCCGCAGCAATACTGAGCGGCCGCCTGAGCAGCGGGTCATGCCCGCCGCCCACCCGGACATGGACAAACTGACCAGGCTTGGCAGCCCTCGCGATATCCGGCGCCTTGAGCGTCATTTGCTGCACCAGCGGACCAATGGTCTTATGGTCCAACACCAGAGCCTGCTCCACCGTTTTAGGCAAGGGTGTCACCCCCGCCCACATAGTCCTGAAGAGCCAGGGCATAAATCAGCCGCCGCTCGCGCATCACGCTGAGGACATGTTCGACCTCGCTGGCGGTGTCGATGGAGGTCAGACAAGGAATGGCGTGTTCCACCGTCGCCCGGCGGATTTTAAAACCGTCGCTTTCCGGCTCCTTGCCCTTGGTCAGGGTGTTGATAACCATATTGATTTTGCCTTCTTTGATCCGGTCGATGATATGGGGATTTTGTTCGCGCAGTTTGTAGACTGTTTCTACCTCCAACCCCAGCGACCTGAGGTAGGTGGCGGTGCCGCTGGTGGCCACCAGGCCGTAGCCCAGTTCGGCGAAGCTTTGGGCCAGCACGCCGGCTTCTTCTTTGTCTTTATCAGCCACCGTGAACAGTACCGTGCCCTCGTGCGGGATATTCATCCCGGCGGCGGTGATAGCTTTGTACAGCGCCCGGGCGTAGTTGTAGTCGATCCCCATGACTTCGCCGGTGGACTTCATTTCCGGCCCGAGCGAGATGTCTACCTGCTGCATCTTGGCAAAGGAGAAGACCGGAGCCTTCACTGCCGTGTATTTCGGGGTGGGCAGGAGGCCGCCCGTGTATCCCAGCTCAGTCAGCGTCGCTCCCATGGCAATCCGGGTGGCGATGTTGACCATCGGCACATTGGTGACTTTGCTCAGGAAGGGGATGGTCCGGCTGGAACGCGGATTGACCTCGATAACATAGACGGCGTCATCCACCACCACGTATTGGATATTGATAACACCCCGGACCTTGAGATCCACCGCCAGGCGGCGGGTGTAGTCGACAATGGTGTCGATAACCCCCTGAGACAGCGTCCGGCATGGATAGACGGCGATACTGTCGCCGGAGTGGACCCCGGCCCGCTCGACATGCTCCATGATGCCGGGGATAAGCACGGTGCGGCCGTCAGAGATGGCGTCCACCTCCACCTCGGTCCCTTGCATATAGCGATCAACCAGCACCGGGTGCTCGGCCGAAGCCTTGACGGCATGCTTCATATAATATTTCAGTTCTTGCTGGTTGTAGACGATTTCCATCGCCCGTCCGCCTAGCACATAGGACGGTCGTACCACCACCGGAAACCCGATGTCTTCTGCCACGGCAATCGCTTCCTGGGCGCTGGCGACTGTCGTGCCTTTCGGCCTGGGGATGCCGAGTCCTTCCAGCAAGACGTCGAATTTCTCCCGGTCCTCGGCTCGGTCGATATCATCGACACTGGTGCCGATGATTTTGACCCCAGCCCGGGCCAGCGGTTCGGCAAGGTTGATGGCCGTCTGACCACCAAACTGGACGATGACCCCTTCGGGCTGCTCCTTGTCGATGACGTTCAGCACGTCCTCGATGGTCAGCGGCTCGAAGTACAGCCGGTCGGAGGTATCAAAGTCGGTACTTACCGTTTCCGGGTTGTTATTGATAATGATCGACTCGATGCCCATCTCCCGGAGGGCCCACACCGAGTGGACCGAGCAGTAGTCAAACTCGATGCCCTGGCCGATGCGGATGGGGCCGGAGCCCAGCACCAGCACCTTGCGGCGTTTGGTGGTCTTCACCTCGTCCTCCTGGGCGTAGGTCGAGTAGTAGTAAGGGGTCAGCGCCTCAAATTCGGCGGCGCAGGTATCCACCATTTTGTAGCAGGGAACAATGCCGTTGGCTTTGCGCAGCGACCGAAGGTCGTCGGCAGCGCGGCCGGTCAGCTCGGCGATCGAGCGGTCGGCAAAATTGAGTTTCTTGGCGTCCGCCAAGAGATCGAGGGTCAGCTCCTCTTTGGTTAGCCGTTCCTCCATCCGGATGATGTTGGCGATTTTCCGCAAAAACCAGCGGTCAATACCGGTAATCTCGCGGATTTCATCGACAGTAACGCCCCGGCGCAGCGCCTCGGCCACCACGAACAGTCGCTCGTCGTTGGCCAGGGTGAGATTGTGCCTGACTGCCGCAGTATCTAGGGCGGCAATCTCCGGGATGTGGAGGCGGTGCAGACCGATTTCCAGCGAGCGCACCGCCTTGTGGAGGGCTCCTTCGAAAGAGCGGTCGATGGCCATGACCTCACCGGTGGCCTTCATCTGGGTGCCGAGAATCCGGTCGGCAAAGTTGAATTTATCGAACGGCCAGCGGGGAAACTTGACGACAAGGTAATCCAGGGCGGGCTCATGGCAGGCCTTGGTCTTGCCGGTTACGGCGTTGGTGATTTCGTCCAGGTGATAGCCGATGGCGATCTGGCTCGCCACCTTGGCGATGGGGTAGCCGGTGGCCTTGGAAGCCAGGGCTGAGGAGCGGCTGACCCGGGGATTGACTTCGATAACATAGTAATTGGTGCTGTAGGGATCGAGGGCGTATTGCACATTGCAGCCCCCTTCGATGCCCAGGGACCGGATGATCCTCAGAGACGCGCTGCGCAGCATCTGATACTCGTGGTCGGTCAGGGTCTGAGAGGGTGCCACCACGATGCTGTCGCCGGTGTGAATGCCTACCGGGTCAAAGTTCTCCATATTACAGACAGTGATGCAGGTATCGTTTGCATCTCTGAGCACTTCGTATTCGATTTCCTTCCAGCCTGCCACCGAGCGCTCGATCAGCACCTGACCGATGGGGCTGTGTTTCAGACCGCGGATGACCACATCCTTCAGGTCGGTGTCGTTGTGGACGATGCCGCCGCCGGTGCCGCCCATGGTATAGGCCGGGCGGATGATGAGCGGGTAGCCGATTTGCCCGGCAAAGGCTTTAGCGCTGGCCAGATCCTCCACAATAGTACTCTCAGGTACAGGTTGGCCGATCTCCTGCATGGTCATTTTAAACAGCTCGCGGTCTTCCGCTTTTTTGATGGCGCTGAGCGGAGTGCCCAGCAGCTTGACATTGTATTTTTCCAGCACCCCCCGGGTGGCGACTTCCACCGCCATGTTGAGGCCGATCTGGCCGCCCAGGGTGGGCAGCAGCCCGTCAGGGCGCTCTTTGGCGATGATTTCCTCGACGAACTCGGGGGTGATGGGTTCGATGTATACCCGGTCGGCAATGTTGGCGTCAGTCATGATGGTGGCCGGGTTGGAGTTGATGAGTACGACCTCGATCCCCTCTTCTTTGAGAGCCCGGCAGGCTTGGGTGCCGGCATAGTCAAATTCGGCGGCCTGGCCGATGATAATCGGCCCCGAGCCGATCACCATGACTTTTTTCAAATCCATATTTCTTGGCATGGCTCAGGCCCCCTTTTGCATCAGCGCGAGAAATTCGTCAAAAAGATAGGTGTTGTCATCCGGTCCCGGCGCCGCCTCAGGATGGTACTGGACGCAGAAGAGGGGCAGGGTGCTGTGTTTCATGCCCTCCACCGTGCCATCATTGACTGCCCGGTGGGTGACGACAAATCCTTTGCCGGCCAGCGACTCCTCTTCCACCGCATAGCCGTGGTTTTGGGAGGTAATATATACCTTGCCTGTGGCTAGTTCCTTCACCGGGTGGTTTGCGCCGCGGTGGCCGAATTTCAGTTTGTAGGTATTGGCCCCCATCGCCAGAGCAAGCAGTTGGTGTCCCAGACAGATGCCGAAGATGGGCTTTTTGCCGACCAACCCTTTGATGGCGGCGATAGATGCCGGCACATCCTTGGGATCACCTGGTCCATTGGAGAGGAATATTCCGTCCGGGTCGAGGGCCAGCACCTCTCCGGCACTGGTGTCAGCCGGCAGTACGATCAGATCGCAGCCCACCTTGTGGAGCGAGTTTAAAATATTGCGTTTGATGCCATAGTCCAGTACCGCCACCCGCGGCCCATCGGCCGGGATGCGGTACTTTTCCTTTGTGGTCACCTCGGCCACCACCTGGGTCTCGAGCGGCGCGACCAAAAGTGCCTCTATTTTATCTGAGGACGTGCCGTCAGGCACGATGATCCCTTTCATGGTCCCGACTGAGCGGATTTTGCGGGTCACCGCCCGGGTGTCGACCCCATAGATGCAGGGCACGCCGTGATCAGCGAGATACTGAGGCAGCCCCTTCTCCTCCTGCCAGCTGCTGGGGACATCGCACAGCTCGCCGATGACAAAACCGCGCACAAAGGGTTTGCCTGACTGATCAAACAGTCCGGCTGTGCCGTAGTTGCCGATCAGCGGGTAGGTCATGGTAACAATCTGGCCGCAGTAGGAGGGATCGGTCAGCACCTCCTGATAACCGGTCATGCCGGTGTTGAAGACCACCTCACCCAGCGCCTGTGCGCCGCTGATCACCTGTCCGTCAAAACTGCTGCCATCTGCTAAAATCAGCTTTCCCTTCATTCACACACCTCCCCGTCTCTCATGACAAGCCGGCCGCCGGCGATGGTGGCCACGGCCCTGCCTTTCAGTGTCTTTCCTTCAAACGGGGTACATTTTCCCCGGGTATAAAACTTGCTGCTGTCCACCGTCCACTCGGCGTCCGGGTCGAAGATCACGATGTCGGCCGGGCTGCCAATCTTCAGAGATCCCGCCTCCAGAGCAAAGATCCGGGCCGGAGCAACTGCCATCCTCTCGATAATTTCACTCAAGGAAAAGGCGCCGCTGTGGTACAGGGCGGTAAGCACCACCCCAAGAGAGGTTTCCAGTCCGGCAAAGCCGCTGGGAGCGTAGCGAAACTCCACGTCCTTCTCTTCGAAGGCATGGGGAGCGTGATCGGTGACAAGGATGTCCAGAGTGCCATCCTTCAGGCCGTCAACGACAGCAGCCACATGGTCGGCTGAGCGCAGAGGCGGGTTGACCTTGGTGGCCGGATCGAAATCGACCACCGCCTCGTCGGTCAGAGTCAGATGGTGGGGGGTGGCCTCGGCAGTCACCTTGACGCCGCGGGCCTTGGCCTGACGGATGAGCTCCACCGCGCCCTTGGTACTGACATGGGCGATATGGATGCGGCAATCGGTATACTCAGCCAGCATCAGATCCCGGGCCACAGCGATATCCTCCGACACCGTCGGCCGACCCCTGAGGCCCAGCATGGCCGACACCGCCCCCTCGTGCATAAAGCCGTCGCCGGCCAGGGTCTCATCCTCGGCATGGGAGATGATGACCCCGCCGAACATGCCGGCGTATTCCAGCCCGGTCCTGAGCAGGCGGGCGCTATCCACATAATGGCCGTCATCCGAGATGGCCACCGCACCGGCTTGGAGCATATCGCCGATCTCGGCCAGCTCCTTGCCCTCCTGGCCCTTAGTCAGGGCGCCGATCACCTTGACGTTGACCAGCCCCTCCAGCTCGGCCCGCCGGATCAGTCCGTTGACCAGCACCGAGTTATCCACCACCGGTCGGGTGTTGGGCATACAGGCCACTGTCGTAAAACCGCCGGCCGCCGCCGCCCTTGTGCCCGAGGCGAAATCTTCCTTGGCCTCATGGCCGGGTTCGCGCAGGTGAACATGCATATCCACCAGCCCGGGGGCGACCACCATTCCGGTGGCATCCAGCACCTGGGCGTCAGAGTCGGTCAACCCTTCACCTACGCCAGCGATCCGGCTGCCGTCGATCAGTAGATCAGCAATTTTGTCTATCTTCTGAGATGGATCGATGATCCGCCCGCCTTTAAGCAATAGTTTCAATTTCCTTGCCTCCCATCAGCACCAGATAGAGTATGGCCATCCGGATGGCCAGGCCGTTTTTTACCTGCTCGGCGATCACCGACTGGGCCGAGTAGGCCACCTCCGGCGATATTTCCAGGCCGCGGTTCATCGGGCCGGGATGCATCACCAGGGCGTCAGGTTTTGCCAGAGCCAGTCGCTTCAGATTGATGCCAAAGATGCGCGCATACTCGCGGGGAGTGGGGAACAGCCCCTTTTGCTGCCTCTCCCGCTGGATACGCAGGATATTCACCACATCCGCCCCTTCCAGAGCAGGTTCCACCCGGTCGTAGACCTGGACCCCGAGCTTTTCGATATCACGGGGCAACAGCGTCCGCGGCCCTGCCAGCCGGACCTCGGCCCCCATCTTTAAGAGGCCCCAGATATTTGATCTGGCCACCCGGCTGTGGAGGATGTCACCGATGATGGCCACCTTCAGACCGGCCAGACTGCCTTTTTTCTCGATGATCGAGAACATGTCCAGCAGCCCCTGGGTGGGATGCTCGTGTTGGCCGTCCCCGGCGTTGATGATCACCGGGCTCACTGCCTTGGCGGCAAAATGGGACGCTCCCTCGGCCTCGTGGCGCATGACGATGGCGTCTACACCCATCGCCTCGACGGTAAGCAGCGTGTCCCGCAGGCTCTCACCTTTGACCACACTGGAGGCGCTGGTGGTGATATTGACCACATCGGCGCCCAGATACTTGCCTGCCAGTTCAAACGAAGTACGGGTACGGGTACTGGGCTCAAAAAATAGATTGATAATCGACTTTCCGCGGAGGGTAGGCACCTTTTTGATGTCTCTGTCGATAATATTCTTCATTTCTTTGGCGGTGTCGAGAATCAGTTCCATCTCGGGCACCGTCATGGTCTGCAGTTCGAGGATATCCTTGTCGCGCAATGATACCTGACCTTTTTTCATGGTCTCACCCCTCTTTTAGTTTGCCCCCATACCCCTGCCAGAGTCCTGCCGCCAAGCAAAAAAGATGCACAAATGCCTCCTTGGCGCGCGGCACAAGAAGGCATACTGTCAGTAACCTAAAGTTTTCCTTCCGGCCTCGCAGGACCAGCTTAAAGGTATTCATTTTTCAAAACAGCCTGGTAATCAAAATAGCCTCCCTGCAGGTGAGCGCAGGAAGGCCAATCCAAACGAATAAACGCTATAATCGACCTTCCCGGCCTCACAGGACCAGTTTAAAGGCTATATCTTATTAGTAGCATTGTATCAAAGCAGGTAGGGATTGTCAATGGCGGCTCGGGGAAAAAACACGCGAAAATTGATTGAATAACTCTTAATTTCTGCGCGGACGACAGACACAGCCAGCAGTCAGTCGGTGGCTTGATACGACACACAGATGCTGCTGCGCAGTATTTCCTGACCGACTGCCTTCTCTGTCCATTCGACAGCCACTGCATCCACGGCCGCCAACGAAGCGCCGGTCAGAACATGGATATTGCCTAACTGATCCATTAAAGTAACACCGCTGTCAGCAGCCACAATCAGCGGGATATCCTCGCGTTTCACCCGCACGCTCATCCGGCAAGACTCGCCGCCCTCCCCCCGGGTGAAGCCGTTGATGACAAGCTCCTCCAAGGATGGCACGCGCTCCAGAATCCGGAGAGCCACCTGAAACAGCGCCGAGGTTGTCGCCTCGGCATACTGCCGGTTGATCGCGGTCGGTGTGCGCTCGATTACCCGGTATCCCTCGGTTTTTGACTCTTCCCACTCAGCGGTGGGAACAAAGTGAATGTCCGGCAGTTCGAGATGAATCACCGGTTCCTTTTTCGCCAACTCGATGCGGCCCCGGAGAAAAAACGGCACCTCCACCTGGGATGCGGCGATTTCACACGCCGTCAGTATCGCACTGGGAATCCCGGACAAAATATTTTCAATCGCCTTGATCCGTTCATCCTGTTCCTGGAGAAAATCTTCCCTGGCCTTGTCCAAACCTGCCTCAAATTCCGCCACCAGGCGTACACCCTCAAGCCTGGCGATCTCCATTGCCCTCAGAATGGCTCTGCGGCGTTTTTCCAGCAGATGATGAACCGCCATTCCGCCCCCAGCCAGACATAACAGCGATAAAATCCCGGTCAGATTGATAAAAATGACATCCAAAGCAATCCCAAGGCCCACGGCGAGAGCGATCTCCGTCAGCCGGCTTCGATAGGTCGTGTCAGCCTTGGCTTTTGCCTCGGCATCGGTAACAAGATAACCATAGTCCGGCGTTGGCAGAGGAATGAATTCCTGCCGTTCAAGATGGGGCGCGTAGTCGAATTCCGTATAGGAAAAATCGCGCAGAGCTTCCAGGCTTTTGGTTTTCCTGACAAATTTCTGATATTCACGCCGTTCCCTGCGCGACGTTGAGTCACTCGAACCGTCGCGAATCTCGGCCATCTTGTCGACGATTCTCTCTCCCTGGGGGTTGTTCAGTTCTCCAGCCATGTCACGATGTTCTCCTATCCTGAAAATTCTCGCACCAAGGTCTTCTATCAGCCAACCGGCTAAAACAAAAAAGGCAGGGACTGCCTGCCTTTTTGCATGTTAGTCTAAAACTAGCACGGCGGCCTGGCAATCATTGTCGCGATAGCGACTGTAGACCCATAGCTTTGCGTCCCTGCCTTTCGGCAGGTTTGCCAAATATTACTTTATTACCAGTTATTATATGTTATTTCCCGAACAGGGTCAATCCCGCCCAGATTATTTTTGGGCTACTGAATGTTAAAACAAGCCGCCTGAGATCATCCCACCCGAAAGGTTATTTCACCAATTCATCGGCTATCTTGTCCAGCTGTCCCGTCAGGACAGAATTCTCCTGGATGGTCTCGGTAAAATGCTCGATTGCTGCGGCGATCTGCAGCAGTGAATTACGGATTTCGCAGATATTGGCGTGGGTCGCGCGACTATCTTCCTGCACGCCTTTTATAATACTGTCAATCTTTTTTATTGAATCGGTGCTGGTTGCCGCCAGCTTCCGGATTTCCTCCGCCACGACACCGAAGCCTCGTCCCTGCTCCCCGACCCGAGCCGCCTCGATAGCAGCGTTCAGGCCGAGAAGATTGGTCTGTCCTGCAATCGACCTGATCAAGCCCAATACCTGATCGGTCTCTTTGACCCTTGCCTGCGATTCTTGATTGGCAGCTACGATCTTTTCGGCCAGGGCGGCGATCTCCTCAGCTTGAACGGTAATTTCCTCGGTAGTGCCGGCTAGTGCGCCCATTCCATCGCTGAGTTTCAACGACAGGCTTTTCAACTTATTTTGTCGTTCAACCGGTTCGGTAATCCCCATCGTTCCGATGACCGTATTTTTCCCATCGACAAGTGGGATGACGATGGTGATAAAAGGCTGACCACTATAAGAAGTATCCTTGCGCAGCATAACGCGGCGCCGCTGCTCAATCGCAGTATACGAAGCCATTCCTGGTTTTACCGGCAAGCCGGACTGCATTTTGAGATCAAAACTTTGACTTGGTTTATAATAGACAATTTCTTTCAAATCAGAGATAAAAACCCCCACATCAAGCAAGGTGACGATACAAGGAGCAAGGCGGATATAGTCATCAATAATAAGTGCCGTCTGCAACAAAATAGATTCCTCCCTGCAGCTTCGTATGGCATCAACATTCGGTTAACACCGCGAAAACCCTCCAGGTAATATTAGCCACCGGTTTGATTATCCCCGAAAGAGAAAGGGAATAATAAGCCCGGAACCGAGCATCACAACGGAGGTTTGACATGAAACCGGCGACATCGATGTATCGCTCGATCGCGATCGATCTGGCGCAACGAATCATCAATGGCGAATTCGCGATTGGGGCGAAAATGTCCGGACGGACCGTTCTTGCCAGCCACTACAACGTCTCGCCGGAAACCGTCCGCAAAGCCATCGCCCTGCTCAAAATGAAAAACGTCGTCGCCGTCTCGCAGGGAAAAGAAGTCACCGTCATCTCCAACGACAACGCCTATGGCTTCATTGAACATTATAAAAGCGCCGACTCGGTGTATTCCCTGCAGCAGGATGTCGAGGTGCTGCTCGAGCAAAAACGCACCATCGACGCCAAACTGGAAAACCTGCTCATCGATATCATCAACTATTCCGACCGGCTGCGCAACCTCACCCCTTATAACCCGGTGGAAGTGTTGGTTCAAGAGACTGCCTACATCGCCGGCCGGACCATCGCCGAAATCAAGCTCTGGCAACGCACCGGAGCCACCATTGTGGCTATTCGCCGCGGCGCCGAGATCATCATCTCCCCCGGTCCCGGCGCAAACATCCTCCCTGGCGACAGGGTGGTGATCGTCGGCGACAGCGGAGTGCTGGAACGCACCGTCAACTTCATCAACAGCCCTGACAACCAAGACCAAGAAGCCCTGACCTAGGTCAGGGCTTCTTGGTCTATTGCTAAGCTAACACCTCCAACCACCTACCCTCTTCCTGAGCACGCTTTGGCCTTAATCGACTATAAAATCACCGTCCTATCATAAATTTCGCTCCTAAACAGCCTTTTAAATACATATAAACTGTAATAACTGTATTTACATTAATTATATTATATATGTACTACACCCCTTCTTCACCAGCTAACAGGAGAGCGACCGGCTGATTTTATAGTTGTTCTTCTCTAGCCGGAAAACGTCTTTCATCTCAAACCAGCCTGGCTTGCCGCTGATAAACACAGCCGCCTTGTAGGCTCCCTCGGCATAGGCTTCACGGGAAAAAGCCGTGTGGGCGATTTCGATTTGATCATACTTCCCAGTTACCAGGATTTTGTGCCGGCCGATGATATCCCCGGAACGAATCGAATGGATCGGAACCGTTGTCGTCTCACCTCCATTTTCTGCAAGAGTGGCTTCGATGGCGGCAGCGATTTTATTCGCCGTGCCTGACGGACTATCTATCTTGCTTTTGTGATTTTCCTCAATGATCTCAAAATCGCATTCCAGTTGGAGTTGGGCAGCCATTCGGGCCATCAGCAGCAGCACGTTGACGCCATAGGTGATATTGGGGGCCACCACAACCCCGATTTTGCCGCTTTGCGCCACCATCTTGATGCGTCTTCGCTCCATTTCACTGAAGCCGGTCACAGCAGTGACCACGTTGACCTTGGCTTTGGCCAGTATGGCCAGGTGCTCGCTCAGGAAGGCGGGGTGGGAGAAATCGATCAGTACATCGGGTTTATACCGCCCGAGCTTTGCCCCCAGCTCTTCCACCGATTCGACGAGCATACCGGTAGCCGGCCTATGTAGTATCTCTCCCAGGTCTTTGCCTTCATTGGGGCTGCCCCGCCGGCAGAGCACCATAGAAAGGGTCTGTTGTTTTAACAAATATTCGGCCACAATCTTACCGGTAGTACCGAGCCCGATCAACGCAATCTTCATACGTATCCCTCCCGGAGCCCTTTTTAACTTACAACCTTATGTTAACATCTAGGTTGTAAGCTAGTCAATACTTTAGAGTGATCCAATTTGTTCCATTAATAAATGTCTATTTATTATGTTAAATATTTCCGCGTGTTCCTGCCCTCCAAAAAGACGCCCCTCCACCATAAAGCAAAGCCCCTTTTGTCAACAGACAAAAGGGGCTTATAATTCACCGGAAGCAAAAATTGCGGCAGGTGTTTTTGTTTATAGATCCACAATAACATCAGCCAGTTTTCGTTTAGGTACATGATGAACCTTGTCGCCATCCCGCCAGTATTTAATATCCGCCCCGGCGGCGACTTCGTCAAGGACCACCGTTTCTTTCGGCTTGCCCAGGGCGACGACCAGGAGAATATCCAGATGGTCGGGAATGTTCAGTTCTTTTTTCAACTCTTCGCGCTTGACATTGTTCAGCATGCAGCCGCCCAAGCCCTGTTCGACAGCGCCCAGCAGCATGCTCTGGCAGGAAATGCCGTGATCGACCATACTGGCTCCGATATTCTTGTCCTGGAGGACGATCACATAGGCTGAAGGCCGTTCACCCTCCACAGGGCCCGGCCAGTCGGCCAGATATCCCGCCCAGAGCAGGGTAGGGAAGATCCGGGCATTCTTGGCTTTATCACAAGAAAGAATGTATTTCAGCGGCTGTTTATTGCCACCGGAGGGCGTCAAGCGGCCAAGGTCCACCAATTCGAGCAGAGTTTCGCGGGAAATGACGTGTTCCTCAAAGAAACGACGGTAAGAGCGATTACGTAAAACAAGATCACGGATCATTTTTATTCCTCCTATCAATTAATGAGATAACATTTCTTGTTTATGCTCAAGGCCGCCACGGCTAAAGACTAACCCGACGCCCATACCCAGGCCACCGGACGTTCCCAGCCTACCAGCCGTATTTGACGAAAAACCAGCGTTTTACCTGCTCCACCAGTAAAAGATACAGAGCCACCAGCCCGGCGATGGCCGCCAAATAAGGCAGTGGTAGCGGCACAAAGCCGAAGAAGGTCCCCAGGGCCGTATACGGGATGATGAGTCCAAGAACGGCGCAACCGGTGGTGGTCAGGGTCAACCATTTGCTGGCATGGCTTTTCAGCGGACTATAGCGCGAACGGATGATATGAATGACCAGCACCTGGGTGGCCAGCGACTCAACAAACCAGCCGGTTTGAAACAGTCCCTGGTCAGCCTTGAAGACATAGAGCAGCAGGCCGAAGGTTAAGAGGTCAAACAGTGAGCTCACCGGACCGAATATCAGCATGAAATGGCGGATAAACTTGATATCCCAGCGGCGCGGCCGTTTGATGTAGTCGTCATCTACCGCGTCGGTGGGTATGCTGACCTGGGAAAAGTCGTACAGCAGGTTGTTGAGCAGAATCTGGACCGGCAGCATCGGCAAAAAGGGCACCATCAGCGACGCGAACGACATACTGAACATATTGCCAAAATTGGAGCTGGTCCCCATCATGATATATTTCATGGTGTTGGCAAAGGTTCGCCGCCCTTCCACCACACCGTCCTTTAGGGCAACCAGGCTTTTTTCCAGCAGGATGATCGACGCCGATTCCTTGGCGACATCCACCGCGTTGTTGACCGAAATGCCCACATCGGCGGCCCTGAGCGAAGGGGCGTCGTTGATGCCGTCGCCGATATAGCCGACCACATGTCCCTTGCGTTTGAGGAGATAGATGATGCGGTTCTTCTGCACCGGATTGAGCCTGGCGAAGACCGCGGTGGTGTCAATGACGCGGCTCAGCGCCTCATCGGACAGCCTGTCCATATCGGTGCCTGTCAGCACCCGGTCCACCGGGATGCCCACCTCTGCACACACCTTCCGGGCGACGATCTCATTATCGCCGGTGAGGATTTTGATCTGGACGCCGAGGCCATTAAGGGCGGCGATGGTCTCGCCAGCCGAGGCCCGGGGCGGGTCGAAAAAGGCCAGCAACCCACTGAAAATCAAATCGGTTTCGTCTGCTAACGCAAATTTATCTTGCTTGGCGTCCACCGGCTTATAGGCCATGGCAATCACCCGGTTGCCTTTTTCGCTGTCGGCGGCAAAGCGATCCTGGATGATTTTCAGACCCTCGGCCGTCAGCGGTTTGATATCGCCTCCGTCCAGATAGCGGCTGCATCTGGTCAATAGGCTTTCCGGCGCACCCTTGGTAATCAGCAGCCGCTCGCCCTTGCCTTCGACCACCACCGACAGCATCCGCCGGACGAAGTCAAAGGGTATCTCGTCCACCTTGGTATAGGCGGCAGCCTCTTCCGGCTTTCGAAAGGCAGTAACAGCCAGATCGAGCGGGTTCTTCATCCCCCCCTGCAGGGTACTGTTGAGATAGGCGTGCCAAAAAAACGGGCTTTCCGTGCCATTATAGTCGGTGAAGCTGACCAACCGGAATTCGCCTTCAGTAAGCGTGCCGGTCTTATCTGAGCAAAGCACATCCATACTGCCGAAATTCTGGATGGCAAACAGCCATTTGACGATGACTCCTTTACGAGACATGGCCACCGCGCCGTTAGCCAGGTTGATGGTCATGATCATCGGCAAAAGTTCAGGAGTGATGCCCACCGATATGGCCAAAGCGAAGAGAAAGGATTCGAATAGATTGTGTTTTTGAAAGGCGTTGATGAAGAAAATCACCAGCACCAGTACAATGATGACCTTCATCAGCATCAGGCTGAATTCCCGGATGCCGCGCTGGAATTCGGTTTCCGGCGGGGTCAGGGCCAGGGTGTTGGCGATCTTGCCGATCTCGGTTTCCCGGCCGGTGGTTGTCACCATCGCCGTCGCAAGGCCACTGGTAACATTGGACCCCATGAACACCGCCTGGGTCATCTCGGTCAGTCCGGCTTCGTCTCGGGCGGCAGGGTCGGCCGCCTTTTCCGCCGGGAAGGATTCACCGGTCAGGGATGCCTGGTTGACATAGAGGTCTTTGACGCTGATGATCCGGGCGTCGCCGGGAACAATATCGCCGGCAGTGAGATAGATGATATCCCCTGGCACGATTTCCTCGATGGGAATCTCCTGTTTCGCACCATCGCGCAGGGCGGTGGCGTGCACCGCCACCCTTTGCCTTAGAGCCGCGGCGGCCGCACCACTGCGGTGCTCATGGTAAAACTGAAAAACCACACTCACCACCACCAGCACAGCGATGATCAGCGCCCCATTCACCTCACCCAGGAAATAGGACATAACCGCCGAGATCAGCAAAATAGCCACCAGCGGGTTCAAAAAGAGCCGGAGAAAAGCGACAATGGCGCCGGCGGTCTCCTGCTGGCCCAGCACATTGCGGCCGTAAACCGCAAGCCGTCTTGCCGCCTCAGCCGCTGTCAGCCCGGCCTCGCCGCAGCCCAGCTGCTTGTACACCTCAGCAAGTGGTCGATTCAACAGGTTCATCGCCCGGCCTCCTTCCCGCCTGGTTTATTCCTATGTCATTTCCCTTTTGTCAGCGGTTTATGCAAAAGATCGACAGCCGCACAGGCCAAGAGCCCTGCCGCAAGTGGTAGCGCGTCTTCATTGAAATCAAAACGGAAGTCGTGATGTCCGGCTGCCAGCTCGGTGCCCACCAGGATATAGCCTGCCGTGCCGCCCCGCTGCTGGACCCGCTCCATCAAATAGGTGCAGTCTTCACTGCCGCCGATATTGCCGTTCGGCAGGATCTGGGAAAACAGTCCGGTACGCTCAGCCACCTGCCGGACCCGCTCCACCAATTCAGGGTCGCTCTCACAGCCGGCCGCTCCGCCCATTTCAGTCACAGTGAGTTTCACATCATACATCGCGGCGGCAGCCTTGATAATCCGCATGGCCTCGCCGTACATAAATTCATTGATGACGCTCGTCGCTCCCCTGGTCTCCAGTTTTAAAAGGGCGTTGGCAGGAACGACATTGCGGCCCGAACCGGCCTGCAGCACCCCGACATTGACCCGGGACGCCCCTGCTCCGTGGCGGGAAATGGCGTGCAGATTGAGAGTCGCCGACGCAGCAGCCAAAAGGGCGTTGCGGCCTTCCTCCGGCGCCATGCCGGCATGGGCCGGGATCCCGGCAAACTCAGCGTCCAGCTTGGTAGTGGCCAAAAAGCCCTCAGTCCGGCAGGCCATCTGCCCGGTCTTGCGTAGTTGTACCCCAAAGTGCATCCCCAAAATGGTGTCGACATCATCGACAACACCCTTGACCACCATGGCCTTGGCGCCCCGCACCCCTTCTTCAGCCGGCTGGAAAACCAGCTTGACGGTGCCGGACAGCTCGTCTTTCAGTCCGGCCAGGATCTCGGCCACCGCCAGGCCGAAAGCGGTATGGCCGTCATGGCCGCAGGCGTGCATCGTCCCCTTATTGACCGAAGCAAAGCCCTCGCGGAAAGGCCGATGGCTCTCTTCCTGGGTTTCGCCCACATCGTTGGCGTCCATGTCAAAGCGCAGAGCCACCGTCGGGCCGGGTTTGGCAAATTTCATCACGCCCACCACACCGGTCTTGCCGCCGCGCATCTTCTCCACCCACACCGGGTTGGCACCCTGGGCCAGCGCCCGCTCCATATGGGCCTCCAGGTCCTTGGCCGAAGGCACACCCATCATAGCTTCAGCGGCGATGACCTCATCCCCCGCCGTTACCTGCCAGCCCAGTCCGGTCAATACGTCAGCCACCGCCGCCGCGGTGCGGAACTCGGTCCAGGCGGCTTCGGCGTGACGGTGAAAGTCGCGCCGGTAGCCTACCGTCTTGGCGGCGAGATTTTTTGCCTGTTCAATAATTTTTTGATCCATCTTGATCATCCTCCTAATTATTACAGCGATTACAGCAGAATAAACATCGTCACCACAGCGGCGACAATCATCCCCGGAGCGTTGCGTTTGGCGATCTCCACCGGATTGACCCCGGCCAATGTTGCGCAGACGATGGTGGCTCCGGCCACCGGCGACATCGACCGCCCCAAGGCCCCGCTCAAAAAGGCCTCCGATCCCATCTGGGTGATCTCATAGCCAAACTGTTTGGCATAAGGGGTGATCGCTCCGTTGAAGGCCAGCGTCGACGCGTCGCCCGAACCGGACAGCACCGCCACCACAAAGGGACCGAAAGTCGCCGCCACCTTGGCGATCTGCTCGGAATGCTTCATCACATCGATTAAAGCCCCGGTGAGACCGATCAGGGCCATCCCCTTGGTAAACACCGCGGCGGCAATAATGATCCCGATGACACTGCCATAGGCGTCGCCCATCCCGGCGAAAAACTGCTTAGAAATGTCCTGCGGCTTCTTCAATGTCACCACAAAGCCGAGAATAACCCCGAAAATCATGGCCTGGGGCACCGTCACTTCCCAGGGCAGCAGCTTGATCTTCTGGCTGCCCAGCACCAACAGCAGAAGCGGCACCACCGGTACAATGGCTTTGAGAAAATCGACCTTAAACTCGCTGCTACTCGCGCCGTCGACCACTTCCGTCTCATGACCCCGGTCCTCCTTGCGAACCATAGCCACAATGGTAAGGGCCGTCGCCACCACCGCCGCCGCTGCCAGCGCCGCCACCGTGTGGCCCTGAATAACCACCATCGGATCGCTGATACCGGCCAGTTTAGCGATAAACGGGTTATGGGCATTGCCAGGGTTAAACACACTGCCCCAAGTGCCGGCAAGCACGGCGCAGGCCGCAATGGCCGGATGAACCCCGGCACTCATCAGCGTCGGAATGAGGATGGCCCCCACCGCCGCCGCGCACCCCGCCGCGCTGGGCAGAGCAATATTAATGGCAAATGTCACCAGCACCGTACCGGGGATGAGGATGGGCCGGAACCTGGTGAGAAAACCGGCCAAAAGATGCACCAGATGAGAGTCGCATTTAGTCTGCTTCATCACAAAGGCAAACCCCATCACCGTGCAAATCACCGGCACCAAGCCGCTGTTGATCATGGCCGCGCTGAATTCATCAATCGCCGCCGCCGGCTTCATCGCCAAAATCGACATCAACAAGCCGGATAAAAATAGCACCATCCTGGTTTCATACCGTTTAACAATCGCCACAAATGTCGCTAATACAATAAGGCCACCCACCCAGACCATCGCTACCCCTCCTGGAATTGTTTTTCTTTCTTATATATTCCAGCGCCGCCCTTCTATTCCTTTTATTACAATCCCCCTTCGCCCGCTTATCGACAAAAAAAGGTCGCACAACCGCCACCATATTTACATAAAATACACCAAAATTTTAAAGGAGGATACCAACATTGAGCCTGGCAAAATACGAGCAAAGCGCGTTGTTTGAACATCGCTTCTGGCTTCAGATTCTCGGCGATCACGCGCGTTTCGTCTTCCATTCCCTGTCGCCGGTGGAACACCAGCCCATCAAGGAGGCCAGTCGCTTCATACAGCACCTCGACCAGCTGCTGTGCGAAGCCCGGGAAAGTGGCTCCTCGGAACGGCTTCGGGAAATTACCGGCACCGCCTTTGAAACAACCAAAGAACTCCGCTGTTTCAAACTGGAACTGCTCCGCCGCCATCTGGTCGGTGAAATCAGCACCTCCTTGCCGCCGACCTTCTTCAACCACATGCTCAACGAACTGGAGGAATACCTCAGGGTACTGGAATGCCTACTGGCCAAAGAAATACCGGTTCTAGCCCATCCGATCCACCATCATCTGCTGTGGGTATCGGACGCGGTTCTTCATTCCGAGACTCTGGCGGCTCGCGTCGACCCTGCCGAAAGCAAGCTAAAGGAAACCAGCGAATGCTTTGTCCACGACTTCAAGGAACTGTACCTGAAAGCCGTCGAGCTGAAAGGCTATCTGCGCACCGCTGAAGAACGGTTCCCCGCCCTGACCCGCTATCACTTCCAGGTAGAAAAAGAAATTCTAAATTTTGACGACTTTCTCTGTAAATTGCTGAACCTGCTCAATAGGAAGATGGCTCTGGGGACACTGACACCGCTGATACCCGACCATATGCTGCGGGAGGAGTGTTATTTTCTGACCAAGCTGGCCCAGGTAACGGAAATCAAAATGCCGAAATGTGACCCCACCAAACCGCGGATAATGGACTAACAAACAAAAAAGCCATTCCCTGCGAAACGGCTTTCCACTTTCATGCAGCCCCTGCCCGCCCTCTTTCTGCCATCTACTTGATCCTGTATCAGCCGGCAATACAATTTCGCCCGCTCTCCTTGGCCCGGTACAAGGCCACATCCGCCGCCTTGATGACCTCTTCCGGTTTTTCGTGCCGGGGCAGCCGCTGGGCAAACCCCACACTCACCGTAACCGACAACTGCTTTTCGCCATCCTTGCCCTTGCTGCGCAAAACAAACGGTCGCCTGGCAATATTCTGACGCAGTTCCTCCAGGCACGGCTCGACCTCATCAGCCTCTTTTTCGGGAAAGAGGAGGATGAATTCCTCGCCGCCATAGCGAAAAGCTTTGCCCTCGCAGGGCACATCGCGACCGAGCAGCGCGGCAATAAACCGAAGAACATCATCGCCGACGTCATGTCCGTAGCGATCATTAATCTTCTTGAAAAAATCGATGTCCACCATCGCCACAGTATATTTTGGGCCCAATTTTGCCAGTTCCTCCTGCAGCGAGCGGCGGGAAGGCAATCCGGTTAATTCGTCAAGATAAGCAATAGCATAGGAATCCTTGATGGCCGCCACCGTCAGCATGGCAGCCGTAGTGGCGTAAAACAGCGGCAGCGCCAATACTTTATAATGGAAAGCCAGCATCAGGGCCAGCAGACTGTGAAAACAGGCGTTATCTACCGGCGATACCCGGCGCATCTGCCGCACAAAAAGAAACAACAATCCGGCGACAATCACCGCCAGCGCTTTGGCCGGTATCGGCGTATCAAGGGAAAAAGCCGGCGAGACCAGTTCCTGGCCGATATAGGCCAGAATCTCTTTATCCTGGGAAATGATCACCACCGCCACCATCAGCAGCTGGACAAAGATAAAGCCCAGCCGCCGTCTCCCCTGCAAGGTAAAGGTGCCGCGGTCCTTCAGCAGGCAAAACAGCAAAATATTGAGCGGCAGCAGCAGACTGGAAAAATAATAAATCACGCCAAAATAACTTTGTGAATCTAAAGCCCCGGCCATAGGCACCGAAAAAGCCAGTTGACTGAGCACCAGCAGCAGCAAAATAAAAAACAGCGGGCTGCGATTGAAACCGGCACTGATGGCCATGCCGACAAAGGCCAGAATATAGGACGCAAGGCTGAGAGTACCGATCATCTGAGGAGTCAGCAGCGTCTCCCGCAGGGCAAATACGCCAGAAGCCAGCACCAAAATGGCAAAAGGAGCGGTTTTAAATACAACCGCCGTTCTCCGCCAAAAACTGATTC
Organism: Negativicutes bacterium; assembly: GCA_031292035.1. The sequence continues at coordinate 1,695 of JARLHX010000092.1, read as the reverse complement.
GCTTGTCTGTCCATCTGCGTTCCTGCTTTTTACCCATTTCAACCTTCCCACCAGCCCGATTCATGTCGAAAAAAGGTCTATATGAGACCATTTCGGGAGAATCGCGACCATTTCCTGCCAACAAGGTGACTTTTACCGCTGACAAACTATATTTTAACCGAAAAACAATGAGCCAAGTGTCAGCGCACAATAAAAGAGTCTCCCTTGGAGACTCTTTTCCCTGTCGATTCTAGCGAAATAGGGTAAAGTCACTGCGCCTGGGGTGGAAGCTTCGGTCGCCGATAAATATCTCGTCCGGATCAATCCGGCGCCCATCAATAAACAGGTCAAAATTAGCCCAACTGCCGCCGTCGATCCGGAAATTTACGCCTTCTGCGCCACCTTCCGTCTCCAAACGAAAGGTAAGGGTGTCCTGACCGCGGGCGACTTGGAAAAGAGGTTCTCCCTCTGGCCGCTTGCCGTACGCGTCGACAAAGGCGCCGTTAGTGCGGATGACCCCGCTGAACACATGCCTTGTCCCGCGGGTTGAGGTCCATAAATGCATCCCGACTTCGTCGTGCCATATAAAATACCCCCTGATATCACCGGGCCTGAAGACGTCCGGTTGCCCCTGATCCTTCGGGGCCCAGGCAAAGGCATAGCTATTCAGCCCCACCAAAAGGAACACCAACAAAAACATTGCTGTGATTTTTTTCATCCGTTTCCTCTCCCCTCCTGCTTGCCCTCAGTATATTGGCAAAGTATGACAATTCGATGACAGAGCGACACAGCGCAAAAAAACCGCGCAGCCCGCGCGGTTTAGCCCTATCCGGTTATTTATAATCACCCTTGATAACCACCGAGGCATTGGGATCAAACGGATTGGTTCGCACCGCCAGCGAGAAAAGGTAAGGATAATCATGCTTCAGGTGGTTCATATAACGCAGCCACTCATACAAGAGGGCGCGATAGGCCCGTTCGATATCCAGCGACAAGTGATCATAGTCGTCGGCAGGCAGATCGTCCACCTTCGTCCGCCGGGATAATTCGTCGCTCAAATGAAAGACCGCCAGCAGCATACTGGTAAAGGACTCGTATTCAGTCAGCGACGGGTTTTCCAGCACCCGCAGAAGAAAACTCTTGCGATGGGTGATAAAAGCCTGCAGGGCCTTCAAGTCGCCCTTTCGGCTGTCCACCTCAAAACCATGTCTGCTGATAAATTGGCGACTTTTCAAAAACTGCTTATTGTTCCAGCGACCGTCCACCAATAGATGGGGGGCTATCTTCTCCGGACTTGTGTCAAAGACCGGAAGCTTGGCCAAAAGCTCTGTTCCCACCTCGTTAAAAAAAGCTCCCACCACCATATTGAGCCTGCTGATGGTCGATTTTTTCTCCCGCTCATTGAGCAATCGATCAATAATAAGAGTAAGCAACAGCACCTGGAGCGGCACGAAACCGATGTCCTCCAGTAAGAAACTCAGGATATGCTGGGCGTCGCGAAAAATAATATAATGCACCAGATACAGCGCTGTTGACGCCGACAGCAGCGACAGCACCAAGGTCACATACCATCTATTGATCCGCTTCATCGCGACCTCCCTCAGGCTCGTATCGCCAGCCAGGCATTATTTCCACAACACATTACTTTCCAACGGTATTTGCCATCAACTGCAAAAAATCCTGTCGCAAAAAGGATTAACCATCTTTTGCGAGAAC
>JARLHX010000091.1 GCA_031292035.1 Negativicutes bacterium | reverse complement strand
GAAAACTTATTTAATTTTTTTATTTTTAGGGTACTACAGCCGCGTATTTTTTTAAATTTAAAAAATAAACCGGCCCGCAAGAAAAACCTGCGGGCCGTTTTCAGAATTTTTTGTGATTAGATCAAGCCGTTGCTGACAGCGTAAGCAAAGTACATGATCGATCCGACGCAGATGGGAATGCCGTAGGGCAGCAGATGCATCGTCGGTTTACGTTCCTTGGCGATCTCGAACAGCTTCTTGGGATCGCGAATCGTGACGATTTCAAAGGCGATGTGGAAGAACTGAGTCACATGGTGCTGGATCTTTCCCGTCCAGAGAACCATCACCACCGCCATCAGGGCTCCGACAACCACCGTCACCAGGAACGAATTCCAGGTGGTGGCCGCTCCCAGCCAGGCACCGATCCCGGCCATCAGTTTGACGTCTCCGGCCCCCATGCCGCCGATCGAGTAGAGAGGAAGCAGGCAGAGCAGTCCGCAGCCGATTCCCATCAGGCTGGCACTGCAACCGTTCCAACCACTGGCGAGCGTATGATAGGCGAGGCCGGTCAGGACCATCGGGAAGGTGATCCAGTTGGGCACCTTGAGCTGTTTTCCGTCGATGTAAGCGGCAAAAATCAGAACGGCCGAGACGAGCGTGATGTCCCAATGAGTCATCAAGACCTGTAGCCAGTCCATATCAGTCAACCTTTCGTGAATGAGTTGAGGGGAGGGCGTTCATTGAGCATCCCGCTCAAGCCCCCATTCGTGACGGTTTCAGCATCCGCGTTGTTGTCCGGCGGCCAGGTTCGCCAGGCAGACAAGCACCACAAACGCGGCACTGGCCCACTGGAGAAGCTGGCTACTGGACAAATCAAGCCAAACGGGAAACATAACGGCGATCCATTTGTCAGAGACGAAGTTCAAAGGTAATCGAAATGAAGACAGCAACCCGGTCACACAAAAGTGGACCGGGCTGCGGCAATGGAATGTCCGAAGACAGACCCGAATCACAGAACCGCAGCGGCGGCTTGGAACTTGGCATTGGCCTTGGTACCGATCGTCGTGACCGTCGCGATACAGACGACGATGATCAGGGCGAGCATCACCGCGTATTCAACGGCGGTAGGACCATCTTCCGAAACCAAAAAATTCTTAACGCTGTTCATGAACTTGTTCATCGTTTCCCTCTCAATCAACACATACGGCCCGTATTCCGCACCAGGAAGCCAGCCCGCTATCACCTGAGACGTTCGCTCAATCGTTGCTACACCGCGACGACCACGAAACACCCCTGCACCCCAAACTCATTTCGACTTTCATCCGGCGGAATGACGCTGCACTCGCAATCCCAAGATCGCGACACTCGTCCACCCACGCTTTCGAAACCTAGGTCGAATTGTGGGCGCGTCAAATCGGTGGCCAAAGAATTTCGAAAAATGACCGATGTGGCCTGATTCCAGAGAGAGGGGGAAGCGAAATTCGGGCCATTGGCCGGGCCGCACAAGACAAAAAAT
>JARLHX010000090.1 GCA_031292035.1 Negativicutes bacterium | reverse complement strand
TTGATGGGGAGATGTCAGACCTGCGGCTCATTTACACCGAAGAGTTGCAGGCATATTTAGGAGGATGTGATGTGGGCCAAGTGTTTGCATAGCCCTCGGCGCTTGACTGCGTCAGGCGCGAAACATAAAGACGGCACGCCGCTGATGATATGTGCAGACTGTAAGAGCACATCCCAGCGTCGGTCTCGAAATAAGAAGATTGGCTACGATGCGCGGTTTGAAGCGCAAGATGGGCTCTGCGCCTTCTGTGGCCAGCCTCTGGCAGATGACAATACGACGCATCGAGAGCACAATCACGTGACTGGGCAAGAGCGAGGCTTAGTGCATGCGAGGTGCAATCAGATGATAGGCGGCATCGAGAATGCTGCTGCGTTGCTGGGACTGGATGGGCTCCTCGGCTGGATACAGGGAAATATTACATAGGCGGGCGATGACGGTAGTGACGATATTTGGGCAGAACAAATCATCGAGTGTCGACATTTCGACATATGAAAATCAGAATTGCGTTCCATTTTCTGTATTTGTGGCGCAAATGCCACAGTTTGTGTCGTTGCTCAGCGACTTTTTGAGGTGTCAGCGGTCGGCGACAGGGCATAGAAGTTATGTCTGATAATATTTGCGGACTAAGTCCGTATGTTATGTAGAGCGTTTACCACAATCAGTATTTTGGAATAGTGGGGAGGCTGGGATGTGCTGGCTGCTAACCGTTGTATTCAGAACGGCTTGCGTGATGGCGGCGCTGTTGCTGCTCTCGCTGCTGGTGTGGCACTGAATTTCGCTCTATCAAACACCCCACAACTCCAATCGAATCAACGAGTTAGCAAATCATTGCCAGTTTGGCATGCGCCGTGTCGTGGCACGAGGCGTACGGGGCCAGCGCGTAGGGGTCCCTTTTGAAATCTATTTTGAAATTCAAAAACCCCAAGGCATGGCTGGCTCGGCTAGGCTTGACTACACCCCCATGTTATGGTTTCTTAATACTCGTTACGCCGTTTTCGCGGGGTCCCTTGACTTCTGATGGAAGCCATGATATATTATTTTCAGGGAGATACAAAAACACAATGCCGCGACAATCAGGCAGTTTAATCGGTCAATTGAAAATCTGGCGTAAGGGTGCCGCCGAGCGAGAGATGAAGAAAAAGTTGAAACGCCAGCGACGAGGCATGACGCCCGAAGCGTTTCAAGTTCGCTATGACGCTCAACATGGGCGCTGTCTTATCGGCGGGCATAAGA
>JARLHX010000089.1 GCA_031292035.1 Negativicutes bacterium | reverse complement strand
TGCAGTACGCGCAACAACTTGCCTTGCGCGGTCATGCTGAGGGTCGCAACCTCGTCGAGAAAAATGGTCCCGCCGTGTGCAATTTCGAAGCGGCCTGGACGCGCTTCGGTGGCGCCTGAATAGGCACCGCGCTGAACGCCGAACAATTCGGATTCGATAAGCTGTTCAGGAATCGCAGCACAGTTGATTTCGATAAAGGGCGTTGTGGCGCGCTGGCTGTTGGCATGCACCTAATGGGCGAACATCGTCTTGCCTACACCACTTTCCCCGAGAAACAGTACCGTCGCGTTGGTGCCTGCGACGCGCAGGATCTTGTGTAGCGCGGAGTGATAAGCGGCCGAACCGCCAACAGGACGATCAAGGCCGTCGGCAGCGCTGGTGAGATCCTCCAGACCAAATGGTGCGGGCTGGGGAGCGGTTGCTCGGAGTTTTGATGGCGAGACAGGTACCATCCTTCGGTGGTCGGTCGCTCGGGGCTGGAAATATTTGAGGTCTTGCTCGGCATCGTCCCAGGCCTCCACGGGCTTAGCGATTACACGACAGTGCTCCTGGCCGCACGCCTGACACTCCACTTCCCGCACCAGAAATCTTCGGCCCATCAAACGTGTCATGAAGCCGGAGCTGTAGCCCACCTCCATCCAGCAGATAGGGTCGGTACTGATCTTGTTGGCAGCGATATGCACTTCGCTTTCAACCGAGTGCTTCCAGGTGAACTCGCCATAGAAATGGCCTTTTACCTGATCGAACTCGATGCAGATCGGTGAAACCTCGACGATCCCGGAAAGCGCATGCAACTGACCTCCGGCCGCAAGGATTTCCAGTTCACTGCCAGTACCGCGTACCTGGATGGCTAGATCTGCGTCGCGCAACCCCGTCAGATAACCGATTCGGGTAAACAAGCCTCGGGTGAACTCGACGCCGTTACTTTCCAGCAACTCTTGGCGCATCGCCCCAAAGGCTTCGACGTGCATCAGCATCATGCGTTTTTCGCCGAGCCAGATGCGTCCTTCTTTCGGATTGAAATAGAGGCGGTCAGCCAGGTCCTGCATGTCTGGAAAACGCAGGTCAGTGATGATGTTGATGCCGTGCTGATTGCGATAGTGAAGATCGCTTTGGCCTGCGCCTATCTCTTCAGGGTTCATGTCATTGGCCTGCCGTCATTATTGTCATTATTCGAATCTGAAGCTGAAGCCAAATCTGTACCAAAGGTCTCCCAAAGCGCAAAACCTGCCTCGATCTTGCCTGCTCAGCCTGTTCGGTACAACGCCGAGATTTTTCGCCAGAGAGGGTATGGGGGGCACGGATTGGAAATGTACGAAAATTTCGTATCAAAATTCTAAGGTTATCGAAAATTCGCAATGGCGGCTGCTTGCCACGTGGCTTGCAAAGGCGAGGATTTTCTTAGGAAGAATTTTATTAACACATTGAATTATATACTTAATTTTTTAAATTTCGATCTGTTTTAATAGTTGGCATTGCGCTTGCTTTTGTCTCCTTGAGTCTGTTTTTCCTCGAGCTCTTCAGGAATTGCAGTCATACAAAAACAACAAAGGGGGCAGACAAATTGGCAGAAATTCACTCATTAGCCTACGTCGGTTTTGGCGTCAGCGACCTCGATCAGTGGCAATGGCTGGCGACCGAAATTATCGGTATGCAAGTCAGTCAGCGTGATGAGCAGAGCATGAGCCTGCGCATGGACGAATACTGCCAACGCATCTTTCTCGAAAAAAATCCCATCGACGACATCCTGGTTGCCGGTTGGCAGTTTCGCACTGAACAGCAATTGGATGAGTACGTTGTCGCGCTAGGGGAAAAGGGCATTCAGGTCGAGCAGCTGTCCGAAGAACTCTTGCGCCGTCGAATGGTTGAAAAAGCTTACAGCTGCCAGGACCCGAATGGCTTTGCCCATGAGTTTTTCTTCGGCCACGCCGAGGCTGGGTTGAACGATGTGTTTCGGTCAAAGGTGCTCAAAGGTGGTTTTGTCACGGGCGACCTGGGTATTGGGCACATCCTGCCATTCGCCAAAAATGGTCCTGAGACCGTGAAATTCTACAAGGATGTGCTGAATCTGCGAGTCAGCGATTACATCCGCGAAGAGCTCAAGCCCGGCATCGTAGTTGACGCCACGTTCTTTCATACCGCCACGGGGCGTCATCATTCGATCGCCACTGCTCAGGCGCCGATGCCCAAGGTACTTAACCATTTCATGGTCCAGGTTGAGCGGATGGACGATGTTGGCCTTGCCTACGACCGCTGCATAAAAGCGGGTATCCCCATCATCCTTGAGCTGGGGCACCACCCGAACGACCAGACCTTTTCTTTCTACGCCCAGAGCCCGTCGGGGTTCAACTTCGAGATGGGTTGGGGCGGTCTGGTCATCGATGACGACCATTGGGAGGTCAAGGCCTTCAGCAAGATGAGCGACTGGGGTCATAAGCGAAACATTGTCCTCTGATCACAACAGCGCCAGCAC
>JARLHX010000088.1 GCA_031292035.1 Negativicutes bacterium | reverse complement strand
GTCGAGTTCGACGAAGGTTCCCGGATCAAGGAGTTTTTCGATCCGCTCGCGTGCGGTGAGTTTACCGCTGGCGTGCTGTTTGTCGATCCGCTTTGCCCCGCCGCCCAGGATAACTTTTTCTTGCATTTGTTTCAATAGGTCGATTTTTTCCGAAATAGTAGCCATATGATCCTCCTTTATTCTTCTGGTAAAATTATCGGGTGAATGATTGCAACATCACAACCGGGCGCTCAGACCCTATCGGGTTGCGTCTGCTTTATCCCTCAGGCGACTGTACGGCTATGCTGCCTTTTCGCCGCCTGGATGGTGCAATCCAGTATTTTCTTTCACTGAAAAGCCGATTGCTGCCATTATTATACCCCGCGCAATACACACAACTAAAAAACCGGTTCGCTCACGCACGGGATCTTTAAGAATATCTACCGGCCGCAGGGGAAATATTCCATTCATTTATATCTTTTCGCCTTTTGCCAAGCCATTCCCTGCCTTCCAATCGAATCAGCAGGGAATTTACGCAAAAAAAGCCACCCTGACCTTTACGCCAGGGTGGCTTGGCTTGATGACTTAGACCGGAGTCAAAATCAGCTTGAAGCCCTCTTTCTTTTCGAACTTTTCAAAGGCTTTCTCCCACTCGGTAATCGGAAATACATCTGAAGCCAGGATTTTGGTGTCGACCTTGCCCATGCTCATGAGCTGCATGGCCTTTTCCCAGGAAGTCCAGGTCGAACCTAGCGAGCCGGTGACTTTGATTTCCCGGTAGCAGATTTTTTCAAAATCGACCTGCAGCGGTTTGCCGAACAACCCAATCTGGGTGTACTGCCCAGCCTTGCGGGTCAACATAATTCCGGAATCAACCGCTTTCGGCGATCCGGAACATTCCAAAAGGACGTCGGCGCCCCGGCCGCCGGTTAGCTTGGCGATCAGGCCGGCAATATCCTCTTTGGTAATATCGATGGTATAGTCGGCACCAAGCTTTTTGGCCATTTCCAGCCGCTCATGGTCGACGCCTGTACCGGCGACGACAACTGTCGCCCCCTGCGCCTTAGCCACCTGCAGCGCCAGCAGACCGATAGCCCCCGGGCCGGTTACCAAAACAACGTCACCGGCTTCAATCCGGGTGAGTTCCATCACCGCATGGGTCACACAGGCCAGCGGCTCGCTCAGCGCCCCGGCCAGGAAATCAACATTTTCCGGCAGACGGTGAACTCTTTCCTGGGGAACCACGGTGTAACGGGCGAATGCCCCGTTATACCAGTATCCCAGCGTCCGACGGTTGTTGCACAGGTTGTAAAAGCCGGTGCGGCAATGCAGGCAGTCGCCGCAGAAACTGTAGGCAGTCTCAGAGCTGACACGATCGCCGATTTTCCAGCGGGTGACGTTTTCACCCACTGCCGTGACAACACCGGCGAATTCGTGCCCGGTGATCACCGGGGGATTGATGGGTATGCCATCAATGTCGTCATGGTAAATGTGCAGATCAGAACCGCAGATGCCTGCGGCATGGATTTCCACCTTGATCTGTCCGGGAGCCGGGTTAGGTTCGGGCATCTCCCGGACTTCCATGTTCCCGTTCCCTCTTGCGTATTTCACTAGCCCTTTCATGGCTGTCACCTATCTTTCGATCTGTAAATAGTCTGTTGACTGGATGACTATCTTGACCTTATTTCCGAGCGATGACCTTCTTCGCCGCTGACGCGACGCTGGTTTTATCCAAACCGAATTTCTGCAGTAGTCCTTCATAGGAACCCGACTCGCCGAATTTGTCCATCACACCGACGATTTCCAGCGGCGCGGGACGGCTGGCAGCCAGCACCTCGGCCACCGCCGAGCCCAATCCGCCATAGATGTTTTGTTCTTCCACAGTAACCACCGCACCGGTCTTGGTGACCGAACGGATGATGGCCTCGCTGTCGATCGGCTTGATGGTATGCATGTCGATGACTTCGGCCTGAATTCCGTCTTGGGCTAACAGGTCGGCTGCTTCCAGCGCTTTGGTCAGCATATAGCCGCAGGCAATAATGGTGACATCCTTGCCAGGACGGACGACGATGGCTTTACCGATTTCAAAAGCCATGTCGGCTTTATAGACCGGGGGAACTTCCGCCCGGCTGAGGCGCAGATAAACCGGACCGTCAAACTTGGCCGCAGCCAAGACGGCCTGGCGGGTTTCGTGCTCGTCAGCCGGCACGATGACGGTCATGTTGGGAAGGGAACGCATGATGGACACGTCTTCGATCGACTGATGGCTGGCGCCGTCATAGGAATCGGAGAAACCGCCGTAGGCACCGGCTATTTTGACATTCAGTTTATTGTAGGCAATCAGGCTGCGGATGGGGTCGCCGGCCCTCAGTGCCAAAAACAGGGCGAATGTATTGACAAAGGGAATTTTTCCGGTAGCCGCCAGACCGGCTGCGATCGACACCATGTTGCCTTCGGCGATGCCGATATTGAAGAAGCGGTCAGGATGTGCATTTTTAAATAGAATTGTGCGGGTTGAGCCAGAAACGTCGGCATCCAGTACCACTACATCAGAATTTTCCTTGCCGAGTTCCACCAGGGCCTCACCATAAGCTTCACGCATTGCTTTCATATTATTTGCCACCTCCAAGCTCGGCCATCGCCTTAGCGTACAGGTCGTCGCTGATGGCCTTGCCATGCCATTCGTTTTTGCCTTCCATAAAGGAGACGCCTTTGCCTTTTACCGTGCTGGCGATAATGACGGTCGGTCCGCTCTGATTGGTTTTAGCCTGATCAAAGGCCGCATCCAGTGCGCGGAGGTCGTGTCCGTCAGCTTCGATCACGTTCCAGCCAAAGGCTTTGAATTTGTCGGCGATGCTGCCAAGCGGCATGATGTCATCCACTTTGCCGTCGAGCTGGACACCGTTGTTATCGACAATCGCGATCAATTTGTTCAAACCGAACCGGGGAGCTGCCATCGCCGCTTCCCAAATTTGGCCTTCCTGCAGTTCGCCGTCACCAAGAAGCACATAGGTATAATAGTCTTTTTTGTCCAGGTTGGCCGACAGGGCCATACCGATACCGACTGAAAGACCCAGACCCAGCGAACCTGTTGACATATCGATCCCAGGGACCTTTTTCATATCCGGATGTCCTTGGAGCATGCAGCCGAGTTGCCGCAGGTTGGACAGTTCCTCGCGGGGGAAATAGCCCTTTTCACACAGGGTGGTGTAGATTACCGGCGCGCAGTGACCCTTGGACGCGATAAAACGGTCCCGGTCGGGGCAGCAGGCCTTGTCACAGGTAGCGTTCATTTGGTTAAAATAAAGCACCGTAAGAATTTCCACCGCTGACAGGGAGCCACCGGGATGCCCTGTCTGAACATTATGCAGCATTTTAACAATATCCCGGCGCATCTGTCCGGTGATCTGCAATAATGACTTTTCTTTTTCCATCGTCATTGCCATAATTTATTCCTCCATCCTTGACTAATGATATTTCTTGCCGCCAGATTCCTGGAATTCACCCCCGTTATTTCTAGTCCCATATCAACTTTCTCTGGGCATAGCCGCCCAAACAACAGCGTGAAAACGTCCGCATATGTGGAAATGGTTCACATATGCGGACAAACCATTACCTGCAAGCAGGAGATTGGGCAGTTTCCTTAATTAGCCTATATTAGCCAAACACCCGAAAAATCCTGCGTGATTTTGTGAATTTTGCGTTCTTTTCCCGCCAAACCCTTTTCCGGCTGGCCTGTTATTCGTTTACATCAATCAGAACTTTCATTACCGTGCTGCCATTTTCGTCGATATAGCGATAGGCATCATCATAATTTTTGAGGGAAAAATGGTCGCTTATGAGCTCCTTGGCTTTGATCTTACCCTCGGCCATAAAGCGGATGGAATCCTCATAATCTTCGGCCGTATAGTTCATCACGCCGATCAGGTTGATCTCCCGCCGCTGGACAATGGCCAGATCTACCGGCACCAGGTCGTAGTAATTGCCGACAAGCACGACATTGGTTCCCCTGCGGGCCGAGTGAATGGCTTGATTGAGGATCTTTGGCACCGCGGCGCAGTCGATGATCACTCCGGCCCGGTCGGGACCAAAATTGTCGAGTATCGCTTGGTCCAATTCGACCTTGCTGGTGTCGACGCAATAGTCGATGCCGCATTTGGCTGCCAATTCCAGCCGGACAGGGTTGATGTCGGTGATCATGACCTTGGAGGCACCCAGCGCTTTGGCGGCCTGGGCTGCCAGATTGCCGATAGGCCCTGCGCCGATAACCAACACGGTGTTGCCCTCGATTTTTCCGCTCAGTTTCACCGAATGCACCGCAACGGCGGTTGGTTCCACCAAGGCTCCCTCGTCGGCGGTCATACCTGTCGGCAGCTTGTGGAGTTTGGCTGCGTCAGCGAGGAAATATTCGGAGGCCATACCAATAGTGCTGCCCAATACCCCAATGACTTTATACTCACCACAAAGATTGTACCGGCCCTGGCGGCAGAGCAAACATTTGCCGCAAAACTGTTGCGGCCGGAATACCACTGTATCGCCGTTGGCGAAGTCTTTGACTGCAGGACCGGTTTTGACGATGACGCCGGCTCCTTCATGCCCCTGGACCAGCGGGAAGGTGGCATACTTGTGCTTGCCGTGGTATACATGGATGTCTGAACCGCAAACCCCGATCCGCTGTACCTTGATGAGAACCTGCCCTTCCCCCGGCTCCGGAACAGGAATATCGACGAATTCAATTGTTTTGGCTCCTTGCAAAATTGCTTGCAACATTTTTTATCACCTCATCGTAAATTTTTCGGTTGCTGTCACCCACCTGTTGCCAAGTCCTGACTTTCAACCAAACAGGTCTGGGCGGCGGTCGTCCCAGGCATTTAGCATGCTGCGCACAGCGCCGACCATCGCCAGATCAATTGTGCAATAGTTAATGCCCTCTTCTTCATCTCCTTCAACCAGAATATCGCCGTTGGGCGCTACCACCATGGAATGCCCGTTGAATGCGGTGTCGCGGTGCCGGCCGACACAGTTGACCGCACAGATAAACACCTGGTTTTCTATCGCTCGGGCCTGATTGAGTACCCGCCAGTGATTCAGCCTGGCCGCCGGCCATTCGGCAGGAACGAAAATGACCTCTGCCCCGTCGCTAGCCAGGGCCCGGAAAAGCTCCGGGAACCGGAGGTCATAACAGATGGCCACCCCCGCCTTGACACCGCCGACCGTAAATACCGAGCGCCTCTCCCCCGGGGCGAAAAAGCGCTCTTCGCCAAAAATGCTGCACATATGCAGTTTCTGATAGTCACTTATGACCTTCCCGCTCTCGTCAAGGACAAATACGCTATTATAGGTCCTACCGCCCTGTTTATAGGGAATGGAACCGGCGATGACCGTCGTTTTTGTCCGGCGGGCGATATCGGCAAGGGCGGTAATGGTGGGACCGCTCGTATCTTCGGCCCATTCGGCCAGGTTCTTGAGCGAATAGCCGGTGGTCCATATTTCCGGCAGGACGACAATATCGGCGTTTGCTGCCGCTTCGGCAGTCAGCTCGACGCCCCGCCGCCGGTTGCCGTCGACATCGCCGGCCACCACTTGCATCTGCACTAGTGCAACTTTCATGTTTGAGTCCTTTCGTCAGTAGCATGTTTGCTAGCGATTGCCGCCCTGGCAATAGGTCACTCGGCTTTGGCGACAGGAGCAGGAGGCCCCATCAGCCGGTCGATGATCAATATGACCAGCGGCACCAGGATGGCGATATAGACATTGTCGATGCCAAAGGGATCACCCAGCAAAAACCAGGCGGTGGTGGCGACAATGGCGGCCAGCAGGCTGGCGGTTACGCCGCGGCTGCTGCCGAAAAACGGGAAGTAAAACATACAGACCACCACTACGGAAAGGCTGGTTCTGAGGGCCCGGGCAAAGAACAGGGTCTTGATAACTTCTGGAGTCAACAGGGCAAATCCAACCGGCAGCAAGCCGAATATCGCGGCGATCACCCGGGTGGCAATCAGTTTCTTTTTCTCGTCCGGCTTGGCCCAGGGGGTATAGAAGTCCCTGACAATGAGAGCCGTGGCCCCCAGTGTGGTGGCCGACACTGTGCCGAAGACGGTGGCCATCAGGGCCGAGATGACGATCCCGCCCAGTACCGGGTGCATGTGGGTGGCAAAATAGGGAATGGCCCAAAGGCCCTTGATATTGGGATATAGATATTTGGCTGCAATCCCGATCACCGAGGCCATGAGGCCGATGGGAATGATCAGCAGTCCGGCCAGCAGACTGGCTTTGACGGCTGTCGCCCCGTCCTTGGTCGAGCCGATGGCTTGGATGACATACTGGGTGCAAAATACAGCGCCGACACTGCCTACCATCCAGGCGACGATCTGGGTCAGACCGACTCCTTCTACCGGCGTAAAATAGATAGCCGGCATTTCGGCGGAGAGGGTGGAAAGGCCCCCGCTCAGCTGCAGGGCAAATACGGTGGTGATGATGATGCCGATATATTTGAAGGTTGCGTGGACAAGGTTGGTATAGGCGACGCTTTTCATGCCGCCGGCTGTTACATAAACAATACAAATAAGAGCTGTAGCCCAGACAGCGACATTGGTCGGCAGATGGAGAATGGTGCCGAGGATGGCCGCCCCGCCGACATAAAGCTGAACATTCAGTACCCCCATAGCGTAAATCATGATAACAGCGGTGATTTTCGCCGCCCGGTTGCCAAACTTCTGGGCAATCAGGCCGGAAATGGTATGCTCACCGGTTTCGCGGTACTTCTTGGCCATCATGATCGAAAACAAAATCATGGCCACAAAGAGGGCGGTCAGGTTCCAGGCAGCGGAGATGCCCTTGTTGAAAGCAATCTCCGCTGTGCCCATCGTGGCGCTGGTGCCGATCCATTCCGACATCAGGAGAACGGCGATGACGGTGATGCCCATGTCTTTGTTGCCAACCATAAATTTCGAGGTTGTCCCGGCAAATTTTCTGGCCCAAACACTAATACCCATGGTCCCCAAGATGTACACGATGACAATCCCCAAAATGATCGATACACTATAGTCCACGCTATGCCCCTCCTGAATTCAACAATATTGAATTATATGGCTTGCAGGGAATAATCGGCGGGATTGAGCCCCAGTTGGCGACCGAGAGCCTCTACCTCGTTCAGCGTCTTTTGTTCGACTGGAACGCCAAGTTTTTCGCTTTCAAGATATTTAAGGTATTCAATTTCGCCTGGCAAATATATTTTGTCCACCGACGGCAGGGTATCCACTTCTTTTATTCCTTCGATCAGGGCGGCGATCTGACGATTATAGAATTCCCGTCCGATAAAGTGTTCTATGTTGATGATAATAATAAAGTGACCTACGTCTTGCGGCACTTCCGGTTTTCCGAACAGCGGCGGGATGTGTTTGCCGAACAGCGACCCGGTCATCACTCCCCCCAGCACGTCGATGGCCAATGATAAGCCATAGCCTTTCGGGCCGGCCATGGGCAATAAAAACCCTTTGATGGCTTTCTGCGGGTCGTCTGTCGGCTGGCCTTCGCTGTCCAGCGCCCAACCCCAGGGGATCTTTTCCCCTTTCTTCTCGGCGATGAAAATTTTTCCGCGGGCTCCAGCGCTGGTTGCCATGTCGATGATGATGGGATACTGGTCGCCGACCGGAATCCCGATGGACAGAGGGTTGCTGCCCAACCGGAGCTCCTTGCCCCCCCAGGGCGGCATCAGCGGCGTGGTGTTGCCGCAGACGATGCTGATAAAGCCGGCCTCGGCTGCTTGGAGGGTATAGTAGCCAGCCGCCCCGATGTGGTTGCTGTGAGACACCCCGACGGCGGCCACGCCATACTCACGGGCCTTAGCCATCGCCACCTCGACTGCCTTTTGCGCCGCAACCTGGCCGAAACCGTTGTTGGCGCTGACCACACCAGCGGCCTTGTTGTCGGTTTCCAGGGTCGGTTGCACCCCTGCTGCCACACCGCCGGCGACCAGTCGCTTGGTGTAAATCGGCAGCCATTGTATACCATGTGATTCCACGCCCCGCATATCGGCGTACAGCATTACCTCGGTAACGGTTTTGGCGGCACCTGCTTCTACCCCGGCTTGGACTAGGATGGCCTCACAAAATTTCTGCAAACCCTTTTTATTGATCCGCACTTGGTCCATATTATCCCTCCACTATTTGTCGCCCCGAAAAAGGGCCAAAGGCCTTAGTCAAATTCCATCCTATTTCTTTTCCATCGGCAGGGGTTTTTTTCCTGTTTCGCTGGAAAAAAAGTGTTATTAATTTCCCGCGGCTTGCAGCACGAGCCCGAACAAAGAACGCCCGCGCAAGCGCGGGCGTTTTTTCATCCGGCGAATTATCCGTCTACTTCGATGTGCTTGATCTCCCCAAGATAAAAAGCGTAGTTTAGGGCCCCGATCAAGGTGGCGCAGCCGGTCAGCATTAGCGCCGGAATAAATGATCCGGTCGCCGCTACGATATAGCCGGTCAAAATGGGGCCAAGAACGCCGCCGATGTTGGAGACGCAGTTCTGCAATGCCCCCACCGTCGAGGTCATATTGCGCGGTGCCACATCACCTGGCAATGTCCACAGGGCCGGTCCCGAGGTGGCGAGGCCGCAATAGGACAAGGTCAGAAGGGCCACTGCCCCGACATCGGTGGTAACGAATCCGGCAAGACCAACCGAGGAGGCGGTCAGCATCCCGCCGACCAGACATATTTTTCTGACCTTGGTCTTGGGTACCCCCCTGGCGTAAAACCAATCGGCGATGCTTGCGCTGATCAGGCCGACGGTCAGGGCCGCCAGCGGCGGGATCATGGCAACCCAGCCCATCTTGATCAGGGCCATGCCCCGCTCTTTGACCAAATAGGTGGGGAACCAGGTGATATAAAAATAGATGGCATAGTTTGACATGAAAAATCCGACGCACATGGCCTGAATATTGCGGTAGCGCAGCAGTTGGTACCATTTCAGGGGCTGGGTTTTGTCGCCCAGTCCTTCTTTGACCTGCTGACCGCTGCGGATATAATCTATTTCGGCTTTATTGGCATAGCGGCTTTTTTCCGGGTCGGTGTAGTACATCAGCCATACAGCCACCCAGACAAAGCCCATCAGACCGGAGATGATGAACGGCATTTTCCAGCCATAAGATACCATCAGCCAGACGATGAAGGGCATGGCAAAAGCGGTGCCGAATTTGTTGCCGCTGTCAAAGATGACGGTGGCCCGGGCCCTCTCTTTGTCGGGAAACCACTTGGCCGCCACGCCTGCGCCGCAGGGGTAGGCCCCGGCCTCACCGATACCGAGCAGGACGCGGGAGGCGATAAAGGAGCCGATACCCTGACAGGCGGCAATTAGCATGGTAGCCCCCGACCACCAGCTGACAGCTCCGGCCATGACCAGGCGCTGGCCCAGCCGATCGGCCAGCCAGCCGGAGGGAATTTGAAACAAGGTATAGCTAAAGAAAAAGGCGGACATGATATAGCCCATTTCTACGGTGGTAAAATTGAATTCTTTCATGAGAACAGGCGCCGCCGCCGAAAGATTGGTCCGGTCGATGTAATTGATGGCGATGGCGGCCCACATCATGACAATTATGCCCCAGCGAAAGTTGGTTTTTTTCTGGATGGGTTCCCCTTGTTTAGCGGTTATACTTTGATCCATCATTCTCCCCCTCCGTTAATCCTCTAATCCAGTCGCTTGTTTCGCTCCCGCTGTCGGCGTTCTTAAACTATCTGACGCCTTTCCACCGCGGGTGATCATATGCCTTTGGATTGGCCACATGGGGCCACTTTTCGCCGTTGATCACAGCCAGTACTCCCTCAGCGGCCATGGTAGCCACACCAGAAGCCGCTTCTTTCGTCAGGCCTGCCATATGCGGGGTGATAATCACATTATCTAGTTCGACCCAGGGATTGTCGGCTTTAACCGGTTCTGATGCAAAAACGTCCAACCCGGCGCTATGGATGCTGCCGGCTTTGAGCGCCTCCGCCAGCGCAATCTCGTCAACAACGCCGCCGCGGGCGCAGTTGATCAAAACCGCATCTGGTTTCATAAGTTTCAGTTCCCGCACGCCGATCAGATTCCGGGTCTTTTCGGTGAGAGGCACATGCAGAGAAATGACTTCGGCGCTTTGCAAGACTTGATCCATTTCTTTTTGGTATTGGTAGCCTTGCTGCTCAATACTAGTCGGGTCAACATAAGGATCATAGACAATAACCTTCATCCCGATGGCGCTGCAAAGCTTGGCCAGTTCGCGGCCGATATTGCCGTAGCCCACCAGTCCCAGTGTCTTGCCCAACAGCTCAAAGGCTTTGTAGCTGTTGCGGACGCTGAACTGGCCGCTG
>JARLHX010000087.1 GCA_031292035.1 Negativicutes bacterium | reverse complement strand
TTACATGTTAACATAACCTGTCGGCTCTGTCAACTTATAAATCTTTGCCATTTTTGTCGCTTCTTTGCTTTGCTGGCTTTATCCGCCAGCCCCTTGAGGCGACTTTCTTATATTAACACAGCTCTCAGTATTATGTCAATAACAAAATATTGGTTTTTAAAGGGGAGAGCTTTTATATAATAGCATGTGCAAAACATCGTTGTCAAGAGCCAGCCAGGGGGTTGGAAGCATATCGTAATATATTTTGTACTATTTTCGCGAATCTATTCAAAAAAGCAGGGGCGTCTCCAAGACGCCCCTGCTCTACCGAGATTCGGTCAGTCGTTTTCGATCTTCTTTTCTACCGAAGCAACCGCCACGACCTTATCATTTTCATCGGTTCGCATCAATCGCACGCCTTGCGTGTTGCGACTGATGACCGATATTTCATCAACATCGAAGCGAATGACGATTCCTTCGCCAGTAATCAGCATAATCTCCTGTCCAGGACGAACCACCTTAATCCCGACCACAAGTCCCGTCTTATCCGTTATCTTGGTATTGATGATCCCTTTACCGCCTCGAGTTTGCCCCCGATATTCGTCGGTGGAGGTACGTTTTCCGTAGCCTTCCGCCGTAACGGTCAACAGCTCACCGTCTTTTTTGACAGTATCCATACCAACAACATTGTCGTTCTTGCGCAGGGAAATTCCCCTCACGCCGCGTGTCGACCGTCCCATTGACCGCACGTCGGTTTCCGGGAAATTGATGGCGAGGCCCATTTGGGTGCCAAGAATGATATTCATTTCCCCATTGGTCAGTTTGACGTCAATCAAATCGTCGTCTTCATCCAAAACGATGGCGATGAGGCCAGTGCGGCGCGGGGTATCGAAATCAGTCAGTTCTGTTTTCTTGACTGTACCGTTTTTCGTCGCCATGAATAGATGCCGTCCCGCGGAAAATTCTCTGACCGGGATAACGGCCGTAATCTTCTCTTTGCTTTCCAGCTGCAGCAGATTGACGATTGCCGTCCCCTTGGCCGTTCGACTGGCCTCGGGAATTTCGTAGCCCTTCAGCCGGTAAACCCGCCCGCGGTTGGTGAAGAAGAGGATATTGTGATGGGTGCTTGTAATAAAGAGGTGTTCTACAAAATCCTCTTCTTTTGTTCCCATCCCGGTTACTCCCCGCCCGCCGCGTTTTTGACTGCGATAGGTGTCGACAGGCAGTCGTTTGACATAGCCGCCATGGGTAAGGGTAATAATGATATCTTCTTCGGCAATCAGGTCTTCTACATCCAGCCTGGAAGTATCAACGGTAATTACTGTACGGCGGGCGTCGGCAAAACGTCGTTTGACATCAAGCAACTCTTCCTTAATTATATTAAGCACTTTGTGTTCGTCCGCCAGAACGCCCTCCAACCATTCGATGGTTTCAAGGATATCTTTATATTCTTGCTCGATTTTTTCCCGTTCCAACCCGGTGAGGCGTTGCAGGCGCATCTCGAGAATGGCCTGGGATTGCTTCTCGCTGAGGTTGAAGTTGGTTTGCAGTGCCTCCCGGGCGATATCCACCGTACGGGAGGAACGAATGGCAGTAATCACTGCATCCAGATTGTCGAGGGCAATTTTCAGTCCTTCGAGAATATGGGCGCGATCGCGGGCCTTGGCCAGCTCAAATTGCGTCCGGCGGGTAATGACTTCTTTTTGATGTTCAATATAATAATGAAGGACTTCGTAGAGATTCAGCACCCGGGGACGACCGTCAACCAGTGCCAACATATTGACCCCGAAGGTCTCCTGCATCTGTGTGTGCTTGTATAACTGGTTCAAGAGCACATCCGGGTTGACGTCGCGCCGCAGCTCCATGACAATCCGCATGCCGTTGCGGTCGCTTTCGTCCCGGAGGTCGGTAATGCCATCGATCGATTTTTCGCGAACCAAATTAGCGATGTTTTCGATCAGCCGCGCCTTATTAACCTGGTAGGGTAGTTCGCTCACCAGAATCCGGTGCTTGCCGCTGGCCATTTTTTCAATGCGGGCCTGGGCCCTCATCCGTACCGAACCACGCCCGGTGGTGTATGCGTCTCTTATCCCGGTGTGCCCCAAGATCAGTCCGGCAGTAGGAAAGTCCGGTCCCTTGATCACCGTCATCAAGTCTTTAATGGTGACTTCGGGATTATCGATAAGCATGACGATCCCATCCACTACTTCCCCCAGATTATGGGGCGGAATGTTGGTCGCCATCCCGACGGCAATACCGGAAGAACCGTTGACCAAAAGATTCGGGATTCTCGCCGGCAACACCGTCGGCTCCTGCAACGACTCGTCATTGTTAGGGGTAAAGTTGACTGTGTTTTTATCAATATCAGCCAACATCTCTTCGGCAATCCGTGACATCCGAACCTCGGTATAACGCATGGCCGCTGCCGAGTCGCCGTCAACCGAACCAAAGTTGCCGTGTCCGTCCACCAGTAAATAGCGGATGGAAAAATTTTGGGCCATCCGAACGGTGGCATCATAAACCGAACTATCACCGTGGGGATGGTATTTACCAAGCACTTCACCGACGATACGCCCCGATTTTTTATAAGGCTTGTTGGGGGTCATACCAGCTTCGTGCATGGCATACAAGATTCTGCGATGCACCGGCTTGAGTCCATCCCGGACATCTGGCAACGCCCGCATGACAATGACGCTCATGGCATAGTCGATATAAGAATTTTTCATTTCATCTTCGATGCGCCTAGGCAAAACTTTACCTAACCCAAAATCCACAATCTCACCTCAAAAAAAATAACATCATTTCCCTGACCTATATAATTTCCCTATTTGGCGAAAAAATCCTGCATTGTCTTCCAGTCCACGCCAACACAAAGCGACTTTTTCCCCGCAATACTAACGTCAATTGTCATTTTCGCCCGAATATGTCGTCTGTGTCATGGAATTGTTTGTAAAAATAATGCCAAGCCTCTTAACAAATGCCTGATTTACGCCTACAATAATAGTTAGAAGAAAAAAAGGGGGCTTAGCCGTGCCTTTCAAAATTTTAGCGATTAACCCAGGTTCTACTTCTACAAAGGTGGCCGTATTTGACGATACGGCGGAAATATTTTCACAGAATCTCAGTCACAGCGCCGAAGAACTCGACGAGTTTCCCACGATTTTCGATCAGCTTGAATACCGTTTCAACCTGATTATGGATTTTCTCGCCAGCCAAAGCCTCAAACCACAAGGTTTTTCAGCAGTAGTCGGCCGGGGCGGCTTGCTAAAACCGCTGGTCAGCGGAACCTACCTCATCGATGCAACCATGCTGGACGACTTGAAGCATAGTCGTTTTGGCGCCCATGCGTCCAATCTGGGAGCAACCCTCGCCCATAGAATTGCCAACCTCGCTTCTTGTCCCGGCTATATCGTTGATCCGGTCGTAGTCGATGAACTGGCCCCCATTGCCCGGATTACCGGTCGTCCAGAAATAGAAAAGCGCAGCACCTTCCACGCCCTCAATCAAAAAGCCGTGGCCAAGCGATTTGCCAAAAGCATCGGCCGCTCCTATGAGGAACTAAATCTGATTGTGGCCCATTTGGGTGGAGGCATCTCGGTAGGATGCCACAAACAGGGACAGGTGGTAGAGGTTAACAACGCCTTAAACGGCGAAGGCCCCTTCTCGCCTGAGAGGGCTGGCACGGTGCAAGCCGGGCAATTCGCCGACAGCATCCTCGTCAACCAGCTCACCCGGGAAACTGTCATGAAAATGCTGGCCGGACGGGGCGGCCTGGTCGCCCACCTGGGAATAACCGACGCCCGCGAAGTGGAAAAACGCATTGCAGCCGGCGATAAAGAAGCAGCCCAAGTATATCAGGCCATGCTCTACAACATTGCCCGCTATATTGCCGCTGCGGCGGTCGCAGTCAAGGGCAAAGTGGATCAGATTATCCTGACCGGCGGAATTGCATACTCTCAGCTGGTGACCGACACCCTCAGGGAGTATATTGCGTTTATCGCACCTGTCACCGTCATCCCCGGGGAAGACGAGTTGCAGGCGTTGGCTGAAGGGGCGTATCGCGTGTTAACCAAAGAGGAAACGGCAAAAGAATATCGTTAAGGTGAAGGGATTTCTCCCTTCACCTTTTTTCTTCCCGCCACCACAGCAGCACTATGCAAAAGATCAGCCAGGTGGCGCCGGCAATATACCCTGCCAGCACATCGCTGGGATAATGAACCCCCAAATAAATACGGCTGAAACCGACCGCCGTCAGCAAGACCGCCGTCAGCCCATACACCACCAGTTTTCTGCCTACCCCGGATAGATTCCGTCCTACAATATAAGCTATCATCCCATAAAAACAGAGGGATACCATCGCGTGCCCGCTGGGGAAACTGTAGCCCGACTCGCTGACCACCCGAAAGGCGTCAGGCCTAGCCCGCTCGAACAGATGCTTCAACAAAAAGTTCAGTCCTGCGGCTCCGGTCAGGCAGATGGCCAGCGCAATCCCCTCCTGCCGGCGACGACGCCAAAATAGAAAAGCAAGGATCATCGGGGCGAGAAAGACATAGGCATAACCGGACCCCAAGTAGGTGATAATCAGCATGGTCTTGTCCAATGCCGGA
Source organism: Negativicutes bacterium (assembly GCA_031292035.1). The sequence goes on along the minus strand of JARLHX010000087.1, from coordinate 114,030 downwards.
TTGGCAAAGTAGCGAACCAGCCAAATAACGACCTGATCCAAAAAGTCAGCTTCGTGGTAAAAAACCGTCTCCATCGCCAAATGGATAAATACCGCCATCAAAAATCCGCTAACCGCCAGGCCAACCAAAATAAGCAGCGGCGACCAGCGATCAGGGCACTCCCGGAACAGCCGCCGCAGTTGCTGATAAAACTTGAGCCGCGTGAGCCAAGTGGCCAGCGTTCCAATTAGCAGCGCCCCCAGCAGTAAACCCGCCATCAGACCGAAGATCAGAGCCTCGGCCAGTATTTTCAGGAGCGGCGACCCCTGCGGCAATATGACGCGATAGGGCGCGGTAATAGCCGCACCTGGCGCGATTATAAGTTGTCCATCGAGGATGAAGATGCCGCCGGCAATTTCCCCGCCGAGCTGAACGCTGGCAGTACCGCCGATCACCGCCAGCCAGTGTGTGACCTGGCCGCTGATAACCGCATTTCCATCCACAACCAATAATTTCTCGATTATTCGGCCTGAGCCAACGGCAATGTCTCCCTGAGAAAAGACGCCGCCCGGTTCAGGCACTTTCTTTTGCGGTTCAAGATGACCTGCTGCCGCAGCAAGCGCGATAACCAAAACCGCCAACAATATCCATTGTCGCAAGAACAAGTCGCCTCCGTCGTCCTATTCACCACGAACATCAGAAAAAATGAATCCCGCCTGCTCGTCGTCGATAACCTTAGCTCCCAGCCGCCTTAGCTCTTCGATTACCCAGCCCTCTTCCCTTTTGGCGATCAGTTCATAGGCCTCTTCCTCGCTTTCGGCCTGAACAATCAGCACGGCGTCGGTATACGCCCCCAAGTTGATGTTGGGCTCGTTGAACATGCTCCAACTATGATAGCGGCGGTTATGGCGCCAGAAAAAGGTTTTCATCCTTTTTCCCCTCCTATCGTCAGGTTCTGGGCAGGTCGACGCCCAAAATAGTATAAGCGGATTTCCGCTCCTATATTTCACCATGTTTGGCGACTACCTTGTCGCCTGGCTGTGGGGGCAATGTCTTGACACCGCCTCGACAAAGGCTTTTTATTACTTCCTCATACTTGTCTTTGACTGGGTTACAGGCTGCCTTCGGCCGGCGGCCTGAACTGGTCTTCCGGAATGGTTAACAGCTTGTCGATTGCCTTGAGCATGGCCGGTTTATCGCCTGGCAGTGCACCGTTCACATAGGCATAGTTTGAATAGTGATCACTATAGAACAGACTCTGGCACTCCAGCGCCTCAACGAGCAGCCGTGTTTCCTGCAGCGCCGCGTGCGGTGTCAACAGGCCGAAGCGGCCCTGGGAAAAATCTTCATAGAGAGGTGTCCCGGGGATGGGGATAAGGGTTCGCACCCGGATGAAATTTGGAACTATGCTATTTAGCACCGCTGCACTGCCTGCGGCGTGCTCTTGCGAACGATCCTGCCCACCAGCCCCAATCAAAATATATTCGCTAAGCTCGATACCGGCCTGCTTGACCTTTAAACCGGCCTCGATAATTTCTGCTGCCGTCGCTCCTTTTTGGATTCTGGCCAGCACCACGTCGTCGCCACTTTCCATGCCGGAATGAATCCGGCTGAGTCCGGCAGCCTTTAGCCGGACCAACTCTTCTGCCGTCTTGAGATTGATATAGCGGGCCGAGCCATAGACAGTGATCCTTTCCAGCCGGGGGAAAAGCCTTTTAGCCTCCTCAAGAATGGCGATGAGCTGCTCAGTTTTCATTAAAATAGTATTGCCGTCAGGAAAGAACATCGTTTCGGCTGTATCGCCATAATATATGCTGGCTGACTGGAGGTCCTCCATGATTTCATTCAACGGCCTGATGCGAAATTGAGTTCCTTTATACATCGGGCAAAAGGTGCAGCGATTGTGAGGACAGCCGATTGTGCACTGAATCAGCACACTGTTTGCTTCACTCGGTGGCCGGTAAACAGTACCTTCGTAACGCATTGTTCTCACCTCTATCGTGTTCATTTTATCTTATTCTACTCGATTGTGACCCCTTTGCAGCGTTATTTTTCCAGCATGGCGGCCGCCTGCCGGTCCACCAGCCAACAAACATTTCCCTTCACCGGCTGAATCAATTGTGCCGGCAAACGCCCCAAATCACGGGGGCCGTGCAACACTTCCCGCAAAACCGCCGCTTTGGCAGCACCTGTCACCAAAAACACGATCAGCCCTGCCTGGTTAAGCAACAGGGAGGTCAATGTTATCCTGGCAAGCCCCTGATCTTCCGGCAGCACTTCCCGCACCCAGCGCTCCTGTTCCATCAGCGCGGGCGAACCGGGAAACAGGGACGCGGTGTGACCGTCTTCCCCCAGCCCGAGAAACACCAGATCAAAAGGAGGCTGTTTGAGCAACTCGGTACGCAGAAGCGTCTCATAGTCAGCAGCAGCCCTTAGAGGGTCGTGCTGACAGCGAATCGGATGGATCTGTTGGTCAGGAATCGGCACCTTGTCCAAGAGGGCCAGTCGGGCCATATGCTCGTTGCTGCGCGGGTCTTGCGGCGGCACACACCGTTCATCGCCCCAATAAATATGGAGTGCCGACCAAGGTACCTGCCGGCAAAAGGGCTGCCCGGCCAAAACCTCGTAAGTGCGCCGGGGCGTTTCCCCGCCGGCCAGGGAGACCCGGACCGGTCCCTGTTTTGCCGCCAGACAAGTCTGTTCAATAAAAAGCTCGGCAGCGCCAATACTGAGCGACTCCACATCCGGATAAATCTTAATCATCGTCTCGCTCCTCCGACCTGGCGCGTTCCAGGCAAGCAGGTAAAAACCAGCTCCGTCCGTCGTTGGTAATCAGCCGGTCGGCCTCAGGCGGTCCCCACTCGCCGGCTGGATAGGTTGGGATGTTGTCTGGGGAAAGGGTTTGCCAATAATCCAGAATCGGTCCTAATGCCGTCCAGGCCGTTTCCACCTGATCAGCCCGCATAAAAAGGCCGGGATCACCGCGCATGACTTCCAGCAGCAAGGTTTCATAGGCGTCAGGCGACGGCTGTTTAAAAACGTCGCGATAGGAATAGTGAAGTTCTACCGGTTTGAGACGCATACCTGGCCCGGGTTCTTTGGCCTGCGTCCTGAGCAAGATCCCTTCTTGCGGCTCGATCTGGATTGCCAGCCGGTTGGGTTGGATCAGGTTGTCGGAAAATGGGTGATGGGGCACCGGACGAAACTGGAGAGAAATCTCCGAAACTTTAGCCGGCAATCGTTTGCCGGTCCGCAGATAAAAGGGAACACCCTGCCAGCGCCAGTTATCGATATATAGCTTAATGGCTGCAAAGGTCTCAGTTGTTGATTCGGAAGCGACACCTGGTTCAGCGCGATACGCAGGTACCTTTTGCCCGCCAATGGTGCCGGAAGCGTACTGTCCGGGTACAGTGAAAGTTGCTATTTCTTCGGGCAGCATAGGCCGGATCGCTTGCAAAACATCGGTTTTTTTATTGCGGATTTCATCGGCCTGAAACGATGTCGGGGGTTCCATCGCCACCAGACACATTAGTTGAAGCAAATGATTTTGAATCATATCCCTGAGAGCGCCAGCATGGTCATAATAGCCGCCACGCCGTTCAACACCGAGTTTCTCGCCAACCGTAATTTGAACATGGTCAATAAAACTCCGGTTCCAGATCGGCTCCCACATTGCATTGGCAAAGCGAAAAGCTAAGATATTCTGCACCGTTTCTTTGCCAAGATAGTGATCGATCCGATAGATTTGCGACTCGGCGAACACATCAGTTAAAATGGCGTTCAGGGTTTTCGCCGATTTCAGATCTCGTCCGAAGGGTTTTTCAATAACGATCCGGTCCTGCGCCTGCCCGTGAAACTTCTTGGCCATTCCCATCTGCTGAATAATGCCAGGAAACAACTCCGGGGGAGTGGCTAGATAAAAGATCCGATTTTGCAGGTGACTCCAGTCGCGTTCCAGCTTCGACATTAGCAGTGAATAGCTTTCCGGAGCTTCATAATCGATCTCGCTATAACTGATTTTGTCCGCGAAGGCCTGCCAGTCCTGATCGTTTGTTTTGCCCCGCCGGGAAAACTGATCCACCCCTGCCCGCAGCCTGCGGCGAAATTCCTCGGTATTGGTTCGGGTCCGCGCTACACCAATAATGGCAAAGGTCTCTGGCAACCACTGATCCAAAAATAAATCATACAGCGCCGGCATGATTTTACGCTGTGTTAGGTCGCCGGACGCACCGAAGATAACCATTCCTGTCGACTCTAGCGCCAGTCCATTCATATCCTCAGCTCCTTCTGCGCGGTCAGGCCGCGGCCGAAATGCTTTACTATACCACCTATTTCTTCTCCATTTTCCCCTTCAGCGACAAAAAAACCTTTTTCTTCTGCACTAGCCACTACTGCCGTTTTTTTGACTTGTCGGTTCATCTAGGATGCTATGCCAAGACTACGGCAAGATATGCCTGGTTTACCGATCAAGCTTCCATATATATTCGTTTTTAGCATGCCGTCATGTTCTTTTGCTTTCTGTCCAGCTACGTCCTCCCGGAAATACACTTTTGTATTTATATAATTATATTTAACTCGTTATGTAAATAACTACTAGCTATTACAAAGGAGGATTATCGATGTCATGATAGAATTATGTAAACTGTGAACCTGTCTACTATACTTTTACGGTTCACACGAAAGGGGGCCGGACTTCTCCATTAGGTCTAATAGTTCCAATCGCAGCAACCGGCTTGGGATCGACGGGAGGATGAGGAAACACGGCCACTCATTTGACCCCGGCTGTCCTCCGGCCAGGAATCGTCCTCGAAACTATTACAACTAGGGGGAAAACAACGTATGAAAAAAAGTTTATTGAAGAAAAGCATCTCGATTACCCTGGGTCTCGCCTTTGGACTCAGCATCGCATCCACTGCACTTGCCGCTGATGCCAATGCCTTCTCCGATGTTCCTGCCAACCACTGGTCTTATGCTGCTGTAAATCAGCTGGCCAAAGCCGGTATTGTTGACGGCTATGGCGACAAAACCTTCCGTGGCGACAAAACCATCACCCGTTACGAAATGGCGGCCATCGTCGCCAAAGCGGTTGCCAAAGAAGACAAAGCCGACGACGCGCAAAAAGCCATGATCGACAAACTAGCCAAAGAATATTCGGGCGAACTAAAAGGTATGAATGTTCGTCTATCCAAACTGGAGCAAAACAGCGTCAAGGTCAATGGCGACGTCCGCGTCCGTTACCAAGGCAACTGGGATGCCCGCGACTTTCAAATCAACAGCACCACCATCAATCATGACCCTGTGCAACGTGAGCAAGAACGGGTTCGCCTCAATGTTTCTGCCCCGATTAATAAAGACGTTGACGCTACCGTCCGTCTCAGCGCCCAGTCCTATGACCGCGAAGACCTTCCGCCCTGGGCTGGCTACACTAATGGCTCTTTCGGTTTTGATGTTGCCAAAGTCACCTTTAAGAACGTACTGGGCGGCAGCGCCGAACTCGGTCGTAACACCCTGACCATTGGCCAAGGCCTGATCGCCGACACTCCTGGCAACTTCGATTCCGCAAAATACAGCTTTGGTGGCAAGGAAGTCAAAGGCTTTGTAGCCTATGGTGACATCTCGGAAGCCACTTTCTGGCCTGGCAACCGTGGCGTAGTCCACGTATACAGCCCGAACACTGCTATTGGTGGTGTTCCCGTTTCCGGCAATGGTCCGATCTGGCCGACCGCTCTGGCTACCAACCCGGCCGTACCGATTATCGCCGGCCACCTAGCCTACTCGCCGGTTAAAAACCTGACCATGACTGCCGGTGCCCTTGTTGACAAAAATGCCAACGAACGCGATTACCCTTACGAAATTTATTCACTGGGCTTCAAGACCAAAATGGATAACTTCACTGTGACTGGCGAAGCCTCCCGCAACGAAAGCAAGCAAATCACCAATGGTCAAAAAGACGCTTTTGCTACCAGCGTGATGTACAAAGGCGCTGACAAAGCTAAAGTGGGCTCCTTCGGCTTCGGCGTAGGCTACAACAAGTTTGAAGCCAACTCTGTCGACCCGATGCTGACCAACATGACTGGTATGTTCAACTCTCCTGGCAAAAACAGCTACCCAGCTCTCTATGGCGCCCAAGGCCTGGAATGGACCGCCAACTACACCTTTACCAAAAACGGCGTCCTGACCGCCAGTGTTGCCAACTATGCCACTAACTATAACGGCGCAGGCCAAGTCACCGCTGATACCGATTACTCTGCTCTCGGTATTCCTGGCCTGAACACTGGCCTTAATGCGGTTCCTACCCATGCTACTGGCGCGAAATACGCTCCGATCTACAATGTCAGAGCCGAATTCAACTTCTAATTTTCCGAGAATCATTCCCTGCAACGCAAAGGGAGGCCGGACAATCGTCCGGCCTCCCTTTATTCTGTTTATATATCTTTCGCCGCGCCCGGACCACGGGACAGGGCTATTTTACCGGTGCGGACAATCTCGATGATACCGAAATCGACCAGCACTTCGCACAATGCATCGATCTTGGTATCTTCACCAGTCAGTTCGATGACCATGGTCTCGCGGTTGACATCGACGATTTTCGCCCGAAAGATCTCCACAACATCGACCAGATCCGACCGGTTGGCTTTGCTGGCTTTGACCTTAATGAGGGCCAGATCGCGATGGATCGAGTCCACTCGGGTGAGATTGACGATCTTGATGACATCCACCAGCTTGGACAGCTGATTGACCACCTGCTCGAGTTCTAGTTCGTCATCGGCCTCGACATCGATAGTGATCCGGGTAGTATCGGCCTCTTCGGTATGACCGGCGGCGATACTCTCGATATTATAAGCCCGGCGGCTAATAAGCCCCGATATATGGGTCAGCACCCCCGGTCGGTTTTCAACCAAAACGGCTAACGTATAACGCATCCCATCAACCTCCCAGTATCATCTGGTCTAGTCGGCCGCCTGGCGGCACCATCGGCAGCACGTCGGCATCTTCCGGCAGCATGACCTCAACCAGCACCGGCCCCGCTGTTGCCAGCGCCTTAGCCAGCGTTGCCGCAAGGTCCTGCTCTTTTGTTATCCGAAAGCCGGCAACACCCATGGCTTCTGCCAGTTTGACAAAGTCGGTGCGCCCTTTCAAAATCGAATGGGAGTAGCGCTGGCCATAAAACATCCGCTGCCACTGGTTGACCATCCCCAGCACCTGATTGTTCATCACGATGATTTTCAGCGGCAAATCGTTGTCGGCGACAGTCGCCAGCTCCTGGCAATTCATCATAATACTACCGTCCCCGCTAAACAGGACAATGGGTTTATCAGGCAGACCAACCTGAGCCCCGATGGCTGCAGGCAGACCGTAGCCCATGGTCCCCAGGCCGCCGGAGGTCAACAAAGACCGCTGACGTATAAAATCATAGTACTGGGCTGTCCACATCTGGTGCTGGCCGACGTCGGTCACCACCACCGCTTCACCACCGGTAAGCTGGTTCACTTTCTCAATTACCGACTGAGGCGTAATTTCGCCTGCAGGCTGACATTCGACCAGAGGATTCTCCCGCCGCCACGCCTGAAGCTGCTCGTTCCAGCCCTGGAGCTGCAATCGCCATTCTTCGGCTCTTACCGTTTGCGCCTTTTGATTAAGCAGTGGCAGGGACCATCGTAAATCACCCACCACTTTAAGATCGGCGCGGACATTTTTGTTGATCTCAGCCTGATCAATATCAAAATGGACTATTTTGGCTTTAGGAGCAAAATCCTCTACCGCCCCGGTCACCCGATCGTCAAATCGCACGCCAATGCCAAGCAGAAGATCACATTCGGTAGTTGCCAGGTTAGCGGCATAGGTACCATGCATGCCCACCATCCCTAAATGCTGCGGGTCACTGCTGGCGATACATCCCAAACCCATCAGGCTGGCGATGACAGGGATTCCGGTAAGTGTAACAAAGCGGCGAAGTTCTTCGGATGTGTCCGACAAATTAACCCCACCACCAACAAATAGCAACGGCTTTTTCGCCTGTTTTAGCTGGTCAATCACGCGATCCACGCTGTCCGGATCGCCGGCAAAAAGTGGGCAGTAGCCCCGCAGCCCGACCGACTCGGGGTATGAAAAATCAATGGTCGCATTGAATACATCTTTGGAAATATCGACAACTACCGGTCCAGGACGGCCGGTACGGGCAATATAAAAGGCTTCTTTCAGCACCCGAGGTAACTCGTCCGCTTTTTTAACAAGATAATTGTGTTTTGAAACCGGGGTGGTAATTCCTCGGATATCGGCTTCCTGAAACGAATCTTTGCCGATGAGGGGTACACCCACCTGTCCGGTAATCGCTACCAAAGGGACAGAATCCATATAGGCGGTCGCGATCCCGGTGACAAGATTTGTCCCCCCCGGGCCGGACGTAGCAATACACACCCCGACTTTGCCTGTTGCCCGGGCGTAGCCGTCGGCGGCGTGGACAGCCCCTTGCTCGTGACGGGTCAATACATGGGGAAAATCAGCCCGGTACAGCGCGTCATAGAGGGTCAGAACCGCCCCTCCGGGGTAGCCAAATACCACTTCCACCCCTTCGCATTTCAGCCCTTCGATTAGCGCTTCTGCTCCCAACATCCTCACACCACCGGACCCCCCTCTGGCTTATGGGCCTTTTCCAAGTATTATAATACAGTCCAGCGGTTTTGCATATACCAACATTTAGTGCCTTCAATCACAGCGCGGGTTGGCTTCGCAAGGTGTCAGCCGGCGGATTTCAATGAAAAACAGCAGGGCCGTCACGAGGGTCGCCCCCAAATCTGAAATGGGGCCGGACAGCCAGACCCCCTCCAGCCCCAGATACCGCGGCAAAACAAGTAACATCGGGATAAGAAAAAGTAACTGCCTGGACATACTGAGGAGCAGCGATTGCGCTGGTTTGCCAATCGCCTGAAAAAACATCGAGCCGATGATCTGAAACCCGATAATCGGCAACATACACAAAAAGACCCTGAGTCCAGCGGCCCCGAGGGTAATCAACTCGGTGTCACTGCTAAAAAGGCGAATGATATAGGTATCAAAAACTTCGATCGCGATAAAACCGCAGACCGAGATAACGGTAGCCGCGATGATCGCCGTTTGAGCTGCCTCCCTCACCCGTCCGTAGTTTTTCGCCCCATAATTGTAACCTACAATTGGTGCCATTCCCTGGCCAATTCCAAACAGCGGCATCAACATCAACATGGAAAGCCTGTTGATAACTCCCATGGCGGCAACGGCCATTTGACCGCCATAAAATGCCAGCGTAAAGTTGGACAGCCCGACAACCACACTGGCGGCAATCTGCATAAAAAACGCGGAGGCCCCCATAGTAAAAATATTGGTCACAATGACCCGGTCTAGGACAAAATTGCCTGGGCGGAATTTCAGAAAACTATTGGAACCGAGAAAATGGCTCAAAACCCAAATGGCAGAAACGGCCTGGGACAGCACAGTAGCCAGAGCCGAGCCACGGATGCCCATGCCGAGGCCAAAGATAAACAGTGGATTAAGGATGGTATTGAGGACAGCCGAAATAATCATGGTCATCATGGCCACCTTCGGACTGCCTTCAGCGCGGATGATGTTGTTCAGGCCAAATCCGGTAAACATGAATATGCTGCCAAGCAGAATAATGTGCGTAAAATCATGGGCATAAGGCAGCACCATCGGTTCGGCCCCCAAGCGCACCAACAGGGGATCGAGAAAAATTAAAAATAATGTTGAGAGAGAAATGGAAAGAATCATCCCGAGAACAAGGGCGTTGCCGAGAATTTTCTCTGCTTCTTGCTTCTTTTGTTGACCGATACGAATGGAGATGAGGGTCGTCGCCCCCACCCCAACCAGCATACCAAAGCCCATAAAGACAATCATAATGGGGAAGGCGATGGTCACCGCCGCCAGCCCAATGGCGCCGACCCCATGGCCGACAAAAATACTGTCAACAACATTATACAATGCGTTGACCAGCATCCCTGTTATCGCCGGCAGCGAAAAATCCCAGAGCAGCCGGTTGATACTTTTCTCGCCGAGCATTTTTGGGTTATCCATTATTGTCTCCTGTCAGCGCCAGATAGTATTAGACTGGCTGTTCCTTTTTGTCGCTATACACCCATATTTCCCCGCCCACTGCTGTTGGCACCCAGATACAAAGCCGGCGGAATTGCTTCCGCCGGCCACAATCACCTAACTTTGAACTAACACTACGACAGGTCTATTCTACCAGAGACCAAGAACTTTCCACCACATGCTGCCGACGCCGATCCAGATAACGACATGGAGCAAAGAAACAGCAAAGCCGATTTGCCACCAGGTTTTTAAATCGGTGTAGCCAGCGCCAAAAAAGATCGGGGAGGGCCCTGCGGCATAATGTGTCAGACAGCCGCAAAGACTGGATACAAAGCCCATCGACAGCACCGCGACGGTCGGCGGTGTGCCTGCAGCGATGGCCACTGCGGCCAGCGCCGGGAACATCGCGGTCACATGGGCGCTCAGTCCGGCAAATGCATATTGGGAGTACATATAAAGGGCCAGAATCAACAGCAGGGTGGTCGTCCATGGTAGTCCAATCAATGAACCACTGACCATTTTGGAGAACCAGGGGATAAAGCCGAGGGTATTGAGAAACCCGGCCAGGGCAATAATGCTGCCCATCCAGATCAGGGTGTCCCAAGCACTTTTTTCATTCAATACATCCTGCCAATCGAGCACATTGGCGACAAGCATGATCGATACACCCAACATGCCGACTATCGTGGCGTCGATATCGGTCCACTGGCCTGTTGCCCACAGCAGCAAGGACAGAACGAACACGAAAGACAGCACCTTTTCATTTTTGCTGATTGGTCCCATTTTGTTTAGTTCATCCTGAGCGATGACCTTGGCCTGGGGGGTTTCAGTTATTTCCGGTGGATATACTTTGTACAGGAAATAGGGGATTACCAAGAGTGACAACACACCAGGTACGACGGCGGCTTTGAACCAAAGCATCCAGTCCACCTGGAAGTTGAGCGCTTTCAGCGCCAGCGCCGCCACCAGCGGATTGCCGGCCTGAGAGGTAAGAAACATGGAAGAGGTCACCATACTGACATGGGTAATCGATTGAATCAGATAAGCCCCCATCTTTCGGGGTCCTTTGGTCGGTTCTGAATCAAAGGCGATAGCCAGGCTTTTAGCGATAGGAAAGATAATGCCGCCGCTGCGGGCGGTGACTGATGGGGTCGCCGGGCTGATGATCAGATCACTCAGCGCCAGGGCGTACGCCATGTTGAGGGTGCGATGACCGATGGCCCGCATAATGACATAGGCAATGCGCCGGCCAAGGCCGGTTTTGACGAAAGCCCGTGAAAACAAAAATGCGGATACAATCAGCCAAATGGTTGAATTACCAAAGCCCGACAAGACCTGAGCTGGCGTGAGAATTCCAATAAGGGCAGCAAAAGTAATCGATAAAAAAGCCATAATTCCCATGGGTACCGGTTGCAGAATAAATCCTAAAATAGTGGCAACAAAAATTGCGAACAGCTTCCAAGCCTGGGGATTGAGGCCGGCAGGAATTGGCGAAATCCAAATGATAGCACCCACACCGAGGACAGCCAGCCCTTGCAGCACAGCTTTGTTCATGAAATTCCTCCTCTATCAGCCTTTTGCTTGCAAGAATATTATACCATGCTTTTCCCAAGACTTTAGCGATGAAATGGTCTTAATTGCCAAGATTCACATAATTGGTCGTATTCCTGTGTCCCCTTGGATTTCTCCTCTTTCCGCCGGCTTGTACCTCTGTACATATTTGGCAACATATTATAGAATGGACATGACACTAAAAAACGGAGGGGTATTATGAAATTTGTCACCTTTGAGCAGAACGGCGATCAACACGTCGGATTATTAACTAAGGGAGAAAAATTCATTCTACCGCTGGCAGCAGCGGAAAAGCGCTTTATGGGAGCCGCAACCATGCCTGACACCATGCTGGGGCTCATCGCTTTAGGCGAAAACGCCATTGCCCGTATTAAAGAAATTGAAAAATGTGTTAAGGCCGACTCCTCTTTCGCGCTGATCCCAGCCGAAAGCGTCAAAATTTTGGCCCCCATTCCCCGCCCGACCAAAAACATCATCTGTGTCGGTAAAAACTACATTGAACATGCCTTTGAATTTGATAAAACCCGCGACGCTAGCGCCATCCCCAAATTCCCGGTGATTTTCTCCAAACCGCCCACCGCAGTAACCGGCCCGGACAGTATTGTCCGCAATCACGCCCATGCTACTTCGGCCCTCGACTATGAGGTCGAGCTCACCATTGTCATCGGCAAAACCGGTTACAATATCTCCAAAGAAGACGCCTATGATTATATCTTCGGCTATACCATCATGAACGATGTCTCTGCCCGCGACCTCCAGAAGCAGCATGCACAGTGGTATTTGGGCAAGTCTCCCGACACCTTCGCCCCGCTCGGCCCGTGTATCGTTCACAAGTCGGCTATCACTGACCCCGGCAACCTTCAGGTCACAGCCAGCATCAACGGAGAGCTGCGCCAGAACGCCAATACCAAGGACATGATTTTCGACATTCCCACCCTCATCGCCACCATATCTCAGGTAGCAACCCTTGAGCCCGGCGACCTTATCGCCACCGGCACCCCTAGCGGAGTTGGCGTCGGCTTTACACCGCCGAAATTCATGAAGTCAGGCGACGTCATGGAGCTGGAAATCACCGGCATCGGCATCCTGAAAAATACCATTCAATAATTTTCTCAAAGCAACGCAAAAGCGGCGGATATAATCCGCCGCTTCTTTGTTTGTCCGACAAGGGTTGACCAGAGATGGCATTATTACCGCAGAACCGCGCCTGAGATAACCATGCGTTGCACCTGGTTGGTACCTTCGTAGATCTGGGTGATCTTGGCGTCGCGCATCAGGCGCTCAACCGGGTATTCCCGGCTATAGCCGTAACCGCCGAAAACCTGTACGGCGTCTGTGGTAATCGCCATCGCCGCATCTGAGGCATACAATTTAGCCATGGCCGCTTCCTTGGAATAGGGCAAGCCGGCCTGTTTCAGATAGGCGGCCCGGTAGGTCAACAGCCTGGCAGCATCAAGTCTGGTGGCCATGTCGGCCAGCATGAAACCTACCGCCTGGTTGGCCGATATGGGCTTGCCAAACTGCACGCGCTCCTTGGAATACTTGACGGCGGCATCCAGGGCCGCTCCGGCGAGACCGAGAGCCTGGGCGGCAATCCCGATCCGGCCGCCATCGAGAGTATTCATGGCAATCTTGAAGCCTTCGCCTTCTTTGCCCAGCAAATTGGCGACAGGTACTTTGACGTCCTGGAAGATCAGTTCCATGGTCTGCGAGGAGCGAATGCCCATCTTGTGTTCTTTTTTGCCGAACGTGAATCCCGGCATGCCTTTTTCCAGGATGAAGGCACTGATGCCCCTTGTTCCTCTACTTTTGTCAGTCATCGCAAAAATCACATAAGTCTCAGCTTCGCCACCGTTGGTGATAAAAATTTTGCTGCCATTCATCACATAATGGTCACCATTCAATATTGCCACCGTCTGCTGGGAGGCGGCATCGGTTCCGGCGTTTGGTTCGGTCAATCCGAAGGCCCCCATTTTGCTGCCTTCGACAAGGGGCACGAGGTACTTTTGTTTTTGTTCTTCGCTGCCATAGGCATAAATCGGCCAGGCGCACAGCGATACGGTAGCCGAGAGGCTGACATTCATGCCGCTGTCTGCCTTTCCGGTTTCCTCCAGAACGGTGATATAGCTGATGTAGTCCCCACCGGCGCCACCGTACTCTTCAGGGAAGCAGATTCCCGTGAAGCCCATTTCGCCCATCTCGTCATAGAGTTCGCGGGAGAATTCTTCCTTCTCGTCCCGCTCGGCAGCTCCTGGCGCCAACTTTTTCTCGGCAAAGTCCTTCGCCATCTTCTGCATCATTTTTTGTTCTTCAGTCATCTCAAATTGCATGTCAATCGCTCCTTTTCGTGTAGCTTTTACAAAAACAGGCAACCCGATTACCTGGGAGCTGTAATTAGCTTACGGCCGCAGTTAAAAGCCAGCACATCGGACTCGTGGAATTTGGCGTCGACCATACTGAGCAGCTTGGCCAGAATGGCGTCAGCCGGCAGTAAATCGCTGATCATGGTAAACCCGCCCAACATCACTACATTGGTCAAAAGCACATTGCCCAGCTCTTTGGCGGCCTCTGTGGCGTTGATAAAATGGCCTTGCAAGCCGCGGGCCTCAATCTCTGCCAGCATTTGTTCCTGGGAAGGATATTCGTCAACTTTGAGATTGGCCAGAATGGTCGGCACCGGAGCCGTATTGATAATGTATTTTCCAGTCTTACTCAACATGCCGATATAGCGTAGAGCTTCCAGCGGCTCAAAACCAAGCAGCACGTCAGCCTGCCCCTGAGGGACAAGGGGTGAAAAAATGTCGCCATCAGAGATCCGGACATGGGAGAGTACCGACCCGCCGCGCTGGGCAGCGCCTTTGGTTTCGGTATTCACAATATTGAACCCGGCATCCATGGCGCACTTGGCAATGGTCTGCGATGCTAAAATATTGCCCTGCCCGCCGACACCGGCGATTACGAGATCAAATTTCATTGAATAGCCCCCCTTTTGCAGACTGATACGCAAACCCCGCAGCCATTGCAGCCGCTTGTATCGATGACCGCTTTGCCGTCTTTCAAGGCGATGGCCGGACAGCCGAAGGTACGGACACAGATGCCGCAGCCGTTGCAGGTTTCGTGGTTGACAGCGACATTGCGCGGTACAAAGGATATCATGCCTTCGCGGCTAAACCGCAGATAGCACAGCGCCTCGGCAACCACTACCTTGACTCCCTTTTCGGCGGTCGCCGCAGTGATGACCTGCACGGTTTCCTCCACATTATAGGGGTTGCAGCGGAAAACCTTGGCCCCCATGGCGGCAGCTACTGCGCCGGGTTCCATGGGATTGATCTTGTCCTGGAGGTTGTTGGGGCTGCCGGGATGAGGCTGGAAGCCGGTCATGGCGGTGGTGGAGTTGTAGCCGATGACAACCGTGATGTCGGCTCCGTTGTAGATGGCGCTTGCCAGACCGGTCAGGCCGTTATGAAAAAAGGTCGAGTCGCCAATGAGGGCATACACCGGTTTCTCAAAACCGGCGGCTTTGACGCCATAGGCCATGGGAATGGACGAGCCCATACAGTAGATGGTGGCCTGCAGCTTCATCGGCTCAAAGGTACCGGCGTCGTGGCAGCCGATATCGCCGGTTACAACCCCGCCGTTTTTCCGGACAACCTCTTTCATCGCGATCAGCAAACCGCGATGGCTACAGCCCGAGCACTGGGTCCGGGTCCGGGCCGGAACATATTTCTTCTTGGCCTCCTCGGGATAAGGCTTGCCAGCCAAAGCACTTTCGATTCCTGTCAAAACAAGGCCGGCAGAAAGCTCGCCTTCTTTCGGCAAATAGGCATCCCGACCAAGGATTTCAACTGCGACCTTTTCCTCAAAGCATAATTTTTTCAGCAGATTTTCGACTACTGGTTCAATTTCTTCAAATACAACAACCTTTTTCAATCCTTTGATGAAGGCAAGCACTTTCTTTTCTGGCAGCGGCAGGGTCGAAAGTTTGAGCAGCGGCAACTTTTTGCCGTAAATCTGCTCGGCTTCTTTTAAGAAGGCGTAGCCGATACCGCAGCCGATGAAGCCGACATCCCCTTCGCCGGCTTCCGCCCAGTTAAACGGCAATTCTTCCATGACGGCCTTTAATTCCACCTGTTTTTCGTTCAACCAGCGGTGGCGCATTTTCGGCCTGAGTTCGCCGCCGTATTCTTTTTCGACCACGGCGGACATGACAAAGCGGCTGCGATCAATAATGAAATCAACCGGCCGGGTACTGGGCTTGGCTTCGCCAAAAGCGATCATGCCACCGGCATGGTTAATCCGCATGACCGGGCGGAGAGCAAATACAAGCTGGGTTTTCTCCGACAGCTCAAAAGCGGCTTTGGTCATGGCATATGCTTCCTGGACGCTGGATGGATCAAACACCGGCAGGTGGGCATAGGTGTGGATCAATACCCGGGTGTCTTCTTCACACTGCGAAGAAAGGCCGCCGGGGTCGTCGGCAGAAATGAGCACCAGTCCGGCCTGAATGCCGGTAAAATTGACATGCATCAAAAAATCTGTCGCCGCGTTGGTACCATTGTGCTTCATAACCGCCATAGCGCGTTGGTTGGTCAGTGACGCCGCCGTGGCCACCTCAAAGGCATGTTTTTCATTTGTCGACCACTCGGCATAGACCCCCGGAAAACTGGCGCAATGATCGACAATTTCCGTTGCTGGTGTGCCGGGGTACCCCGCCACCACTCTGACTCCCGATTCTGCTGCAGCTCGGGCTATCGCCTCGTTACCCAGCATGAACTCTTTTTGCATATCCTTGCCTCCTTTTATCTGTTCTGGATTATTTCATGTATGCGCCAGCCATCGCCGAAACAGCGTTCTGCGAATAGCGTTTGAGGACTCCTTTTTTCGGAGCCATCGCCGGCAATTTCCACCCTGCCCTACGAGCAGCGAGGACTTTCTCTATTTCTGCCGGAGTTTTTAGTTCGCCAGCAATACCGACAACATCCAGCTTCCGTCCAGGGATATCCAGCTCGATCAAATCCCCGTCTTCCACAAGTGCGATCGGCCCACCTTCTACCGCTTCGGGCGAGACATGGCCGATACACGGTCCGCGGGTGGCGCCGGAAAAACGGCCGTCGGTCACGATGGCCACCGTGCCGTTGAGTTTCTCGTCGAAAACAATGGCATCAGTGGTCATGTACATTTCCGGCATTCCTGACCCCTTCGGCCCTTCATAGCGGATGACGACAATCGAGTGGGGCGCGATTTCGCCGGCAATAATCGCCGCCTGGGCCGCCTCCTCACAGTTGAACACCCGTACCGGTCCGGTATGTTGGTGCATCGCCGGGACGACGGCAGAGTACTTCACCACCGCACCGTCAGGAGCAATGTTGCCCTTCAAAACCGCGATAGAGCCATATTGGGGCGACTGCTCGGGGCTCCTGATGATTTCTCCTGGAGGAATGCTAAAGGTTTTCAGGTGATTGTGACAGCGATCGAAGAAGCCGTCAGCCCACAGTTTTTCTAAATTGTCGCCAAGCGTCCGGCCGGTGACGGTCATGACGTCGAGGTTGAGGTGATCCTTGATCAGCCACTGAATCATCGGCACGCCCCCGGCAAACCAGAAAAGTTCGGCGACGTACTTGCCGCTGGGCTGGATGCTGGTGAGATATTTGATTTCCTGGCCGATGCTGTCAAACAACTTGGGGTCGAGTTCCATTTCCAGTTCATGGGCGATGGCCGGCAGATGAATCAGGGCATTGGTGCTGCCGCCAATGGCGGCGTGAACTTTGATGGCATTTTCAAAGGCATCCCGGGTAAGAATCTTACTTGCCGTGATATTTTTGGCTGCCAGCTGCATGACCATCTTCCCGGCCATCCGCGACATACGCCGGATATCCATGAAGGTGGCCGGCATCAGCGCCGTTCCCGGCAGCGCCAGCCCCAAGGCTTCTGACATGCACTGCATGGTGCTGGCGGTCCCCATGAACTGACAGGCACCGCAGGACGGGCATCCGGTAAGCTTGAAGTTACGCATCTCCGCCGGGGCAACCAGGCCCTTTTTCTCGCGCGCCGAAAGCGGACCGGCCATACCGGAGGTCGAGTTGTTGGGACCAGAACGCATCGAACCGCCCGGAATGTGGATGGTCGGGATGTCCATGCGGGCCGCGGCCATCAAATGGGCCGGCACCGACTTGTCACAGCCGGACAGTAACACCATTCCATCCCAGGGAATAACCGAGGCATGAATCTGAACCATGTCGGCGATAATTTCGCGAGACAACAAGATATAGTTCATGCCGTCATGACCCTGGGCGATCCCGTCGCAAATATCGGTGACATGGAACTTGGCCGGTTTGCCCCCTGCCTCATAAACACCGATACAAACTTCGTCATTCAGGACATCGAGGTGAAAACTGCCGGGATGGCTGTCCCCTTGCACATCATCCACCAGAATGTGCGGCTTTTCGATATCTTCCTCGCTCCAATTCATCCCCAAGAGCAAGGCATCGACCTGAGACCAGAGGTTTCTAACATCACGACACCGCTGCTGAACCATCGTCTCACTCTCCTTTTAATCGAAAGTTCCCCTGGGCAACCTTTAGTCGATTAAATTCCCGCTGGCATCAAACTTCATCTCTATCGGCAAACCACAGACCTCGATATCCGGATTGGCCTCGGCCTCAGGCAGCAACGACTCGGAAATATAGATTTCACCCAGGTGGAGGGTATCTTTGATCCTTACCAGGCGAACCTTGGTAAGATCGCGGGCAAAGCTGGTCTTTACCGCCGCCAGAATGGCCTCTTTGTCTGAAGCCAGAACCATCGGAATGCGAATAGGCTCACAGACGGTAGAAGTCAGGGCATTCGCATAAGTATAGTCCCAGTCGGCTTTATCCACTAGTTTTTTGGTGGTAAAATCGGCGGCCCCCATTCCATTGGCGTTGCCGTGGGTTTTTTCCGTCAGGTCGAGCACCACCAGCTTGTTCACTACCGGTCCGCCGCTAGCGTAGGGTGTGGGGTAGCGGCCGGTTATGTTGGGGTCCATGCCGTCTCCGGAAATCTCTTTGCCGATACGGTCGACAATCAGTACATCCATTGGATCGAACATAATCCGCGGCATCTGGGTTTTGGATTCGATCAGCAGCTGCTGATCGATCTCGATAATTTTTTCAGCCGGCACTGTGACGACTTTCGCCACCCGGTCATAAGCATTTTCAATTGTTGCCACACCAAACAATACCGGAGCCTTCGCGATCTTAATTTTGGCCATTTCAATTACATGTTCGGCCATATGCTTGAAACTGTAGGCATGACAAGAGTCAGCGCCCTTTTGTTTGCCGAGACCGATGGACAGCATCTTCGCCAGGCCGCTCTCGCACGGACCGTGAAAGGCGGTATGGGTCTTGACCCGGTTGATGATGACGATGCCGTCGGATTCGTAAGCCTTCTTGTCGATAAGCACTGCCAGCCCGTTGGGCAGCCGGCCGACTTCCACGACCTCCATCGAAGACACGATTGGGCAACCGACACTGGCCTCGGTCACACCGAGCTCTGCTAATACATTTTGCTGGCCTGCTGCCGTCGCTCCGCCATGACTGCCCATGGCTGGCACCACAAAGGGAAGGCCGCCGCGTTTTTTGATTTCTTCCACTGTCACCCGGGTAATAGTCGGGATCTCGGCCACACCGCGGCTGCCTACCGCAATAGCAATCTTCATCCCCGGCTTGATCCTGTCGCCGACTCCAGCTTTGGCCAATTCCTCGCGCAGTACCCCTGGCAGGTCGGTTACCTCCGGTGCGGCAAACTTCTGATGCACCTTGACCAGACGAGGTAGGGGTATACCCTGCAGCAACTCTTGAATGACACCCATAAAACGATACCTCCAGTGAAATTTTTATAACATTATCCGGCAGCAACCGCCGCCAAAACGATGCCTTTGCAACACGACCGCAATATTTATTTTTGTTCGCATTTATGAACCACGTTCGCTATTTAGAACAGGCAAAAAACATTATTTTATATTTTACCTAAACGTAGTGAGACATTAGCCGCTGCTGCCCGGACTTTGCTGACCATTTCGGCAAGAAAAGTATCGCTGACCCGAATGACTGGTACGGTAACACTGAGCGCGGCAACTACGCTGTGTGACTTGTCCCCGATCGGCGCAGCCACGCAAATACCGCCCGGAATAATTTCCTGATTATCAATGGCATATCCCTGCTTCGCCACCTTCTCCAAATCAGCAAACAGCACCTGGTGCGAAACAATGGTGTTTTCGGTATATCGCTCAAGTTCGGTCTTACCTAATCTTGATCGCACTTCTTCCTCGCCGAGGGCCGATAGCATCACCTTTCCTAACGCAGTGGCATGTGCAGGGATTCTAAAGCCGATATTGGTTACAACACTGAGATCTTTCGTTCCCTGGCATTTGGCGATATACACCACAAAACGACCGTCCAAGATGGCGGCATGGGAAGTCTCTCCCAGTTCATCACTGAGCTTTTTGATGGCCTGCCAAATTTCCCGCGATGTATTGGTGTTATTGATACAGGAGGCACTGACCTGGATCAGTTTCAGGCCAGGATAATATACTCGTATGTCGGCGTCGAATTGGATATACTCGCGATTGGTGAGATCCTGCAATAGATAAGACAAAGAGCTTTTCGGTATATCCAAATACTCCTGTATCGCTGTAAAAGTCGGTGGTTTGGGACAATTGACGATAAACTCGATGATATCCAGCGTTCGCGCTGCAGATTTTACGTTTGATGATTTTACAGTTGTCACCCTATCCCCCCGCCCACAGACGGTTTGCAGCTTGAGCAAGAGCAACTATCTCTCTCCTGCTCAAGCCACCTCTGGAAAAACCATCCTCATCGTTTGGATTCCACGCCAGATTCGCTTTTCCTGCTGCGCTAAATAGCTGTCAACCGCTTTACCGGCGCAAATTTACGTACAGTAGTTACTACGCCGCCGGCGTGTTCGGGCTGACAGGAGCAACAATCGGTTTGGCAAACAGGGCAACCGATGCCGCGCCAATCACGGCCAGGCCTCCAGTCAGTAAAAATGCGCTGGTAAAGACGCCGGTTGCTTGCACGATAAAGCCGGTGACGCTAGGGGCCACGATCCCAGCCGTATTGGACAGAAAATGGACAAAGCCCCCAACCCGCCCTACACTGTCGCTTTTAACTGTATCCTGAATGATTGCCCAGTAGGATGCAGTCGAAAGATAGGCAAAGAAAATCCCCAGTGACATCAGAACTACCGCTGATGTCGTTGATGTCACTAAACCGCAGAAGCCGATCGACAGGGCGGCACAGAACAAGAATACCGAAATAACCAGTTTTCGGCCCAGCACCAAATTCCCTAGTCGTTTGACAAGATGGTCGGATAAGTAGCCACCCATTCCGTAGCCTAAAGCGCCGAACAGCCAGGGGATGACACTGACAATGGCCATGTTTTTAATACTCAGATTGTGGGCCATGACCAGATAGCTGGGAAACCAAGTCAAAAAGAAATAGGTAGCATAGTTGGTGGCGAAGAAGGCTACCACGGTGGATAATATAATCGGCTGTTTCAGATAGTATAGCAGCGGCAGCTTTTCTGACACCTCGGAGACGGTAATTTTGCCTTTTTCGATTTCCTCCAGTTCAGCAGCCGACACTTTATTATGCTCTTTTGGGTGATCAGTTACCATCTTGAACCAAAAAACGACCCACACAAAGCCAATCACCGTTAACACTGCAAAAGAAACCCGCCAACCCCACTCCACAGCGATAAGGCCGACGATGGGCCCGGCCAGTGCCGCCCCCATCGACATGCCAGTATCGGCAATGCCCTTGGCTTTCGCTCTTTCGGTCGCCGGAAACCAGTTATTAATCATCTTGTTGGACACAGAACTGATTGGTCCTTCGCCAGCACCAAACAATATCCGGAAAACGACGAGTGAAGTGAATCCCCACGCAATCGCCGGAGCTCCGGCAAACAGCGACCAGGCCACCATGGCAAACGCTATCGTTTTCTTTGGCCCGTAAATATCGGACAGATATCCGCCTACAAAACAAAACACGGCATAACTAAGAAAAAAACTGCTGAAAACAATCCCCATTTCGGCAGGTGAAAAATTGAACTCTTTCATAATATAGGGTGCAGCGATTGATAAAGATGCTCGGTCGATATAGTTGATAAAAGTAGACGCCACCATTAGGCCTAAAACCACCAAACGGTACCCTTTCATCCCACGACCTCCTCATTAACTACACTCTAACTGGCTGTCCAGCCGCCGTCGATCGAAATATCGGCACCTGTAATATAGCTGGCGCGCGGCGACGCCAAAAATGCAATCAACTCCGCCACTTCTGCCGGTTGTGCGACGCGTCCCATCGGTGTCCGCGACTTGATAAGTCCTGACCACACCGGATCATCCATCACCTTGGCAACCATTGGCGTGCCGACAAACCCCGGAGAAATTGAATTTACCCTGACCCCTGTTTTAGCCCACTCATTGGCCATTCCTTTGGTAAACTGCATGACGCCTCCCTTGCTGGCGGCGTAGATTGTGCGCTCCGGCAACACGGTATGCCCCTGTATCGAAGATAAGTTAATGATGGCGCCCGTCCCGCTGGCGACCATGTGCTTGCCAACTTCCACCGAGCAGAAAAAGGCTCCCTTGAGGTTGATGTCCATCATATAGTCCCAGTCCTCTTCCAAATACTCGAGAGCCGGTTTCCTTCGGTTAACCCCGGCACAATTCACCAGTACATCAATCCTACCGAACTGATCAATCACTGCCTGAACCATCGTTTTAATTTCGCCTACCTTGCCGACATCAGCGGCAATGGCGCTGGCGCTAAATCCTTGGCAGGCAAGTTCCGCCACAAGCGATTGCCCTTCCTGGCCATTTCTGCTTACAATAATGCAATGCGCCCCTTCTTGGCAAAAACGCTCGACACAGGCCCGACCGATCCCCTTGCTTCCTCCAGTCACCACCACGATTGCATTCGAGAATTCACCCATTTTATACCCTCCTTTCTTTCGGTTTCCCCCTCTTCGGCGGGGTGAGATAGTCACACTCTTTCGTATCGCTCTCCTTTCTTGTTTAGTCCTTATCTTATTTTGCGGTTGTGCCGGAATGTATGTATTTAGCTTACGTTCTCATCCATGAACAAAGTTCATATTCTAGAACATAATTTTGCATCCTTATAAAGGATGCTATCATTCGCGATAAATCACTTGTTGATTGTTAGTTTATTTAGCATTCTATCATTAAAATCCTCTTTAGGAGATCCCTGTTTTGGAATTTTTTTACTACATATTTTGCAGGTTTGTTTTCAACAAGCAGGCAAGGCCCGGTAATCCGGGACCTTGCCTGCTTGCGCCTTCTTGGCATAGCGCCTGTCCGGCCTACTCTTCCTTAAAAGCCTTTACCTTTTGGCTAAATACTTCATAAAGTAACCCGACGTCGGCCGCAAAGGAAATATATTGTATCCCCAACTTTTTCCATTTAACCGCACTAGCCACATCATCGACAAAAAAGCCGATTGCCACTCCGGCTTTCTGCGCCAGTTCCATCGTTTTCTTCATCTCGGCGATAAGTAGCGGATGCTCGACCTGACCGGGTATTCCGAGCGACGCGGAAAGGTCATAAGGGCCGATAAACAAAACATCAATCCCAGGAACCGTAATAATTTCCTGCAGATTGTCCATTCCTTCTTTGCCTTCAACCTGAATAATGACAGCTATCTCATGATTGGCGTTGCCAAAATAAGCAAATTTGTCTGCAGCCGAGTATTTCGCTGCCCGAACATATCGGTTGCAGCCCCGAGCTCCCTCCGGGGAAAACTTTGCGGCCTTTACCGCCGCCAGTGCCTCCGCTTTATTACCCACCTGGGGCACCTGCACTCCCTCTGCTCCAATATCCAGCGCCTTTGCGATCAACTCCGGTTGATTACCATAGACCCGAACCACCGGGCTGACGCCTGACAGCTTTGCGGCCCGCACCATGTCGACCGCTCTGTCTGAAGACAGTTCGCCGTGCTCGGTATCAATAATGGCAAAATCAAATCCAGCCAAACCGGCAATTTCGAGCACAGCCGGGTGACACAGATTGATGAACGGTCCAAAAAGCGGCTCCCCATTTTTTAGTCTTTCCTTTAACAGTGTCATGTTAACCCCTCCATTTAAAATCGTCATCCGCTCATTACTATTATTTACCATGTGGAATTCGCTATATGAATTTTGATAACCTGCTAATCGCGCACTCTATTTAATAAAAAACCGTCTCTCTACTTCAAGGAATCTATCTCTTACAGTTTTCTCTTCTGTCTATATCCGGTTACCCGATTATTCCTATAATGATTATCCTGAAACAAAACCGTTTAATTTAGCAGTTTGTATAAATAACAGCATTGTCCGTGTTTTCTTTTTTTGGTTGTTTTGACATATTTTATATGATAGGCTATTTATTGGAATTATTGACATGCTTAGCATTCAGGCGCTAAGCAGCGAGGGAGCAAAGAATATGGCACAATGGGTTGTCTTTTTTGTGGGATTAGCCTGCATTTTATACTACCTCATTTATTTTACGGGGGCCTTCATCACATCAGATCCCACCAGGAATATTGCTGACGTTTTGGGAAAGATAGGCCTAACCGGTATTTTTATTTCATGGCTTTTTGCTAATAAAAAGCCCTCGCCCTCGGGCGGAAGTGGGGGTAATAGGCTTCTTCGCTACCATTTAGTTTTATTAACTATAGCTGTTTTACTCTTACTCAGCGTTTACAATTTTATCTGGCCGCCATTTACCAATGCTCTTTACCAGCACCCTCCAATGTTTGATCTCTCCAGTACATTTGAGTCTTTACCTTTTAATGATTTGTCCTGGCTCAGAGATTATAGCAATGAATATATTATGAAATGGTTTCGCTTGGTCTATCTAGTAGGGTTCACCATGCCAATTTTAATTCCATGCTTGATCTGTTTTCTGCAAAGAAGATATATTCAAGGATGGCATTACATTTTTTCAGGACACCTACTCCAATTGTGTTTAGCCTTTCCCCTTTATGCTTTGATCTCTGTTGATGAGATATGGGTCGTAAAGCATCTCCCAGACGGATTGTTACGAGTTTTTCCCGATCAATTGACAGCTGCAGCCATAACAATGAATAATTTCCCGAGTATGCACACATCAGTCGCCTTCGCTTCATTACTTGTTGCCCAACGAGAACCAGACACCCTATTCCGCTACACGTGGACTTTTTTTTTGCAGTTGCGTCATTATCGCCACCTTCTATTTCCCTATCCATTGGGTGTTAGATGTAATAGGCGGCCTATTTTTAGGCTGGATCAGTGTTCGCTTATCGCGAAAATTACTTGTGCGACTGATAAAATATACGCGCCATTCTACGATAATGAGACCACACGTCAACGGCGTGAAGGTAATGCGGCGCTAGTTTGACGATCATTGAAAAGTGCTGTGTGGTTATATAAAAAAAAGACACCAGTTCAACTGGTGTCTTTCGCATTTTATTCTGCTGTAAACAGCAGCAAAGCGGTACTATATGCTCGTTTTCCCGCCAGCGTAAGGTAAAGCGAAATTTGCCAAAGGGTCACACTTCTATCCGATTATTGTTCAAACACTACCGCCGTCTGCTTGATAAACCCTGACTGCTGGTTGGCTGCGAGAATCTTGTCGGCGTCAGCCTGACTGATTACGACGTTTGCGTTGAAGTCTTTTAGGCCAATAGCTTTGACAATGATCGGATAGTTGCCGGCCCGAGACTTACCGGTTGTAACCTCCGCGATCATATCGGGGTCAGAAGCGTAATCAACCATCCCCCGCTTAACAACAAAGTTCGGGTCGATATACATGTTGCCATAGACGATCCGCCCGGCTTCGTCATAGATGCGGGGCGACATGACCCGCTCCAGCCCGAGTCCCCGAGCATCAACAACGACACCGGTGTATATCGGCATAATCGTGACAGGCTTACCAGGAACCTGGGGCTGAGGTTGTGCCGGAATGACATCATTCGGCTTGTAGCTGGGGCTTGGTTGCGGAACCGGCAGAATAACAGCTGGCGCCATCTTATCTTGGATGGCGGCCGCGACACTGTTATCGCCATAGAGATTGATCTGCATGGTCACCTGATACGACCCGTCAGGCATCGGCATCTCGCTGATAATGCGGGCACCTTTGATCATGGCCTCCACCCGAGTGCGGATTACGTCGCTGGCAACCTCAAAATTGCGCACTGTGGTTTCGCCTTCCACGCGAACCCCGGCGATAAGCTCTGCGAGGTTGCGATATCCGTCCACGATGGCGGCGCGGCGGGCCATGGCGTTGGATTGAGCCTGGCTATGGGCACTCGCAGGAGGGGCACCTGTCCCGATGGCGGTTATCACCCCTTGGTTCCAATCAATACTTCCATTAATGATGGCTGGTTCTGCGGCAACTGTTGCCGATACTGATAACAGCACGCCGAGCATTAATAATGTCACGAGTGTTTTTTTCATCTTTCTGAACCTCCTGCCGTTTTAAAGATTGAGCTCGCCGCCGGGCATCGGCTACATATTTATCGTCCGGCGCCATATTAATAAAGGCCTTATACTCCCGGATGGCTTCGCCTTTGTTTCCCAAGGACTCAATGGCTAGGCCTTTTCCGTGGTGAGCTCTGGCGACTCCTGAGTCCAGCAACAGCGTCGTATTTAAAGACATCAATCGCTGACTGATTCTTACGATACTTGTTTGACACACACTGACAAATTCCTTTTAAATATTACATTATTCTCACTGCCATCCTAATTTGGAAAGGGAATGCGCTCCTTTTTGCAGAAGAATGTTCAAGAGCAAATAGGGGGGCAGAGGATGACGCATATCAGCATTTCACGAATGTTTACTGGGCTTGCCATGATAGCGCTCGTTCTTCTCGTGACATCATCGGGTTACTGCGAAACAAAAATCATCACTACCACCGGAGAGTATACGATGGGTGAAGGCGAAACGATGCTCGTGGCCAAGGAAAGGGCTGTTACCGTCGCGATGCGCAACGCTGCCGAACAAGCCGGTGTTTATGTGGAAAGTTATAGTCAGACGCAAAATATGGAACTGACCAAGGATGAGGTCAATATCATCGCCGCAGGCCTTATCGAGGTAGCAGATAAAAAGTTTTCACAAAGACTGACCAGCGACGGGGGCGTATATTTTTCCGTAACCATTACCGCCCGCGTCAATTCAGACAATATTGAAACCCTGAGGAAAAACCTGCGCGACAAAGTAGATGTCGAAGACTATAGGAAGATCCAGGCAGACTATGAGCGGGTGCAAAAGGAAAACGAAATATTGAAGCAGCGCCTGGCAAGTGCTAGGACGGTGCAGGAAAAAGCGCAAACCGAGACGGCGCTAAAAAGAAACGAAGGAAATTTTAACGCGGTTCAGTGGTTCGAGAAAGGTTTAAAAGCCTATTATACAGGAGCTACCAAGGATGCGTTAGCCGCCTTTAGCAAGGCGATCGAGTCCGATGACACCTACGCCCAGGCCTATGCTTGGCGAGGGAATGTTTATCGGCGAAGTGGGTTGCTAGGTGAAGCGATTAAAGATTTAACAAGTGCCCTAGAATTAAACCCTGATACCGCGTATATTCTGGCCATACGCGCTGCAACTTCTGTCGCAAGATTTGATTTTGCCGGCGCACAGGCTGATTGTTCCAAAGCAATCGGGCTCGGGGCGTGGGAAGACCCGGTCGCATGCCACTATATAGGGTCGGTGTATTCGGTACTTCGTCAATATGATAATGCAATAAAATTTGCCAGTAGAGCAATTGCACTAAGTCCGAATAATTCCTTTGCGTATGATACTCGAGGCCGCGTTTATCTGCTAAAAGAACAATATGACCGCGCAATCGCCGAATACACTCAGGCACTTGCTGTAAATCCGCAAAGCCAAGAGGCCCTTACGTGGCGGGCGGCGGTCTATTTTTCACAGCAACAATACGACATGGCCCTGACCGATTGCAACCAAGCGATCGCCGTTGACCCAAACTACTCCCAAGCATATATGAATAGGGGACTGGCCTACCTTAAGAAGGGAATGTACGGCTTAGCCTCCAGTGATTTTGACAAGGCCATCGAAACCGCAACTGGAGTGCAATTGGCTAGTGCATACAACATCCGGGGCTACTTTCGCGTGGAACTGAAACAATATCAAACTTCCATAAGTGACTTTGATAAGGCGATAGAAATATCTCCCCGATATGCGGAACCGTATTACAATAAAGGAGTCGCGTTAATGAATTTATATAATAGCAAAGAAGTTGCGCTCCAGTACTTCGGCTTAGCTATTCAGTTCAGCAACGATAGCAAACTAACCGAGAGGGCGAAAAAGAACATCCGCTATCTGGGAGGCACACCATAACCGATCACCCAGAAATTTATACAGTTAGAGTCTGAATGCGGAAAATCTTGATTGGAGGAGAACTTGATGAACATCATAGTTATATTTGCAGTCCTAGTATTGCTTATTATCATTGTTGCGAGCTTCAGGAGAAATCGACTATTAAAGGATAAGACAGTCACTCCCAGTCAGGCATTGGAAGCCTGGCGAGAAGGTGCCTTCTTTGTCGATGTGCGGACACCGGAAGAATACGCTGAAACACATGTACCAGGGGCTATTTTAATCCCCCTAAAGGATCTATCTGCACGGATGGGTGAAATACCTACCGATCGCAAAATATTTGTGGTTTGCCGGAGTGGAAGTCGTAGTGCGAAAGCAACAATCACCCTCATACGGCATCAATTTTCTAATGTTTTTAATGTAAGCGGCGGAATGCTATCCTGGAAGGGTCCTACACAATAAACGGAAGCTTTTTGAAGGGTATTATATAACGACTTGACCCGGCACGAAACTGGATGCCAAGGTATAACTGACTACTTTCTGGAACAAGGCTATTCCCTCGTTTTCTGGTGCCGGTAGCTGGTCAAAGCAGTATGCAAACTACCTGAACCTATCTCATTGCTATTTTTCTTCAAAAAAAAGACACCAGTTCACTGGTGTCTTTCGCATTTTATTCTGCTGTAAACGGCAGCAAAGCGATATTACGCGCCCGTTTAACCGCTAACGTCAGCTGACGCTGATGCTTTGCGCAATTGCCGGAGATACGACGCGGCAGGATCTTGCCTCGCTCGGTGGTAAACCGGCGAATACGGGGAACTTCTTTATAGTCAATGGCTTGCACTTTATCTACGCAAAAGCTGCAAACCTTTTTCTTCGGTTTTCTACCTTTGTCACGTTTCACCTACAGTAACCCCCTTTAAAATGGTATTTCCTCTTCAGGGAATACTTGGCCGCCGAAAGGATTGGGGTCTTTATTCTCGTCAGCAGAAGACGTTTGCTTCCGCTCCAAAAACTCCATGTTTTGGGCAATAATTTCAGACACACGGCGTTTTTGACCGTCATTGGCCTCGTAAGAACGAACCTGGAGACGGCCCTCAATCAACACCCGCTGTCCTTTGGTCAGGTTATTGCCACAGATTTCGGCCAGCTTCTCCCATGCCACGATGGGAATAAAATCGGCTTCATTTTTACCCTGGCCAGAAAACCGGTTGACGGCAATAGTAAACGACGCTACTGCTTTACCGCTTTGCGTATAACGCACTTCCGGGTCCTGGGTAAGTCGACCGACCAGTATAACCTTATTCATGGTTTACCCCCTGGCCTATTCTTCCTGTTTAATGACCATATGCCGCAAAATTTCATCTGTAATCTTCATTACTCGGTCAAGCTCGCGGATAACTTTGGGCTCAGCCGTGAAATAGACTACAAAATAGAAACCTTCGGTGAAGTCTTTTAGTTCGTAAGCCAGGCGTTTTTTACCCCAGCGGTCTATCTTGTCGATAGTTCCGCCGTTGTTTTTGATGAGAGTATCGAATTTGGCCACAACCGCATCAATTGCCTCTTCATCTGCCGGCTTCACGATGTATATGACTTCATACTTGTTCATGAAACCACCTCCTCCTCTGGACTAATCGGCTCCCACATGGGAGCAGGGAAGGTTCAAATCGAAATTTGACCTTACTGTTTGTCTTAGACCAATATATTATAGCACTATTTCAAAATGTATTGCAAGAAAATCCATTCAATCTTTTTAAACATTAAACCGGAAGTGAACAACGTCACCGTCTTTCATGATATAGTCCTTGCCTTCCAGCCGGACGAGGCCCTTCTCCTTCGCAGCACCGAAGCTGCCGTGAGCCATCAAATCATCATAGGCCACCGTTTCCGCCCGAATAAAACCCCGCTCGATATCGCTGTGAATTTTTCCGGCAGCTCGTTGGGCGCGCGTGCCGTTAGCAATGGTCCAGGCCCTTACTTCTGGCTCACCGGCGGTTAGAAAGGTCATCAAGCCCAGCAGTTTGAAGCTGGCCTTGATCACTTTATCCAGACCGGACTCAGCCAATCCTAGCTCGGCAAGAAAATCGCGGGCTTCTTCCTCTGACAGTTCGGCAATCTCCGCTTCAATTTTAGCGGAAATTGCGATGGCTTCCGCTCCGTCTTGGGCTGCGTATTGCTGCACCATTTTGACGTATTCACTGGCGTCAGGGTCGGCAGCATCCTTTTCGTCAATATTGGCCACATAGAGGATGGGTTTCAGGGTCAATAGATTGAGTTCCCGGACGAGGGCCCGTTCCTCGTCACTTTCAATTACCTGGCGGACCGGCTTGGTGTCCTCCAGCGCCGCCTTTAGGCGGCCCAGCACTTCGAGCTCGCCCTGGGCTTTCTTGTCGCCGCTCTTGACCAGCTTTTGGATCCGGTCCTGCCGCTTTTCCAGCGTTTCCAGGTCGGCCAGACAAAGCTCAGTGTTAAGAATTTCGATGTCAGATAGTGGATTCAGTTCGCCCTCACCATGCATACTTTCGTCAACAAAACAGCGGACCACCTGAATGACCGCATCTACCTGGCGAATATGCGAGAGAAATTTATTGCCCAGACCAGCTCCCTTGGAGGCGCCTTTACCCAGTCCAGCAATATCGACAAACTGCATCTTGGTCGGGGTGATTTTCTTTGGTTTATACATCTCGGCCAGTTTGAGCAGCCGGATATCCGGCACTTCCACCACTCCGACATTGGGTTCAATGGTACTCGAAACATAGTTGGAAACCGTCACTCCGGCTTTAGTCAAAGCGTTAAACAGCGTAGTTTTGCCGACATTAGGCAAACCCAGGATACCTACCTCGAGATTCGTGCTCATGGCTCTCCACCCTTATTGCTATATTTAACTAACTAATTGTAGAATATCCTGTCCGCGATTGCAATACCCATGGCGGCATTTTACCCGGCTCGGTCAACTGCTATACGCCAAAACTTTGCTCCGGCTGGCAGATAAAAAAAGCGGCCACTACTGGCCGACCGCTTTTTGTCTATTGAGGCGCAGCACGGCGCAGTTTTCCTGGCACTGGGGACAGGTACCGGCCGCCATCTCGTATAGTTTCTTGTATTTATCGCGCTCGCTGATCAGGGCTGCCGTGTTGGCACTAGCTAACTTTTTCAATTTGTCCCGCTCGAGCGCCACACAATCGTAGCAAGGTTTTTCAATGGTATATTTTCCGCAATCTGGGCAAGTGTCTAACATCGTCAATCTCCTCTCAAATTTAGGCTTGCTCTGCAGTGTGTTCAAAAAATAACAAACAAAAATACCGCCTAGACAAAACAAATTTTGCCCAGGCGGTCGGCTTTCAAAACGATACAGTTCCTCGTGGTTAATCCCACTCATTCCGCCAGTTCCGCATCGCGTATATTTACTTTACAAAATAAGTATAGCTGCTGGCAGGCTACCAGTCAAGAAGCTGTTTTGCCGAACCGTTCACTGACCCTGATGATCTGCCCCTGCCCCCCGTTCGACAATCGCTTTGACGGCTTTCTCAAATTTAGGTCTGGGGACCATGACCCGTCGGCCGCAGCCGAGGCATTTCAAGCCGAAATCAATACCGGTTCGGGTGACTTCCCAGCGGTCGCTGCCGCAAGGATGAGTTTTCTTCATTTTTACGATGTCCCCGATTTCATATCTAACAATCATGCCTGCTCCTCCTGATCTGCCGAATGACAGGGCAGAATCATCCCCGGCGCGGGAATGCCGGCAGCATCGAACAAGAGCTTGATTTTATGGCGGAAGGCGGTCTCCACCTTCTGCTGCTCAAGCGACACCGTCTTGGCTACCACCCGGACAATAACTTCGCCTGGCCTCAGATCAACCACGCCGATAACCTTGGGACCCTCCACCACTTCTGGCAGCGAATCGCCGATTTCCCGGCAAGCGCCTTCCAGGAGTTCCAGCACCCGGCCGATGTCGGCCTGATAGGCAACAGGGATGTTGATTACCGCCTGCATATATCCACGGGTGTAGTTGCTGATCCGGGAAATCGATCCATTAGGAATGATATGCAGGACTCCGTTGGCAGCCCGCAGCTTGGTGATGCGGAAGCCGACTTCCTCTACCGTACCGGCCATGTCGCCGCTGACGATATAGTCGCCCACCGAATACTGGTCTTCCAATAGAACGAAGAACCCGGTAATGATATCCTTGACCAGGCTCTGCGCGCCGACGCCGACAGCCAGCCCGATAATACCGGCACCAGCGAGAATCGAGGTGGTGTCAATGCGAAACTCCTGCAGAATCATGACGATGGAAATAAAGTACATGGTATAGCGCAGCACCATTTTGAGCACTGCCCCGAGGGTGCGGGCCCGTTTTTCCTCTAGATAGAAGGCCTTGCCCTCTGGCTGAGCCCGCAGAAGCCGGTCGATTACGACATTAAAAAAACGGCAGGCGGCGATGGCGATCCCGCCAATGACCAGCAGCCGGAGTACTTTGTTGCCGGCAAAGAGTAAAAAATCGGCTGTTATGAACTCTCCCACAGCTATCCCTCAAAATCCTTTATTTTTTCGTACACCCGCATAGCCCCGTTCCGTCTGAACAGCTTGGACCATGTCACGCGGCTTTCCGCTAACAGCGCCAGCGCCCTTGGCTCGTCTTCAGCCAATAGCAGCAGACTCTGGCCGCAGCTGACGTCGATTTCCCGTGGCGTCGGTATGGCCAGGATCGCCACTCCTGCCCCGGACAACAGTTTTTCGGCTCGAATGGCCTGATATACCGATGCGAAAAGTAGCACCCGGTCATATTTCGGATCCGTAGTGGTCACCTCACAGCGTAATCGCCTGGCCAGCCTTGGACATAAGCGCCACAATATTATACATATTGGTCACCCCACCAATCGCCAGCCGCTCTTTCAGAGAAAAATAATCAAGACAGGTTCCACAGGATAAAATCTCAACCCCTTGGTCGGCCAGAAGCTTGAGGTGGCTGAGGACCGGTGATCCCTCTGTGGTCAGCTGCACCCCTGCGTTGAGAAACAGCAGTGCTCGCGGCAGCGGCTGGCATTCCAGCAGGGACACAAAGAAAGCCTTGATAAGGATCGCTCCCAATTCCTCGCTTCCGTGTCCCAGCGTGTTATTCGTGATAAGATAGACAACCCTTCCCGGCGCGGCTGGGGCCGGCTCATCGACTGGTCTCACGACAGATGCATCTTTCGTAATGCGGATATAATAGTGACCGTTTTTTTCTTCCACACTCACACCGCATTGGTTGGCAACCGCAAACTTGACCACATTCTCCTTGGCCACCGCATTATCGACAATGGTGGTCATGACGCCATCTGTCAGACTGTCCAGCGCTCTTTTTGTGGCAATCACCGGTTGGGGACAATCCATCCCGCGGGCATCTACCTCAGTAGACATGTATTTCACCTCGTCCTGTACCAATAATTTGGCCGATTAGCGCGGCCTGCGCAACTCCGGCTTGCTTCAGCGCCACAAGCAGTAATTCAGCTTGTGCTGCTGGCAAGCTGAACAGCAGTCCGCCAGATGTCTGGGGATCATAACAGATATCCCGGATGTTTTCCGGCACCTGCCCATCTACTGTTACTGTCGTCAGGTAATCCCTGTTTGCATATGCGCCTGCTGGCACCAAGCCCATCCTAGCAGCCTCCGGTGCCTCGGTCAACAGCGGCAAAGCCTTGCTGTCGATCTCCAGCCGCACCCCACTGGCAGCCGCCATTTCATATAGATGGCCGAGTAATCCAAACCCGGTGATGTCGGTACAGGCATGGACGGTATATCCACTGGCGGTTTCTGCCGCCATTCGGTTTAGAGTGGCCATGCTTTGTTCCGCTGCGGCGACCCCCAGGGGAAACATGTCAGCCCGCGCCGCTGTGGATAATATCCCGGTACCCAGCGGTTTGGTCAAAAGCAGTCTATCGCCTACTTTAGCCCCGGCGTTGGTCCAAATTTTATCCGGATGGACCACTCCAGTCACACTCAGCCCGAACTTGGGCTCAGAATCCTCGATGGTATGTCCTCCGACAACCACAGCGCCGGCTTCAGCCACTTTGGCCTGGCCTCCCTGCAAAATGGCTAATAGCACGCTGCTATCCAAGGAGCAAATGGGAAAAGCCACGATGTTCAGCGCGGTGAGCGGCCTGCCTCCCATGGCATACACATCACTGAGGCTATTTGCGGCAGCGATTTGCCCAAATAAATAGGGATCATCCACTATCGGAGTAAAAAAATCCACAGTCTGGATCAGGGCGGTGGTTGGGTCAAGCTGGTAAATGCCGGCATCGTCAGCGGTGTCGATACCGACAAGCAGCCTTGCGTCAGTCGGTTTTGGTAGTTGGCACAGCACGTGCGCCAGGGCCCCTGGCCCAATTTTGGCAGCTCAGCCGCCTTTTTTAGTATACTGAGTCAGCTTCACCATATTTCCCCCCTCCCCTCATGCGGCATTCGTGTCATTGGTATTAGCCATTATCCCGCCACCAATTCCTTATTATACCTTACAAGGCAAAATCCCTTTTCGCTGGCCCAGGAACTATCTGAAGGGTCATGGCATACTATGGAGGGAGTATAGTGGAGGGGCGATATAGATGGCGACAACCGCCACCGTCATTTCCCAGACCATTTTGGAGACCGTGCTGGCCGATGTCAATGCCGTCGTGCCAAACTTTTCCTCCCTCGTCAGTTCGTACCGGCTTCTGGTCGGTGCCGCCGAGGAAATTCACCGCATTCCCGGCACATCCCCTGATGTACTGGCTCGGGCCATCGAACGCTTTGACCGCACGGGTGTATTAATCGACATCCTTGTTGACCTGCTTTGCTGCAAAATTTCCTTCAGCAGCGACTTCTTAGCTGTGACCTGCGCCCCGGTTGACCTGTTCCGTCTCCTAGCCACTCGCTTTGACATCGCCAATACGCCCCATGAGGTTGCTGAGGAAATACTGCTGCTAGAAGTGCTGCGCCGGGCTGAAGTCGCCCTACGCGGCCGCGATTCGGCCTCTAGTCCGCCGTGTACGCCACCCGGGCCACCGCCTTATACCTTTGCAACCTCTTTCTATCAGCCGCCGGCCCCCCCGTCGGCCGCTTTTCCTTCGCCGGTGGCACCAGCTGAATGTTCGACACCTTCTCCCACTGACAGCCAACCTCGTACCATGCAGCCCGACAGTCTGGACCCGCCACCCCCTCAGCCCCCTATTGCTCCTGTCCAGGCCACGCCAGCAGGCTCTACCGACAAAGAATCTACCCCGCTCCCCGCACCAGCTGAGGCAAAAGCGGCAGAAGAAGAAAATCATATTGCACCCGCCGCCCCCCCCCGGCCATCTGCCGGATCGCGGCCCCGTCGATTAAAGATCTAGCTGTCAAAAAAAATAAGCGGAATTCCGCTTATTTTTTTTCTCCCAGTGGAAGAGGACAGCCCCCCCTGTCCGGATGATAACCACATGGCTCAAGATGTATGATCACCTCGCAGGGAGCCAACTCGATCTCGATCTCATTTTCAATATCATCACATACGGTATGGGCCTTATCAAGATGCATATCTTTGAATAAAACCAGATGAACGTCGATCAAGCGACGACTGCCCGAGCGCCTGGTCCGCAGGCGGTGATAATCAATCACTTCCGGGTGGGAGGTCAAAATCTGCCGAATCACCGCCTCCTCTTCGTCCGGAAGACTGACATCAGTCAATTCGTAAAGACTCTTCTTCGTCATCTTGTACCCGGCCCGAAATACCACCAAAGCGACAGCAATGGCAATCGCCGGGTCCAGCCAGGCCAATCCGGTGATTTGGATGGCAGCGAGGCCAATCAGTACCCCCAGCGAAGTCCAGATGTCAGCCCGAAGATGGATCGCATCGGCTTCCAGCGCGTCTGACCCTGTCTGTCGGCCTACTTTGAAAAGCCTGGAAGAAACCCACCAGTTGGTGGCCATCGACACCATCATCACCGCAATACCCCAGCCGATAAACTCGGGGGATTTAGCGACCGCCAACTTGCCCAGCGCTTCATAGACGATCCATAATGCCGCCGCCAATATCAGGGCCGCTTCGATGGCCCCGGACAAGTTCTCGATCTTGCCGTGTCCATAAGCATGGTGGGTATCTGGCGGTTTTCCTGATTTGCGCACAGCATAAAAGGCCACCAGGGCGGCAATTAAATCGACCCCGGAATGGGCTGCCTCAGAAACAATGCTAACCGCACCGCTATAAAAACCTACAACCAGCTTGAGAAGCACCAGCAGAGTGTTCGAAATGACCGACAGGCGGGCTGTCTGTTGTTTTAACTGGTTCATTTGTTCCACAGTTAAGCCTCCAAATTAAATCTCGCTGCTGGCTTCTCAAGGCAACCTGTGCCAAACCGGCTTTTTCGCCCGCGAACAGGGTCGAAAAATAGCTGAAAAAAAGACAGCCTGCGGCACCATAAGGTCCCACAGGCTGCTACCTGCTGCACTACGCCCAGCCGCACCGGCGCCCATGCCGGCCGCTTGATCCTAGTTCATTATATTAGCATATTCACAAATAGGTGTAAACCCTCTACTTGTGGTTGCCGATCTGAACAATATGTACCACGCGATAGCCAAGTGTCGCCAGGCGCCTTGTCAGTTCCTTGGTGTCCTGAATGTCAGCCCGGATAACCTGTTCGATCCAGTCGCCCGGTAAATGCTGGCTGGCCATACTGAGGATATTGATTCCCAGATCTTTAAAGACGCCGCTGATTTCATGCAACGCCCCCACCTTGTCCTCAAACTCCAGCGTAATGCGGGTCCGGCCTTCCAAAAGCCCCATTACATCGACAAAGCATTTAAAAACATCGGTTTCGGTAATAATGCCGACCACCTTCTGGGCGGAGTCAACAACCACCAGGCCGCCGATCTTTTTGGTATACATGGTCAAGGCCGCTTCCTCGATGGTTGCTTCCACATCGATGGTAATTACGTCTTTGATCATGATCTCGCTGACCTTCATTTTTGCCAGTAGATAGTTCAATTCATAAATAGATAGTGTGGTGGCCGGTGATGGTGATACGTCGCGCAGGTCACGGTCGGTAATAATACCGATCAGTTTTCCATTGTCTACAACCGGCAGGCGGCGGAATTTATGGCTTCTCATGATACCTACTGCTTCGGAAACCATCGTTGACGGCGATATTGACACAGGATTGGGGGTCATCCTCTTTGCTACGAACATGGCCATCTCTCCTTTTATTTAGCGTCGGCGCTAGCCGCCGAGATACGCTTTTCGGACTTCTTCGCTTTCCGACAGTTCCTTGGCGGTTCCGGCAAGAGTAATCCGCCCGGTTTCCAATACATATGCCTTGTTCGCTATCGATAATGCCATATGGGCATTCTGTTCAACAAGAAGAATGGTAGTACCGCTGGCGTTGATTTCCTTGATGATCGAAAAAATTTCCTTGACCAGCAGCGGCGCCAGTCCCATGGACGGTTCATCCAGTAGCAAGAGACGAGGACGGCTCATCAGGGCCCGGCCCATGGCCAGCATCTGCTGCTCGCCGCCGGACAGTGTTCCGGCTACCTGCGAACGACGCTCAGCCAATCGGGGGAACCGCTGGAAGACTTTCTGCATATCTTCTTGAATCCCTTTGGAGTCCGACCGGATATAAGCACCCAGTTCAAGATTCTCCAGTACAGTGAGATTGGCAAAAATCCTTCTCCCCTCAGGCACCTGGGAAATCCCCATCTTCACAATATTCTGGGCCGGAAGCCCGGCAATATTTTTGTCTTCAAAATCGATTTTGCCGGTTTTGGGTTTCAGCAGGCCAGAAATGGTGCGAAGAGTCGTGCTTTTACCGGCGCCATTCGCGCCGATTAAAGTAACGATCTCGCCTTCCTGAACAGATATGCTTATTCCCTTCAAGGCATGGATCGCGCCATAGTATACATTGATATTATCAACAATTAGCATCAGTGCACCTCCTCACCGAGGTAGGCCTCGATGACCCGCGGGTTGTTTTTGATCTCCTGCGGCGTCCCATGAGCGATGATGAGGCCGTAATCCAGCACATAGATGCGCTCACACACACCCATTACCAAACTCATATCATGCTCGATCAGCAATATGGTTAAATTAAATTCTTTGCGTATCCAGCGAATCATTTCCATTAATTGCTGGGTTTCCTGGGGATTCATCCCTGCCGCCGGTTCGTCCAGCAGCAAGAGTTTGGGCTGAGCGGCAAGCGCCCGGGCGATCTCCAGCCGTCGCTGCTCACCATAAGGCAGGTTTTTGGCAATTTCGTCTTTGCGATGTCCCAGCTGGAAAACCTCAAGAAACTTGATGGCCTTTTCCTCGACTTCCTTCTCCTCCGGAAAATAGCGACCGATACGGAGCACTGATTCCAGCAAACCGTATTTCACATGAAAATGGTAGGCTATTTTGACGTTATCTAATACAGAGAGGTCGGAGAACAGGCGGATGTTTTGAAAGGTTCTGGCAATGCCGCGCTGGGTAATCTGGTAGGGTTTAAGGCCGACAAGACTCTTTTCGTCAAACTCTACCTGGCCTTCAGTGGGCACATATACACCGGTCAGTACGTTGAACGCCGTGGTTTTTCCGGCGCCATTTGGGCCGATTAACCCGACCAGCTCACCTGGGTTGATTTCGACGTTGAAATCGGACACCGCCCGAAGACCGCCGAACACCATGGACATATTAGTTACTTTGAGTAGTGCCACGCCGTCCACCTCCCAACCGACCAAACATTTTCAGACTGAGTTCCTTGTTGCCGAACAGCCCTTGCGGCCGATACAACATCAGTAAGATAAGCAACAGCGAATAGATAACCATCCTGAGTTCAGGGAAACTGGCCAGCCACATCGATATAAACGTCAGGCCAAGCGCGCCGGTGATCGAACCGGTCATGCTGCCAAGACCACCCAGTACCACCATGGTCAGGATATCAAAGGACGCCATAAAGGTGAATGAAGCCGGATGGGCGATATAGAAGGTATGGGAAAACAGTGACCCGGCCATGCCGGCAAACGCCGCGCCAATCATAAAAGCCAGCACCTTGTATTTGGTGGTGTTGACGCCCATGGCCTCGGCCGCAATTTCGTTCTCCCGCACTGAGATACAAGCTCGGCCGTGGGTCGAATTGACAAAGTTCTTAATAAAGAACAGGGTAAATATCATCAGGAAAAAAGCCCAGGTAAAGTTGTTGTACCGGGGAATGCCCATAAACCCGGAAGCACCACCCACATAGGGAATATTCAAAATGGTGATGCGGATGATTTCGCCCAGACCCAAAGTAGCAATGGCCAGATAGTCACCCGACAGCCGCAGCGTCGGCAGGCCGATAACAAATCCCAGTATTCCCGCGCCAAGCGCGCCAGCCATGATAGCAACGATAAACGGCAGTCCCAGTTTAACCGTAAATATGGCGCTGACATAAGCCCCTACAGCCATAAACCCGGCGTGGCCGATAGAAAACTGGCCGGTGATCCCGTTGATCAGGTTGAGACTGGTGGCCAGAATGACGTATATGCAGACCTTGATAATGTTGAGCTCATAGTAGGGCGGAATGAACTCCAACATAATGAGTGCTTGCACCACCGCATAAAGAGCAAGGCACGCTCCAAAAATAGTTAAGTCTTTTTTTCGTAAATTATTCATGCCTGCCACCTACACTTTCTCGCGGACATTTTTGCCCAGCAAGCCGGATGGTTTAAACAAAAGAATGATGATCAAGATGGTGAACGCTGCCGCATCGCGGAAGGTCGAGGATAGGAATCCACTCACCAGCGCTTCAACTACTCCCATCAAAACCCCACCCAACATGGCGCCCGGAATGATCCCGATGCCGCCCAGCACCGCAGCCACAAAGGCTTTTAGTCCAGGCATGATGCCCATCAACGGATCAATGGAGTTGTAATAGACGCCAACCATAACGCCAGCGGCCGCGGCCAAGCCGGACCCGATGGCAAAGGTAAAGGATATGACTCGGTCCACATCGATGCCCATCAGCCGCGCGGCGTCGGTGTCGAAGGAAACGGCCCGCATCGCCTTGCCCATAATGGTCCGTTGGACAATATAAGTCAGAATGACCATCAACAATAAGGATACTGCCAAAATGATGACCTGTTGGCTATTGATCATTACTCCGCCGATATTGTAAAGCTCTGACGGAAAAACCGCCGGGAAAGTACGGGGTTGCGGCGTCAACAGCAACATACCGCCATACTCCAAAAACAAGGATACCCCGATAGCCGTAATCAGTACGGCTATTTTTGGAGCGTGCCGAAGCGGCCGGTAAGCAGCTCTCTCAATAAATACTCCTGTTATCGCGGCTCCCACCATAGCGAGAATCAATGCCGGCAAAAAGGACATGTGGAATACACTGGTGCAGAAAAAACCGATATAAGCGCCCAACATGTAAATGTCGCCATGGGCAAAATTTATCAGTCTAATGATGCCGTATACCATGGTATAGCCCAAGGCGATGAGCGCATATATGCTACCTAACGACACGCCATTGATCAACTGCTGAATAAATTGCTGCGGTAATGTCTGAATTTCCATCGGCTTTATCCCTCCTTACCTAATAATTCGAACAAGCTCTTCTGTCCGCAGCAGCTGGACTTCACCGCAATTGCTGCGCCGGCTTTTCCGCAGATACATCTGCGGATTAAGCACGGTTCGGGTCACTTTGACACTACCAAAGATTGGGGCGATCACCCGATTCTAAGCCTGGCAGGTACCCACCACGACACAGGTTTCACCTGTCTCTTAGCCGTAGACATTGTACTTACTTTCCAGGCCAATCATGCTATCTATATCATCTACAGTGTTTATTATATGGAGGCCTTTTCAGCCTGTCAATACTTCTCTTGATATCCGTATAAAACTTCGCCGGTTCAGGAAAACACTGTCAGATACTTTTCCGAATTTACGATAGAAAGGGGATAAGACTCTCGTCTTATCCCCTCGCACCTCACTGTACAGACTAGGGATTAACTTTCTCTTTAAATACTTGTTTGCCGTCTTTCATTTCGATAACGACCGCGCTCTTCACCGGATCGTGCATTTCGTTCAGGGTAACCATTCCGGTTACAACAGCCAATCCTTTGGTTTGAGCAATGGCGTCTTTGATTTTGGAAGGATCAGCGCTATTGGCGCGTTTGATGGCGTCAACCAGCATGTAAGCGGCGTCATAACCGAGGGCTGCCAGTGCGTCAGGCACCTGGCCGTATTCTTTTTTGTAGTCTTCTACAAATTTTTGAACCTTAGGATCTTTGTCTTCAGGCGAATAGTGGTTGCTGAAGAAACCGTTGTTCAGAGCCGCCCCACCAGCGATTTCCACCAGTTTCGGGGAATCCCAGCCGTCGCCGCCCAGTAGCGGAACGTTGATGCCCAGCTCGCGGGCTTGCTTAGCAATCAGGCCGACTTCTTGATAATAGCCGGGGATAAAGATAACTTCCGGATTGGTAGCTTTAATCTTGGTCAGAGTCGCTTTGAAGTCTTGGTCTTTCTGGAGGAAAGCTTCTTTAGAAACAATTTTGCCGCCAGCGGCTACGAAAGCCTTCTCGAAGAACTCAGCCAGACCTTTGGAGTAGTCGGAACTATTGTCTATGTAGATAGCTGCGGTTTTAGCTTTCAGGGATTTGGTTGCGAAGTTGGCCATTACAGTGCCCTGGAAAGGATCGATGAAGCAGACGCGGAAAGCGTAGTCTTTCACTTTGCCGTCATCGCCAACAGTGACCTTCGGGTTAGTGGAGGATGTGGTGATGAAAGGAACTTTATTCTGCATGGCGACCGGAGAAGCGGCCAGCGTGTTGGAGCTAGCTACAGCACCCAGAACAGCCACGACTTTATCTTGGGTAATCAGTTTGGTAACAGCGTTGGTAGACTCGGAGGGCTCTGACTTGTTGTCAGCTACGATAAACGTAATCTGTTTGCCAAGTACACCGCCGGCAGCGTTAATTTCTTTAAACGCCAATTTCGCGCCGTTAGCCGACGACTGTCCAAATGTGGCAACGCCACCTGTCATCTCAAAGTTGCCGCCAACTTTGATATCTTTCGATTCGGTTGAGCCGCCGCAACCGGCTGCTAAAACCGCAAGCATAGTCATAATAACTGCCAAACCAATAAAGGATATCCATTTTTTAGACACTAATAATTCCTCCTTCAGATATTGTTCTTTCCTGATTCCTCAGCTACACAAACGCTTTCCCCGACTCCCCCCTTCTGCTGCCGAGCCACTTCGCTCAAAAACACAAAAAGCCCGGCAAAATTCACTGGCAGAACTTTTGCAAGGGTTTCGCCCCCTAGTGCATTCCGAACACTGTTCCGCTGCCGGTGTACATAAACGGTAACCATTGGCCCCTCAATGTTTCCAGCGCGCACTGCGGGGATGCTTTGTCTTCGTGTTTAATTATAGGTGTACTGGCTAAATGCTGTCAATATTTATTTGCGTATATCCTGTCCTCCACTGTGTTTCTACGGCGAACATCCGTCTGCCTGGATTACAGTATCAATTTATTCTTCAAGCTTTTACTGGATTCCTGCCAGAATGACCACTATTCTCGGCAAAAACACAGAAAAACATCGCCTATTCACCGGCGATGTTTTTCTGTGATGACAACACTTACACTTTGTACATATTGATCGGTTCGGCGTTTTCATACATCGTCCAAATACCGCAGGGACACATACCGGCACAAATGCCGCAGCCAATGCACTTGTCAGCATCGCTGACATACTGGTAGCTCCCATCCGGCAAAGCTTCCCGGGTAATCGCATTTTCCGGGCAGGATTTCAGGCACATATGGCAATCACGGCATGTGCCGCAGCTGATACAGCGATTGTAATCCTCTGTAGGTGACGGTAGGTCGCAGCTGTGGCAGCGCTTGAAATACGCCGTGCTTATCCGCTCAGCCGGCACTTTTTGCTTCACTTCTGGTTTATAACTTCCATCCATCAAATATGCGTCTGCCGCAAAAGCTGCCTGCCGGCCTGCGCCAACAGCGTCGACCAACCGGCCGGGACGGACGGTGTCTCCGGCTGTGAAAATACCGGCTGCAATGGAATAGTTCTCTGCTGGTTGGAGATAGCCTCGCTGAAGGGGTATGTCCGCCGGTAAAAAGCTCAGGTCAGGACTTTCGCCAATTGAGATTATTACAGTGTCGCCCTTGATCAGCTTCCCGTCTTGGGTAATGATTCCTTCTGCCGTAATTTCCTTGGTTTGCACCGGCCAGAGCAGTACCCCGCCCATAGACTGCACATGTTCTATTTCTTTGGCAAAGGCTGCCGGGGCCTGGACATCAATACAGATCACTTCCTGGGCACCCATCTGATAGGCTCCTACCGCTGCATCCATACCGGAATTTCCGCAGCCGATAACAATGACCTGTTTACCCACTTTTGGCGTTTCGCCGCAATTTATGGCTTTCAGGAAATCGATCCCTTTCACGATGCGCTCATGGCCCGGCCAGGGAATAACCCGGGAAATGTGACCACCTGTCGCCACCACTACGGCGTCATGACTGCCGCGCAACGCCTGGAATTTCTCGGCGTCAACCTTCACCCCTGGTTTAAATTCCACG
The DNA here is from genome assembly GCA_031292035.1 of Negativicutes bacterium. Next base: position 70,484 of record JARLHX010000087.1, on the reverse strand, counting down.
CCGAGGTCCTGAATCCGTTGCAGCTCTTTTTCCAGAGTCGCCTGGGGCAATCGGGAACGAGGAATTACTTGTTCCATTTTTCCGCCCAGACGGTCACCGGCTTCATAGACTGTAACACTATGCCCTTTTCGGGCCAGCTGCCAGGCGGCAGTTAACCCCGCCGGCCCGCCGCCGATAATGCCCACGCTTTTCCCGGTCTTCTTGTCTGGAGCAGACAGGGTCACATCTAGCGAATAAGTACCCAATTGCCCGATCTGGGCTGATATATCGACTTCGGCGCGGGTACATTCATCCATACATAGATTGGGGCAAACGGCGCCGCAAATCGATCCGGGAAAGGGAGTATACTCAAGAATCAGCCTGTAGGCCTCGTCAATTTTTCCTTCGCGAAGCAAATTGAACCGCTGCTGCGACGGAATGGAAGCCGTGCAGTTGAACTCGCAGGGTGCACTATAGCGAGCATCCTCCCATTGTGGCGTCCTCTGACGATATAGCCCGGTGGTTACCAAACCAATAACGTTAAAATCATCAACAGTTACATCGCCGAAAATCCCCCCCGCCACCCAGTCGTTCCTGCGGAAAGAGAAGGTATCGGTATTGGTTTTCTTCGGACGCTCATCATACGTTAGCGGCACAACTTTTTGCCATTCAGTCCAATCAGTCAGTTCGTCCTTGATCTCAGGACGGTTAATCGCGGCCAGGAAATCGCCCATCTGTCCTGCCAAATATTCAATATCAGCAGACTCCAGCGGCTTGATCTTTACATCTTTTTGTGATATTCCGCTGGCTTTTCCGCGAAAATACAATATCCCGCCGACCATACCGACACAGGAGCGGTCGCCCAGCACAGACTCGAATTCTTCACTGTCATAACCGCAAACCACAGCGATACCGCCAGACATAAACTCAAAGGAAAAGCTGCCGGCGTTCTTCAGCACCCAAAATTCCGGCGCCGAATAGAGCGGATCGTGTTTCATCATTGAGCCGGAGCGCGTCCCGGCCCGGCCACCAATATAGATGGTGCCGGAGGCTGCGCAATGGGCAGTGGTATCGCCCCCGTCGCCTCGAACGACAATTTTACCGCCGGCATTGAGCCAGCCTACATCAGCAGGAGCAGGCCCATCGACAAGAATTTCCGTTCCTTCCAGACACATCGACCCCAGGCGTTGCCCGGGATTAGAGACAAAAAATTTGAGCGTCTTTCCTTCGGGATGCCAGAGCGGTCCGCCGATATCGTGCTGGCCTGAGGCTTCAATATGAAATTCGGTTTCGCCAGCCGCCAAAGCTTGATTGACTGCCTGCAGGAGATCCTGCGTGGACATTCGCTTGTGACCGTCTAATCCACTAATCTTAAACATTGTCCACCCCTCCTAACACGCGAACTGAATCGCCAGTTTATCCGCAATATCCTTGTCTGTAGTAACTAACGCATCAGAACGGCCGACCGGCAGCGAGCTGTTGCCGATTGGGGCCATCAACTTGCGTAGCTCGGCATCAAGAGCCAACATATACTCGACAATATTCTGGGCTGCCTTATCGACATCCAGACGCCGTACCAGGCGAGGGTCCTGGGTGCAAATGCCGGTGGGGCAGTGCCCGGTGTTGCAGGCATTGCAGCGTCCCTCTTCGTTGCCGATACAGCCGCACAATTGAATTAACAGTTTTGCCATAAAAACACCATTGGCGCCAAGGCAAATCATCTTGAAAGCATCGGCTGCCGCATTTCCGGTCAAACCAAATCCACCGCCCGCCCAGAGGGGAATTTGCCCCTGGCGGCCCTGTTTAACAGCGGCGATATAACACTCCCTGACTTTAGATACAACCGGATGGCCGGTGTGATCGAGCGACACCTCGTTGGCGGCTCCTGTGCCGCCCTGGATGCCGTCAAGGAAAAAGCCGCCGCATATCCGATACGGATCGCGAAGAAGATTATTATAGACCGACACAGAGGTCGCTGACGCCGCGCATTTAATCGCCACCGGTACCCGGAATTTAAACGCGGCGTTAAGAGACATGTGCATTTTTTGCACCGATTCTTCAATCGAATATAAGCCCTGATGATTAGGCGGCGACATGAGGTCTGCTTTGGGCACACCCCTGATCGCCTGAATATGTTCTGCCACCTTGGCGGCCGGCAGCAGTCCGCCGTCGCCAGGCTTGGCGCCTTGGCCGATTTTAATGAGAATTCCGGCCGGATCTACAACCATATGTGGCAGGGCCTTGATAATGCGGTTCCAGCCGAAATGGCCGGATGCAATCTGGATAATCATGTATTTGAGTTGTTCGGACTTCATCAGCTGGACCGGCATGCCGCCCTCACCCGAACACATCCGCACAGGCATATTGTGTCTTTCGTTCAGGTACGCTGTCGCCATACTAATAGCTTCCCAAGCCCTCGTGGACAATGCCCCGATGGACATGTCGCTGAAAATGATCGGATAGATCCACTGAACAGGCGGTGTCCAGTCATTCAAACGCAGCTCGCCGTCGGTCACGCTCAGCGGAAGTTCGCCAGGCAACAAGACTCTACCAAAGGGGGCGAGAATATCAAAGGTATGTCTTTCAGAATCGAGCGACGGGTCAGTCATCTGGGAAATACGGCCAATGACGATTTTATCCAGTGTCCGGTCTTTCTCGAGATTGTTGCGTCCGCCCCGCTTGATCGGCGATCCGCCGGTCCGCGCCAGAAGGTTAATCCGGGAATCCTCATTGCGCACCGGCCTGATGGCCCGGTTCGGGCAAACCTTTTCACACATCCCGCAGCCAACACATATGTTGGTCAGCTTATTTTTTTGTTTTATGACCGGCACAGCCTTATGCTGTTGATGAGGTTCAGGCTGATGTCCGGTAGATATTGTCGTCGACCGGCGCTCTACACCGGCCTCGATGGCCTGAAAGGTACAGGATGCGACGCAACTGCCGCACATGGTACAGCGTTCCGGTAAATATTCAATCTTCCAGGGAAAGTCATTGAAAGTAGGATCTTGCGTTCTTACTGTTTCCATCGCTGCACCTCCATTTCCGGTGTGATCACCACAACCTCCCGCTCGTTGGGGTATATGTCTTTGGCAGGATCGCGATTGGGGAGGATTACATTGAGCCCTGTCACCTCTGAAGAGATAACAGTGGTGGTCCCATCGCAGCCGACAACGACCGGGCGGAGCTTTTTGGAGTCACAGCATGTGATGATGCTATTGTCAGGCAACATGCCGATAATGGTATTCGGCCCGTTGATTTCCAGGTGTCCGAGCGACTGGCGGATAGCCGTCAGCTCTTTGCTGTCCGCCCGCTTGGCGATCTCGTCAAAGGGCAGCGGCGTTATGACATGTTTGTAATATTTTATCGGCCACTTCAGTTCATGCAAGACATAATGCAGCGTATAAAGAAAATTTTGCGAGTCTGATTCAAAACCGATGTAACCGCGGTGTAGTGACATCTGATATTCTTTGTTTTTGGTGTAAAAGGTGTTTTCACCGTTGGCGCAGAGGGTATAGCCCTGAATAAAGAAGGGGTGGGCGGCATAACGGACAATTTCATAGTTGGTATTTTGACGGCATTGAACTACTACATTTTTCGCCATCAATTCACCGCTGTCATCCCATAGCCGGAAGTAGGTGGCAATATCGCGGGGATCACCGATCTCTTTCAAGGTAAGGACATCCGGCCAAAACGAAAATACATAACCTTGGTCGGCGGTTTCCAACATCACACGCAAGGCAAGCCTGGTATTGATTAACAACTCTTCTTTTTCCGCCTGTAATGCGTTACGGTATTGCTCAGGATAATCATAGCAGCGGAAGATGTACAGCGGCATGGCTTTGATATCCAGGCCTGGCTTGCGGCTGACCTTGGGCACCCATTCGTGCACTCGCACAAAGTTGTGGGCTTCCATGTAGTCCTCAACCAGCTTTGCGCCCTGCTGAGTGCAGGCCAAAGATAGCAACGGCTTATCTTTAAACCTAGCAAAGATCCCATCAAGATCCTGCATGACCATCGCGAAACCGGAGTTGTCATGCCCTTCTTGTTGGGGAAGCATTAACCGCAATGCCTGTGAAGGATGAAATGGCTCTTTGCTCTTTATGGCCCCTATCCGACACATAAATGTTCACCTCTCTCCAAAATAAAATAAACCCGCGCAAGATACCGGAACGATCCGGGACCTTCCGCTGGGTCTTTTATCCCCACGGTGTAACGCATAAAGCGTCTGTGCCGCTCGGTCCAGGCCGCCGTTGGCGCGGAACCCTAGGCACACTCCCTTGGTACATTTGTCTTTATTGACAGTACCGCACTGTTCACACTAATTATAAAAATTAGTTTTTATACTGTCAATATACAAAATATATATTATTTATTCTGACAAATCCTTTAGTTTTGGCCCCGGTCGACGATTATCGCCCTCTCTTATTGTATATTTATGCATATCGAAGTATTCCAAGAGCGGCAGTGCAATCTTCCGTGAGGTACCGACCATATCGCGAAGCTCCGCCACTGTAAGGGTCGTGTGTTCCGTGAAATGCTGGCGAATCCTCTGTGCAATGTATTGAATTGTTTTTCTGTATACATGCATATCGCCAACTCGAATAAGCGTCCCATCCCGCAATAATATTTCTTGAGCAGCTCGTGCCTTCTCGGGAGATAATTTCATTTTCTCCGCCAGATACTGCCAATCAATTGAATTTAACCCAGAATTTTCTAGATAATTGCCTGCTTTTTCTACTAAGGTCTCTCGCCAGTCATTATGGCTGGCGGCGAATTCCTGAAGGGCAACTTCAGCACCCTGAAGGATGAACAGCCCCTGTTTTTGCCAGGAGTCCAGCAGAACATCAAAGGCCCGCTCCTTTAGTTCCAGCTTTTGGCGAAGTATTTCTTTCGACAGCCCGGCCCGTTCTGGATTTGCTTGGTGAAAGTTCTCAATTAGGGCTACGGATTTCTTTGTCCAGCTTGCCAACATTTCTACTGTTAAATAGTAACCTTTTTTCAGGACAATTTTGTTTGCAGCCAGAAGATCGGCCAGCGCTTTCTCCACCATTCCATCACGTAGATAGCCTGCCTGTCGCTTGATTTCCTCAACCGTCGACGGCTGATCGCAATCGGCAATCAAGCAGCACACAATTGCCAGGACATTCCCGCCCGCCACAGCCTCGGCCAACTCTTGCCTGGCGTTACTCAGCCGACGTGATGCCCTTCCTGGTGAAACCAGTGTTACTCCGCCAAGCAAGTTCTGCGGCGAATATAGCCTGAGGATAGCCCTGTCACCCAATCCGCCAGGCAGCGGCTTTTCCAAAAGCAGCCGCATATAACGGGTTGGCCGCTCTTTATAATAATATACTCTGCCCAAAAATTCGCCAGTACCGAGATGAAGCCTTACCCTTGTACCACTAGCGACTTCCTCTTGCCATTCAGCGATCAAATCCCATACATTGCTTACCAGCCCCCGCCCTGGCGCACTCAGAACCATCCCACGGGCCAGCCCCATCGTATCGCTACCGCCCATATTGATCGCAGTGCGCTGTCCGGCGATAATCCATTCACTTTTTAAGCCATGACTTTCCAACCCGCGAACACGTAGGGTGGTTCCTGCCGGATAGACCTGCAGGCTATCGCCAATCGCAACCTTTCCGCTGAGGGCCGAGCCGGTCACTACCGTTCCATATCCCTTAATCGAAAATGACCTGTCGATCCAAAGGCGGAAGGGAGCGTCATGATCGCGTTCCTCCGTCTTTTGAGCGATGACCAGCAGCTGCTGACGCAATTGCTCCAGACCCTCGCCACTGACTGCCGATACTCGGGCAAACGGCGCCGATGCCAAAAAGCTTCCTTCTACCAGCTGTTTGACATCGGCCTCAACCAGTTCCAGCCACTCCTGGTCTACCTTATCAGTCTTGGTCAATACCACAATGCCACTCGGAATTCCCAGCAGCTGAAGCATCGCGAAATGCTCTCTAGTCTGCGGCATCACCCCTTCATCAGCAGCGATAACCAGCATCGCCATATCGATGCCACCGGTTCCGGCCAGCATGTTTTTTAAAAAGCGTTCGTGCCCCGGGACATCAACAATCCCGAGAGTGATATCCTCGTCAAGACGCAGAGCAGCGAAGCCGAGGTCAATTGAAATACCCCGCAGCTTTTCTTCCTTCAGCCTGTCAGTGTCTGTACCTGTCAACGCCTTGATCAAAGCTGACTTGCCATGATCCACGTGACCGGCAGTTCCAATGATAAGATGCTTCACCGCCTCACCCCCTCCTGAGCGCAAGACAGATCTGGCCGACTTTTGCCAATTCCTGCTCTGATAAACAGCGTACATCGAATATGACCCTATCGTCTTGAATCCTGGCAATCACTGGTGTTGACGCATGTCGTAGTCCTCTTTCGACAGTTGCGGCCGTCATATACGCGGCCTTCAATGAAACACCGAAACTGGCAAGTTCCACTGTCGGTAATGCTCCCCCACCAGCCTGCGAGACCACTGGCAGCACTTTAATTTCCCAGTCCGGTCCGAGCGGCACGAGCGTGTCAGCCAGTTTTATGGCCCGTTGCTCCAGCTCCGGCAATGTCTGAGCAAGCATTTGCTGTACAGGAACATCTGCGATGGGATCTCCCAGTTCATAGTCAAGCAGTGTCCCTTCCAGCGCCGCCAAGGACAGTTTATCGATTCGAATAGCCCTGAGGAGCGGATGTTTTCGCAGTTTGTCCAGATATACTTTCTTCCCGACAATGACGCCTGCCTGGGCCCCTCCAAGCAGTTTATCGCCACTGAAGGTAACAATATCAGCTCCTGCACTAATCCGCTCGCTCACTGTTGGCTCCTTCCATGAACAGTCGGCAAAAGGCAATAAGGCTCCGCTGCCCAAATCATCGATCAATGGCACCGAATGGCGGCGAGCCAGTTCAAGCAGCGCTGCGTCATCCGGTTGGGCGGTGTAGCCAACAACCCGGTAATTGCTGGTGTGAACCTTAAGGATGGCTGCTGTGTTTGGGCCGACTGCCTGTTCATAATCATATAAATGGGTTTTATTGGTTGTACCGACTTCTAGCAGGGTTGCCCCGCTTTGCCGCAATACATCTGGAATTCGAAATGATCCGCCGATTTCGACCAACTGGCCACGACTGACAATAACTTCCCGGCCGCAGGCCAACGCCGACATGACTAATAGTACGGCGGCTGCGTTGTTGTTGACCACCAGAGCAGCTTCTGCCCCTGTCAAAAAACAGATCTTCGCGGTTACATGGTCGTAGCGGCTGCCGCGCGCGCCTGTCTCTGTGTCATACTCCAAATTGCTGTATCCGTTCATAACCGCCGTCAGTCGTTCTTTGGCCCGGTGACTCAGTGGCGCTCGTCCAAGATTGGTATGCAAAATAATTCCGGTGGCATTGATAACCGGTTTCAAGCTCGGTTCGGCAATTTTTCCCATCAAACTTTGCGCTATTTCGAAAATGGCCTCAGGGGACACCTCGGTCTCTTGGCCGGTTTTTACTTTCTGGCGAACCATATCGACAGCTAGACGCAAAGCATTTACCACTATTGCCGGTGGCAATGTGGCCCACTCAGTGTCGCCCGCGGCGGCCGCGAGCAGCCTGTCAATTGACGGAATCAGCCGCAATTTCTTGTGTACTTCGTCCATTGGACATCCCCTTTTTGCCTGAGGCACTTTCTCTTTATAGTATTCCAATTATTCCTGTGTTTTCCTGTTCTACGAATAACAATCCTTTTAAAACGACATACTGTTATTAATCTGAGCAACAGGAGTTGTCATGCTGAACTCTCTTCGAAATAATACATCAGTGGCACTAGAACACAAATTCAATATTCATCAGCCTGAATCCTCCGCCGCGATCGCTGACGCGCTTTTGTCCATAATCCGAGCCTCCGGCGTATGCGGCAAGGATATCATCGTCTTATGCATCGGAACAGACCGATCGACTGGTGATGCCTTGGGGCCGCTGACGGGAAGCAAACTTCAGTCACTGCGGTTTCATCCCCATATCTTTGGAACCTTGGAAAATCCTGTACATGCAACAAACCTGACTGATACTTTGAATAGCATCCAGCAATCCTTCCGTCACCCATTTATCATCGCTGTCGACGCCTGCCTGGGCCGTCTTGAAAATGTTGGTTACGTTTCTTTGGGCCACGGCCCACTTAAGCCTGGTGCCGGCGTAAACAAGGATTTACCTCATGTCGGTGACGCCTATATTACTGGCATTGTTAATGTCGCCGGTTTTATGGAGCACCTTGTACTACAAAGCACCCGCTTGAGTTTAGTGGTGAAAATGGCGGATGCCATTGCTTCTGGCCTCGCTTATAGTCTCGGCGATTTGAATTAATCGAGCCAGCAAAAAAGATCTCCAGCAACACCCTTTCGTGTCTGGAGATCTTTAACTTTGCCATATTTCTTATCATTGTCCACAGAATTTACTACATTTCGCTTACAATCGGTCCAATTCGGCCAATATCTCTTCTGGCGTTTTGCCTGTGGCGCTTATAACCGGCACCTCAGTAAATGTGTCCTGCATATTCATCAAATTAATGTCGCCGCCACTGACAATGATGGCGTCCACCGCATCCAGGCTTTTGGGGTCTAATGATACCACGTCATAACCTTCAGTCTCGAGAAGTTCCATCACATTTGTTAAATTGGGTTCAACAGCAACAATTCCCTGTATCATATTCAGCCCACCTCCGCTGATAGTTTTCCTTTTATGAGACACTTTATACCGTTGTCTGTCTTCATCCCAATCTATTTTCTAGCTGCTCTGCCACTTCCTGCGGTGTCAACCCGGTCGCATTCACCAAAACAGTATTGGTTGCGCAAGGATACCGGCCCAAGGCGGGGAGGGCCTGCCCGCTATATACGACTGCTTCTACCGAGCGAGCGCATTTTTCCAGATCAGTCACATCATAGCCGCGTTCGTTCAAGAAGTCTTTTATCTCCGACAGTCCTGTCTCTACCGTAATCAGTCGCATAAAAAAACACCTCCCGCTTTTACCGTAGTATTCGCGGAGGTGTTTTTATCATGTGTGTCAACTTTTTGCTGGGTTGACTTTCATTTCATGCGGGTGATTCCCGTCATTGCTTTTGCTACCAGGCTCTTTGCCATGGCGCATTTCACAGGCGCCCTTAAATACGGCTCCTTCGCCGATAATCAGTATTCCTGTTTTGATATCGCCATACAATTTTGCGGTAGATGTCAGTTCCAGCTTGTCCATGACATCGGCGTTGCCGTGCACCGATCCTGCAATGGTAGCGCTGCGCGCCTGGATTTGAGCCTTAATGACGCCAGTCTCTCCTACGATAATATCTCCCTTAGTGGAGATCTCTCCATCCACCTGACCGTCTATCCTGACCGTCCCACCGGCGCTGATCGTGCCTTTAATCTGGGTGTCCTTGCCGATAATTGTTTCGATCTGGTCAGAGAACCCTGGGAGTATCGGAGCACGTTTATTACCAAACATCAATCTCTCTCCCTTAGACTATAAAAAATTCACTGGATTGACCGCAGTCCCGTTTACCCGTATTTCGTAATGGACATGGTTTCCGGTACTATAGCCGGTGCTGCCCATATAGGAAATGGTCTCACCCTTTTTTACTTTATCGCCGACGTTTACCAAAAGCTGCGAATTATGACCATAGACGGTCACCACGCCATAGCCGTGACTGATTTGTATCATCTTACCGTAACCACCATACCATCCGCTGAAGACTACTTCGCCGTCTGCAGTGGCCACTATCGGTGTACCGTAATCGTTTGCGATATCAAGTCCTGGGTGCCATTCACTTCCCCAACCCCACGCTGCACTGCGCCATCCAAAGCGGGAGGTTACCTCGCCCCCTGCGGGCCATATGGAAGGGGTCGCTGAAAGTCTGGAATTGCGTTCTGTCAGAACATCTTTCATTGCCGTCAAACTTTGCTCTCTAGTTTGGGCGTTGGTTTGCATTTCCTGCACTAAATTAATCAGTTCGGCAACCTGCGGTTTTACATCTGGCCCACCTTGTCCATTAAATGCGGATGTTGGCCGAGCAACGCCGGACCGTGAGGTAGCCGTTAAATCTTCATTGTTGACAAGCCGACGCAGCTCAGAGTCAAGCTTGTTTAGACGGTTCATGTCCTCTTGTAGCCCTGCAGTCGCCTTAGCCAGTTGCTCAATCTGATTGTTCTGCGTTGCATTTACCTGCCGCAGCTTTTCAAGCTCAACCTTGTCCAACGAAGCAACGTTGACCGCGTGGCGATAATTCATGAACGTACCAAGTGTAATCACAAGTATCGTGCAGAGAACGGCAGCAGAAATTTTGAGTAATCGAATCGGAATACGTAATCTGAAAACGTTCTTGCCGTGATGGGGGACAAACATCAGCGTGTATTCGCGACGATCCGGGGGCATTGCCCGCCACGCACGCCAATATTGTTTTAGCGCGTTCCCGATCTCAACAAGACCGCGTCTGGGATCCGTAAATTGCAATCCTATCACCATCCTTTCGACAAATTATACAAAAGCGTTAAAGGTATATATATATTCGCTTCTTATACTTGAAAATCCTGCTAATTATTTAGGATTATTTTCCTTTGCTTGCTGTAGGGCTTGTTTTTCTTCCGCGGTTAGAAAGTAACTGGACTGACCATTAACCACCGGCTTGCCATAAGTTCTTGAGTCATTACGTCCGAATAGGCTGGAAATTACCACTCCGTTATTCTCGGCATTCAACAACGCAATGGCAAAGCTCAAATCACTTCCAGTATCTTCAAATGCATTGAATCGGACGATTCCCACCTTCTGCACACAGGTGCGCAGCACACGGTCAAGACGCTCACAGTCTTTGGCAAGACTGTCAACCCTGTTCATCGCCTGTTTGACCTCGCCGATATGCCCCATCAACATTTGTTCCAGATTGTCCCCTTGAACGCCCTGCATCATTTTTTCGTACCGTCTATTCAGTTTCGATAGTTTCATATTGATCGAGATAAAAATAATAAGGGCAATAAATATCAGCACCGTCATTGATAATATTATAGCCGGTAAGTTGTCGGTTATGAGAGCTGTATACTGCGTCATTTCTGTCATTTCGTTCCTTCTCTCCTCATCATCAAGCCCCCCATAACCGGGCAATAATTGCAGCTACCGGTATGGCTGGCAGTAAATTTGCTACATTTATTTTCTTTATCTCCAGCATTGTACAGGCAATTCCAAGAATCAGGATTCCACCGACAGCCGTAATTTCTTTGACAAGCGCGTCATTGAGCAACCCTCCAAACCACCCGGCCAACAGAGTAATGCTGCCTTGATAGACAAGGATGGTCAGCGCCGATAGCGCCACACCGACACCCATTGTTGCCGCAAACAGCAATGACGTCACTCCGTCTAACATCGCCTTTGCGAATAATGTCGTCGCATCTCCGGTTAACCCTTCTTGAATCGCTCCCACTATCGCCATGGCGCCGACACAAAAAACCAGGCTCGCGCTGATAAATCCTTGTCCAACGTTGCTGTTGGCGTCGCCGCAGCGACTGGAAACCCATTCCCCGATGCGTTGCAAGCCGCCGTCAATGTTCAGCGCCTCGCCTACCAGTCCCCCCAACGTCAGACTGAAGATCACGATCATAATGTTTTGCGTTTTAAAGGCCATTTGCAAGCCGATCAGCACCACCGCTAACCCCAATCCTTGCTGGATGGTTTGCTGGCACTTCTGCGGCAGGCCTTTTTTCACAAGTAGGCCTATCCCTGAGCCGACGACTACCGCCGCCGCGTTGACCAGCGTACCTTTCATGCTTTTCCTCCTCCGGCAGCAATCGCCCGTACCGCCCGCACCGCCTCCCCGATTTCCCCGGCTGTATTGAAATAACCAGGGCTGAACCGGACGGTCCCGGTCTTGAGGGTCCCGATGGTCCGGTGCGCCCAAGGTGCGCAGTGCAGTCCGGCACGGCAGGCAATGTCAAATTCCCGGTCCAAACGCCACGCTACTTCGCCGCTATCCACTCCATCCACAGTAAATGAAACTACGGCTGTGCGTCTTTCAGTCGCTGCTGGTCCATAGACGATGACCTTTGGAATTTCCGCCAGTCCAGCCATCAGTTCTGTGACTAGAGTGTTTTCAGCCTGGCGAATACGCTCCAATCCGGTTGCCCGGATAAATCTTACACCTGCCAGCAGACCTGCAATCCCCGGGGTATTCGGTGTACCGCATTCGAGACGTTCAGGATAAAAGTCGGGCGCTCCGTCTGCCTCTGACAAGCTGCCTGTGCCGCCGTAACGAAGGGGCTCAAGCTTCAAGTCTTCGCGCACATACAGGCCCCCCGTTCCCTGCGTCCCCAGCAGCCCTTTATGGCCACTGAAAGCAAGGATATCTATCCTCATGGCCCCTATGTCGATTTCCTCTACGCCACACGTTTGTGCCGCATCGACGATAAATACTGCTCCTGCATCAACCGCAAGCTTGCCGATCTCAGCAAGTGGCGCTAGTGTCCCGGCTACATTGGAACCATGTCCTACGACCACGGCCCTTGCCCCTGTCAACACATTCTTCATTTTGTCGAGAGGCAGTCGTCCTGCGGGATCACACTCTATTACGTCTAGTCTTACGCCTCTTTTTTCCAACTCTTTTAGTGGACGAACCACTGCGTTGTGCTCCATCGTGGTTGTAACAACCCTGTCGCCAGGGTTCAGCAAACCGAAAAGACTTATATTCAACGCGTCGGTTGCATTATATGTAAAGATTATCGACGCCGGGGTAGTTACCGCAAGTAATCCGGCTATTTCCTCGCGGGCCTGGAATAAAATTTCTTCCGCAGCACGGGCCAATCTGTGCTCGCTTCGTCCCGGGCTTCCTCCGCTGTGGCGCAGACTGTCGGTCACCGCTTGATAGACTGCTTCCGGTTTGGGCCAACTGGTGGCCGCGTTATCGAGGTAGATCACGACTCATCTCCCGCCGTTTCCTCTTCTTCCAAAATGAGGCGCGCGGACGGAAACGGCCCGAGTGCGCGATGCAATATGCCATGCACTTGAGCGATGAGGACCCCATAATTTACGATCGGCACTCGGCTTTCTCTCGCCAAAGACAGACGGAACAGCATCTCCCGCCGGGTTAACATACATGAACCGCAATGAACAATCAATTGGTAGTCACTCAAGTTCCGGGGGAAATCCCCTCCAGATACCCAGGAAAAATCAAGTTCGCCGCCTACACTTTGCCGCAGCCACCGCGGTATTTTAACATGCCCAATATCATCTGCCTGGCGGTGATGGGTGCACCCTTCGGCAATCAGCACCTTGTCGCCTGGCTTCAACCGCTCGATCGCCTTTGCCCCGGCGACCAACGTGTCTAAATCGCCTTTATAGCGGGCAAACAGAATCGAAAACGATGTCAGTTGTACATTGTCCGGCGTGTCGGCCGCCACCTTCAAAAACTCCTGCGAATCAGTAACGACGATTTTGGGCGGATGGCGCAGATTTCCCAGCGCTTCTCGTAGTTCGCGTTCTTTTACCACCACGCTATAGGCATCATGATCCAGAATATCACGAATGGTCTGTACCTGCGGCAAAATCAGCCGGCCTTTCGGCGCCGCCAGATCGATGGGAACTACCAAAACGGCGATATCACCCGGATTTAGCAGATCGCCAATAACAGGCGGACCTTCCCAATTGTCTGGCGCATTTTTTATGAGCTGCCGTTTGAGTTCCTCAATCCCGTGCCCGGTTTTGGCGCTTAACGCCAATAGCGGCTCACCCAGACTTTCTGCCCAACCTGCGATTAGGTCGCCGCCAGTCGGCAAATCGCTTTTATTTACCACACACACTATTGGCGTTTTGCGTTTTTTTATCTCTTCAGCTAGTTGACGTTCATAATCAGTAATGCCTGCCTCAGGGTCGATCACCAGTATCGCCAGATCTGTTTTGCTTAGAACCTGCATCGTCCGCTCGACTCTGAGCAGTCCAAGTTCGCCAACATCGTCAATACCGGCTGTATCAATCACCATCACCGGACCCAGCGGCAAAATTTCCATCGCCTTATATACCGGATCGGTGGTCGTTCCCGGCACATCCGAAACCAAGGCAATATCCTGATTGGTCAATGCATTAATCAGACTGGACTTCCCGGCGTTACGCCGGCCAAAAATGGCAATATGTAGCCGCACTCCCTTTGGAGCATCTTGCATTTTCCTCTCCCCTTGTTCACGGATAGTATTCCGTTTTCTCCCCATATTATTCCATGATTCAGCAACTACTTCAGCAGTTTCTCCCCGGCTATCCCTGGCCTTGTCAGCCCTTGCGGGTCTAAAATGGCCGCCATTTGCCCCTCTGTCAGCAGTCCCAGCTCCAAAACCGCCTCACGCACCGTCTTTCCCTGGGCGTGAGCGAGTCGCGCTACCTTCGTTGCCTGATCATAGCCGACATGCGGTACTAGGGCTGTAACCGTGACAAGACTATTGTCTACCAGTTCCCGGCAGCGGGCCTGCCGGGCGATTATCCCTTTAATACAAAACTCATCAAAAACCACGACACTATTAGTCAGAAGTTCTAAACTGCCAAGCAAATGATGGGCTATCAGCGGCATAAATGCATTTAGTTCCAACTGCCCGGATTGGGCGGCCATTGCAATCGCCAAATCCGATGCCATGACATGAAAAGCAACTTGGTTGACGGCCTCGGGTATAACCGGATTAACCTTGCCAGGCATAATTGATGACCCAGCCTGTCGCTCTGGCAGTTCTATTTCTCCCAGTCCGGCCATAGGGCCGGAAGACAGCAGTCTTAAATCATGGGCTATCTTCCCCAGATTTACCGCTAAAGCCTTTAACAGTCCCGATACTTCGACAAACACATCGGTGTTCTGGGTTACATCAATCATATTCTCGGCACGAGCCAGGCCCATATTGGCATACTGCCGCAACCGCTCGTTTACTGCGAAGATATATTTCTTAGGGGCATTTAAACCGGTACCAACCGCGGTTCCGCCCAAATTAGTCTGTCTGAGTCGTTCTTCCACCTTATATATCCGCCATCGATCACGGGCGATTGCCTGTGCATAGGCACTAAACTCCTGCCCCAAGGTGATGGGCAGGGCATCTTGCATCTCGGTGCGGCCTACTTTTAGCACGCCGGCAAACTCTGCTTCTTTTTGTTGCAAGGTTGCTTGCAGCATAGCGCAAGCTTCGCTTAGTGGTCCCAGCAGCCAAACTGCCGCAATCCGCAGGGCCGTGGGATAAACATCATTAGTAGACTGGTGGAGATTCACATGATCCAGCGGATGCACTGGCCCTTGTTTCTCTCCTGTTAACAGTTCATTGGCGCGTGCTGCTAACACTTCATTGACATTCATATTAGTGGAGGTCCCTGCGCCGCCTTGCAGCGCATCCACAACAAACTGCTCCTGCCACTTCCCGGCGGCAACTTCATCAGCCGCCTGCGCTATTGCCTGCGCCATTTCGACCGACAAGTACCCCAGGTCTCCATTGACCATCGCCGCCGCTTTTTTTACAAGAGCAATTGCAGCAATCAAACGCGCATGCACACGGTATCCGGACAGCGGAAAGTTCTCCTGTGCCCGCAGTGTATGCACTCCATAGTAGGCTTCGTCCGGGATGTCGCGGACGCCCAACAAATCTTTGTCTTGCCGCATACTCGCGCCACCTACCTCAACAAATGTTTCACATGAAACATCTTATACCATCAACTGTCCACGAGACCGCGTGGCAGCAACCTGAGTCTGCTCTGAAAGCACTTCAATGATTCTCTCCAAATCATCCTCAGAGTAAAAATCGATTTCTATTTTACTTTTCAATTTTCCTGGTTTAATTCTAACCTGAGTGCCTAAGATCATCTTCAATCTTTCTTCGACATCTGCCAAAAACATTTCCCGCTTCTCTGTCTTCTTGACCACAGGGCGTCGAGGTGATGTAAGCATACTCCGTACAAGTTCCTCTGCGTCCCTTGCCGTGAGGCCCCCCTCAATAATAGTTTTGGCAGCCTCATCTTGCAGTTCAGTCGATTCAAGTGCTAGCAGTGGTCGCGCATGACCGATCGTTAGTGTTCCACGTGAAACATATTCCTGGACTTCATCGGATAAATTAAGCAATCGCACCATATTCGCCACAAGCGATCTGCTGCGACCGACTTTTTGAGCAACCTCCTCTTGTGTCAGCCCAAACTCTGTCATCAGTCGTTGATAGGCCATCGCTTCCTCAATAGGATTGAGGTTTTCGCGCTGAATATTCTCAATCAGTGCGATTTCAGTCATCTCGCCATCGGTATATTCCCGAATAATCGCCGGAACAACACTTAGGCCCGCAAGGACAGCCGCCCGCCAGCGCCGTTCCCCCGCGACCAGTTCATAACCGGTCATCGCTTTACGGACGATAACCGGCTGCAATATACCATACTGTCGAATAGACTGCGCCAACTCATTGAGAGCTTGTTGATCGAAGACCCGCCTGGGCTGAAACTGATTAGGAACAATCTCTGTGACTAAAACTTCTCCCGGACCATCGTTGTCAGCCGGACCCGCTGAAGTGATCAAAGCCCCGAGTCCTTTACCCAAGCCACGTTTATTCATCACCAATCACCTCTCTCGCAAGATCAAAGTAAACCTCGGCCCCCTTGGATTTCGGATCATACATAATTACCGGCAACCCATGACTAGGAGCTTCACTTAACCGGACATTACGAGGAATAATTGTTTGATAGACTTTATGCCGAAGATGGTTCTTCACTTCATCCACTACCTGAATCGACAGATTGGTGCGCGCATCAAACATCGTCAGGACTACACCTTCTAAAGTAAGCGAAGGATTCAGGTTACGCTGCACCAACGCAATCGTGTTCATGAGCTGTGTTAGCCCTTCAAGGGCATAAAACTCGCATTGAATTGGTATCAACACAGAGCTCGCAGCTGTCAGAGCATTAATGGTTAACAACCCTAACGAAGGCGGACAATCGATCAAGACAAAATCATACTCATATTTTATCTTATCCAGCACTCGCTTGAGCCTATTCTCGCGCGACAGAGCAGCAACGAGTTCAATCTCAGCTCCGGCCAGTTGAATGGTCGCCGGCAGCAACGTCAGATTCGCAACTTGCGTAGGCAACACCATTGACTCCACTGGTTGATCGTTGACAAGAGCATCATAAGCGCAACGTTTTATTAAAGATTTATTAAACCCCAAGCCGCTGGTGGAATTCCCCTGGGGATCAAGGTCGACCAACAGCACCTTCTTGCCTAATTCAGCAATACATGCACTCAAATTGACCGCCGTGGTGGTCTTGCCGACGCCTCCCTTCTGGTTGGCAATGGCAATTACTTTTACCACTATACATTCACCTCATATACAAAGTCAGATATAACAATTTCAACAATAAAAGATAATTTCCTGCCAAAAAGACACGACGGCAAAAACTAGTTGGTAATCAGAACCACATTCAGTTTACATAACGCCATGGTTTTCTTGACAGATAAATACAGGTAAGATATCATAACAATAATCATCGCCCCTGGGAGAAAACAGACTATTAACATTGAGATTTTAGATCCTGCAGCAGAATCGTCAAGGAGGCTCTATGCCGAGCTATTATCCCCCATTAACTCAAATAAACAAAGAAGAAACCCGCCGCTATGCAGGTCTACGCGAAAACGCAACATTTCCAGAGGAAATGTTGGAGCAGGCCTGTGCAGAGGCTCTACTTCTGGTTAAACCCAGGGGGTGCTGGCAACAGTATCGCTATGAAGCATCGACAGGCTCAATCCTCGCGCCTACACCACTCCGCCTGGTCGGTGATACTATTCTTAAACACTTAGCCGGGGCCGCAGAGATCGCAGTAATCGCTGTCAGCATCGGATTAGAGCTGGAAGACGCGGTGGCAAGCCACTTCAAGGCAGGCGACTATACAGCCGGATTGCTGCTTGATGCCGCCGGAACGGCAGCAGTAGAGGCTGCTGCCGATGCCGTTAACGGTCTTATATCCGCTCAGGCCGCCCGTCAAGGCTTACATTCCCTATTTCGCTATAGTCCCGGCTACGGCTCCTGGGACATTACCGCCCAACCTCAAGTACTAAGTCTCTCTGACGGCCATACCATCGACATCAGTGTCACTCCCAGTTGTATGCTCCTGCCGCGCAAATCAATGACCGCAGTCATCGGCCTGCAAGCGGCTAATACTCAGTCAATAAATACTGGCTGCCTCCCAGATGGCTGCAAAAATTGTTCACAAATAAACTGTCTCTCGCGAAAGGAGTCTCCCTGATGCTGTATTTATTTGAAGGCGCGATGGGCACCATGCTCCAACAAGCTGGCCTGCCTGCCGGCTATTGCCCGGAGTTATGGAATATTGAACACCCAGAACGCATTACCAGTGTCCACCGCCAATATGTCGAAAGCGGCGCCGACATTATTGAATCCAACACGTTTGGCGCCAATCGCATCAAACTGGAACATTATCACCTCCAGTCACAGGTGATGGCGCTGAATATCGCCGCAGTCAAAGCCGCCCGCGCGGCCTGCGGTCCCCGAACGAAGGTCGCAGGCTCGATCGGCCCTACAGGTAAGTTTATCGCCCCCCTTGGCGAACTGACCTTTGCCGCAGCCTATGACGTGTTTTCTGAGCAAATCAGCGCCCTCGACCAAGCCGGCGTCGATATGATCATCATCGAAACCATTATCGATATCCAGGAAATGCGAGCCGCCCTACTAGCCGCCAAAGCAGCCACCGCTAAGCCGGTTGTCTGCCAACTGTCTTTTGGAGCCGACGGCCGGACCCTGACCGGCACTGATCCCCGCACCGCAGCCGTAATCCTGGCAGCCATGGGTGCCGATGTAATCGGCGCAAATTGTTCACTGGGACCGGCCCAGCTGCTTCCAGTTGTAACCGAACTGGCACTCAGCTGCTCGGTGCCTATCAGCGTACAACCCAACGCAGGCATGCCGGAGCTCGTGCAAGGCCAGACTCTTTTCCCAATGGGCCCAGCAGAAATGGCGACATGGGTTCCTAAACTGGTGGCCGCCGGAGCCACTTACCTGGGCGGTTGTTGCGGGACAACCCCGGAACACATATACGCCCTTCGCCAAGCAATGACATCTCTTTCTTCAGCAACTATTGGAAAAACAATTAAGACCGCGTTAACCAGTCGCAGCAAGACCATCTATCTCGGCCCAGGTCTCCCTACCGCGATTATCGGTGAACGAATCAATCCCACTGGGCGCAAAGCTTTGGCAGCTGACATCCTCGCCGGCAGCTTCGGCAGCGTAAAAAAAGAAGCTCTGGCCCAGGTGCGAGCCGGTGCGCATATATTAGATGTCAATATGGGGGTTCCGGGAATTGACCAGCAAGCAACCATGCGACGAGTGATAGAAGAACTTTCCCTTCTTATCGACGTCCCTTTGGCTATCGACACCACCGATCCTGCAGCGCTCGAAGCCGGCTTACAGGCTTTTCCCGGGCGGGCGTTAATCAATTCCGTCTCCGCCGAACCCGAACGAATGGAAACCTTCCTTCCCTTGGCTAAAAAATACGGTGCCGCAGTACTCTGTCTACCAATCGCCCCAAGGGGCGTGCCTGTCACCGCTGTTGAGCGCCTCGCCGTGGCACGGCGTATTGTTGACGCCGCGATGGAAATAGGACTTAAGCCGCAGGATCTATTATTAGACGCACTGGTCATGACCGTTGCGGCCGACGCCTCAGCTGCAAGAGAAACATTAGAAACACTTCGCCTCTACCGCCAGCATTTCGGGTTCCCGGCAGTCATGGGTCTCAGCAACATCTCCTATGGACTCCCCCGCCGCGACCTGATTAACGCCGCCTTTTGCGCCATGTCTCTGGCTGCAGGGTTAGATGCCCCCATCCTCAACCCATACGATCCGGCAATGCGCGATATGCTGCTTGCATCAGCGCCGTTACTCGGGCACGACACAAGCGGAAAATACTACAGCACTCATTTTGCCGCCAATCCTGCCAGCCAGGCAGTCATCACCGCAACTGTCCCGACAGACGCGCTGTCAGCGGTGAAACAAGCGGTTATAACCGGCGAAAAAGACGCCGTTCCCGAGCTTGTCCGCGAGGCCCTGGCCGAAGGCCATGACCCACAAGTCTTGACTGAACAAGCGCTCACTGCAGCGATGAACGAAGTTGGTGAGGCCTTTGGACAAGGCCGATGCTACTTGCCGCAAGTATTATTAGCAGCAGAGGCTATGAGGGACGCCTTTCATACAATAAAAACCGTTCTCCCCTCCCACCAAGCCGTTAGCAACGGAACCGTTGTCCTGGCAACCGTCAAGGGCGACATTCACGACCTAGGAAAAAACATCGTAGCAGCTCTGCTCGAAAACAATGGCTTCCGTGTCGTCGATCTCGGCAAGGACATATCGCCTGAATCAATCGTCGAAGCGGCGCTGACTGAAAAGGCCGATATTGTCGGACTTTGCGCTTTAATGACTACAACCTTGCCGCAGGTAGACGCCACCGTTAAGGCTCTAAAAGCAGCTGGATCTACGGCGAAGATCCTTGTCGGGGGCGCGGTTCTTACTGCTGAATACGCTGCTAGTGCTGGCGCTGACGCCTACGCAGCAAATGGCGTAGACGCAGTGAACATTTCAAAAAAGATGCTCTCTTTATAGCATTAGAAAAGAAAAAAGAGCCAGCTTGTAACCAAGCTGGCTCTTTTTATTTTCTCCGTTTAGGGATCCGTAGATTAATGGTAACAAACTCATCGTCCTGATCCTGAGTGACTTTCACTTTTAAACCCGACTTCTTCATTTCTGTCACGACACTATTAATTGAATTGATAAAAATACGGACATCACGAATAATCTTGACCACACTTTGCCTCGGCGCCTTTTTAGCCATTTCCCGGGAAATATCTTCGAGAAACCCATCAATCAACGCTTCTGTTTCGCGGACATTGAGGTTATTCTGCCGGACAACGGTAAGGGCCTCATGCTGCTTAACCGGATCCTCAAGTTTAAGCAAAGCGCGGGCATGCCTTTCTGTAAGATGATCAGCAACAAGGAGTTGCTGCACCTCAGGCGCTAACCGTAAAAGACGAAGTTTATTAGCAATGGTAGACTGATTCTTACCAACACGCCGAGCCAATTCCTCCTGGGTAAGGCCAAAATTGAACAAAAGCTGTTGGAATCCCTCTGCCTCCTCCAAATAATGCAGATCTTCCCGCTGGAGATTTTCGATCATCGCCAGCTCGGCCATTTCCCGGTCGTCAATCTGTCGAACTATGACCGGAACGTTGGGCAATTGTGCCAATTTAGCAGCCCGCAGCCGTCTTTCGCCAGCAATAACTTCATACCCTTCGGCGGTACGGCGGACCAAAAGCGGCTGAATTACTCCATGTTCGCTAACCGACGCCGCCAACTCTTGAAGGCTTTCATCATTAAAGATCTTACGCGGTTGAAACGGATTAGGAATAATTGAGTCGATTTTTGCCGAAAGAATTTCGGCATCCTCTGTCGGCTGATGCTGCTCAACCAAAACTGGAGGCTGTTGAACGGTATCGGTGTCCATGCCAAAAAATCGGGCCAGCTTCTTCATTTGCCCACCGCCTTTATATAAATGATAAATATACATTATATGGTAATCGTTCGGCGTGAAATGTCTGTTTCCTTTAGCCTATAGCGGCTTTTTTTCCGGCAGCCCCGCACGCCTGGGATATGCAGCCGGTGTTGAAGTAGTCTTGCGAATATATATAACAGCCCGCTGATCCACAATTCCCGGCAACTTGACTGTACGCACCGATGCAATTTGGCCACCAATAACTTTGAGTGCCCTATGGGCTTCTTCCATTTCGTCTTTGAATTGGGCTCCTTTTAGCGCAATAAAACAGCCGCCAGACCGCACTAAAGGCAGACAGAGCTCGCATAATACATTCAAGCGGGCGACTGCCCGAGAAAGAGCAACATGATAGCCATCACGCTGGTCTTTACTGCGTCCGGCGTCCTCCGCCCTGGCATGTAGAAACGATACCCCCTGCAATTGCAGCGCATCAACAACCTCCTGAAGAAAAAGCAGGCGCTTATTTAAAGAGTCCAGTAGCGTCAGTTCAATATCTGGCCGGATAATCTTTAACGGTAACCCAGGGAAACCGGCCCCTGTGCCGACATCAACAACACGGCAGCCAATCGGAAATAATTCGGCATCATAACAAGACAAAGAATCAATGATGTGTTTTACCGCAACTTCGCCCGGCTCCACAATTGTGGTTAGATTGATTTTTTCGTTCCAAGTAAGCAATAAATCATTATAAGTGGAAAAAGCGTTGAGTTCCGCCTCGCCAAGTGCTATCCCATATTCGTGGGCAGCAGCCGCTAAAATCTCAGAAAAACTCATAGCTTGTCCCCCTTTCGGCGGGATTGCTCTAGATAAACGAGCAAAATCGAAATATCAGCGGGTGAAACACCAGATATACGACCGGCCTGCCCGACAGACAACGGACGTATATTATTCAGCTTTTGACAAGCCTCCCGTGACAATCCTCTAACCTGACTGTAATCCAAATCAGCCGGCAACAACCTAGCCTCTAATTTTGCCGCCCGCTCCACTTGTTCTAACTGTTTTTTGATATAACCGTCGTATTTGATGCCGATCTCCACCTGCTCCCTCACTGCTACAGGCAATTCCGGCAAATCAAAATGTTGGCGCAGCAAATCATAATCAAGTTCTGTACGCCGCAGTAATTCTGCCAGACTGACGCCGTTACGCAATTCAGACGACCCCATTAATCGGAGCTTGGCCTGTGTCTCCACCGTCGGATTGACCATGGTGGCACTCAGCAAACTCTGAACTTTATTAATCTCCTCACGCTTGGAACAAAATCGCGCATATCGCAGATCGTCGACCAATCCAATCTGGCGTCCTCTCTCTGTCAAGCGAAGGTCAGCGTTATCCTGACGAAGAATCAGCCGGTATTCTGCCCTGGAGGTCATAATACGATAAGGTTCGCTAGTACCCTTGGTGACAAGGTCGTCAATCAGTACACCGATATAAGCATCAGCCCGACTGAGAATAAAAGGTTGACACCCCTGGATGCGAAGAGCCGCATTAATCCCAGCCATAAGACCTTGGGCCGCAGCCTCCTCGTAGCCGGAAGTGCCGTTAGCCTGGCCGGAGGAAAATAGTCCGCGTAATTGCTTACTCTCCAAATAAGGCGTCAGTTGGGTCGGATTAAGGCAATCATACTCAATGGCATATCCGGGTCGCATAATCTCGACCTTCTCGAGCCCCGCGATGGTGCGCAAAAACGCAAGCTGAACTTCGACCGGGAGGCTGGTAGACATACCCTGAACATACATCTCATTAGTCTGCAAACCTTCCGGTTCAATAAACAATTGGTGAGCCGTCTTTTCGGCAAACCGTACAACTTCATCCTCGATCGAAGGACAGTAACGTGGCCCGGTTCCTTCGATCATACCGGTGTATAGTGGCGCCCGGTGAAGATTATCGCGGATGACCTGATGGGTACGCTCATTGGTGTATGTCAGCCAACAAGGAACTTGTTCCCTTGTCGCGATGTCACTCAAAAACGAAAAATTGTGCACCATCTCATCACCAGGCTGAAGCACCATTTTAGAAACATCGACCGACCGCCGGTCAACCCGGGCCGGAGTCCCTGTTTTGAACCGCATCAGGTCGACTCCGACCTCACGCAATGACTGTGATAACTTGTCTGCCGAACGCTGCCCACTGGGACCTCCCGAAAACGAGACATCACCCATAATGATCTTGCCGCGAAGATAGGTACCTGTAGCCAGAACGACACAAGGAGCATGATACACCTCGCCCCCTTCGGCTTCGACCCCCTGTACTTCGTCGCCAAGAACTAGAATCCTTTCAATCAATAACTGTTTGACCTCAAGGTCGGGCTGATTCTCCAAAGTCTCTTTCATCAATAGCTGATATTGTTTTTTATCTGCCTGGGCTCTTAAAGCATGAACTGCAGGACCTTTTCCAGTATTGAGCATCTTCATCTGTATACTGGTTCTATCGGTATTTACCCCCATTTCACCACCCAGGGCGTCTATTTCACGAACAAGGTGGCTTTTAGCCGGTCCGCCCACAGCAGGATTACACGGCATCATCGCCACATTGTCCAGATTGAGGGTAGCAACAAGGGTCCGACAGCCCATTCGCGCAGCCGCCAACGCTGCTTCGCATCCGGCATGCCCTGCACCCACAACAATAACGTCATATTTTTTGGTATCAAGCACAGTATTCAACTCCAAAAATCGCAATCCTGCACATTACCGGCAGAATCTCATCTATTTACCAATGCAAAATTGACTGAAGATCTGGTCAATAATATCTTCGCCCACCGTATCCCCGCTAATTTCGCCGAGTCTCTCCCACGCTGCCCGCAAATCGATCACAACACAGTCAGGTGGAAGGACTGCAGCAATAGCTTCACGCGCTGCAATCAAAGCCGCTTGAACTTGTTCTAAGAGGTATTTATGACGGACATTACTAACAAATGCACCCTCGCCTTGAGTGACTCTACCACCATAAACCATTGCTGCGATGGTTTCCTCCAGAGTTCTTATTCCCAGACCATCCAGCGCCGAGATTTGGAGCACCGTCTTATCAGGCACCAAACCTAGGACTTCCGGCATTTCGATCATTGACGGCAAATCGGTCTTATTCACCAAAACAATCGCTTGCCGACCGTCCAAAAGCGACAACACTTCCTTATCTTCGACAGTCAGCATCTCGGAGGCATCAAGAACCACCAAAATTAAATCGGCATTCACCATAACCTCCCGTGTCTTTTCCACCCCGATCTGTTCGACTGCGTCAGCGGTCTCTCTTATACCAGCAGTATCGACTATTTTAAGCGGGATACCGCCAATATTCACATATTCTTCGATCACATCGCGTGTAGTCCCAGGAATATTGGTAACAATCGCACGATTTTCTCCCAGTAGAATGTTAAGAAGGCTCGATTTACCGACATTAGGTTTGCCGATAATCACCGTTTTAAGCCCTTCCCGCAAAATCCGCCCAGTATAGGCTGTAGTGATCAATTCGGCTATCTCGATTTGGAGAGTCTCCAGCTCCACGGCAACATTACGTGATGTCAGTTCCTCTATATCGTCCTCAGGAAAATCAATTGCCGCCTCTAGTTGAGCAATCATCGACAGTAATTGATGACGAAGTTGGCTAACTTTTACTGAAAAAGCTCCCCCCAAGTGACCGACCGCCATCCGTAATGACACATCAGTCTTGGAGCGAATCACATCCATGACTGCTTCGGCTTGACTTAGATCCAACCGGCCATTCAGAAAAGCGCGCTTGGTGAATTCGCCTGGTTCTGCCAATCTTGCTCCCAGCCGCAAGGTTAGCTCTAAAATGCGCCGCAGTGGCATCGGCCCACCGTGGCAATGAATTTCAACTACATTTTCACGGGTATAAGACCGCGGCCCACGCATAACTAAAAGCAGAACTTCATCAATAATGTCCCTGCTTTCAGGCTCGAAAATATGTCCATATACCGCCAAATGCGACTGCTGCTCACAAACCAAGCCCAAATTAGCGGCATGGAATATCTGATCGGCAATACCAATTGCTTCAGGCCCACTCATCCTGATAATGCCGATACCACCTTCACCGATCGCCGTGGCAATGGCAGTGATCGTATCTTCAGACACCAAACCCATTCCTCTCGCCTATTACTCATCATATTGTCGAATATCTCCAGTATAACACGCATAACCGGTCTTATACAAAAACCCAGTAATACGTTACTATTACTGGGTTAGCTAACAAGGTTCTATTTTTTCAGCGCGATGACGACCTTACGGAAAGGTTCATCACCCTCACTATAAGTCGTTACTCGATAATCATCCTGCAGAGTCATATGAATTATTTTGCGCTCATGCGGACTCATTGGCTCCAATACTACCTTTTCGCCGCTTGTCCGAACCTTATCTGCCAGCCGCCGTGCCAAACGTTCCAACGTCTCAGCTCTTCTTTTACGATAGTCCTCCACATCCAGGACAATCCTTAGACGCTCGTCACTGTCACGATGAGCCGCAAGATTAGTTAAATACTGCAGGGCATCCAATGTTTGACCATGCTTGCCGATCAAAATGCCCAAATCATCGCCACGTAAATTCAAAGTAACATTGTCGAGACCAGACATTTTTTCAATCTTAACATCCAGTTGCATGGCTGCAAACACTTTTTGCAAAAACTCTTTTGCTACCACAACCGGATCGCCTGCTGGCACCCTTACTTTTTTACCTTCCGGCTTATCTTTCACAGTTACTGAAACCCTGGCTTGCTTACCACCTATAAACCCAAACAAACCTTTACTTGGCTCTTCCAACACTATATATTCTATCTCGTCGCGACTCACTTCCAGTTCAGTCAAAGCAGCCTCAACTGCCTCTTCGACAGTCTTGCCAGCCTTTTCAACGGTAGTCATATTAGCGAGCGCCTCCTTGTGTTGCCGTTCCCTTATACAGCCACCACTGTTGAACAATCTGCACAACATTGCTTACTACCCAATACAGTCCAAGACCGGCCGGAAAGCTGATCGTTATGTAGCCAATAAACAGCGGCATAAAAATAGCCATCATCTTAGTTTGCTGTGAAGAGTCAGTGGCGGTTTGTTTCGTCGATATATAAGTCGTAAAAGCAGCAAGAAAAGGTAGAATATAATACGGATCACTCGGGGTTGATTGGGAAAGATCCTTAATCCAGAGAAAACTCGGGTCGCTCACATAACTATATTCCCGGATAGCAAAGAAAATAGCAATGAAAAACGGCATCTGAATTACTAGCGGCAGACATCCAGATAATGGATTAACGCCTGATTCTTTATATAGCTTGGCAACTTCCTGATTCAGCCGTTCCTTATTGTCTTTGTATTTTTCCTGAAGAGCTTTCATTTTAGGAGAAAGATCCTGCATCGCCTTCATCGACCGTACCTGTTTAATGGTCAGCGGATAAAGAAGCATCTTAATAACAACTGTCAAAAGAATAATGGCGATGCCATAATTCGGAAAACCCAATGCCGCTGTGGCATTATAACAATAAGTCAAGGCTACTTGCATCAGCCCGCTTATCGGATCAATTAACCAACCCACCGAGCGCTCACTTCCTTTATCTCAACTAATCAACTTTTTTCATTATACCGGATCGTAACCGCCCGGATGAAAGGGATGACAATGGAGCACACGGCCAACCGCCTTTTTCAGTCCCTGAATCGCCCCATACTTCTCAATCGCTAACAAGGCGTACTCCGAACAAGTAGGAACAAAGCGGCATGTCGGCGGCTTTAACGGAGAAAGAAAAACACGATAGGCTTTGATCAATAGAATCAAACAGGCTTTAAACAACCTATTTCACCTGCTCTTCCAATATCCCGGCTTTGCTGCATAAATGCTCAAATGCAGCGACAACCGCCGGCAACTTTTCTCCAACCAATGCCTGTCGTCCGACGAGAATAATATCAAAGCCGGATGCGACACGATGTTGGCCTAAACGGAAAGCTTCACGCAGCAGTCGCTTCACGCGGTTACGAATAACCGCGTTCCCCAGTCTCTTGCCAGCTGCAAAACCTACCCGACGTTGCCCACCCTTATTCGCAAGAATATAAAGAACCAATCTTTTATTGGCATAAGACTTCCCCAAGCGATAAACCGCCTGAAAATTCTTATTCTTGCGTAACACACCACGTTTCGGTAAAGTAAACATTGCATCATTCCTATTTACATGGAAAAAATAGGCCACTCCTAGCGGCCTACTATGCAGATAACTTTTTACGACCTTTGGCCCGCCTTTTCTGTAAGACCAGGCGCCCGCCCCTCGTTTTCATGCGCTCACGAAAACCATGGGTTCTTTTCTTCCATAACGTATTGGGCTGATAAGTTCGTTTCATGAATTTACACCTCCTCGAGCAAAGACGCGATAATACCCCATGTTAAAATATTGAATTTCAACTATTTTAGATTATAGACCAGTCGTTCGGCTAGTGTCAAGAAAATTGGTGGATCGTACTGTGGATAATTTTATCGTATTTTTGTGAATATCGCAAACAAACTGTTGATAACTTGACCATCTTTTGCTAATATGAAGTAGACTACTACAAGACGAACGGCGAATATCTCCTCTATACTCTGTTGCGGCTGTCAACTTAACAGTAAATTAACATAAGCCGCAATTCCCCGAAAACCTATACGCGGCGCGGTTTTTTTACTGGCCGGTGTATTTTTTTTTCGCTAAAATCCTATTGATACCGCGGTTATTCACACGTGTTGATAATTGTGTGGATAACTTATGTAGAGTAGTTTGTTTTGTCTCATATTTCTCCCTGGGAAAGGATGAATTTCATGG
This sequence comes from Negativicutes bacterium, assembly GCA_031292035.1. The sequence goes on along the minus strand of JARLHX010000087.1, from coordinate 42,166 downwards.
AAGCCGCTGAAATAGCTTTAGTTTGGGAACAGGTACTTCATATAATGGAGAAGGAAATTATCAAACCAATCTTCGATACCTGGATAAAATCAACCATTCCTTTATCATTAAACGACACAACTTTGGAAATTGGGACGCCCTCCCAATTTATCAAAGATTGGATAGAAACCCGTTATGCCCCAATGATCGAAAATACAGTCCGTCTTGTTACCAAAAAACCATTGGCTATAAAATTTATTAATCTCAATCTAGATCAAGAGAAGTCTTCTCTAGATGTCCCCTTACCCCAACTCGACGAAATACCCCAAACATCATACTCTCCTCCGCCACCATCAAACAATGCTTTCTATACCAAACCAGCACCCCCAATAGAATATTCTCAAAAACGACATTTTAACGGTTCTGATGACTTTGTTACCTCATTAAACCCAAAATATACCTTCGAAAGCTTCGTAATTGGCAACTCCAATCGCTTTGCCCATGCCGCTTCACTGGCAGTGGCCGAAGTTCCGGCTAAAGTTTACAACCCATTTTTTATTTATGGTGGCGTCGGATTAGGTAAAACCCACCTTATGCATGCTATCGGTCATCGCATCAGACAAAATCATCCTCATATGCGAGTTCTCTATATATCAAGCGAAAAATTTACTAACGAACTTATTAATTCTATCCGTGACGGAAATCCCGAGAGTTTTCGTCAAAAATACCGGAATATTGATATATTACTAGTTGATGATATACAATTTTTATCGAAAAAAGAACATACTCAAGAAGAATTTTTTCACACCTTTAATACATTACATGAAGCCAATAAACAAATCATTATATCAAGTGATCGTGCCCCAAGAGAAATACCAACCTTAGAGGACAGATTACGCTCACGCTTTGAATGGGGATTAATTACCGATATTCAGCCACCAGACCTAGAAACTAGAATTGCGATACTGCGAAAAAAAGCGATGATTGAAAATCTAAAAGTTCCCAATGATATTATTGTTTATATTGCCGGCCGTATTGATAATAATATCAGAGAACTGGAAGGCGCTCTGATACGGGTGATGGCCTACTCCTCACTTACCGGTCAAAATATGGATATGACTCTCGCCACCGAAGCGCTAAAAGATATTTTTCCTAATGGTCGCCCAAAACAAATTACAATGGAACTCATTCAACAGGTAGTAGCCAATTATTTTAAACTGAAACAAGAAGAACTTCTAGCGAAAAAAAGAACCAGAAATGTTGCTTATCCTCGCCAAATTGCCATGTATCTTTGCCGTGAGCTCACCGAAACATCACTACCACGGATTGGAGAAATGTTTGGTGGGCGCGATCATACCACAGTCATCCATGCTCACGATAAAATTAATCGTGAAAAAAATGAAGACGCAAAACTCAGCAATATTATCAAAGAACTAACCCATCGTATAGAAACTGTATAATCATGTTTAACCCTGTTGATAACCCCTTTATAAACACACCTAATATTGTTACTTGTTTTTTTACTCCATATTACATCCAAAAGTGGTTGATTATTTAATCAGGTTATCTACAAATTATCAACACCTACCCCGGCGTTATTACATCATTTCAACCACATATCCACATACTAACAGCCCCTATGACTATGACGGCTATTTATCATTCTATGTTTTTTATAGTCTTAATATACCTGTGGGAGGTAAAAAAAATGAAATTATCTTGCTCAAAAGAACGACTGCAATATGCCGTACAGACGGTACAAAAAGCCATCGCCACAAAAACACCACTACCGATTTTGACTGGTATATATCTTGTGGCAAAAGACAATATACTAGAATTACAAGCCACCGATTATGAAGTAGGCATCAGCTGCACAATCGAAGCTGATATCGAAGAGCCTGGTGCAGTTGTCATATCAGGACGCTACTTTCAAGAGATGGTACGAAAACTGCCAGGTGAATCAGTTGCTATTTCCTCTAGCCAGGAAGATCGAACTATTAAAATAATATCCAATAATTCCCAATTTAATTTACTGAGTTTACCTCCGGAAGAATTTCCGGTCTTAAAAGCAATAAGCAGCGAGAATTCGATTTCGATCAAAGATAATATCCTGCGTGAACTCATTAGAAAAACTATCTTTGCCTGTGCCAATGATGAAGCGCGTCCAATCTTTACCGGCGCTTTACTGGAAGTAGACGGCGATGAAATCAGAATGGTAGCGACCAATACTCATCGTTTAGCTTTAAAACGAGAACAAATTACAGCTAGCGGAACAAATATTAAAATGATTATACCGGCTAAGATATTACAAGAGCTTGCTCGCTTATTAGCAAATGACGAGACTCATGATGTTAATTTATCTTGGCAGAAAAATCAGGTAGGCATTGCGTTTAATAATGTATTTATCAATTCGCGCTTAATCGAGGGACAGTTTCCTGATTATAATAAAGTCATTCCCACAACATATTCCACTACCGTCAGGATCAATAACGATCTCTTTCTCGATGCGGTAGAACGAGTGTCGTTATTGGCGAGAGAAGGTGAATACAATGTGGTGAAATTTCATTTTCAAAAAGAAAATGTTGTTATTACGTCGAATAATCCTGATATTGGGAAAGCTTATGAGATGGTTCCGGCCCAAACGACAGGAAATGATGTCGAAATAGCTTTTAATGCTAAATACGTCAGCGACATTGTTAAAAATATTGACAGTGATGAAATATTATTTTCGCTGAATAATTCGCTCAGTCCGGCTAATATAAAGCCTTGGACCGATGAAACATATACCTATATTATTACCCCTGTAAGGACCAACTAGAAGGGATCTATAATGGAAAATATCACGATTCATTCACCAACCATTCAGCTTGATCAATTTTTAAAATGGGCAGGTGTGGCCGACAGTGGAGGTCAGGTTAAAACTTGGGTTGACGCTGGATTAATTTTAGTTAATAATGAAATAGCTACAGAAAGACGAAAAAAAATTCAACCCAATGATATTGTCGAAGTAACAGGATTAGGCGCTTGGAAGGTAATTGGACCATAAGGGTGACAAGATGAGAGTTAATAGACTCACACTGCGAAATTTTCGTAATTATGTAAATTTAGAACTTGATTTTATTGCAAATATTAATATATTTATTGGTGAAAATGCGCAAGGAAAAACGAATATTTTAGAGTCGCTTTTTATTGGCTCATTTGCCCGATCTCACCGAACCAGTACTGATGACGACTTGATTGGCTGGGATTATCCCCGCGCTAGTGTGGATATTTTTTTTACCCGCCAGGGAGTTGACAATAAACTTAGTTTTCGTCTTGTTAGGGAACAGAAAAAAGAAATTTTATTAAACGATTTTGCGATAAAACCACGGGATGTCATTGGATCATTGACTACAGTATTATTTTCTCCAGAAGATTTATGGCTGATCAAAGGGGCCCCGGGACTAAGACGAAGATTTATTGATATTGAAATATCCCAGGCAGTGCCGGCTTACTACCGGCACTTGTTGCAGTATAATAGGGTTTTAAACCAGCGCAACCATTTATTAAAGAAAATCCGTGAAAAAAGAGCCGGCAGTGAGCAATTGGAAGCATGGGATGAGCAGTTGGCAAAGACCGCCGCCTTCCTTGTGAATAAAAGGGTAGATGCTTTGAAAAAATTAGGAATGTTGGCCAATCTAATGCAACGAAAGATTACAGCAAGTAAAGAAAATTTATCGATTACTTATAGCCAAGTAGGGACAGCGGAAAATGGTCCGATTGATAATTATGAATGGTTTAGGGAAAATCTAATAACAACGCGACAAGCTGATATTTTCAGTGGCAGTACCAGTTTAGGACCCCACCGTGATGACGTTATTTTCAAAGTGAATGGGAGAGACTTGCGTAATTTTGGATCGCAAGGGCAGCAGCGTACCGGTATTCTGGCTTTAAAGCTGGCGGAGTTAGAATTTTTGAAGTCTGAGACAGGTGAATATCCTGTTCTATTGCTAGATGATGTTATGAGTGAACTCGATAGTCAACGTAGGGAACAATTGCTCTTATTTATTCGCGATCGTATTCAGACATTTATTACCGCTACCGATGCTGCTTTATTTCCAACAGTTAAAATTGGGCAATATTACCGTGTGAGCGGAGGTACAGTTTTGGAGTGAGCCGTATGGAAATTTTCAGTAATGCTTTACCAGACGCCCTGAAAAAGCTTGGTCTCCAACGGCGTTTTAGCAGTGCTTCTATATTGCTTCATTGGCGGGAAATTGTTGGAGATAAAATTTCTGCTCATACCAATCCGATAAGAATACAACGCAGTATACTGATTGTCGGGACTAGCAATTCTGTTTGGGCTCACCATTTAATGACTCTAAAGGAAGAATTTATTACAAAAATTAATGATTTCTCTGGTGAAAAAGTCATTTCGGATATAAAATTCCAGGCAGGATATTTAAAAAATGACCAGAATGAAGAGAATAGCGATGATTATGAGCCTTTTTTACCTTCATGGAAAAAGATAACTCTTTCGCAAAATGATATGGATGCTATTGATAGAATTATAAATAATGTTAGTAATGAAGAACTTCGCCATAAAGTAAAAGGAATTTTATGTAAAGATTTTTCTCTGCGTCAGGCTAAACGAAAAAAAGAGTGGACTGATTGTCCTGAATGTGGGACCTTATGCCCACCGGAAGAAGGATATTGTCCCCTTTGTACTATTGATCAACGAACAAAAATGAAAGATACAATAAGGAGTATGTTAAAAGAAACTCCTTGGTTAGATTATAAAGAATGCTCTCAGTATATTTCTTGTCACATATGTGACTTTAACACTGTAAAGAATGAATTAATTGACAATATTACCCGGGAGGTCTCCCAAAATGAAATTAATAATTTACGACTCGCAACATTAGTTATGTTAGTAAATAAAGTGAAACCAGATGAAATAAGTCAGGAAATTATTGATAAAACACTGGATAATATCAGGAGGAAAAAAAATGTTTTTGCACCTAGGCGCTGACACCGTCATTCCCCTGCGCGATGTTATAACCATCATAGACATTAAAACAGTGCGCTCCGGTATCAACGAAGATTTTTTAAAGGTAATGACCGAAGAAAGTATGATAAATGACGTATCAGACGGAAGCGCCAAAAGCTTTGTAGTTACCGATAAAATCGTCTTTTTATCGGCGATTTCCTCTTCCACATTAAAAAAACGAGCGCATTTTATAGACGAAATAGAAGCAGAAGACTAAGCTGGCATATATATGATTTTATACGGTATTTTTTGATGGGAGGATCTCGATGTCCATAAATAACGATACATCAACAAACGGAAACTATGGTGCCGAACAGATACAGGTTTTAGAAGGTCTGGAAGCAGTTCGTCGTCGCCCCGGAATGTACATAGGCAGTACATCTTCCAAAGGATTGCATCATTTGGTATATGAAGTTGTCGATAATAGTATCGATGAAGCGTTAGCTGGCTTTTGTGATAAAGTGGAAGTCTATATCAATCAGGATAATAGCATCACAGTTGTCGATAACGGCCGCGGCATACCTGTTGATATGATGCCAGAACAAGGAAAATCCGCACTCGAAGTAGTTATGACAGTACTGCATGCCGGGGGAAAATTTGGCGGCGAAGGCTATAAAGTGTCCGGCGGTCTTCATGGTGTCGGTATTTCGGTTGTTAACGCTTTGAGTGAATGGGTAAGTGTCGAGGTCTGCCGTGATGGAAAAATCTATCACATGCGTTTTGAGAGAGGCAATGTTGTCGAAACAATTCACGTGATTGGAGAAACTGATAAAACCGGAACAAAGACAACATTTAAACCTGACTCTGAAATTTTTGAAGAAACTATTTTCAGTTTTGAAATACTTGAACATAGACTGAGGGAATTGGCCTTTCTCAATAAGAACGTCAAAATTGCTCTCTCTGAAGAGAGCACAGGTGTCACTAAAGAATTTCACTACGAGGGCGGAATTGCATCCTTTGTGCAACACCTAAACAAAAGTAAGGATGTTCTTCATCCCGAGCCCATTTACCTGATCGGCTCGCGAGATACAACAGTCGTTGAAATTGCCCTGCAATACAATGATAGTTATGCTGAGAATGTTTTTTCATATGTAAATAACATTAACACTCAAGAAGGTGGAACCCATCTGAGTGGTTTCAAAACTGCTTTGACCAGAGCCATTAATGACTATGCGCGAAAAAACAACGTCCTTAAAGAAAATGATGAAAACTTAAGTGGTGAGGATGTGCGCGAAGGCCTTACCGGAGTCATTAGCCTCAAGGTTCGTGAGCCGCAGTTCGAGGGACAGACAAAGACAAAACTGGGGAACAGTGAAATCCGGGGCATTGTCGATACCATATTATTTGAAGGCCTGAATGAATTTTTTGAAGAAAATCCTGCGGTAACGAAAAAAGTAATCGAAAAATCGGTTCTGGCAGCCCGGGCGCGGGATGCTGCCAGAAAAGCGCGTGAGCTTACCCGCCGCAAAAACGCGCTGGATATCAGTGCCTTGCCTGGTAAACTAGCTGACTGTTCAGTACGTGACCCTGAGCAGACTGAAATTTATCTGGTCGAGGGTGATTCGGCCGGCGGATCGGCAAAACAGGGGCGTGACCGGCGATTCCAGGCTATATTGCCACTCAGAGGCAAGATTCTTAATGTCGAGAAGGCTCGGTTGGATAAAATATTAAACAATGAAGAAATTCGTACAATGATCACAGCCTTTGGCGCTGGCATTGGCGAAGACTTTGATATTGAAAAGACCCGTTATGGCAAAATTATTATCATGACTGATGCCGACGTCGACGGATCGCATATCAGAACCCTATTATTGACCTTTTTCTTCCGTTATATGAAGCCATTGATTATGGCAGGTAAGGTTTATATTGCCCAACCACCGCTGTATCTCTTGAAAAAGGGCCGCGAACAATGGTATTTATATAACGATGACGAAATGGAGAGTCTACTCGGCCGTATTGGCCGGGAAGGAATCAATGTCCAGCGCTATAAAGGTCTTGGCGAAATGAATCCAGAGCAATTGTGGGAAACTACCATGAATCCTGAAGGACGAACCATCCTACAGGTTACCTTAGAAGATGAAGAGGCTGTATCTGATGAATCGGCAGAAATCATTTTCTCCACCTTAATGGGAGATAAAGTAGAACCACGTCGCCGTTTTATCGAAGACCACGCGAAAGATGTAAGGAACCTGGACATATAGTATTATTGTAGGATTTCACATAAGGTGAGACTGGTGTCACATAAGATGAGACTGAATAAGACAACCAATTGGTTGACGACAGGCAAAATGAAAGCCATCGCTTCATAAAGCGGTGGTTTTTGTATGCGTCAGTGGACTTATAATATAGGAGGAAAATTAGTTTGGGTTGTAAAGGATCTTTCTAGGACTTACTTAGTCGTGCTTTGAAAATATCCGCCCGGGTGTGCTGATTACTAGTTTTTACTACGTGGTGCGTTACGAGGCAATCCAGTACCTGAGGCATCCTAGCACTGCTCATCACCTAGGACCTCACCGATAAGGTTGACCTTCCCCTTTGCTTCCTTGATTTTTAAAAAAGCAGGAACCATTCTGAAAAAGGTGCTTATTGATAAGTTTCCAGTATGACCCCTTCCTTTATTGGAGGGGTCTTTTTGTGCGAGAAAGTACGGATCAATATGTTCGCGCCTACCATGTAACACCGCGATTGTGTAATCCACAGCACCAGATTCCTCTGGATACTTTATTGACATTTTCCTGACGCTCCACACTATATCCTTGACACTATATTGACGCTAAATCGGGGTAGAATAAGGCTGTAAATGAAAGGCGCAGGTGAGGAGGGCTGACTGATGGCTGACTATTGGTTGGCGGGGGTTGTCTTAGTATCATTGCTAATCTACCTGGTTTACGCGCTGCTAAGACCAGAGGAGTTTTAGCAATATTCGGTCGTGCAGGAAACATCTTTACGACAAGCGACGCAGTAAGTATCACAAACCGGAGGGGTGCTTAGATGCTAAACGATGTTCTTCTCTTTGGCTTTTATTTGGGCATATTGCTGATTATAGCATGGCCGCTGAGCAAATATATGACCAAGGTTTTTACGTTGGAAAAAACGCTGGTCGATCCATTGTTTCGGCCGGTGGAAAAGCTAATTTACCGCGTGTGCGGAGTAAACCCTGACCAAGAAATGAACTGGAAACAGTATGCTACGGCCCTAGTCCTGATTAATCTACTGGGGGCAGCGGCGGTATATCTGGTTGAAGCCGCCCAGGGGATGCTGCCCTGGAATCCGGAAAACCTGCCAGGAGTTTCTACCTGGGACCTGGCATTCAATACCGCGATCAGCTTCATGACCAACACCAACTGGCAGGCCTATACCCCGGAAACGACAATGAGCTATTTTACCCAGATGGGCGCACTGACGGTCCAGAATTTCAAGTCGGCAGCTACCGGAATTGCGGTGGCGGTCGCGTTGATCCGGGGACTGACGCGCAAGCAGGCCAGTACCATCGGGAATTTCTGGGTGGATATGGTGCGCGGTGTGCTGTGGATTCTCTTGCCGCTGTCCATCATTTTTACAGTAGTTCTTGTCCAGCAAGGAGTTATCCAGAATCTGTCGCCATACATGACTGTCAGCACCTTGGAAGGTGCGACGCAAAAATTAGCCATGGGGCCGGTTGCCTCGCAGGAAGCGATTAAAATGCTGGGTACGAACGGCGGAGGTTTCTTTAATGCCAATTCGGCCCATCCTTTTGAAAACCCCACGCCATTAACCAACTTCCTTGAAATGCTAGCCATATTCCTGATTCCGGCCGCACTGGTGCTAATGTTTGGCCGTATAGTACGCGACAAGCGCCAGGGATATGCCATCCTGGCGACCATGCTGCTCTTGTTTACCATCATGCTTGCTGGCACCTATGCTGCCGAATCATTCGGCAACCCGATGCTAGCGCAGCTGGGGGTAAATAGTCCAACAGCGATGGAAGGCAAAGAGGTGAGGTTTGGCATCGCCGGGTCGGCACTATTCGCCACTATTACCACTGCCGCCTCTTGTGGTGCGGTAAATGCCATGCATGACAGCTTTACGCCTCTTGGCGGCTTGATCACCTTAGTGCAGATAAAACTCGGGGAAGTCATCCTGGGAGGAGTCGGCGCTGGATTTTACGGCATGATGCTGTTTGTCATACTTACGGTATTTATTGTCGGCCTCATGGTCGGCAGGACGCCAGAGTACCTAGGCAAAAAGATCGAAGCAAGGGAAACCCAGATGGCTACAATCGGAATTCTTTTGCCTGCCGTCACCATGCTACTCGGCAGCGGGATCGCGGCAGTAGTTGAACCAGGTACGGCCGCGATCGCCAACCCAGGCCCCCACGGACTTGCTGAAATCACCTACGCCTTTGCATCTGCTGCAGGAAACAATGGCAGCGCATTTGCAGGACTAAGCGCCAACAGCCTGTTCTATAATCTGATGCTATCTGCTGCCATGCTGCTCGGGAGATTTGGAGTAATTATCCCTGTTTTGGCAATAGCCGGCAGTATGGCGGAGAAAAAAATATCGCCCCCTGGTCCGGGGACCTTTCCGACCACCGGCTGGATATTTGTTCTTCTTTTGGCCGGCATTGTACTGATCGTGGGAGCGTTAACTTTCCTGCCGGTACTGACATTAGGACCAATCGTAGAGCATCTGCTGATGCTACAGGGGAAAACATTTTAAAGGAGCGAATGGCGATGAGCAGCGGAAGCAGTTTTAGTAAAGAAATCCTTCTTGTGGCAGTGCGAGATTCATTCTATAAATTAAATCCCCGTGTGCAGCTGCGAAATCCTGTCATGTTTATCGTTTATATCGGAGCAATATTGACCACCTGGTTTTTGGTGCGTGATGTTGCAAGTAGCGAAACGCAATACTTGTCCTTCACGCTGCAGATTACAATCTGGCTCTGGTTCACGGTACTGTTCGCCAATTTCGCCGAGGCAGTAGCCGAAGGGCGGGGAAAAGCCCAGGCCAATGCGCTTCGCAACAGCCGCAGTCAGACTAAGGCGAAAATGATTAGCGGTAATACGACCAAACTGGTCGATGCCCCTCAGCTTCGCAAAGGGGATATCGTATTGGTGGAAGCAGGCGACTTTATCCCTGGCGACGGGGAGATCACGGAAGGAATGGCTTCGGTTGACGAAAGCGCCGTAACTGGTGAATCCGCCCCAGTCATCCGGGAATCCGGAGGAGACAAGTCATCAGTCACAGGCGGCACGCGGGTGCTGTCAGATTGGATTAAAGTCCGGATTACAGCCAATCCTGGCGAGACCTTCTTGGACCGGATGATTTCCCTGGTCGAGGGCGCCAAACGTCAAAAGACCCCGAACGAAATTGCTCTGACCATTTTACTGGTTGGATTAACAATTATCTTTCTGTTTTCAGTCGCGACCATCGAACCGTACGCCATATATTCTGGAATGCAAATATCCGTGACCGTGCTGGTTGCCTTGCTTGTTTGCCTCATACCAACAACGATCGGCGGACTGCTCAGCGCCATTGGCATTGCCGGGATGGATCGGCTGCTCAAACGCAATGTTCTCGCCATGTCAGGCCGGGCCGTGGAAGCGGCAGGCGACGTGGATGCCCTCCTCCTCGACAAAACCGGCACTATTACCCTTGGCAACCGGATGGCGACTGAGTTCATTCCGGCCCCGGGTGTAACTGAAGCCCAATTAGCCGATGCCGCACAGCTTTCGTCGCTGTCTGATGAGACCCCGGAAGGCAGGAGCATAGTCGTCTTGGCAAAAGAAAAATACAATTTGCGCGAAAGGAATCTGGCGGCCTTGGGGGCAGAGTTTGTTCCGTTCACTGCCCAAACCCGCATGAGCGGCGTCAATCTTAAAGGGCAGGAAATCAGAAAAGGCGCGGTTGAGGCCATAAAGAACTATGTCAACGGTCAGGGTGGCGAATTTCCTGATATGGTTGCCAAGGCTTGCGAAACTATCGCTAAAAGTGGCGGTACGCCGCTGGTTGTCGCCGAAGGTGCGCGTGTCCTTGGCGCCATTCATCTCAAGGATATCGTGAAAGGCGGTATTAAGGAACGTTTCAAGGATCTGCGGCAAATGGGGATCAAAACAGTCATGATAACCGGCGATAATCCTCTAACCGCTGCCGCGATTGCAGCTGAAGCCGGAGTCGATGATTTTCTTGCCGAAGCTACGCCGGAAGATAAACTGAGGCTCATCCGGGACTATCAGGAACAGGGCATGCTGGTCGCCATGACCGGTGACGGCACGAACGATGCCCCGGCGCTTGCCCAAGCTGACGTAGGCGTGGCCATGAACAGCGGCACCCAAGCGGCCAAGGAGGCAGGCAATATGGTAGATCTCGACAGCAACCCGACCAAGCTGATCGAGGTGGTCGAAATCGGCAAGCAGCTGCTGATTACCCGTGGGTCACTGACTACGTTCAGCGTCGCCAACGATGTTGCCAAATACTTTGCCATCATTCCAGCCATGTTCGCCGGAACGTTTCCGGTGCTAAACGTATTTAACATCATGAACCTTGCCACACCCGAAAGCGCCATTTTGAGCGCAGTCGTTTTCAACGCGCTGATCATCATCGCCCTTGTTCCCCTGGCGCTAAGCGGGGTGAAGTACCGACCGGTCGGGGCGGAGGTCATCTTGCGACGGAATATATTAATATACGGTGTTGGCGGGATTGTTGCTCCTTTCCTGGGGATAAAACTGATTGACGTGATACTCTCTGCGTTAGGATTAGTGTAAACAGCGATAAAAGATCAGACCGAGAGGAAGTTGATATCTATGCTCCGGCAAATTTTAAACGCAGTAGTTATGCTGCTGGTCCTCACCCTTATTACCGGGTTCATCTACCCTCTGGTGATGACAGGGCTAGCACAGGCGTTATACCCATTCCAGGCAAATGGATCAATATTTACCCGCGATGGGGTGCCGGTCGGTTCCAATCTGATTGGGCAAAATTTTTCAGCACCCGGCTATTTTCACGGACGGCCGTCGGCAGCCGGACAGGACGGCTATGATGCGACAGCTTCTGGAGGGTCAAACTTGGGGCCGACAAATCAGAAACTAATCGATACAGTGGCGGACAACCTGAAAAAAGTACGGGAGGAAAATGGGTTGGACGCATCAGCAAACGTGCCGTCTGACCTAGTGCTGGCTTCAGCCAGCGGACTTGATCCGGAAATTACTCCTGCCGCCGCTTATCTACAGGTCGAACGGATCGCCAAAGTGCGAGGACTCGGGGTAGATCAAGTCCACCAATTAGTAAGCAACCATATTCAGGAGCGCCAATGGGGCGTGTTTGGAGAGCCGCGAATAAACGTACTGGAACTAAACCTAGCGCTTGATAGCCTTCGACCGTAGTGGTCTATCATCAGCGGCGATTATAAAAAATGGAGGAGGAGTTTAAATGCCAGCAAATGAGATTGTCGTTTTAGCAGTGGGCATGTTCTGCTTTGGTATGGCGTTTGGCTTGTTTCTTTTTCCGTGGATTTTCCGGTTGCGGTAGTAAAGCGAACCAGCCTAGCAGTATTATGATTGAGATATGAAGAAAAGGAACTCGACCGGTCTTTGTCAAAGCAACTTAAATGACAACAGATCGTGATAACCATTTCTTTTGGGGGAGATGAACAGATGCCTGCAAGCGCGAAAAAGGAGTCTCGCCCTGACCCTGATGCCATATTGGAGCGCATCAATAAGTCCGGCCGGGGGAAGCTGACGGTGTTTTTAGGTGCGGCGGCAGGGGTCGGCAAGACATACACTATGCTGGAAACAGCCCATGAGCGCCTGCGGGAAGGTGTAAATATTGCAGTTGGCTGGGTAGAAACCCATGGCCGCCAGGAAACGGAGCGGTTGGTGGCAGGCCTGCCGAAAATACCGGTAAAAATGCTGCAATACCGGGGCAAAGAACTACAGGAAATGGACATCGATGCGATTATTGCCCAAAAGCCGGAATTGGTGTTGGTCGATGAATTGGCCCATACTAACGTTTCCGGCTCTCGGCATGTGCGACGTTTTCAAGATGTCGAGGAACTGCTCCTTGCAGGCGTTAGCGTTTATACCACATTAAACATTCAGCATATCGAGAGTCTGAACGATGTGGTGGCCCAGATTACCGGTGTTGTGGTCAAAGAAACAGTGCCTGATCATATCATTGAGCAGGCAGATTTCGTGCAGCTTATTGATATTCCGCCAGAAGAACTCATCAAGCGCCTTAAAGAGGGCAAGGTATATCTGCCCGGTCAGGCGGAGCAGGCACTGCGCCATTTTTTCCGGCCAGGAAATATCAACGCCTTGCGGGAGCTGGCGCTGCGCTTTACCGCCAACAGGGTCGATAAAGAACTCTGCGAATATATGAAGGAACAAAAAATCGATGGGCCGTGGCCAGCAGCAGGCAGGGTCATGGTCTGCGTTGGCGCCAGTCCCTTCTCGGCCCAGCTGATCCGGGCCGCAAGACAACTGGCCCAGGGGCTGCATGCCGAGTGGCTCGCGGTTCATGTTGAGACCGCCTCGCGCGGTATTAGTGACAAGGAGCAGGACCGTATTGCTCGCAATATGCGGCTGGCCGAAGAATTGGGCGCGAAAACGCTGAGTATGACTGGCGATGACCTTACAACAGAGCTTCTTGATATCGCCCGGTCGCACAATGTGACGGCGATTGTCGTTGGCAAACCCCGGCACAGTCGGTTGTGGGACCTTATTCACGGATCGGTTGTCGACAAACTTGTCCGCCTCAGCGCCGGGATAAACGTTTATGTCATTCAGGCTGACCGGGAGCAGACTGCGGGGGCGGCGATCGCAACCGCTCCTGCGGCGCGGTCGGAAAACCTGCTGCACTACGGTGGTGGCCTGCTGATGATGGTAGCAGTCACATTGTTTGGCTGGCTACTCCGCGAGAGAATCGAACTGGTCAATATGGCACTTCTTTATCAATTACCGGTATTATTTAGCGCGTTCTGGTGGGGCCGTTGGCCTTCGTATTTTACGGCGGTTTGCAGCGTATTGACCTTTGATTTCCTCTTTGTTCCGCCCATTTTTGCCCTTTCGGTTTATGATTTGCGCTATATATGGAGCTTTATTTCTTTTCTCGTTGTAGCTTTTGTTATCGGTGGCAGAACGGAACTACTCAAGCATGAGGCTGCCGCCGCGCGTCAACGGGAGCGTAGTACCCGCGCGCTCTTCGCATTCAGCCGTGAGATTGCGGCGATTGTGGATCTGGATACCATTATCCGGGAACTTACCGTCCAAGTTACTGAGACTCTCAATCGGCGGATTGTTGTGTTCTTGCCGAATGAACAGGGTCAATTAGTGATATGGAATGAGCAAAACGAAAGCAGCGACAAGGATGAGGATGAAGTCACTTTTACAAGTAAAGCTCCCCTTCCAGATAGCGCCGAGGCTGCTGTGGCGACCTGGGTCTATGAGCACAAGCAGGTTGCGGGAAAATCCACCGAGACATTACCTGGCGCGAAATTTCTCTATTTGCCGCTACTCACCAGAAATAGCACATCTGGGGTCCTAGGTATCCGCATCAGAGAAAACCTGATTACGCCTGAACAGCGCCGTATCATGGACGCCTGGGCTAGTTTGGCAGCCATAGCTATCGAGCGGGTGAAACTTACAGAAAAGGCGCAGGAGGCAGCCTTGCTGCTGGAAGCCGATCGCCTACGGACAACTCTGTTCAACTCGATTTCCCATGAACTGCGCACTCCGTTATCTTCCATTATCGGTTCTGCCTCAACGCTGCGCGGAGCGGGAGCGAAATGCTCGCCAGAGGAACGTCTTGAATTATTGGAGAATATTAGTGATGGAGCCAACCGAATGGAACGAGTTGTCGCCAATTTGCTTGACACAGCAAGACTGGAAAGCGGTATGATGAGCCTGAAAACCGGTTGGTGCGATATGCAGGATATCATCGGCACAGCAATTGGCGTGTTGGAAGAGCAGCTTAAGGACCGACCGCTGGTTTTCAATATCCCCCAGGAGCCGCCGCTGCTGCGGGGCGATTGTGTGCTATTGGAACAGGTGATCGTAAATTTAGTCGATAATGCCATGAAATATTCTTCGCCGAAAAGCGAGATCGAAATTACCGTAAGTGCGAGTGACGATGAGTTGCAGGTATCTGTCGCCGATCGCGGTGCCGGTATACCTGATGGAGATTTACTGAAGATTTTTGATAAATTTTATCGGGCACAGCAGGGCGGAGTACACATGTCTGGCACCGGCCTAGGCCTATCTATTTGCAAAAGTATCGTAGAGGCTCACGGCGGCACGATCTCAGCAAAAAACCGCAGCGACGGTGGAGCCGTTATTAGCTTTACCGTTACAATTGGTGCAAATGGTAGACCCTCCGCTATTCCGAAAAGTGGGTGAGATGATGACTGACAAGGGATTACGGATCCTCGTCGTCGATGATGAACCGCAAATCCGCAAATTGCTTAAAGTTTCACTACGGGTTCAAGGTTATGATGTTGCTGAGGTAGCTAACGGCCTCGACGCGGTTAACCAAGTTGCCAGCTATAAGCCGGACCTTATTCTTTTGGATCTTGGGCTGCCGGATATTGACGGCAAGGAAGTGGTTTGCAGGGTTCGGGAATGGTCCCAGGTGCCGATCATCATTCTCACCGCGCGGGATCAGGAACAAGAAAAAGTGGAAGCCCTTGACGCTGGGGCTGACGACTATGTCACCAAGCCGTTTGGAGTGGAAGAACTGATGGCGCGAATGCGCGTTTCTCTCAGGCGAGCCGCTCATGCTGAAGATGAACCGATTATGACCTGTGGCAATCTGGTGGTAGATCTGGCGCAGCGCCGGGTCACCGTCAGTGGCCGGGAAATAAAGCTGACACCCACGGAGTACGACATCATCAAACTCCTGGCGCAACACGCCGGTAAAGTGATAACCCATAAGCAGCTTTTCAAGGCCGTATGGGGTCTTTCATACAACGAGGATACACATTACATCAGGGTTTATATCAATCAACTGCGGCGCAAAATCGAAGAAAACCCGAACCGCCCGCAGTATATCGTCACCGAATCGGGAGTTGGGTATCGGTTGATGGGTAGGTAGCGGGGACCTATTGAAAAATCATAGGCAAGGAAGACCGTATATTGAAGGGACAGGTTTCTGGAACGGCCATGTTTCTTCGCGGCAAACGAAATCCGAGGTAAAGACTAGGCGGCTAATATGATCATCATGATGGCTAGAATTTACTTTCCACACGTCACTTTTGGTACTCATAACAATATTAGTTCAGGCAAAGCCCTTGAAAATGCTGATGCGTGGTCTCAACTTGTATGCGAATTCGGTTGCCTAGTCTCATTTTATGTGTAACGCCAGTCTCAACTTATGTGAAACTAGAGCCTGTGAACCCGCATTCTACCGTCAGGCCAGTCTCACTTTATCTGCGAACCTACAATTATATTAGTCTATCTAGAATTAGGCTGTTATTGAGTCTTCTCTTTGTCGCGTGGCCAAGAGAAGGCTTTTTCTTTTTGCTTTCATAAGACAATCATAGGAGTCACTTTTTAATAAATAATAATAAATACTGAAGTTAAAAATATTTAGCTGTTGCTAAAATATGTTTAAAAGTGTAAAATAAACATAGGTATATAGTTAAAAAAATTAAATATATTATAACTAGTACTTAAAAATTTAAAGAATGGCGCTCTAGTAATCTCGATGGGCGCCGAACTACACATGGGAGGCATTTTGTGACTGGAAAGCAATTTGAGACCAGACTAAAAAACGATGACAATACATTTAGGGAACTATTTAAGAGGCATCCCGCCAATCCAATTTTGACCGCAAAGAACTGGTCGTACCCCGCGAACACAGTGTTCAATCCGGGGGCGACTATTTTTCACGGCAAAGTCTTACTGCTTGCCCGGGTGGAGGATCGACGCGGGTTTTCCCATCTAACCAAGGCTGTCAGTGAGGATGGCGTGACTGACTGGGAAATCGACCCATATCCGACCATGCCGGCAGACCCGGCCAATTATCCTGAGGAGCTTTGGGGCATTGAAGATCCTCGGATAGTCTGGCTTGCAGAATTGGGTAAGTGGGCTATTACCTATACCGCCTATTCCCGAGGGGGACCCCTTGTAGCCATGGCGTTGACGGACGACTTTGAGAAGTTTGAGCGGTTCGGACCCATCATGCCGCCGGAAGATAAAGACGCCGCCCTCTTCCCGCGCCGGATCAACGGAAAATGGGCCCTTATCCACCGACCGATTGCTGCCAATTATGTTCCAGGAGCGCATATTTGGCTGTCATATTCCGACGATCTATCGCACTGGGGTGATCGTCGAGTGCTAATGCATGCCCGTCGCGGCGGTTGGTGGGACGGGGGCAAGATCGGCCTCGCAGCGCCGCCGCTAGAGACGGCAGAGGGTTGGCTTCTTTTTTACCACGGAGTAAAGACAACTGCCTCCGGTTCGATTTACCGGATGGGGATGGCGCTGCTTGATCTTGAAGATCCCTTGAAGGTGCTTCATCGGGGCGATGAATGGATTTTTGGCCCGACTGCGTGGTACGAGCGGGAGGGTGATGTGGATGATGTTGTTTTTCCCAGCGGCTGGGTGCTGGACGAAAAGACAGGACTGTTGAAAATGTATTACGGGGGGGCAGATTCTTGCATTGCCATGGCTTCCGCCTCGCTAAGCGATTTATTGGAATACATCCGGCGATGCCCGGAGCCTAAAGATGAAGCCCTTTATTGATAAAATCACAGCAGTCAAAATAACTTTAAGGTGGAATCAAGCAAGTTAATGTCAGCGAAAAAACAGGACCAAAAAATTGCACTGGGAAACCTGAGGATAGCTAGAGAAGCTGTCAACAGGGAGAGGCGGAAACCATGGGTAAAATGAGTGGGATAAGGAATGTTGCTTTTTTGAGTACCTATCCGCCACGCGAATGCGGCTTGGCAACATTTACAGAGGACCTGGTAAACGAAATCAGCAAGGTGGCTTTAGTCCGGCCCTATGTTATAGCGGTTACTGCTGATATGGAAGAATACGAGGATCAGCGGGTTGCCTACAAACTTTGTCAGCACGATCGCGAAAGTTATGTTGCGACTGCCCAATGGGCAAACGATTATGTCGATCTATTAGTGATCGAGCATGAGTATGGAATATTCGGCGGGGAATGCGGCGAATACATCATCGAGTTAGTCAAGAACCTGAAGATCCCTTTTGTCATCACCACGCATACTGTACTTGAAGCTCCCTCCGCCAAGCAGCAGGCGGTTCTGCGGGAACTTGGACAGCTTAGTACTATGGTGGTGCCGCTGGCTGACAGTTCGGTCGCAATATTGACCGGCACATACGATATTGCGCCAGATAAAATAGTAGTGATTCCCCACGGTGTTCCCAGCCTGCTGGTTGGAGGCCGGGAAAAATTAAAGGCTGCTCATGACCTAAAAGATAAGTATGTTATCAGCAGTTTCGGTCTCCTCAGCCCGGCTAAAGGCATCGAGTACGGCATTGAAGCAGTGGCGAAAGTCGCTGCCGATTTCGCTAATGTGGTTTATCTTATTTTGGGTAAGACCCATCCCTGTGTTAAGCAGGGAATGGGTGAAAGCTACAGGCAAAGCCTGATGGATTTGGCGGAGAGTCTCGGAGTGAGGGACAATGTCAGGTTTGTCGACAAGTATCTGACCAAAGAAGAAGTAATTAAGTATCTGCATCTGTCCGATATTTACCTGACCCCATATCTGTCGAAAGAGCAGGCTGTCAGCGGTACGCTGGCGTATGCGGTTGGCTGCGGACGGGTCGTTGTGTCCACGCCGTACCGTTATGCGCAGGAAATGCTGGGCGACGGCCGGGGGATGCTGGCTGAATTCAGGGATTCGGACTCATTGGCATCATGTATGAGCTATATCCTGCATAACCCTCTCCGGAAAAAGGAGATGGAGCTGAAAACACTGGCGGTTGGGCGGACCATGACCTGGGACAATGTGGCCAGTCGTTACACCGGCTTATTTATTAAAATTATCGAAGAATATCATCCGGACGGAGTGTTGGTGGGATAAATGAATCGATTTATGAAACCTTTTGATGATACCCATGTTTTCAGGATGACCGATGACACTGGAATGTTCCAGCATGCCCGATATGGCGTTCCAGATCTGTTTGAGGGATATACAACCGACGACAACGCCCGAGCGCTGATCATGGCGGTGATGCTCTACGAAAAGCTGCAGAAGCCCGCTTACCTTGCCCTGGTCTACCGTTACCTGGCATTCGTCCTTTATGCTCAGAATGAAACCGGCCAGTTCCGAAATTTCATGACATACAAGCGGCAGTTTACAGAGGAAAAAGGTTCGGAGGATTGTTTCGGGCGCTGCCTATGGGCGCTAGGGTACACGCAAGCCTCATCTGCTATGCCCTCCAACATAAAAGAAGCCTGTATCGGCGCTGTCAACCGCGCCTTGCCCAATATCCAATCCCTTACCTATTTGCGCGGCCAGGCATATGCCCTGATCGGGCTTAGTTTTATCGGCAATCCGGCGGTAGACTTTCTGATTTGTGAATTGGCTGATTCGCTTTTCGAGCAGTTTGAGCACAATGCAGCAGATAAAGACTGGCAATGGTTTGAAGACAACCTTACTTATGACAACGCAGTATTGCCATGGGCTTTGTTCGCGGCGCACAGGCGATTGGGGCAGGACAGACTACTTCGCGTAGCGCAAAAAAGCCTGTCCTTTCTTGACGCAGTTTCGTTCCGTGACGGCTATTTCCGGCCGGTAGGATGCGATGGCTGGTTGATGCGCGGCACAGAGCCGGCGCTGTATGACGAGCAGACGCTTGAAGCTTGTACCTCTACTTTGGCGCATTTAGCCGCATATGAAGTCACTGCTAACCCAGCGCTACTGGAGCTGGCTAACAAGAGTTTCGGTTGGTATCTGGGAGAAAACTCTCGCCGTGAAGGCTTGCTTGATATCGAAACCGGGGGTTGCTGCGACGGCATTACTCCTGGTGGTCTGAACCGCAATCAGGGGGCCGAGAGCATCGTCAGCTACGCTATTGCACGGTTGGCTTTGTCAAAAAGCGAAACTGCTGCAAGCAGAGCGCGCTTGTCTTGCTGTTCCCGTTGAGAGAATGAACGGTTCATTGAATGATCACCTGAAGCACAACCTGAAAACTTTGGTGGTAAAGACCAAGAAAGAATAAGGTAATTACGGATGGAAAAAAAAGAATATATGGACAAAATGGAAGAGCGATTGGCGCAGTATAATGTCAAATTAGCTCAGATGCGGGCAAAAGCACTCCAAGTCCAGACAGATATGCGACGAGAGTATATCGGTCAGGTCAAAATGCTTGAAAGCAAACGGGATTCGCTTAGAGAAACCTTTGGACAGCTTAAAGAAGCCAGTACAAGTGCCTGGGAAGATGCTAAGGATGGAACTGAAAAAGCTTTTCTTGATCTTAAAGATACCTTTGATAAGATTAAAAATCGCTTTATGTTTTAAGGCAGAGGGGCTTTGTTGTTTGGAAAGGAATGTGAGTTTCAATGAAAGTAATTATTCTTGCGGGCGGCGGAGGCAGTCGCCTCTTTCCGCTTTCACGCACGCGGTTCCCCAAGCAATTTTTAAAATTAAATGGTGATAAATCACTTCTAGCGCAGACCATTGAGCGGTTTTTGCCGCTGGTGAAACCCGCTGATATGATTATCGTGACCGGACAGGACTATATTCACCATGTGAAGACTGAGCTTGTTGTAGCCAAAGCAACAGACGCACATATTCTACTGGAGCCTATAGCCCGTAACACGGCTCCCGCCATTGCTTTTGCTGCAAGGTATTGTATTGAAGAGCTGGGCTGTGGACTGGATGAAGTGCTGGTTGTGACGCCGTCCGACCATGTCATCCGGCCTGTGGAAGCTTTTACCGCTAGTGTGGAGCAAGCGGTTCGGATGGCGGCCAAAGACAAGGTCGTCACGCTGGGGGTTATGCCTGATAGTCCGGAAACCGGCTATGGCTACATCCAAGTAGGGCAGCCGTTTGGCAGTGGTTTCCTGGTCGAATCGTTCCGGGAAAAACCCGACAAGGAAACGGCAGAGGCTTATCTGAAAAATGGCGGATATTACTGGAATTCGGGAATGTTCGCCTTTACTGTCGGCCGATTTATGGCGGAACTGAGGGAACATCAGCCGGAGATGTATAGCTTGGCTGATACGGGCTTTGCTGCGATGACGGAGAATTTCGCCGAGATGCCAAATATCTCAGTCGATTATGCTGTGGCTGAGAAATCGGGGCAGGTCATGATGTTGCCGCTCACGGCAACGTGGAGCGACATCGGGTCATGGGATGCTATTTATGATGTATTGGGCAAGGATGCTGCCGGTAATGCCGTGAAAGGCGACTGCATTCCTATTGATTGCTCCAACACGCTGATGCTGGGCAACAGTCGCCTCATCGCGGGGATTGGCTTGCAGGATCTGCTGGTTGTGGAGACGGACGACGTCATTCTTGTTGCCCAAAAAGGTGAATCGCAGAAGGTCAAAGACTTGGTAAGCGGGCTCAAGGCAAGCGGACGGCTTGAAGCAGACGAACATACGACAGTATATCGCCCGTGGGGACTCTATACCGTGCTGGGATCAGGGCCAGGATACAAGATGAAGAAAATCGTGGTTAACCCGGGACAGGTACTTAGTCTGCAAATGCATTATCACCGCAGCGAGCACTGGATTGTCATCGGCGGTACGGCGAAGGTAATCATCGGCGAGACCGAGTCGATGGTGCACGAAAACGAAGGGGTCTTCGTTCCGCAGACAACAAAGCACCGGATTGAAAACCCCGGCCGGGTGCCGCTCGAAATCATTGAGGTGCAAAATGGCAGTTATTTAGGGGAAGATGATATTGTGCGATTTGAAGATAAGTACGGCCGGGTCTAAGATTGGCCCAAGGAAGGACAGGGAATGATCAAATTTGGAACTGACGGCTGGCGAGCAATTATTAGCGAAGACTACACTTTCAACAATGTTCGTTTGGTTGCCGAAGGCATCGCAAACTATATCAGCGGTCGAGGCGAAGCCGGCCAAGGGATCGTCGTTGGTTATGACGCACGGTTTATGTCAGCGGAGTATGCAGCCGAATGCTCAGCAGTCCTGGCTTGCAAAGGGATCAAGGTATGGCTTGCCGATAGTATTATGCCAACACCGGCCCTCACCTGGCAGGTGAAAGATCGTGGCGCCGCCGGCGGTGTGATGATAACCGCCAGCCACAATCCAGGGGAATATAATGGTGTCAAATTCAAGGCATCTTACGGCGGATCAGCTTCGCCGGAAATCATGGCCGAAATCGAGAAATGCGTCCGGACATTGGAAGATAGCGGACGCGCCTTCCCTAAAGTGACCGGAGGTCCTGTCATCGAACATTATGAGCCTCAGTCCATTTATCTTGAGCACGTCATGGCTATGCTGGATAAAAAAACCTTGACCGGATATAAGGGAAAAATCTTATTCGACGTCATGCATGGCGCGGCGATGGGATACCCGTGCGAACTGGCGAAAGAATACGGACTGAATCTGGTCGAGCTGCACAGCGAAGTTAACCCGTCCTTTGGCGGGATAAACCCAGAGCCAATTGAGAAGAACCTGACCGCACTCAGGGAGGCAGTAACAAAGCAAAAAGCCGATATCGGTCTAGCGACCGACGGTGACGGAGACCGTATCGGCGCGATTGATGCTGACGGTCGCTTCATCAATCCCCATCAGATCATGGCTCTACTGACGAAATACTTAGTTGAAAAGCGGGGCTGGACCGGCGGTGTCGCCCAGACGTTAACAGTATCTGAACTGGTGAAGAGGGTAGCTCAAAAATATGGACTAAAGCTTTATGAAACGCCGGTTGGCTTTAAGTATATTACCACACTCATGCTGAAAGAAGACATTCTGATTGGCGGCGAGGAGTCCGGCGGCATTGGTTTGAAAAACTATATTCCCGAACGGGACGGTGTGTTGCTCGGGTTTCTTCTCATCGAGATGGCAGCCGCGTATGACAGGACGTTGGGACAGTTGATCGATGAAATGATGGGGGAACTTGGCTGGTTCTATTATGACCGTGAAGACCTTCATCTGGAGATGGACAAAAAAGAGCGCCTGATGAAGCTGTTGACAGACAACCTGCCGGGAAAGGTGAACAGCCTTGTTATTGTTTCAAGCGACCTGTCAGACGGTTGCAAGCTGTATCTGGCTGACGGTTGGGTCATGTTCCGCGCATCCGGCACCGAGCCGATTGTGCGGATTTACGCCGAGGCGAACGAGCCCAAGCGTTTGCGCCAGATTATTAGTGACGCGGTAGATTATGCAAATAACGCATAGAGTGGATTGCTTTGATTTAGAAGGTTGCTTTGGGGGCAGATCGGTTAAAGGTGATAGCGCTAGCCCCAAGAAAGGAAAAGAACATATATGAATACAGAACTAAATAGATTAACGATTTACAGATTGCCACCGGAGGAAGTTGAGCAGCTTTTGGTCGTCAAGTTTGGCGACAAAATGGCAGCAGTCAATCCTGTCAGACTGGCGCGACAAAATCAAAAACGGGCAAATTACGCTACGATGATTAACAAATAATAGTTGAGGAGGGGCGATAATGCGCAAATCATTATTGGAAGTTCGCCCCCATTTGATAGAGGACGCCGTAACTATGGTGGAAAATAAGGAGCCTACTGAAAACAATAGGCCGAACGAGAATTATTGGCGTAAAATATATTAAAATGTTGCCCGCGGCGATGGTAACAGGGTGCAAATTAAGAACTTGATGTTTGCTTACAGCAAGGTTAATCATCATGCTAATAACCAAAGGCTGAAAGCCGTATAGAAGATCTGTTAAACGCATTTTGCGGTAAAAGGACTAGACGACTATTTTATTTGCAATACTAGTTTTAGCTTATTTGCAAAAAACGTCTGCAGACCTGCATTCTACCGTTACGATAGTTTCACTTTATATGAGAACCTATATTAGGCTGTCACAAAAGATGAGACTGGATCAGACAATCAATGATTAACACAGAAAACCACCGCTTAATGCGGTGGTTTTTATATGTGCTGGCACGAACCCCATACGGGGAGGGCCTGTGGCGGGCGGCATTTTTATCTCAGCTTCTATAAATAACACTTGACTTGAAGTTAACTCTAGGTATTACACTGAATCTCAAGGAACATATTAATGTTACTGCATCAAGGAAAGGGATAAAATCATGGACAAGTACAAAAATCTAAGTGAAAGTGTAATCTTCCCGAAGGGTCAAAAAATTACGAATGATTATTTCATCGGGGCAACATGGCTGGAAATGTTGGTTTCTAATGACACTATCTATAATTGCCCAATCGGTAATGTCACTTTTGCACCGGGAGCAAGAAATAATTGGCTTGCACATATCGCGATCAGCACCAACGCCCAAAGGGGAGACGCCGAATGGCTGGAACCCGTAACAGATGAGGAGTATAAGCAATTAGGGGTTTAAAGAGAAAGGGCAATTGCAAGAAAGCTGTATTGACTAAAATAAACGGAGGAATAAGCATGAACGTTTTATTGGTAAATGGTAGCCCTCACGCCAATGGGTGTACTTATACTGCACTAGAAGAAGTGGCAAAGACGCTCAATACCGAGGGAATTGAAACACAGATTTTCCAGGTCGGAACAAAGCCTCTGGCCGGGTGTATTGCCTGCGAAAGTTGTGCAAAAACCGGGCGCTGCGTTTTTTCGGACTGTGTCAACGACTTCCGGGATCTCGCCAAAGACGCCGATGGATTTGTTTTTGGCTCTCCGGTGCACTATGCGTCGGCAGGCGGAGCGATTACCTCTTTCATGGACCGCGCATTTTTTTCGGATATGCTTGCTGGCAGACAGTCATTTTACCTAAAACCGGCTGCAGCCATTGTCTCGGCCAGAAGGGCTGGCACAACAGCCACCTTTGACCAGCTCAACAAATATTTTACCATATCGGAAATGCCTGTTATCTCGTCGCGTTATTGGAATATGGTTCACGGCTTCACACCGGAAGACGTGAAGAAAGATTTGGAAGGGCTGCAGACAATGCGCGTGCTGGCCAGGAATATGGCATGGTTCTTAAAGTGTAAGGAGGCCGGCATAAAAGCAGGTGTCAAATTTCCGGAGCGGGAAGAAACGATATTGACCAACTTTATTCGGTAAAAGCATGCTTTGAAGCCAAAGTGGGCAAGAAATGGCCGGTAATGCCATAATAGGGTGGTTACTATGGAATATCGAATTTTAGGAAGAACAGGGATTAAAGTAAGTGCGCTTGGGATTGGCGGCGAGGGCTTTGAAAATAAGAGTTATAAAGATTGCGAAGCAATTATTGATTGCGCAATCAATGAAGGCATTAACTTTGTCGATATATATAACTCGAACCCGGAAGTCAGAACAAATGTTGGCAGAGCGTTAAGCAAGTATCCTCGTAGCAGTTTTGTTATTGAAGGACATCTCGGGTCGACCTGGGACGAAGGACAATATCGGCGCACCCGGGATTTTAATGAGGTTGTTCAGGCATACGACGACCTTTTAAAGAGAATGCGGCTTGACTATGTGGATATAGGGATGATTCATTACGTCGATGAGCATAAAGATTTTGATGCTATTTTTAGTGGCAAAATAATCGAATATGCGACAGGATTAAAAGAAAAAGGGGTTATCAAGTCTCTGGGAATATCGACCCATAATACCGATATTGCCTTTCGCGCGGTGGCAACAGGGATCATTGATGTGATTCTGTTCAGTATCAACGCCGCTTATGATATGCTGCCAGCAATTGAGGATGTAAATGTATTGTTCGAAGAAAATACCTTTAGAAACAGGACTTATGAAGGTATTGATCTAAAACGGGATAAGTTATACCGAACTTGCCAAAATGCCGGTGTTGCATTGACGGTTATGAAGGGCTATGCTGCCGGGGTGTTGCTAAGCGACAAAGAATCACCCTTTGAAAAAGCGCTGACGCCGGTGCAATGCTTACATTACTGTTTAACCAGGCCGGCGGTTGCTGCGGTAATGGTTGGAGTATCGAATACAGAGCAAATACTGGCTGCCACCGCCTATATCACTGCAAGTAATAAGGAAAAAGATTATAGCGAAGTTCTGGCAAACGCACCCCAAAAAGCATTCAGCGGCCATTGTATGTATTGTGGACATTGTGCGCCGTGTTCAAAAAAAATCGATATTGCAGCCGTGAATAAATATTTAGACCTAGCGTTAATACAACAAGAGGTTCCGGCAACATTGAAAAACCATTATGATTTATTGGAACATCACGCAAGTGAATGCATTCAGTGTGGGCTGTGTATGAAAAACTGCCCCTTTGATGTGGATGTTGTCAATAAAATGAAACAGGCTGTTGAACTCTTCGACCGGTAAAAAAATATGACGGAGGGAAGCACATGGCAACTGCAACGAGCCTAATCGCTTATTTCTCACGTAAGGGAAATAACAATGTAGGAGGCAGTATAGTAAATCTGCCCATTGGCAACACAGAAGTAGTAGCAAAGAAAATAGAGAAATTAACCGGCGGCGATATCTTCCAGATCAAAACAGCAAAATCTTATCCGGAAGATTATACGGAAACAACAAATGTAGCCCAGGTAGAAAAGAAGAAAAATGCCAGACCGGAGCTTACGGAAACGGTGAATAATATGGATTCTTATGAGGTGATTTATCTCGGGTATCCGAACTGGTGGGGAACGATGCCGATGGCGGTATTTACCTTCTTGGAGGCGTATGATTTTTCGGGGAAGACCATAATCCCGTATTGTACCCATGAAGGCAGCGGTATGGGCAGCAGTGAAAGTGATATCAAGAAACTTTGTCCAGAGGCAAAGGTGTTGTCAGGCCTGGCGATCCTCGGCGGGAGTGTTGCCAAGGCAGATAAAGATGTTGTCAACTGGCTGAAAAAACTTGCGTTGATACCATGACCGAGTATTATTTCCCTGATCAGCATCGCTCCACGCCGAAAAATCTGCACCAAGAACGTACTTCTTCGATGTGGTTGCAGCAATTTGTAGTTTCTCTTGACATGAAGTTAACTCCAGGTATTATAATACGGGTATCAGGAGGTGAATTCCCATGACGATTACCGAAGTAAGTGAAAAATTTGATCTTCCCCAGGATACACTCCGCTATTATGAACGCATCGGGCTGCTTCCGCGCGTCAACCGCAATAAAAGCGGAATACGAGATTTTACGGATCAAGACTGCAAGTGGGTCGAATTTATCAAATGTATGAGAGCTGCAGGTCTCCCGATTGAAATACTGATTGAGTATGTTGGGCTATTTCAACAGGGCGATGAAACCATTGAGGCAAGAAAAGCACTCTTTACCGAGCAGCGTAGACTGCTTATAAAGAGAATGGAAGACATGCAAAAAACGCTGGAACGCCTGGACTATAAAATCGCGAGCTATGAAGGCGCAGTAGTTGACGCCGAAAAAACACTCAATAAGAACGGGAAATAAGATGTTCGAAAAAACTACAAGTTACATGGCGTTCCTGAAGCACACCATGTAACTTGTCTTTATTAAATATCGGAGAAATGCATGAGAAGATGGGTAGGTAAAATGCTGCTAGTCTTATTAATAAGCCTTGTCCTATTGGGTGTTGGTGTAGGTCTTTATATCCAACAGCCTAAATTCGGAACCTTGCCCCACGGCGCCCGCCTTGAAAGAATCCAGGGTTCAGCGAATTACGTGGACGGGAAATTCCAGAACTTAGTTCCCACTCCCCAGTTTAGCCAAGGAAACAATATTGCTTCTGTGTGGTGGTACTTTCTTTTTGAAAAAAAAGAGAGGGTGATACCGGCAGCTACCATTCCCACAATGAAAATTGATTTTAAGACCTTAGATAAAGGCAAGGATGTGGTCGTCTGGCTTGGGCATTCGTCGTACTTTATGCAACTTGGCGGCAGAAGGATGCTGATTGATCCGGTGTTTAGCTCTTCGGCAGCACCTGTTTCTTTCGCCAACAAGGCTTTCAGCGGAACAAATCAATACTCGGCGGAAGATATGCCGGAAATCGAGTACTTGCTTATTTCACACGATCATTGGGATCACTTGGATTATCCCACTGTTATTGCTCTGAAACCCAAAGTCAAAAATGTAATCTGCGGTTTGGGCGTAGGCTCATATTTCGAAGACTGGGGCTACGATCCGAACCTTATCCATGAGGCCGACTGGTTTACGGCACTCAAGTTTGAGGATGGCCTCACCGTCCATATATTGCCGTCCCGCCATTTCTCTGGCCGCTTATTCACCAGGAACAAGACTTTATGGGCTGGTTTCGCCTTGGTGACGCCAGAACGCCGAGTTTTTTACAGCGGCGACGGCGGCTACGGGCCGCACTTCAAGCAAATCGGCGAAAAGCTGAAAGGGTTTGACCTTGCAATCATGGAAAACGGCCAGTATGATAACCATTGGCCGTATATCCACATGATGCCGGAGGAGGTGGCACAGGCCGCCGAAGAACTGAATGCCAAGGCGCTATTGCCAGGCCATGCTGGTAAATTCGCCATTGCCAATCATCCTTGGGATGAACCGTTCGAGCGGATAACCCAGGCTAGCGAAAGCAAGGCGTACAGGCTTCTGACCCCGATGATCGGTGAACCGGTAGAACTTGATAATCAGCAACAACCATTTTCCCGCTGGTGGGAAAATGTCGAATAAGTAACCGGTAAATGAAAGCGAAAAACAGGCTAAACCGAAAAGGTTTGAGCCTGTTTTTCTTAGTTGTAGATGTTTACCAGCACTGACTCGCCGCGCGATGGCCTGACCGATCGATCCAGCCCCGATGACGACAATGACATTGCTCATAGTGATCTCCTTCTTCATAGTTGATTCTTCCCTCCCTCTCAGTTCCTCAAAGCTCTATAAATTGGTCCTGGTTGATCTCGCCCGCAAGTTTACACAATATACTAGGCGGGACATTCATCCTTCTCCCCTTCTAGTACAGGTTTAACTTTTGGTTAAATCTTATGCTACAACTTGGAGTGGACTCAAAGGCAATAGGATTTTCATTAATTTTGTAGTGCAGGGAAACGGCACAAAAAAACACTTGACCCGGAGTTAACTCTAAGTGATAGACTCAATTAAAGGGAGCGAACGGGACGTATCGATATCATCAACATAAGGAGGCAATAAGCATGAACAAAAAGATCGCCTGTATCTTGACTGGGGTTATTTTCTCGTTATTTAACTTTATGAACGTTTCGGAGGCTCAGGGCGTGAGGGATAAAAGTCAGGTCCTGACCGCCAGGCAGGAAAGCATAGTCGCCATCGCGGCCTTCACCGCCAGAGGCGATTTGCCGCAATTGAAAGATGCCCTGAACGAAGGACTGGACGCCGGTTTGACAGTCAATGAGATCAAGGAAGTCCTCGTGCAGATGTATGCCTATACAGGGTTTCCCCGCAGCCTGAACGGCATCAGTACTTTCATGAACGTCACCGAAGATCGGAAAGCGAAAGGCATCAAGGACGAAATGGGGAAGCAAGCAAGCCCCCTGCCTACTGATAAAAGCAGAATCGAACTGGGAACGGAAATTCAGACAAGGTTGATAGGAGCTCCAGCTACGGGAGGATATATCGCGTTTACCCCGGCCATCGACGAGTTTTTGAAAGGACATCTTTTCGGCGATATCTTCGGGCGCGACAACCTGGATTTTCAGAGCAGGGAGATTGCAACCATTTCAGCACTGGCTAGTATTGCGGGCGTCAATCCCCAATTGCAGGGTCATTTCAGCATCGGATTTAATACAGGGATGACCGAGGCTCAGATGAGGAGCTTGATATCAGTGATCGAATCCAGAGTTGGCAATAAGGAAGCCGAAAACGCCCAGGAAGTATTGAGGAAGGTGCTCGGCAGCAGAGTCAAGTGAGGCTTCTGTTGAGATAGTCATAATTGACGGGTGCCGTTACCTAAAAGGGGGGGATCGGAATGAGACGCCGGGAGTTTATTAAAGCTGTTGCTGCAGCAGGTCTGGCTACAGCAATTATGCCAGGGTGCCTATCACAATCCGGTCGCCGGGTGTTGCCGGAGCAAAACCAGAAAAACGACCCAGCGAGCCCTCGGGCTGAGGTGTCGTCTTCAGCACGATCAAGACTGGTTATCGCCGAGGGAAGGGACCCGGAAGCTCTATTGGGAAAGGGTATCGCGGCCATGGGCGGAATGGGTTCACTTGTAAAACCGGGGAATATCGTTACTATCAAGCCCAACTTCAGCTCACATCGAGGCCCGGAAGCTGCGGTTAGTACCAACCCGGTCCTGGTGGGAGCTTTGGTCCGGCTGTGCCTTCAGGCCGGGGTGAAAGAGGTGCGGGTTATTGATCACACCTTTACGGCAGGCGAGATGTGCCTGGAAATGAGCGGCATCCGTACAGCAGTGGCTGCAGCTGGCGGCCGTGCCTATACCATCAATTCACATACCGATTTCAGCCCAGTGAACGTAAATGGTGAAGTGTTGAAACAAGCCGATTATTCACGGGATGTTTTAGAGACGGATGTCTTTATCAATATCCCGATTTTAAAACAGAGCGATCATACTGAAATATCGGCGGCAATGAAAAATCTGATGGGAGTGGTTTGGGACAGAGGCTTTTTCCACCGTACTAATTTAAATCAGGCCATCGCGGAATTAGCCGCGTTTAAGAAACCGACGATTACAATCCTTGACGCCATTAAAGGCATTTCCGCTAACGGCCCTTCTGGACCAGGTCCAATCAAGGAATGGAATCAGCTCATATTTGGAATGGACATGGTGGCAATCGATGCTTATGGCGCCAATTTGTTGGGCCTTAAGCCGACGGATGTAAAACATTTAGCCATAGCGGCTAAGCTAGGGGTAGGCAATCCTGACTGGCAAAGCCTTGAAGTTGTGAAGGTCTGATTATCAATAAATGGGGGCGGTTATTTTGCTGTACAGAAAGTTTGGAAAGACAAACGAGATGGTATCTGTTTTGGGTTTTGGCTGTATGCGGCTGCCTGTAATCGGCGATGACCCAACTAATATCGATGAGGAAAAGGCGATACCCATGATCCGTCATGCTATCGATGCCGGCGTAAATTACGTGGATACCGCCTATTCTTATCATGGCGCCGATTTTAGTAAAGGCGGCGAGAGCGAGCCTTTTGTCGGCAGAGCTCTTCAAGACGGTTATCGGCAGCGGGTCAATATTGCTACTAAACTTCCGAGCTGGCTGATAAAAACGAGAGCCGACATGGATCGGTACCTAAATGAGCAACTGGAACGCCTTCAGACGGATGTGATCGATTTCTATCTAGTTCACAACATTAATAAGGGCGTCTGGCCAACCCTTAAGGCGGCAGGTGTCGATGAATTTCTGAATCAGGCTATCAAGGACGGCCGGATTAGGTATGCCGGATTTTCTTTCCATGATCAGCTGGCTTTGTTTAAGGAAGCAGTCGATTATTATGACTGGTCGTTTTGCCAGATACAGTATAACTACTTCGATGAGAACTTCCAGGCAGGTAGGGACGGGCTTCAATATGCTGCCGGGAAAGGCCTGGGCATCTCGATCATGGAGCCGCTACGCGGCGGCAACCTTGCTAACCTTCCTGATGAAGCAAAGGCTATTTTTGCCGAAGTTGGTGTTAAACGGACTCCGGCCGAGTGGGGTTTACGCTGGGTATGGAACCACCCGGAGGTTTCCGTTGTATTGAGTGGCATGAATGTCACGGAACATGTGGATGAGAATATACGGGCGGCCCAGAAAGCGAAAGCCAATTCGCTAACAGATAATGAAGTGTCGGTCGTAGACGCAGTGAAGAAACTGCTTGAAGAAAGAGTTAAGGTCAACTGTACCGGCTGTGGATATTGTATGCCGTGTCCCGTCCGTATCAACATTCCGGTATGCTTCTCGACCTATAATGAGCACTGGATCTTCAACGGTTCACCTGGCGCAAAATACATATACGGACGCTGGGCGCAGCTCGGGGCTCCCGCCTCCCAGTGCGCCGAATGCGGCAAATGCGAAAGTCACTGCCCGCAAGGCATAGAGATTCGCAAGGGGTTGAAGAACGTCAAAGAGTTGTTTGAATAGTCGCAACCGATAATACAAGCCTATTCCGTCAGAACGGCTGAAGCTTGTATTGGTATGAATATGTGGCCGAGGCCCTGATTCAGACCGAGGGGTTATACAAAGTCCCAAAATTGCCGGAAAGGGTAGGCCAATGATACACATTACTCCTTTTGGGAACAAACTTCCTTACATTTGAAGCCCCTAAACCTGCAAAATCGGGGATAGTGATGACAGATTTTTTCGCAGTCAACAATGTGTAGTATAGGACGATATAGAGAGATTACTCTATTATGCAATATATAAGAGGGCCTAGTGGATTTATTCCGCTTGGCCCTCTTATATCTTCTTCCAGCAGGATTAAGAATGCATTGCTTCGGTAAGTCTGAGAAATTCGTCAATTTCTGCAGGTGTTGTATAATGCGCTGCTGACATGCGAATGATTCCTGCGGCTCCTAAGGCATCCAGCATATGCTTGGAATAGGCATCCATCTTTCGGTCGGTGAGCATTACGCCTTGGTCTACATACCGGTTGACCGCATCACCCGTATTTAATCCATCCACACTAAAGGCAACCAAACAGCTGCGACTGGTACTATCATCAGGCAACCCATAGGTTCGAACGTGAGACATCTCCCGCAGCCCGCTTTGATTTTCCGTCCCGTGCATGACTCGTTCCAACAGCGCAAGCTCGTGCGCTTCCATCGCCTGCAGGCCGGCGATCAACAGTCCTCGGCGGTCTTTCGTAGGAGTGTAGTGCGAACCAAGCCAGCAAATGTAATCAACGACTATCGACCAGGACGCGTAGTCAAATTGGTCGGCGCTGCCCAGCGCCCACTCGTCGGCTTTTTTACCATACAGGCGCTCATGCGGAATAACCGAAAAACGCTCGGAAAGATGGGCAAAAGCCATGCCGCGCCGCGTGTATGCTTTATAACAGCCGAAGAGGTATACATCGGCGCCGATGTCTTCCACGTCCACCGGGGCGTGCGGCGCATATTGAACTCCGTCGACAATAACGCAAAGGTCCTCTTTGATTTTTCGGGCTTCCCGGACAATTTCTTTGGCGTCCATCAGCGCCCCGGTGATATTGGAACCGTGAATAAAGGTCAGCAGTGAGGTGTTTTTATCAACCAGATCTAAGATCGCGTCTTTTTTGATGAACCCAGTCTCCCGATCAAGCGGAGCCACCCGCCACTCCTTGCCGGAAGTTTCAGCGGCAAGACGCGACGAGTCAAAGGTACAAGGGTGGTCAAGCACGGTAGTGACCACATTCGTCCCGGGAAACTGTCTCACCGCGTCTCTGACCACCCGGAACATGCCCTCGGTCGCGGTCTTGCAGGGCATAATCGTACCGGATTTCGCCCCGAGAAAAAGGCGAACATCATCTTCACCTTTTTGTTTTACTGTATAGGCGTGGGCAGAGCCTTTGGTCGGGCGGGCAAAATTATCCGGCAAAAACAGTTCCTGCTGTGCGGCCTCCATTAATGCGTTGAGTCTCAGTGATCCAGAGGCTGTATCGAGAAATATCCGTCTGCCGGCGTGCGGACACTCCTCGACATAGGCAAATTTTGACCGAATCTCCTGTAACAATTTCTCTGGGAGCAATCTGGGCTCAAGGCCCGGTCTTGTGCTCATAGGAGCACCTCCAAGTCATTCGATTTATTTTGATAACACCCTGTGATGGGCAGAAATCAGCCGTTATAGGTTTTGGTATATGACTCTTGAAGTACAGAATCAGGCAATGCTTTCTCCCACCTTGCCACCACGACTGTCGCGACGGTATTGCCTACGACATTTGTTGCTGTTCTGCCCATATCCAGGATCCGGTCAATACCAAGAATCAAGGCCACACCCTCTATTGGAAGGCCAAACGACGCGACTGTCCCGGCAATGGTTATGAGTACGGCGCCAGGTACCGCGGCCATCCCTTTGGTCGCGAGCATTAACGTTAATACTAGCATGACCTGCTGGCCAAGATCCATGGGAATCCCATAAACCTGAGCGATAAAGACAACCGCCATTGACGAGTATAACGTTCCCCCGTCCAGATTAAATGAATAGCCGGTAGGAAGTACGAAGGTTACAATATGCTTGGGTACTCCGAATTCCTGAAGCCTCTCAATCAAGAGCGGGAGGGCTGTTTCACTCGACGCGGTGGTAAATGCCAAAAGCAAAGGTTCTTTGACTGCTCGCATGAGGTGGAAAAAGTTTACCCGTACGATAAAAGACGCCGCACAAAGCACAACCAGAATAAATATGACCAAGGACAAGTACAGGGCCGCGATTAACTTCGCAAGCGGAATCAGCATCCCGAGACCAAACCGACTGACAGTAAACGCGATTGTCGCAAATACTCCGATGGGGGCGAGTTTCATCACATACATCGTGAAGTGAAACATGATATGCATGATGCTGTCTGCCAGCTTAACCACAGGTTTGCCATATTCACCAGATGCCGCTGCGGCCACCCCGAAAAAGGTTGAAAAGAACACGATCTGCAGCAAACTGCCGCGGGACATTGAATCTACGATGTTGGTCGGGACAATATCGATGAGCATCTGCATCATATCCACTGATTTTTTTGCCGCTTCCTGGACCACCGTCGAATCCACTGTTGCAACAGTAACACCAGCTCCAGGCTGCAGGATATTCGCCGCCGCGATCCCGATGACCAAGGCGACAGTTGTAGCAATTTCAAACCAGAGGATAGTCTTGAAGCCGAGCCGCCCCAATTGCTTAAAATCGCCGCTCCCAGCGATGCCGATAACCAGCGCGCTGAAGATCAGCGGAACCACAATCATCTTGATCATTCGCAAAAATATATCGCCTATGGGCTTTAAATTTACGCCCCACTGCGGGAAAAGGTAACCAAACACAACACCCAAGATAAGACCGATGAAAATTTGGGTCGAAAGACCCATGCCTTTTTTCGTGACTCCCGCCATCCGGTTACACACTCCTTTTATTCGTTATTATCGAGGCTATTTTCCATCTGAGGTTTCCATAGTGTCTTGAAATTATTATAAATTTACCGCGATTTAATGTAAAATTGAGATAGTTGGTTTTAAAAATTCAATTTTCCGATATTTTATTCTCCGCCGCCTCCATCCACAAATTCTTGTAACCGAAAGGTCTATTGTCCACAAACAATGAAAGAGCTGCATCGCGCGGACGCGAGCAGCTCATTCGTTTTGAATCACGAAGTTGAAACGGTATTAAATACAGTTTTAAGATGGGTATCCAGGATCGCCAGGCTTTTTCCAACACTGGTTCGGGGATTCTTTGTATGGATCTTGTAGCATATTCTTTCAGGCGGCGGGTCTTCCAAACGGTAGTAAGAAAAGGTGCCTGAGGCCGCGAATTTCTGGGCCATACAAAAGGGAACGATCGACCACGCCCCCAGCTGATTTAATAAGGGAAGCAGTAACTGTGCTGTGTCGACCTGCATCACAGGATAATCTCGGCCGCCAAGCCATCTTTCGTACCAGCGCTGAAAAACCGGGTCAGCCTCAAAGAATATTTCAAGGGCCGGATCAAGGCTTGCAGGGTCGATCTGTTTATTGCATTCCCCGGGGGAAAGCTCGCGCCGTACGACCACTCTGGGTTCTGCATAGAATTTCTGCACAACAATATTTCTCATTGGCAAATCCTGAAGGGGAAAGGCAACATCCAGTTCCCCGCGATCTACCTGGAAATAAAGCTCGGTCGAATTATGGGTTCTGACACGCAGTTTGAGCTTTTCCGCGTTGTCGCGCAGCGACTGATAAAGCGGTGGAAGCACAAAGGTGTGAATGGTATCCACGGCGCCGATGGCTAGAGTCAAATCATTCGTTCGCGACTGAATTCGCTTGGTATCTTGAAGCAGATCTTCCCACCTTTTGGCGACCAGCAAGAACTCTTTCCCGCAGTCGGTCAGAACCAGAGACCGGAGGCCACGGCCGCGATCGATTAAGGTCATCCCTAATTCGCGCTCTAGTTCGGCTAACCGGTTGCTTAAGGTAGACTGAGACAAAAACAGCGAGTTGGCAGCCTCAGTCAAACTGCCATGGCGCACGACAGCCAAAAATGCTTTGATTCCGAACGTGTCCATCTTTGCTCCTTAAAAAATATCAGTATATCCAATATTATACTATACAATATCGATAAACATAATTTCTTTCATTCTAGTTGTAAACCGTCAACAGCTTATTATCTGTTCGATGTTCCGGATTAAGGTACAACAAGTAAAGGAGAAATATAGAAGATTAAGAGTATCGTGGTATCTCATTGAAGCAAAAGGCCATGTGCCTAGCTTTTAAGCTAGGCACATGGCCTTAATCACAATAGAAAAAGACAGACGATCAAGATCAAAGCTGATGGTCGTTCGTCTGAAGGCGTTTAATCAGACGATCTTTAGCGTCACCAAGATGCAGTCTAATAGACTCTTTTACGTTCTCAAACCTCCGTTGTTTCAGAGCCTCGATAATCGAGAAATGTTGCTCAATTGCACTTAGCGCCATCTCCTTGGTAATTAAAGACCGCTCAGTCGCCAATAATAGATAATTCATCATTTCGAGATAAAAATCCACGTTTTTGGCATTGTTGCCTAGTTTTATGAATTCAAGATGAAATAGCAGGT
The DNA here is from genome assembly GCA_031292035.1 of Negativicutes bacterium. The sequence goes on along the minus strand of JARLHX010000087.1, from coordinate 5,507 downwards.
TGTAGTTATATTTTAGATAAGCTTCTAGTGATAATTCTTCAATGTGAAGTGAGGCTTGGTTCAGTATTTCTTCCAGTTTCTCCGTTTTTTGCAGCAGTTCTTCGTGAGGATAAGTTGCTAGTTTATCAACCACCCATAAATCAACCATAAGGCGGGACTCTACAGCATCATAGACATCATCGACTTCGACCGCATTTACGAATGTTCCTACTCTGGGGACGGTTGTGATAAGTCCGTCCATCTCCAAACGATTTAGTGCGTCTCGAACAGGAGTCCGGCTCACGCCGAGTTGGGCGGCAAGATCGAGGATAGAGAGTTTCTGATGGGGCTGAAACTCTCCACGCAGAATTTGATCCTTGAGGATAATATAAGTTTTATCCCAAAGGTTTGAATTATCGAGTCTAGGCAATTCCATATAGGGTTCTCCTACTTTCATCCCGCTAATATGTGGTATACAACCAAATATTAAGTTAGATAAGCAAGCAATGTCAAATTGTATTTTCCAGGGAATGAGTATTCTGTATATTACAACTGTTCTTAAAATTCTATTGACAAGTGGCTAATTGGTGAATAGAATTTTAGTTGTAGTATGTGATATACCACATGCAACATATAAAGTTTATAAATACTAAAAGAAATTAAGACGGCACATAAAACATACAAAAAGGAGAGAAATCGATGAAACCAATTCTCGGAATAACCATGGGAGATGCTACTGGTTGTGGGCCGGAAATCATAGTGAAATCGTTACTGGACGGTAAGCTATACGACATCGCCCGCCCAGTGGTCATTGGCGACAGAAAAATTATGGAGCGGGCTGTGAAGATTATCGGTGCCGATGTACGTTGCCGCTCGGTGGGACATCCTGGGGAGGGCGGCAGCGAGTTTGGCGTGATCGACGTTATTGATCTTGCGAATTTGCCGGACGATTTGCCCTTCGCTACCGTCGACGCCAGAGCTGGTAAAGCGGCTTATGAATATATAGAAAAAGCGGTTCATTACGCCCTGCGCAGTGAGATCCATGCCGTGGTCACAGCACCACTCCATAAAGAGGCCCTTAACTTGGGCGGCTATCACTTTCCGGGGCATACCGAAATTCTGGCCCATTTGGCAGGTACAAAAGACTACGCCATGATGCTGGTCGGAGGACCGCTGAAAGTAATCCATGTCTGTACCCATGTATCCCTTCGTAAGGCGTGCGATTTAGTGAAGAGAGCCAGGGTATTAAAGGTAATCGAACTTGCCGATGAAACGATGAAAATGCTGGGGCTCGAAGCTCCGCGCATTGCAGTGGCTGGGCTGAATCCCCATTCCGGTGAGGGTGGCCTGTTCGGCAGCGAAGATGCCGAGGAAATTGTGCCAGCTGTTATGGCGGCTCAAAAAAAGGGGATAGATGCCAATGGACCCATTGCTCCCGATACCGTATTTTATCGGGCCGCCATCAAGAATCACTTTGATATTGTTGTAGTCATGTATCATGACCAGGGGCATATTCCGCTAAAGGTTCTGGGTTTTGAAACCGGGGTCAATGTCACGGTAGGGCTCCCCTATATCCGGACTTCTGTAGATCACGGCACAGCATTCGGAAAAGCTGGCAAGGGAACGGCCGACAGCCAGAGTATGACTGAGTCCCTATACCTGGGGGCGCAGATGGCACAGGTCAAATTTGCCGGAAAGTAATCGACGAAAAGAATCAGGCTCCAGAGAGACCATGAAAAAATGCAAAGTTAAGGAGGTCGGAATGGTTGGGAATTGTCTCTGAGTTGTTGCAGAATGTCACATTGCCAAAAATGGTATTGGTCGGTCAGCGTTTTTCTGCCAGCGCTGTTCCGGATGTGGCAGAAGCCCTGCGGGGCGAGCTGCGAAGGCCGGTGATCGCCGCACGGGTGAAAAAGGACATGCGGGTGGCGGTAGCAGTCGGCAGTCGCGGTGTGGCTGATATCGTTCAAATTGTCCAGATCGTGGTAGAAGAACTAAGGGGCCTTGGCGCCAAACCCTTTATCGTACCAGCCATGGGCAGTCACGGCGGTGCCACAGCGGCTGGACAAATCGAGGTCTTGGCCGGTCTGGGCGTGACTGAGGCCAGCGCCGGTTGTCCCATATGCTCTTCGATGGAAACGGTGGAACTGGGGACGCTGGACAATGGACTGCCAATATTGATGGATAAAAACGCCATGCAGGCAGATGGAATTGTGTTGATCAATCGGATCAAGCCACATACAGCGTTTAGCGGACCCATCGAAAGCGGCCTTGTGAAGATGATCACTATAGGGTTAGGAAAACAAAAGGGAGCGGACTCCTGCCACACATTTGGGTTCGGGCATATGGCGAAAAATATTGTCGATATGGCCAGGATAAAGCTGCAGCACGCCCCGTTCTTATTTGGAATAGGAACAGTGGAAAACGCTTATGACAAAATTGCCAAGATCCAGGCAATTCCGGCCGAAGACATCATTGAAACCGAGAGGCGACTGCTAGTCGAGGCCAAGGAAAACATGCCGAAAATATTGTTCAGTCCCCTGGATGTTCTTGTTGTTGATCAGATGGGTAAAGAGTTTTCCGGCGCCGGCGTGGACCCCAATATTACAGGGAGAGCAGCTACGCCATTTGTGGTTACAAGTCAGAAGACCACCAGGATGGCTGTCCTCGACTTAACCGATCAAAGTCATGGGAATGCGGTTGCCATGGGGCTGGCGGATATCGCCACCCGACGATTATTTAACAAAATTGATTTTGATTTCACTTATGCCAACTGCTTTACCTCAACCGTCTTACTTGGAGGCATGATTCCAGTTATTGTCGATTCAGACCGCCTGGCCATTCAGGGGGCCGTGAAAACCTGCAATGCGGCCGATGCCAGCCGGATTAGAATGGTCCGGATTCCCAACACCCTTCATATCAAAGAGATATACATTTCGGAATGTATGCTGGAAGAGGCGCAGCAGCATCCGGAGATTTCGGTTCTTGGAAAACCGGAATATTTCGCGTTTGACGCCGCAGGAAATTTGCCGGATATCGGAAAGTGGCATTGACTTTCTGAGATTTAATTTAGAAAGCGGGGGAACACAAATGAGTGCTGACGCTTCGGCCCAGCCCATCCCACAGCAGCGGTGGGTGCGCATCATCCCGGCGACCATTGTTCTATATGTTATTTCTTTTATGGACCGCATGAACATCAGTTTTGCCATTGCTGGCGGCATGAACCAGTCCTTGGGTCTGACCATGACGGTAGCCGGGCTGGCGGCGGGGATCTTCTTTATCGGTTATATGTTCTTGCAGATACCAGGCGGCCATATGGCCGAGCATCGCAGCGCCAAGAAGTTCATTCTCTGGACGATCATCGGCTGGGGAGGCTTATCCATCCTCAACGGTTTTGTGCAGAATGAGTGGCAGCTTCTTGCGGTGCGGTTTTTGCTGGGCATCGCCGAAGGCGGTGTCTATCCGGCCATTCTCGTCATCCTCAGCAACTGGTTTCCGGCCAAAGAGATCGGCCGGGCCAACGCCATGTTTATGACCAGTACATCCATCGCAGCCATTATCACCAATCCGGTATCAGGCTGGATTGTCGCCAACTTCGACTGGCGGTGGCTCTTCATCATCGAAGGGGTGGTCTCTCTAGCGCTGATATTTATTTGGATGCCGCTAATCAGTGACCGCCCGGAAGAAGCCAAATGGCTCTCCAAAGCGGAAAAGGAATATCTGGTGGAGACATTGCGGGCCGAAAAAGAAGCTGCGAAGAAGACAGCGCAGGAAGTGAGTGCGGCGCTGTCTTACAAGCAACTGCTTATGAACAAGTACTTGTGGCTGATGATCCTGATCTTCAACTGCGGCATGGTTGGCGCCTATGGTTTTGGCATCTGGTTGCCCACTATTTTGAAAAATCTCACGAAAATGGGTATGACTCAAGTGGGATTTTTGAGCGTTCTGCCATTCGTTGTATCGATTTTTGGACTCTATATTATTGCTTATTTTTCGGACAAGAGCAGAAACCGCCGCTTTTACACCGGCCTGCCGATGGCTTGTTTCGGAATCGGATTATGGCTTTCGACACTCTTCCCTGACAATATGTGGTTTTCTTATGGTTTGCTTGTCGTGACAGGGCTCTTTATCAAATCAATGCCCTCTTCCTTCTGGACGATGATCCCGCTTTTATTCCCCGCTGGGATTGCCGGCGGGACACGGGGGATTATCAACGCCTTTGGCAATTTGGGAAGCTTCTTGGGACCCTATATGGTTGGCTGGATTGCAACAGCCTATGATATGAAAATCGGGATGTATAGTCTCGTGTTCTCCTTGCTCTTGGGAGCGGCCCTCACCATGCTGCTGCCTGCAGTGACAGGGGGAAAGGCTCAGATTAAAGGTGAATCAGCCATTACAGGCAAGACCTGACCATCTGCCCAGCATCTCAACATGTAGCCAGAAAATAATTTAAAAATAAGGTAGGTCGATGACAATGTTAAAACCAAAAGGTATTATTACTCCGATCATCACCCCCATGACAGCCGACGAAAAAATCAACGAAAAAGAACTGCGTGTCCAGGTCAACCGGCTGATTGCCAGCGGGATTCATGGCTTGTTTCCCCTCGGCACCAATGGCGAGGTTTACGCGCTGACAACCGAAGAGAAGATTGAAGTGCTGAAGATTGTGGTGGATGAGAATAAAGGAAGAGTGCCGCTATACGCAGGCACAGGCTGCATCAGTACCAAAGAGACCCTAGCCATGTCCCTGAAAGCGAAAGAAGTAGGTGTCGATGCCCTGTCGATTGTGTCCCCCTATTTCGTAGCCGTCTCTCAAGAAGACATATACCGGCATTTCAGCACCGTTGCCGAGGGTGTCGACCTGCCGATCATTCTCTATAACATGCCAGGCAGGACCGGAAACAATATTGATTACACCACCGTCCGCCGGTTGACGAAATACAAAAACATCGTCGGCGTCAAGGACAGCAGCGGCAACTTTGACAATACCCTGCGTTATATCGAGGATACCGACAGGCGCCTGTCCGTTCTGGCCGGCAACGACTCGCTGATCCTTTGGACGCTCATGGCCGGGGGCTGCGGTGCCATTGCCGGCTGGTCCAATGTCTTTCCTGAACTGGTGGTCAGCATCTATACACTGTGGGAGCAAGGCAAGATCGAAGAAGCCAATCAACGGCAAATGAGCATTCGCCCCTTGCGCGACGTGATGAAGCTGGGCAACCCCAATTCTGTTGTCAAACGGGCGATGAACCTTTTGGGCTATCCTGTCGGCCCGGCCAGAGAACCGGTTAATGGAGTCAATCCGAAGATCGACGAGGAATTGCTGAAAGCCTTTGAGCTTTATAAATAGGCACACTTTGGTTCATTGTGGCTATAGCCAAAGCCAGGAAGGGATAACTACATGAAAAAAGTGGTTCTGACCCACAGACTGCATGAAGACGGCATGAAAGTCCTTGAAGGAAAAGTGACCGTCGCAATCACCAATACCGGCAAGCCTGAGGAAATGCTGCCTGAGCTGGTGGACGCTG
>JARLHX010000086.1 GCA_031292035.1 Negativicutes bacterium | reverse complement strand
TAGATGAAAAGGACCGATGGTCGGCCACCAAGATCGGTGAAAGTATCTTCCGGAAGGTCTCGCAAACAGCAGACGAGCACCTCCTCACAGACGATACAGCGTTGGGGAATTTACGAAGGATCACGAATAGTTGAGGGCCACGCCACCAAATCAAAACTGGGTTCACCGGGGAGCCTCACTCGGCACGCAGGGCGTTGCCATTTTAGTTGCCAGATAACGGCCGAATGAGGTGATTGGCTCCGTTTTCGAGCACTGAACCCATCTCGCGAGTTTCTGAGCCGATTGTGTATGACAACGGCCCATACGACGACGTCGTCGACGCGTGGGAAATTAACCACGGATTCGTCGCGAGCGATACCTTCACATTGACGGGCACCGTCACCGGCTTCCACTTCAATACCTGGATGTTTCCCGGCGACGTTCTGACTACCGCAGAGCTTTCCCTTACCTCGAATGAGTTTGGTGGCACCACCTATTTCGATCAGACTTTGCACCTTACCCGGCCACAATGCGTCGAGTGTTTCAGTCTCGCCGGGCCGCTAGCCGCCATTGCAAACAAGGTTAGTACTTTGTCCAGCCCGCGATCTTGGTTCGACTGAACCTTCCCCCCTTTGGCAGTTTAGAAGGGGCGGGTTCCAGACATTTTGGATGTCCATAATGTCCAAAATGCTCATCTCTTGGTAGAAGTTCTTGTGATTGTCAGCGGCATATTTCCTAGAAGCAGACTTCCGGGGAGTCAGGGGTTGCACTTCTACGAGTAGGGCGTTATACGGCCAGATGAAAGGCATTCGTAAACACTAGCCGGTCGGGACGAGGACTGGCGCGGTGTGGCTGACATATATCAAATCGCCAAGAATTGTCGTACCAATGTCGAGATGATCGAAAAGTACTACGCAGTACACATTAAGACCTCGCTCGATGCTGTCGCGATTAATGTCATGCGTCCGCACAAGCGCATGCAAAACGGGCAATACAGTCCCGGAGAGGTAATTAGCTGCCCTAATCCAATCCACCGCGATACGCTACTCGATATCTGTCAGGCGCTAATGAGGGCAATAATATACTTGACAAAATAACTGTTCGGGCCTAAGATTCAAGCATGGAACCGAGCAGCCTACAAGAAGCAATCCTCTACTTCGCCAAGCCGGAAAATTGCCGCGAGTATCTTGTAGCGCGTCGCTGGCCCGATG
>JARLHX010000085.1 GCA_031292035.1 Negativicutes bacterium | reverse complement strand
GCCCGTGTTCGTCAGACCCGTATTCAGCAGTCCCGCCCCATTGACCGCAAACCATTCCGGCGCCTGCGGCGTATCGCCGTATTGGTTGTCAAAGTTGGGGCTGGACACCGCCGACATCGCCGCCCGAACCAAATAGGCGTTCAGTTGCCCGCCTGGCTGGATGCCCGGTTGAATCAGCATCTGCTTATCCATTTTGACCCTCGAAGTGCGATTGAATGGAGGCAACTGTGTATCCCAGCTATTTTGGAATTATTTTAATCGTCAAAATATCAGAAAATATGTTAGTACGGGCGGTGACTGTCTTTATGTCCGGCGCAGCGCAAACTACTCCCTGTGCTGCCCGGATTTTATATGCTCCGCTTTGTAATCGCGCTAGTTCAAACAAATCATAATCGTACTTAATTTGATGTTTCGCTGAAAGCTCCTTAAATCCATACAGGGATACGCCACCTGGACTAGGTTGAAAAATGCGACCGGATTCTAGTTCAATAAAAAAAAGGGTTTCCCCGCCCGTTGAAGTATCATATACCGACCGGCTGTTAGTCGTTGTATTTCTAATTATAACTGAAACAGGGATTGGATCTCCCGATAGAAATACATTGGTTTTGGACCGGATAGAAAGTTGAACGCCATATACGGCTGCCCCCCAGTGACCGTCAGGATCGAATTCAGCCGGACGCAATTCGCCCGATGCCATGGCACTGTTCAGACCTTTGGCGTTTGATTCCGAGACATATTTGTTGCTCTCCCCCAAATGTCGTGGTCCTTCCTCCGGCCAGAATTCAACGTTGGTGTCTTGTGCGCGCACGCAATCAATCAAGCCAGAAAGTAAAAGCAGCGCAATCCCAAGTGTAAGATAACGATTCATGAACAATCAAGGTTGGGTGGAGGTTGTGTGGTGAACATCAAGTTTATTTGTCCACTGTGGGAAAACTGGACTTTGATTTGTAATTAGGCAGGGATACTGAGGTGACGCCGGCTGCCAGTTGTTATTGGCATACGCGCTGGCGCTCCAATTCCAAGTTACAGACTGAAGCGGGACCTCGATGGAATTGGCGTCATATTGGAACATAAGACTTTCCACATAAATGTCATTTGCGCTGATCATTGTTAACGGAATCAAGTTATTGTTTGAATCATAGAGGACGGCCGGTTGGGATGGTGAGTCACCTTCAGGGTTCCTCGTTACACGGTTATCAAAACCGAGCGAATCAACGAAGTTATTGGTGCCACCACTCGTTTGACACTGGCGATGAGCAACTCCAAGGCGCAAGAATTCAAACTGGCTGGCGGAATAGGAGGTGCCGCTCAAGTCATAATGGAAATCTATGCCATCTACAAGATTTCCGTTTTGGCTGTATCCTCCAAAATGTAAGTACGGCCAGGTGGCACCGAGATAATTTAGGTAATAATCTCGGTCCCCGCGAATCTGCCCCATAACTATTGCGGCAATGCGTATCGGCGGCTTTTGAACATCAAACATGGCGTGCGCCGTCACCGTGATCCCATTTACGGCGGCCGAACATTGCACTATACGGTTGCTGGCGCCATTTACCCAATAATATTTTACTCCGGCGTTATTGGTCGCGAAGTTCGTAACCACCATTGCGCTGCTTGCATCGGCTGCCACAACATAATTTGAAATGGCAACACCCGGCACCGTCCACTGGAAATTTGTGGCCGGGAAATTGGTGCTGGTGGGCTGGCACCGCAGGTTCATTTGCTGCCCCACAATGACCGTGTTCGTCTGCAATGTCAAATCCTGCCCGCTATTGGCGTCCACAATCG
>JARLHX010000084.1 GCA_031292035.1 Negativicutes bacterium | reverse complement strand
TGCTTTTCCATGAAAATAGCAGCAATATGTTTGGTGTACATGCGTGCATTATACCATACTATTTCTGTGCTTGAACGAAGATTCGACTTCTTAACCGAAAGGCGTCATCGACCGTGACGGTGTGTGCCAGCGGGAATTAAAGGGGTCTGTTGCGAACCATACGAGATATCAGGCTGTTATTTTTTGACAAGGTACTTGACCATGCACTGAAGCATCTGGGAGGACCTTTGGTAGGATCTTGAAGTTATCCAATGAGCTATTCAAGTTTTTGTTTCTTAATCTCATCTAAACCGGTTTGGCACCGACCATTTTGCACAGTCAAGAACGCTTTGAAACCTCACTGTGGGCCAGCCCCACCTTGCCCCACCGTGAAACAATGGACAATAGCCGTCAAATGATATACTACACCCACGGTCAAAGTATCAGACTGGGCAAAGGTCGGCATCATCTTCAAAACAGCCCTTTTTCAAAATTACTGTGTTTTCGCAGTCATTCACTTGGTCGGTGTCGATACAATCAAGATGCGATAAAACTAAAACCTTCTCGATCAAACATGTTTAAAGTACAAATGAAACATCTTCCCCGCAATCTCACACTTCATTGCCGCTGGCACGCACCGTGAATATTAATTGGTTTGAGCCCGAGGCAGAGGCAGGGCGGTCCCCGTGCCAGTGGAGAATTAGGGTGGAGTCGTGCACCTCCAGGATGAAGGGGGGAACCCTTAGGTTTGTGCTGAGGCTAACTGCCTGAGCTGTGAGGCGCGACGACTACCGCTCAAGCTCGCTGGCGCTCGACACTCGGCATCACTTCATCCGCGACCACGTCCAGTCCGGCGCGGTCGTTATTCGTTGGGTATCGACGCACCAACAGGAGGCGGATGTGCTGACGAAGGCGCTCGGGAAGCATCCATTCCGCGTCATGCGAGATCGCATCCTCGGCATCACCACGGCCAGTGCGGCCGACGCGCCAGTCCTCCAGCCGACGTCGAAGAGTAACACGGCGTCGTTTGCTGCTCGGCCGGCTGCGGCGGACTCCACCAGTCGCCGGCAGTAGGATGGGCCAAACGTACGACAGGTAGGATGGCCCAGCTGGTAGAGCGCCGAGACTTAGTGCGAGAGGTCGACGGTTCGATCCCGCCAAGGCGCCTCCCTTCTTCTCGCCGTTCTTCTCCCGACTTCTTTTTTGCACCACCGAACCTCCAACACCGCGGGGGACCACCTAGAACGATCAACAACAGCACGAGAAACACAATGGGTGAGGTCCTTCTCGGCTGCGCGTTTGGGCAACCCTCTGTTTCTTGCTTTACCTTCTTTTCGCCTGCAGCGACCGCGATCTTTTCCTTCTCCGCGCCTGTCTCCTTTCTTTTTGCGTTTCTTTTTGTCTCTTCTTCTTCTTTTCTTGTGTCGTGTGCGTTTCGAACCCTGATCACCCGGCTCCCTTGCACCTGCCGTCACCACGCAACCTTCGGCAACAGTACGCAGCCTCTCTGACGACACGCGCTCTCGGTGCCACCCCCGAAGGGACGATGACCGGCCTGGTGCTGTCACCCAGGTTGAGTCAACAACAGGGATTGGCGACCGGTGTGACGAGAGCGGGTCGTATGTGGAGAGGCGGACTGGCAGTTATCCGCGTTAACTCGGCTGATGCAGGGGAGCGGCTACCGGACCACCGGTGGGAATCGTTGAGTCGCGCCGCGCACACCCGGGCCGTCATCTG
>JARLHX010000083.1 GCA_031292035.1 Negativicutes bacterium | reverse complement strand
GACCATAGCGGCATTATCTTCGTGGATGAAAGGACCATTCGGCCTTCAGATTTCGGCGGGCTTATCCAGGCGCTCCAAACGCTTTACGACGGGGCAGCCAAATGGGATTGGCTAAATCGGGTGTGTTTCCTGCGACGCTAACCTCACTTTTGCAATCATGTGAGAACCGCCCCAGTTTATTTCCCGAGCACACGTTTTCTGTCAATGCCTGTTTAAAGCAATTCGTTTCCTCTTAGGAAAAAATATGCTTTAAGCCGCACGTCCTCGGACAGTAACCTCCCTGAATAGTCGGGTATTGTCTCATCCACTTCTGAAAATCACCCCTGCGCGACTTTTGCTGACTAAATGGCGCCGCTCTCGTTCGTCGTTCGCCCGAGGCGGCAAATCCTGAGGTCTTGCTTGCGGGGTGGCATCCAAGTGGGTTGACCGCTGGTGGCTGACCGAATTGCATTTTAGAAAATTGACAAGCGCAAAGCCATTTTATTAAGGTTGTTTATGAGCCGACAACCTGAAAAGCAACCTCCCGAAGTCATAAAATCCGGCGGCTGGCGGCCGAGAGAGGGTTTTCTCCTACTTTACACGAAATGCAGGGGGGTTGATGTGAAATGCTAGAATCACTTTTCATTCCCTCCGCCAGTCGCGACTCGCGGCGGCTGATGTTGGTCATGCACGGCTTGGGCGACAATCTGGACAGTTTCCGTTCGCTGCCGGCGGAACTCAATCTGCCTTGGCTGAATTTCCTTTTGGTCAACGCACCCAATCCTTACTTCGGAGGATTCTCGTGGTTTGATTTTCCGGGAGATCCGGGACCGGGTGCCGATCGGAGTTATCTCCAGTTGCATGAGTTGCTGGATGCGCAAAGGGAGCGAGGGTATCCGAACGAACAAACGGTCCTGTTCGGATTCTCGCAAGGCGGTCTGATGGTGTGGGAAGCCGGCGTTCGTTATCCTCATCGCTTCGCGGGTTGCGTCGGGATCAGTGGAATGGACGGAAATTATCAAAGGCCACACCATTGAACCCTATGGCGAAATATTGCTAATCCGGCGGGCCATAGAGAGGTTTTTCACGTAAGAGCGACGATGCCAACCATTTCTAAACTCGAGTTACGGCCAGCAAAACCCGGAGCCAGGCTCTTGGATTTCTTTTTGGATGGGACTCGCCTCCTCGATAAATTCCCAGCGCAGGAATTCCTTGATCGGGGCGATCCGCCGGGCTTGGCGGCGATAATGAAGCTCTCCTATGCGATTCCCCTTGGCCGCTGTTCGCCCAATTCCCAACTCAATCTTCTTCACCAATTATTACTGCACTCCCCACCAGAATTACCTGATGGCAGATGCCAGCTATATTTGTGTGGCGGCAATTGCGAATGTATCCACATTGGCTGCTTTATTGAGAAGCGCGACGGTTCAATCATTTGGCACGACTTTCAGCGCGGTTGGCCGGCGAGCAACCGGGCTGAGACATTTCAGGACGGCAAGTGGCAATGGATTGAGTTCGGACAACGGCCAGCGCAAGGATTTCACCTTACGGGTGGGCCTTTTTATTTCGACGAAACCGCCTATCGCCAGTTATTTGAGCCGGTCTTGGAAAAATTGTCTAAATTCGAAGGGCCAAAACACGCCCCTAAGCTCCCGAACTAAGCTGGCTGTTGCCGGAAAAATATTCAACGCTAATGGATTTTACTGACATTCTCGGCTCAAAACAGATCGTCCCTGACCTGCGGGCAACGGACCGCTGGGAGGCGATTGATGAGCTCATCGGAATTCTGGTCGCCACCGGCAAAATTAAAGAGGCCGACCGTATAGTCATCACCGAATCCGTCAAGCAACGTGAGCGTTCCCTAACCACCGGGGTGGGATTCGGCGTCGGAATGCCGACTGCGGGTACTGATTTAATTGACACGCTGGTGGTTGCTCTTGGCCGTTCCAAAAAGGGCATCGATTTCGCCGCGAACGACCAAAAGCCGGTGAATGTCGTGTTGCTTCACCTCGTACCGAAAGGGAATTATCAGAAAAGTTTTCGCCTGCTCGCGAAGTTTGCGAAGCTCCTTTATTTCACCAAGTTTCGTAAGGCGCTTGAGATCGCCAGCAATGCTGACGACATCCATGCCGCCATCATTGAGAACTGGAAACTGGTTTGTGGGCCTACGGACGACAAAACTGACTATATATGGAGCAGTTTATGATACTGTATGCTAACAAACTCGCTTCCCACCAAATACGTCTATACTTGGGGCAATAAAAAAGCCGACGGCAACGGCTCGATGAAGCCTTTGCTTGGCGGCAAGGGCGCGAATCTTTCGGAGTTGACGCGCATCGGCCTGCCATTGCTGCCCGGGTTCAACATCACTACAGGAGTTTGCACGTATTTTTACGCGCACAAAAAAACTTATCCGAAGGAACTGCAATCGCAGATGGAAGCTGGCATCGCCAACGTGGAGAAAATCATGGGCTGCAAATTCGGCGCTGCCAATGCGATGCCGCTGCTCCTGTCCGTGCGCACCGGCGCGCGCATTTCCATGCCCGGCTTGATGGACACGATTTTGAATCTGGGTCTGAATGATCAAACCGTTATGGCATTCGCTGCCGCGACCAAGAATGAGCGCTTCGCGTGGGATTGCTACCGCCGTTTTGTCCAGATGTATGGCGCCAGCGCCATGGGCGGCCAGAAGCACGTCGGGGAAGATCACGAGCCGTTTGAAACCGTGATTCACCGT
>JARLHX010000082.1 GCA_031292035.1 Negativicutes bacterium | reverse complement strand
TAATCCGTCAAGGAGACTATTTCGGAAAGAAGATCGCCGGAGAAAATTTGAGCAGATACATCAAGATAGCTCACAACGATTTTGTTTATAATGACCGAACAACCAAGTCATACGCTTACGGAACTATAAAAAGGCTGTCTGAATTTCAGTGTGGTGCTGTTTCCCCTATATATAAATGCTTTCGCTTCAAAGCGGGAGAGAATCCAGTTTTCTGGGACTGGTATTTTGAATCAGGATTTCACGAAGTGCAACTCGGCGACCTAGTGAACGAAGGTGCTAGAACAGGAAGATTCAATATTTCGATCGACAAATTTCTCTCTATTGCGGTCTGGCACCCAAAGTCAGCCGAACAAGAGAGAATTGCAGATTGCCTCTCCTCTCTAGCCCTAAAACAAGCGAGTTGCGAAGCTGATCGACCAAGGGACGGTTTTTTGATCTCTTTTGACCTCGTTCGCGTCTAACTTTGGCGTCTTTTTGGTTGCTGGCACGTCAACGTGGCACTTACCCCGGCTTCGCTGACTTACTTGACGCACTTTTCATCATTTTACGTCGTACGCGGGCGCGCCTCCGGCATTTTGGGCCCTTAAGCTCGTCGCTCCCCCAAAATTGTGAATAACTTTAACCACATTCCAGCTTTTGCAGCCGTTGCCAGGTCGCGAAGAAATCCTTGAGCCAACCGTTATAGCCCAACAGACGATAGATGATTTTGCGGCCGGCCCGGATGATCTGCACCGGCAGCAAAATAATCGCGTGCAGGAAGCGCCGGAATTCCATCCGCACCAACTCCAGGCCCCGCTCCCGATCCGGCACAAGCAAGCCATACCAGGCCTTCAAGTTCCACGCCAAGGCCGCCATGACCATATACGCCCCGTTGCTCACCAGATCGTCCACCGGCATCCGCATCGCATTGACCCCGTTCTTGAGTTGTTCGATCACATTTTCCTGGTCCCCGCGCCCGTTGGCCAGGCCCACGATTTGTTCCACGGTCAAATCCCACCGGTTGGTCAGATAGAAGAAATACCGCACCTCGTCGAAGAGGACCCGTTCGCCCTTCTGCACGCTGATGTTCTTGCGCAGAATCACCAACCGGTGTTTGCGCTCGCATTGGTTGGGCTGATAGGTCATGTCGTTGACGTGTTCGGCCGTCAGCTTTTTATTCAGGTAACCCTTTTGCACGACAATTTGCTCCTTCACCCGCTCGGGCCGGCGCCGCGGTTCGGTCAAAATCTCATACTTGGGCAGGCGCTCCAATGGCCGCCAAGACTGCTCGGAAAGGCCCCCGGCCAATTGCACTACTTTGGCGTGCGCGTCCAAGCCCAGCACGAAACCCACCCCGGCCGCATCCCAGCGATCCAGTTGGGCCGTATGGCTGAAATCGGTGTCCCCGCGCAAGGTGATGCGGCCAGCCACCGGCTTGACCAGTTCGATCGCCCGGTCGATCCAGGGGACGCTGTCCTGGTGGCTG
>JARLHX010000008.1 GCA_031292035.1 Negativicutes bacterium | reverse complement strand
TGACAGCGTTTTAAAATTCCGTAGAATGCCGCCTCACAGCAGGCACGTAGCTCAGTTGGTTAGAGCACCACCTTGACATGGTGGTGGTCGTTGGTTCGAGTCCAATCGCGCCTACCAAACAAAATCCGCTCTGCTGGGCGGTGTAAAAAAGGCGATCCGAAAGGGTCGCCTTTTTTGTTTGCCTGAAAATTAACGCGGGCTGGGGTTTCGCTTCGCGTTAGGTGTTGTGTAGTCCATTTCCGATTTTGTTCCGCTGGATTGCGATTGCCCTGGCTGGCTCCCATACTTTCCTGGTCGACGGTTGTAGTCGTTGAAATTATGGAGGGTGGAGGGGCGTTAGCCTACTTTTCGGAGCCCGAGGAGCTGGGTGTCTTGCGGGGCCCAAAAGCAAGCATCCTAATTGGTGCGCTGGTCATGACGTGGGTGTCGTCAATGTCGGTCTACTCCAGCATGATGCATCCAGCTCAAGGTGCCCGCCAGCCGGCACGCTCTTGAGAGCGAGCCCGAATTTTCTTTTGTGTTTGATTTGTTTAGCAAAATATTTCACGTACGGGGAGAACTCTGCGCGGCTTCTTTGATCTATTAGTTCGATGGCAGCGAAAATCGTCGTCCTGTACTCGGAGAAGGGTCAAATGAAGCGTTCGGTAGTATTGATCACCCTGTTGGCGGGTACTCTCCTGCTCAGTGGTTGCTGGCCTTATTGGTATGGTCACGACCACGGTCGTGGGCATGGCCGCTATTACGATGGTTATCATGGAGGTGACGGGTACCGCCGTTAATCCTGTTTTACCAGCAGAGCGGCCAGGCGCCGGCTCTGCTTTGACGAGCTTTGCCACTTCAGTTAGTTGACCACCAGCCGTAGACACACAACACAAAAACCAGCAGTGCAACTATCGCCAGCGTGCGTGCGCCAACGCGTAATGCTTGCTGGTATCGATACAGTCGGTGTTGTTCGCTCAGGCTCCCCGCCAGCCGGTCCAGGCGTAGGCAAAGCAGCGCGATGGCGGTTGTCAGCACCACCAGAAAAATATATGCGTTGATGGACATATCGGTGCTCCTGCCGGGATTTCTGCATTCTAGGGTCTGTTGACGTTTGGTGGCGAACCGCGTTGCTGCGCCAAAGTGCGCGAGGCAAGGCGCG
>JARLHX010000081.1 GCA_031292035.1 Negativicutes bacterium | reverse complement strand
TGTTCAGCACCTCGCTCATATCCTTAACTCCACACCCAGAAAATGCCTTGGCTTCAAAACCCCCGCCGAGGTATTCTCCTCCCACCTCCAACTGTTGCACTTCAAATGTGAATCCACCTCCCGGCTTACGCCGGGATGACGGCTCTGCTTGAACCTTCGACCCCCGCCTTTCACGGGGCAGTTGGCATGCAAAATGCATCGTTATTCAGGGATAGTTCGCCACGGCTGGCGAAAGCGGAACTCTTTGCCTATCTTTATGTTCCACTTAATGATTCTGGCCGTAAACTATCCCTGAATGAACCTGAAGGTGATTTATGAAAGCCGTCCTTAAACCCAGAATCAATCTCGACGACCGCACCGCGCTCGAGACCGTGATTCCTTTGCCAGCGCCTTTCGTTCTGTTCATCGACCCGTCGAGCGCGTGCAATTTCCGCTGCACCTTCTGCCCGACCGGCGATCACGAACTGATCCGCAGCACCGGGCGCTATCAGGGCGTATTGAGTTTCGAGCTGTTCAAAAAAATCATCGACGATCTGAAAGATTTCGAAAAACCGATCAAGGTTCTGCGCCTCTATAAAGACGGCGAGCCTTTGCTCAACAAAAATTTCGCCAAGATGGTGCGTTACGCCAAAGACAGCGGCCATGTGCCCTATGTCGATACCACCACCAACGGTTTTTATCTGACGCATGAAAAATCGCTCGAGATCATCGATTGCGGCCTCGACCGCATCAATATTTCGGTCGATGGTTTGTCGGACGCGGATTTCATGCGCTATACCAAGACCAAGGTCGATTTCACCAAATTCGTCGATAACATCAAATTCCTTTACGACAACAAGAAAGACCTCGAAATCTTCATCAAGATGCCGGGCGATTTCCTCACCGACGTCGATAAACAATTTTTCTTCGATACGTTCGGCGATATCTGCGACCGTATTTCGCTGGAAAACTTCACGCCCTGCTGGCCGGTGTTCGATGTCGAGGAACGCATGGGCATCGATATCACCACGGGGATTTACAACAATCCCATCGTCGATATCAAAACCTGCCCGTATATTTTCTATTCGGTTTCGGTCAATGCCGACGGGTTGGTGAGTTTGTGTTATCTCGACTGGGCGCGCAAATTGCTGGTCGGCGATGTGCGCACGCAGTCTTTGCGCGAAATCTGGGAAGGCGACGAGATTTTCAACCACCGCATCGCTCATCTGCGCGGCAAGCGCAAAGAAAACCCGGTCTGCGCCGAATGCGGGCAATTGTCGCATTGCCTCGCCGACAATATCGATCCTTACGCCGGCATGCTGGCCGACAAACTGATCGAATTGCGCAAGACCACCCCGCGTTTCATGACCACGACCCAAGGCTGATGCCGTCCGCGCTCAAGGTTCTGCATCTGACCGCTCACCTGGGCGGCGGGATCGGGCGCGCTTTAGCCGCGCTGGCGGCGCAGAACAAGCGCGACACTATCGTCGAAGATTCCTTCATCTGCCTTGAAACGCCGCGCGATACGCGCTTCGCCGACGCCATCCGGGACACGGGCGCGGACATCGCCCTGGCGCCGACCGCCGCCGCTATTCGCGCCGCCGTGGCCGCCGCCAATATCGTGCAAATCGAATGGTGGCATCATCCGCTGCTGGCTAAAACACTTTTGGATATCGGCGCCATTCCGGCGCGCTGGCTGGTCTGGGCGCATACGTCGGGGCTGCATTATCCGGTCATTTCGCCATCTTTCGCCGCTTTGCCGCACGCCTTTGTCGCCACCAGCGCGGCTACGCTGCCCCTCCTCGCCGACGCGAAATTATCCGCGCTGGCGCACAGCACAGGCGGCTTCGACGGATTCGCCCCGCCGCGCGACCGCAAGGACGGGAAAATCCGCGCCGGATATCTCGGCTCGCTCAATCCCGCCAAAATCCATCCCGATATCGTGAATTACATCGCGGCGCTGGGCGTGCCCGGTTTGCATGTCGATTTTTATGGCGAAACCGGCGTCAACCCCCGGCTTGAAGAAGAAGTGCGGCGCTGGGGCGGCGCCTGCCCCGTCAAACTGCGCGGTTTTTGCGACAGGCCGCAGGATATCCTGCCCGCGCTCGATCTGTTCATCTATCTGCTCAACCCCAGCCATTACGGCACCACCGAAAACGCGTTGCTGGAAGCGATGGCCTGCGGCGTCATCCCCATCGTCATGAATAATCCGGTCGAAAGCGGCATCGTGCAGGATGGCGAAACCGGCTTCGTCGTCAAAAATATCGAAGATTTCACCGCCACCATCCACCGCCTGATCGGCGACCGGGCTTTGCGCGAAAAAATAGCCGCACAGGCGGCGGCATCCGTACGCCGCGATTACGCCGTTTCCGCCACCGCCGAAAAACTGGCCGCGATTTACCGCACTTTGTACGACCAGCCCAAAAGCCCGGCCGATTTCCGCGCTTTGTTTGGCGCCAGCGGCGGCGAGATATTCCTGTCGGGCCTCGGCAGGAACGCCCTTCTGTTCACCGCGGGGCAGGAAGAAGCCTTGCGCGGGGAACGTCTCGCCATGCCGGCATTGTATGAAAAATCGAAATCCTCGGCCTTTCAGTTCCGCGCTTATTTCCCCGACGATGCCCGGCTTGCCGCCTACGAAGCCACGCTGTATGACGATCTGACCCACGCCGAAAGGATATCCTGATGAAACTCTCCATCGTCATGCCGAGCCACAATACCGGCACGCGCGTCAATTCGACCATCCTCAATACCTGCACGATGGGGGGCAACGATATCGAAGTGATTATCCGCGACAATTCCGCCAATCTTCAGAAACGCGAATTCCTTTCGCGCATCAGCGAGAAAAACTGCCGCATTTTGATGGTCGATGAATGTCCGGGGTCGGAGAATTATCAGGCTCTGGTCAACGAAGCCAAAAGTGATTTCGTCTATTTCGTCTGCGACGACGATTATATCAGCCCCTATGCCCTGCCCACGCTGGTCACGGAAATCGACCGCATCCATGATGATCCCGGCGTGATCGGCGTCACCGGCATTTTCGGGATCGAGGATCAGGTCAGCTCAAACTTCTTCCCCTTCAATGAATTCGATACGCCGAAAGCCAGCGACCGCTTCAAAGCCTTTCTCGACCATTCGCCCAGCGTTTTCCATTATTCGCCCCTGCGCCGCAGCATGATGCAGGACATGTGGAAATTCGCGTCGCAACTGCCGCTGTTTTTTTCCTATCACGACTGGATCATCAACTGCATCTATCTGATGCATGGGCGTCTGACCTATGTGCCGCGCTATATATACCAGTATAACAACGCCAACTGGGCCGACGCCGCCGCCTGCCTCCGTACCGACGCGCATTATTTTCGCAAGGCCGGACTCGATAGTTCCGCCGTGCGGCTGCAATGGCTGATCGGCTGCCTCGAAGGCGGGCAGATTTTCTTGCACAAATATAAAGGTGTCAATTTACCGGCGGCGGAGCGGCAGGAACTCGCCGCCATGTGGATTCAGCAGCGTTATGCCTGGTTCCTGGGCAACTGGCAGCGCGAAGCGCCCGACGCTAAATTCGATGCCGAGGCTTTGAAGGTCGTCGCCAAATGGGTCGACCGCAGCGATTTCAAATTCCCGGAATTGCTCGACGATCTGTGCGGCTATTTCAGCCTGTCTTCGCCCGACATCGCGCAGCGTTATTACGATTTCTGGAAATAGGCGTCGATCTGAGCCGTAAGCGCGCCCTTCGCCTGCGCCACCGGCAAATCATTCAAAGCCTGATAGCCCGCGACCGTGGCCGACAGAGCTTCGCTTAGATTCCAGCGCGGATGCCAGCCCAGTTCGCCCTGCGCCCGCGATGAATCGAGATGAAGCAGGTTTGCCTCGGGCACCGCGGCGGCCTCGGCCCCCAGCATCGTCAGCCTGCGCCCCGACAAAGTCGCAATACGATCGACGATTTCGCCAACCGGGCGGCAACTTTCGCGCTCCGGGCCAAAATTGAAACTGTCTTTCGGCACCTGCTGCGGCGCTATCGCCGCGCATTCCGCCAGCCGCAGATAGCCGGATAAAGGTTCCAGCACGTGCTGCCACGGACGCACGGATTCGGGGTGGCGGATGATAATCTCGCCGCTGTTGGTGGCGAGCGCGCGCATGATATCGGGCACGAGGCGATTTTCCGACCAGTCGCCCGCGCCGATGACATTGCCCGCGCGCGCGGATTTCACAATGATATCGGGCCGCGATACGAGAAAAGAATGGCGGAAAGAATCCGTCACCAGTTCGGCGCAGGATTTGCTGGCGCTATAGGGATCGAAGCCGCCCAGCATGTCGGTTTCGGCGTAAGACTGGCCGGATTCGTGATTGCGATAGACTTTATCGCTGGTCACGATCACGACCGTCTGCGGCAATCCCACGCTGCGCACGACATCGAGGATCACCGCCGTGCCGACGACATTGGTCTGAAAAGTTTCGATGGGATCGGCGTAAGAGGCTAGCACCAGAGCCTGCGCCGCCATATGGATGGTGATATCGGGCGCCGTCGCGCGATAGAAAGCATCGAAGGCGGCGCGGTCATTGATATTGGCGATTTTCTCGCCCGCCAGACAATCCTGCAGGGACAAAGAGCGATACAAAGACGGGTCTTCGGCTGCCAGCGCATAACCGTAAACCTTCGCGCCGAAATGATGCAGCGCCAGAGTCAGCCACGCCCCCTTGAACCCGGTATGGCCGGTTAGCAGAACTTTTTTTCCGGCCCAGAAAGCGCGCATCAGTCTTTCCACACTTTCCACGGCGCGTTGCCGCCCGCCCATAATCTTTGCAGCAGATGCAGATCGCGCAAGGTATCCATCGGCTGCCAGAAACCGTGATGTTTATAGGCGCGGAGCTGATCGTCATGCGCGAGTTTAACGAGCGGCCCCTGTTCCAGCATCGCCGGTTCGCCGCCATCGAGATATTTGAGAACCTCCGGCGACATCACCATAAAGCCGCCATTGATAAGGCCGCCGTCGCCGGCCGGTTTTTCCTCGAAATCACTCACGGTATCGTCGCCATGGATACGCAGCGCGCCGAAACGCCCCGGCGGAGCCACGGCGGCGATGGTGGCGAGCTTGCCGTGCTCGCGATGGAAATTGATCGATTCCGTGATGTTGATATCGGAAACGCCGTCGCCGTAAGTCAGGCAGAAAGGCCGGTCGGCGTCGAGATAATTGCGGACGCGGCGCAGACGCTCTCCCGTCGGGATATCGTTGCCGGTATCGATCAGCGAAACGCGCCACGGTTCGGCAGCGGTATCGTGCGAGATGACCTCGCCCTTCTGCACATCGACGGTGATCGAAGAACGCTGCCACAGATAAGTGGTGAAGTATTCCTTGATGTAATTGCCCTTGTAGCCGAGGCAGATCACGAAATCATTGATGCCGTGATGCGAATACAATTTCATAATATGCCACAAAATCGGATGCTCGCCGATTTCGACCATCGGTTTGGGCTTGAGCACGGTTTCTTCGGTCAGGCGGGTGCCATAGCCGCCGGCGAGAATCACGGCTTTGCGGGGGCGCAAGTTATTGTTCATGGAAAATCCGGAATGCGAAAGGAAGGGGCTTTGACTATGCGAAGCCGCCTGCGCGCTGTCAATTGTCATGGGACTTGAGACAGGATACCCCCACAGGCGTCATTCCCGCGCAGGCGGGAATCCAGAGCCACACAGGGCAACCGTTCGTTCTTGTGACCCTGGATTCCCGCCTGCGCGGTATTGACGCCCCTATTGGCAGCGACTCTCTATCCCTTGCCCGGCCATTCCGCCCCGCCGCATGCATCCCAGCGCACGCGAATGGCGGCGAAGGCATCATTCGGCAGGCGGCCTTCTGCGATATAACGCGCGTTGGAGGCCAGATGCGCCGGGTTCACGGTGCCGACAATCGCGGTCGTAGTTTCGGCGGGCGTGAGGGCGAAACGAAGGGCGGTTGAGAATGATTCCTCCCCCGGTTCGCGCAAAAACGGATAATCGAGTTTCTCGATACGTTCCCAATAAGCATGCAGCCACGGGTCGGCGGGTTTGGCGGCGTGTTTCCACACGGCGTTGGCGATGGGGCGTTTGACGATTACGCCCATATCCTGTTCGCGCACCAGCGGGAAATTGACCGCGAGTGCTTCCTGATCGCCGATGCTGAAGGAAGTTTGCAGCACATCGAAACGCCCGGTCTGAATGGCGTAAGACGCCGCGCGCCCGTCCGCACTACAGCCGATAAAGCGGGTTTTGCCGGATTGTTTGATGCGCTCCAAAAGGTCAATGATATCGCCCTGTTTGAGCAGTTCCGAAGGGCAGGAATGCAGTTGCAGCAGATCGACATGATCGCGCTTCAATCGTTTGAGGCTGCGCTCGATGCCGGTCAGGATAGTTTGATGCTCCCAGTTGGTTTCACCCGGTTCGACCGCATGCCCGCATTTGGTGAAGACGAAAAATTCGCCGCTGCGATGCGCCAACGCGTTGCCAACCAGTTCTTCGCTGCCGCCGTAACATTCGGCGGTGTCGATAACATTAATGCCGGCATCGAGCGCGCCATTCAGGAGCACGGTCGCCCGCGCCTGATCGACATTCTGGTGGCCGATTTCGGCGCCGCCGAATCCCAGCACCGAAACTTGCATCTCCGTACGGCCGAGGCGGCGTTTTTCCATGTCAGTTTTCCTGTTTCAGATAGGCCGCGCGGTAATAGGAAGCGAGTTCATCCCAGGCCGCTTTCTCATTCCATTCGAGGCGGAATACATCCGTCTCATCGGTATTGATGCGCACCAGAGGCTCGGCGAAATCCGCCTGCGTCACGGCTTCGACCGCACAGGGCAAGCCGAGGCGCGGCGCCAGCTCGCGGCTCATACGGTGCGCAAAGGCGATTTGCGTTTCGGCGTAAAAAGACGGGGCGATATGCGGAACGGCCTCGCCCTCCAGCGCGCGTTTAACGCCATCGGCATAGGCTTTCGCGAGCAGCGACACCGGCACGTTATCACGCACATAATCGGGGGTTTTGACGGTGGCCGCCTGCCCATCCTTCCAGCATTTCAGCAGATAATCGCAGAAACGCGGCTCCTCATAAGGGCCGAACGGATTGGGGATGATGAAACGCGTGAAAGGCAGAACGATTTTTGCGCACCAGTAACGGAAAACCTGCGCGGTGAGGGTTTTCGAAAGTCCGTAAGGCGAGAAAGCCTCGCGCGGTTCGGTGCCGCGCCCCGCATCGGCCTCGAACACGCTGCCGGTCAGAATGACCGCGCGCAGTTTCTGTCCGGCATCCAGCACGCGCGGCAGGTTGCGCGTGTTTTCTTCCAAAGCATCCAGCGCGTCGAAATCCGGCCTCTTGTAATCTTTCACCTGCGCCGCGTGGTGGCACAAGGCATCCACCTCGCCGCCCCGCATCACATCCAGAAACGCGTCGCCGCCGAACGGGCAGGCTTCGATGATTTCGGCGGTTTTTCCTAGACGGCGCACGCGCTCGCCGCGCAGACCGGCATAATCCGCCGCCCTGCCGCGCAACGGCGCAATCACATGCAACCCCTGCGCCGCAAGGGCTTCCGCGAACCACAGGCCGGTGAAGGAACTGCCGCCGGTAAGAAGAATATTCATGCGCGGGAACCGAAAGCGGGCCAGGCGCGGTCTTTATCCGACATTTCGACGGGCGCCAGAGGCCAGTCGATTTTGAAAGCGGGATCGTCGAACCGCAGGCCGCGTTCACTCTGCGCGGCATAAAAAGTGCTGACCAGATAAAAAAGCCCGGCTGCGTCGGTCAGCGTGATATAGCCATGCGCGCAGCCGCGCGGAATATACATCATGCGGCGGTTTTCGGCGCTCAGCTCCGCCCCGAAAGATTTACCGAATGTCGCGGAATCCCGGCGCATATCCAGCACCACATCGTAAACCGCGCCCTGCATGCAGCGGACGAGTTTCACTTCCTCATCGGGCGCCGCCTGATAATGCATGCCGCGCAGGGTGCCGCGCCGCACATTAAAGGCTTCGTTCATCTGCACGAAACGCGTTTCCAGCCCCTGATCGCCGAATTCTTTTTCGCAGAACAAACGCGCGAAAAAGCCGCGCTGGTCGCTTTTCAACTCCGGCTCGATCAGAAAGGCGCCTTGGATGGGCGTGGGGGTGAATTTCACGGTGAGGCTTCCAAAAGAGGCAGGAGGCAAGAGGTTATCAAGCGCAGGGCGGCGGGGAAAGGCCAATTGTTGCCACGGCACACGCGCCTGTCTTATATAAAGGCATGGAAATCACCAGCGCCCACAACGACACCTTCCGCATGCTTGCCAGCCTGACCACGGCGAAAGGCCTCAGGCAGGAAAAACTTTTTCTCCTTGGCGGCGAAAGGCTGGTGGCGGAATTTTTGCGCGCGCCCCATTTGCGCGTGGCTTACCAGATCCTCGGCCCCGGCATGCAGCCCTTGCCCCTGCCCGATCAGGCCGACCCCGCGAAACTTGTCACCCTGCCTACCGCCTTGTTCGACGAGATCGATGTGCTGGGCACGCACGCCCCCATCCTCGCGCTTGAACAACCGGAAATCGGAACGCTCGATGCCGCTGCCTTGCAAACGCATGTGCCGCAGGGCATCGAAATCGTCATCCCCGTCGGCGATCCCGGCAATCTCGGCGCCCTGCTCCGCAGTTGCGAGGCGTTCGGCGTCAAACGCGTTATCCTGACGCAGGAAGCCGCGCACCCGTTTTTGCCCAAAAGCGTCAAAGCCTCGGCAGGCAGCGTGCTGCGTTTGCCGATGCTGCGCGGCCCGGCTTTGCGCGACTTTCCACCCTCCTGCATCGCGCTCGATAGCGATGGAATGCCCTTGTCCACTTTCAAATGGCCTTCCTCCGGCTTGCTGGTCGTCGGTGAGGAAGGCGCAGGCCTCGGCGACGGCAAACGCTTTACTACCCGCCTCTCTATCCCCACTTCAGGCGTCGAAAGCCTGAACGCCGTGGTCGCCGCAAGCATCGCTTTGGCCCACAAAAGCGGCGCTATTTAACCTTCAGACCTCAACCAAATTTTAGGTTTCCCCGCCCGCGAAAGCACGCTATATCCTGTCTCCCTTGCGGAGACGTGGCCGAGTGGCTGAAGGCGGCGGTTTGCTAAACCGTTATACGTTTGAAAAGATGTATCGAGGGTTCGAATCCCTCCGTCTCCGCCATTGTACTGTTTCAGACAGCCCCCGAACGCACCGGAAAGTGCCGTTTTCCCTAATAAAATCGCAGCTTTTTGGTGTCACAATGACCCCAAGAGTTCCCCTCTAGCCCACGCTTTTGGGGAAACAAATAGGGAAACAAATTTTGCCCTGAAAAATTTGTTTCCCTATAGGGGCAAAAAGTCATTTTATTACAGAGCATTAGATAGCCCCTGAAATTCGGAACGAGCGTTCAAACGGTAATTTTTCAGGAGGCAATAATGTTGACGACCAAAGAAATAGATCACGCGAAACCGCAAGAGAAGCTTTACCGCATCTTTGATGCACTTGGTTTGTATGTAGAAATTCATCCGAGCGGCCATAAATACTGGCGACTGAAATATCATTTTTTCGGAAAAGAGAAGCGGCTCGCCATCGGAAAATACCCCCAAATGACGTTGCTAGAGGCAAGGGAAAAACGGGAGCAGGCTCGCAAACTTCTGGCCGACAACATCGACCCGGCGACCGAAAAGAAAGACCGCCGCAACGCTGCCTTAGCCAATCTTGCAACGACCTTCGAGCTGGTCGCCCGCGAGTGGCATGAGAACCATAAGGAACGATGGACGCCCGAATATGCCGAAGACATCCTGCACCGGCTGGATATGGATATTTTTCCGCAGATAGGCAAATTGCCGATAGCCGACATCAAGCCGATTCAGGTTTTGGATGCTCTGCGCCGGATAGAAAATCGCGGCGCTCACGAAATGGCGCGGCGGTCGATGCAGTATTGCGGGCAAGTTTTCCGTTACGCCGTTATCACCGAACGGTGCGACCGGGATGTGACGGCGGATTTGAGAGGAGCGCTCAAGCCGTTCCGCAAAGGCCATTACAAGGCAATCGAGGCTGACGATCTGCCGGATTTTCTGAACGTCCTTTTACGGAACGAAGCGCGGCTCTATCCGCAAACGATGAACGCCATGCGGCTTATGTTGCTGACTTTCGTTCGCACAAGTGAGTTGATTGAAGCGAAATGGGAAGAATTCAATTTTGACACGAAGGAATGGATTATTCCCGCCGAACGCATGAAGATGCGGCGGCCTCATATCGTGCCGCTGGCGCGGCAAACGATAGAGATTTTGCAGGCGCAGAAAAAACTGACCGGCAAATGGGAATGGGTATTCGCCAATGTCGCCTATCCGAAAAAACATATGAGCAACGGCACCCTGCTTGGCGCACTCAAACGCCTTGGCTATACCGGGCGTATGACCGGCCACGGCTTTCGAGCTTTGGCTATGTCTACCATCAAGGAAAAGCTGGATTACCGGCATGAGGTTGTTGACCGGCAATTGGCGCACGCTCCGGCCAACAAGGTCGATGCCGCCTATGATCGCGCAAAATTCCTCGATGAACGGCGGAAGATGATGCAGGAATGGGCGGATTATCTGGATAACGTGGCGCAAACCGGCAAGGTCATTCACGTCAATTTCTCCGAGGCCGCCGAATAACGGCTATCCATCGTCTCCTTGGTCTTGCAATAGGCTAAGCAATGAAACCACCGTTCGGCCTCAGCGCGGGCGATAAAGGTCAATCGCCCGCGCTTGAAGGTCTCAAGCCGGTTGGCGTTGATTTCCCGATAGAGCGAGGTTTTGGAAATGGCATATTTCTGGCAAAATTCTTTAAGGCGATAAATCTCCTGTTCCATAGCTTCCTCCTAATAGACAAAAAAATGCGCCCCTTTCGACAGAAAGAGGCGCTGATTTATCGGGAGCCGCCCCCGACACGTTCACTCACCCTCGGATGGGAAATGTGGCCGTTAACGGCCACGGAAGCGCAAGCCGCTTGTCGGCGTAGCGCGTAGCAAGCCGCCGCGCCGCATTCATGCGGCAGGTCGGCGGCGCGAACCGCTTTTTGCGCCCCCGCAAAAAGTCCATTCACTAGAACTGGTATCAGTAAACAGGGTTTTAGTTTGTGCTAGCAGTCATCTGAGATTGTATTGGCAAGAACGATGCTAGGACAGACGACACCAAGGCTGTGGAGACGCTTGTGATTTGATCTGGCAATGACCGTTCTCGCAACACATCACGAACTCCCTTCAAGAGAGTCTTTCCGTGTATAGCAGTCGAAGTCGGGCCAACCAACATTGCATTACCAGAGACGCTAATTTCGCCAGCGTTCGGTCGCAAGCCGTTCCTATTAAGGTATTCGATGCGCGAATTTACATACTTGCTTAATAATTCATCACGGCGTTTATCGTATGCAGCTTGAAGAATATCTTGCGCCTGCAATTCCGAAACTCCGCAGACTTGGCTGAGGTGTGGCGCATTCAAGAAACACGATTCTAGATCGTTGCCATCGGGTATGAAGAAATCGACATTCATACCAGAGAATTTGACCTGATAGGCTGCTAGCTCTTCCAGTGTCATAAAATCTCGATCACGATGAACGACATATTTAGCATCGGGATAAAATTTTCTGAGTTGATTTATTAGCACTATCGCGGTTCCGGTATTCGTCGCCCCCGAATAAGAAACAATTTCACATTCGTCGAGGTCGAAACCGTTTGCCTCAAGAAGTTTTTCTATAAGATTTCGGTCATCGTCCTCAGTGAGAAACACATGCGAAATTTTGCCAATTCGCTCTCCGACTCCCAAAGCACCAATTTCCATTAGTGCTTTAATTTCATAGCTTTCAACATTTGGTTCTACATGCCCATTTCGCAACCATACTAACGAGGCATCATCTATCAGAGCCTCCACAAGATGCTTGCTATGACTCGAAATTATCACTCGCAAGCCATTTCGTGCTGCTGCAATTAGTTCTAGAGCCAATGCCTTTTGATTATTTGGGTGGAGATGGCTGTCAGGCTCATCCAACAGAAGAATTTTTGGTTCAAAAAGGTTGATGTAAGAAAAAATTTGTACCGCTTGAAGAACACCAGTACCACAAGTATCAATTGGAAAAACTCTTCCATTTTTAGAAACCCAACAACCGATATATTCGTCCGAATGTGGATTAAAACGCACTCCAATAGTATAGCCGGGAAAAATATGACCAATTTGCTCCTGGAATTTTCTCCATTTTTCGGGGCGGTCTTTTAATTGAAGAAGAATATTACGGAATACACTATTTGAGTTTCCCCTAGCTGCTGCCTTGCGAACGACATAATCCGTTTCAAATTCTTCCTCCGATGGTATCCCCGCAAGCCCCGTTACAAGAGCGCAATAAGGTGCCTCTAAGGATTGAAGATGTTCTCCAAGAGATTGTCCTATTAAATTTAAGAGAATATTTTTGTTACGTCCTTTACGGACAACCACTTGACACTCGACGCCAGGTTCTGTTTGAAACGTTATGCTAATTGCATATCGCGGGTCTTCTTTTAGGGTACCATTATATGCAAGAGATGAAACTTCCCGTATGGGAGAATATACAAGATCATTCTGCCCAATCGATGTTGAAAGACGTGTGCGCTTCCAGAGTCCGCCTTGCATAGCTGCTGTTTGCGCGACAGAAATCCCGAATTGTATTGCTTGGAGAACCGAGCTTTTGCCTGAGTTATTGCCGCCTACGAGCAGTACAATTCCATCAGTTGGGCATTCGATAGATTCAATATTTTTAAATCTTTGGATTTTGATAGTCATATTGTGTTCTCAAAGATTACTATCCCTTGTGTCCTATTTTTTCTCATCTCTTGCAGGTGCCGGTGGGGGCCTCAGCTTTCCGGCACCGTCTACGCCTTCGGTCAAAGGCCGAAGAGGTGACGGCCTCTTATTTGGATCGCTTGGGTGCGATATGGGTTTTTTATCAGTCATTTTGTCCTCTTATTTCTTATCGCTGCTACCCAATGAACTCGGTTTGGACTGAGATTGTGTTTGTTTGGCCACGGTTTCCGGTTTCAAAGAACCAGCCCCCTGCAATCCGTTTTGAAGGACGTGGGGACGCCCCAAATTGAGCTTAGCCGCTCCCGACAAACCATCTTGTGCAAACTGTGTAGAGTACTGTGGAGCTGGGCCTAATTTATTTTTATCGTTCGTCATGGGTTCACTCCTTATTTTTCGTCACGTTTCTGGTCGCCCGACGAGGGTGTTTTCTGCGGTTGTTTGCTTGTTACCGGCTTTAAAAAGTCGGCTCCATGTAGGCCTTTTTGCACGCCGTCTTTATTAAGAGACTGATTTTCGAGTTTGGACATGTTACCCTCCCTGAACTTTCATAATCACAAAATCAGATTTTACGATTGCAAGCGTCAAGGTGAGTATAATGCCAAGCATAAATGTAATAAAAGCCAATACCGTCATATGGCGTAGATGCCTCTCAACGATATTTTGTTGTGGCAGATTGTCCTCGCAAATAAGTCTCTCGATGTATGAACTATTGCTGCGAAAAATAAGCAGAATTAGAAAGATGGTTAGAATAAACATCCCTCCGGCGGAAAGCCAAAGTACGAATTCGGACACGGTTCTTAGCTTATCCTGAAAGATCATCAGTAACCCGATGGCGAGAGATGACAATGTTAGAAGTTGCTTGTCAGTCTCCATGCGATTATCAACCCACGCCTTTAGGAAGGTCTCGTAATATACGACCTCTTTTTCCATCGATAATTTCTCTGCGCGCTCATTGTCGTCCATTGGGAATTCTTTCAGACTCAGAATTTGGAGCTACCAACGACTCCTATACTCCATGATAAAACAAAACAAGAACATCTTTATGCGTGGTATTTAATAATTGGTTGCGATACGCATTATACCCTAACAAATTGATATATAATATTAATTGTCCTCAGATCGCCGCGTTTATCCACCTTCAAACTATAGTTTATGTTGTCTGTGCATTAATATTGCTGCCTTAATCGCAGAAAATCGCTACTTCGGCGCGAGAAAAGCCCCGCAGGGAACCCCTGCGGGGCCAGTTGTCGTTTTATAGTTTTCGATCAGGGTGCCGGCTTCGCACCAATAACACGACGACCACCACGTTTCTGTTGCGGCAACGGCTCTTGCTCTTCCGGCTTCGGAAGTGGTAACTGCGTGGCGTTGTCGTTATCGCCCGTCGCTTTCGCGGCAGCGGCAGGCGTGGCACCGTCAAGGCGGTTCCAGACAAGATTGTAAAAGTGAGAGTCATTCTTGTCAGGAAACAAAGCCGCATTGATCGGCGCGGCCAGCATCGGCGATTCAAGATTGACCGAGTAATATTCCAGCCCATCTTTTATCTTCGGGAACGCCGCCCCTATTTCAAAGGCAGCCCCTTCGGGGTCGCCAATGAGTTTCAGATACGGTTTCCCATCGGCACTCGTTGCGGCCATAGCCATGACCTCTATAGTCCCCATACCGAGGCCGCCGATACTGCCTTCAAGCGGCGACATGCTGCCTTTGGAGAAACGGCCAAGTTTGATGCGTGGTGTCGTCATAATGCTCTCCTTCGTTAGACATAAAAAATCCGCGCTGCACCATGCAGACACGGCATTAGCGGCCTTGCAGCCGGTAATTCTTGAGTCGTAATTTAGAAATTCTATCCGCAGGCCTTACCAAGTGCAGCTTGTCGAACCATTGGAGATGGTCACCCACCCGGTGCCGTTTTTGCAAACACAAATCGTATAATTGGCGCTAAGGGCAATATCGCCATCAAGCGACGCGCTGCATGTCATCGGGGCTGCCGTGTATTTTTTTAGATGCATATATCCGTTTATATCGAGCATAGCGGCTGGCATAGTCGTCCCGATACCAACATTACCCTGAACGATTAATCCGTTCGTCGGAGCAGTCATTATTCCGGCATAGGCTGTCCCGATAGTAACGCCGCCCCCAATGTCCATCGGATTGATAGGGTATGCGTTGACGCCGACATTGCCGTTAGCGGTGATATAGGTGGTGGTGGCTTCGCCAAGCTGCAAATCGCCCGAGGGGTAGTCCCCTATAAGGATGTTCGCGCTGTTGTGATGATCCCAGATATAAAAGGCGCTGCCATACTGGTCTTCGCCTTTTCCAAGCGACCAGTAATCCGTGTAGTTTTCATCAAAGACGATATAGGCGCTGCCACCGGTTGCTGTTGAGTTAATGCCTACCGCAGCGTCACCCACCGCCTGATTGAAATACGCCACCGGGGATTCCACATAGCTGCATACAAACAGCGCCACGGTATCGTTAGCGCTGCCGCAACCAATACCGACATTGCCGACAAGACTGCTTGCGCCGGACACGCTCAAATCACCATTGTCGGCGATGCCGGAGGCCGTCAAACCGGCCAACGTCGTGTAGCCGCTTACGCCAAGCGTACCGCCGATAATCGTGTTATTCGTCACGGAAATGCTGTTAACGGATGCCACGCCGGTCGTCGTCACGGTCGAGCCGGAATAGCTGCCCGAAAATACGCCATTGAAATTTGCGGCGGTCACGGTGCCGGTATAAGTGGCGTTGCTTCCATTGGTCGCGCCTGTCACGGTCAATGCACCGCCGATAGAGGCGTTGCCGGCGTCAATCAGGCTGCCGATAGTTGTTGTGCCGAGACTGACCGCGCCGGTGATGGTCGCGCTTGTTCCATGCAAGGTGGTAAAGCTGCCGGTTGCACCCGTCACGGTGCCGGATGCCGTCATATTCGTGGCGGTCAGATCATGGGTGAACGCACCACTTGACCCCACGATTGCACCGCTTGCCGTCAAGCTGACCGCCGTTAATCCGTTGGTGACTGTGGCACTCGAAGCATTTAGCGATGTAAAAGACCCGGTCGCGCCCGATACTGTGCCGATGGCGATAAAATTTTTGCCAGATATGTCACCGCTCGCGGTGAGCGTTGCCACCGTAATGCTGTTGGTGACGGCAGCACTCGATGCGTTGATGGTACTAAAACCGCCCGCTGTTCCTGTCACATTGCCCGAAGCGATAAAATCCTTGCCGGTAATATCGCCGGTCGTCGTCAAGGTCGTGGCGGTTATGCCATTGGTGATCGACGCGCTGGCCGCGCTTATGTTGCCTGCGGCGGTGAAATTGCCGCTGCTATCAATGGTGACCTTTGAACCCGCCGCGCCGTAACTGACATTCGTGGTGCCGTCCGGCTGCCATAACGAAGCATGGCTAATCGCTTCCGCCACGGGATAGGATATATAGGCATCGTCGCCCTGCGCGATGGTATCGCCGCAAGTCGTTTGCAGAATGCCGTCCGGCCCCGCCGACAACAGAACGAAAGCCGGTAACGCAGGGCTGGCGCGCGAATGTTCCCAGCGACAATAGATATAGGCATGGCCGAAAGCGTCGAGCTGCTTTACCCCTGCACCTGCCGCGAACATGCCGACCTCGACCGGCAATCCGGTCGTGGCGGCATTGCCGTAATTGACCGGCAGGCGATTGGCAGGCGCATCCTCAAACTGCACAAGGCCAATCGGCGCGGCATCGCAGGGATTGCCGGTACTTTCATGTACCGAACGGGGTGGACACAGCAAGGAACTATCCGCGCTGAAAACCGCCTGCCCCGCCAACGTGACTGATGCGCCCATAAGATCGTTCCGTACCGTGAGGCCGTTCTGAATCTCGGACATGCTTTTGAAGGTCTGCATGTAATTCGAGAAAAAGATACCGCCCGCCACGCCGATAAGGCCAAGCAGGTAGAGAACCGGCGCGACACCAAAGCCGCGCCGGTTCGGGGACACGCGGAACATCATTTGATACTCCGGTTCTTGGCGGGACGGAATTTGCGATAAGGACGGACGCCGCGTTTCTTCGGGCGAAAAGCAAGCAGAACGGTTTTCGTGCGCGGCCAGCCAAGGATGCCGAAAATGATGAGCGCGACACCAAGGCCGCCATGCAACATGCCGTTGAAATAGGTTAAAAGCAGTCCTTCTGACATTTCCCGCTCCTTTATTGAGAACATGAAAAAACCCGCTTGCGTCATGCAGAGCGGGCGAGAAATTTCAAATTTTGGGTGGTCTTCTCAGGCGGATCGGAGATGCCGTCGATTAGGCGATGAAATGATGTTGCTTAGCATCATAAAATCCCCGGCATATCTAAGGGGAATTTAAGTCTAAGCATTGCACCAGAATTTTGCTCCCTTGCGAAAGCCTCACCTCGAATAATTTGTAGATGGAAATGAAATGGCATTGATAGAAAAACGAATTTTTTATGGTACTCATCTACAAACGTCTTCAGATTGCTTATTGTCAAATCCATGAGATGCTGGCAATCACGGTAAAGACGATTTGCCTGCATAACCACTTGCAAGCTTGTCCCATCGGATGCATAGCCGCCGCCAGGGGCATAATATAAGGTTCCATCATCCATTTTGATGGAAGTATTGACATTAATTTTCCTCATTTTTTGCAGATCATCGTCAGAAATATTCTGACCTGCCATGACCGAATTCAATTTCCATCCTTCTAAAAGGTGCGGCCAATTATTATGAACGATACTGAGTAATCGCTGTTTGGAAAAATCCCTATGACTCATCACATCTATGCAATAAACATCTTCTTCGGAGATCATAAGGTAGAGTAGCGCAGAAGTACGCCCCATAAATCCCTTTTTGTTTAAGTCAGGCGTTGCCCCTAAATGTAAATGATAGATGTTCCAATCATTCAGCAACTTGTCATTCAAGGCTGGATTGAGGATTCTATCGCTTTGGTGGGGCATTAAAGAAATTCCTCGTTTGGAGGATTCGCAAATCAATTTGAATCCTTCGTTGTGCTGCGAAGGCACATGAATTTCACGGGACAAATTTACGCGCCGGGGCTTGATAGAAATTCGCAGTCTGCGGGTATTAAAATAATTTAAAATCAACTTGCGCGGCGTGATAGCAGGCTCAATAGCATAGCCCGCGGCCATAAGCCTGATCTCGCATAACTTGGCGATGTCTGCCGCGAAATCCCCTCTAATATCTACGGGAACAAGTATAGCCATATCGGTCTAAACCATCCTCAGCTCATATTGAGCAACTTATATGATTTTAAAGAAACCTAACTATATATCAAAGTAATCCTCCGGCAGAATGATGCCAAACGAATACAGAATATCGAGCCGTTTCTGCTCCCAGGCCCACGCCAAAAGTTCAGCAAGCAATTCCTCTCTGCCTTTCACTCTGTTCCAGTTATTTTGAATCGGTTCGTTCATGCCGCGTTTGGGGCGACGCCTAGCGGCCAGCCATGCCGCAGGCTGAAACAATTGCTTGGCGGTCAAAATGTGGAAGGCCGGTCGAATAGGACGCGGCAGAACCAGTTTGGGCGTCAAAGTCCGGTATCTGCCTGTCGATCTGGCTACCCTGCCCCTGCTCGTCGCAAAAGCCCGTTTTACCTTCTTCGGCATAGGCCGTTTAAAACCAAGCTCGGTTTCCATCTCCCGCGCTGCCTGCTTCGACTTCTTCCAATGCTGTCCCGGCCATACCGCGCGACGGCTGGTGAGACTCACACGGTTCCACATCACATGAAAATGCTGCCTGCCGTTCTTCACATGCTCGACAATGACGCGCTGGTGATCGCCGTGCTTGTAACCGTATTTGTCCTCACAACGTTCGATAATCTTCATCAACTGGGCTTTGGTTAGCCGTTCGTCAGCGTAAGGGTTAATGCTGATATGGTGTAGCGGGGTTTTCATGGCGTTCTTGGTAATCCGCCACATATTCTGAAACGCTTCGTGGAGATTGGCGGCATCCGGGTCGCTGATTTCGACCAGGCGGATTTTCTCATTCTTGCCTTGGGAACTCAGATAAGTCGCAGCCGCCCGATAGCCGCCCCGAACATGGCTCTTGATTATCAAGGCTCCGGCATGGACTCGGTTAAGGCAATCTTCACGGCCTTGAGAGCGATTATCAGCGGCGCACGGATGGCCTCAAGCATGGCTGTCCCCTGACTGATATTGGCCTGCCCACTATTCAGATGCTTGGCGATTTGATTGAGGTTGCGGCCTTGGGCGGTTAATTCCCGATTAAGCAAAAACAGCATGTCCTGTAATTCCGGCCCCATAGGCAGGCGTTTAAGCGCCGATGCTTTGACATAGGCATTCAGAGTGCAGCCGACTTCCTTGGCGTTTTCACGAACGGTTCTTAACTCAATGGCCGAAAGGCGGACTCTGATAGGATGCGGCCTTCTTCGCCCCGGCTTTGCCGGGGCGCATGTTTTTGGTGGGACTTTTGGCCCCACCAAAGACGCAACTTGCGTAGAACTTTTGGAAAGTTTTTTAGCCTCCAGTTTCCAATGCTCATGCAGCTTGTCGGTCATATGGCCTCCCTTGGAGACGGCATGACCGGCCAATTGCTATTGACCGGACAGGTTCTAAAATAACGCGGCGGCTTGCTTCCCCACTGAGCCGAAAGGAACCGGGGAAAGGCTGTATCCATAAATGGCACGGCGACAATGAGGCTGATCCCCCGTGCCGTGACCTCGATATCAACCGGGATAACAAGCGGCTTCTGGTCGCGGTAACCCACGGTGACATCCGAGACAAGGCGGTTTTGCCGGAACCAGCTTGGAAGGCCGCTGGGGTGCCCAATATGGCTCAGGGGGTATATGCCGATAACAAACTGACCATTGGCCTCAAGAAACGCGGACACCCCTATGCCACCTTCGGTCGTCACCCATTCCACATAGATGTCGCTTGCTCTTGAAGGATGATGGTTCATTTTTGCCTCCGTTCGCAGGCGCAAAGCGGAATGAAATAATTGCTGTGGCCGTTTTCACGCTCGATCTCGACAAAATGCGCCATGCCCCCGCAATCCCCGCAGAATGAATTGAACAGGAATTCGGCTATTAAGACGGCGATTTGCTCCGGCCATTCGCGTGTTATGGCCTCATGCGCCGCTTGTGGCTCCATTTCAATGTAACGTTCGATGGCTTGCGTAAGGGCAAGGTCGAACACCTCCGTCAAATGGGTTTGCATATGACACCTCTATTTGTTCTGTTGCGGCGAGGCTGGAACACAGCCTGTTACAAAGGCTCTCGGCGCTGCGCCCTGCCGTTGCGCCGCGGCCGTTGCTTCCTGATTAGCTTGTTCCTGACTGGTTGGCGGCGGGTCAGGTGACCGCGCATAAGGCTGTGGAGAGGCCGTATCCTGAACGGCCAAGACATAACCGGCGGGACAATCGGCCAAAGTTTGTATCTGAGCCGTTCCCTGCGAATGCGCCGGAGTCGAATAACCCGCAAGAAAGATCATGGCGCAAGGCGCGACCAGAACTTTCAAATTCTTTGCCGCGCTCATTGTGAACACACTGTGTAGCGCCATGCAGGGTTGCCGCATTTATCGCAGCAATTGTAGGTGCCAGGGCTGAAATAGGATGTTGCACGATAGCCCGCAGGACAAGTTGACCAACTATATTGGCATCCGCCGACAACCAACGTCATGCCGCCGCCCATCGTCGTCCAACTGGTTGCGTTGCAGTATTCGTAAGCATGAAGGCTAGGGTTATATCGCTGGGTGCCTTCATTTGAAGGGCCGCATATGCTGCCATCAAAACCAGTGCGGATACCGCCGGAAACATCTAACTGCGCGGCGGGTGTCGAGGTTCCGATGCCAACAGTGCTTGTGGTGTTTAGACCGCCGGTAATGGCGAGATTGCTATTCGTCCAATCCCCGACTTGCTGGCCTTGTACAGCGAAGACCATATCGGGGATGGTCGTATCTAGCCCACTCGATGTGGCGTACGCAGCCTGTGGAAGCAACACGGCCATAAGGGCAGCAAAGCCCCATCCAGCTTTTCTGTTGGTCATAAATCCTCCGATAAAATAAAATAGCGTCGCGCTTCCGGCTCTCGCCGGATGCGCGGCATTTCGCGACTATGTTTTTGGGAAAAGAAAAACCGCCCGACTGTTTGTGGGGCGGTTTCTGGTCTCTTTTGTCGCAACTCTTGCAACGATGCCTGAACTGTACCAAAATTTTTGCGGAAAGTCAAAGACAAAATTACATCTATGTAATTATCTGAAAGAACAGCGGATTATCCCACCTTCCACAGATTCGCCAGAACCCGAAGCCCGCTATGCAAAAGCATGGAACGATAGCCGTTACCCGCCCAGGCATCATGGCCGCAGACCGCTACAATAACCGCCTGTTCCGTCACAGGCAGGGCCTTGTAGGCTTTACGCAGAAGATATTCGCTATGAACGATCATAAGCGGCTCCATGCCTAATTCTCCATGACACCCTGCCCCAGCATCTTCTACGCGAACGCGCAGAACCGCTCGTAAATAGGCTTTCCGGAAGATCATACCGGCTTCATATTCCGCTTCGTCGATGAACTGCCGCAGAAAATAAACATCAAGCACACATTCGGCTATTGAACGCTGGCGCTTCGTCAACGCCATGCCTCTTGCGTCACGATCAATCGTTTCCATGATAACGCCGCCATGCTGGGCGCGTTGTTTAGGCGCAGTTTCACCTATGCGGACAGGCAATGCTTTTTTCTTATAATGACGTTTTGGCATGTGACACCTCAAATTTGACTCGCCTTAGAAACCGCAAGGCTGATATGAGGCTATGTTACGTTGATGTAATTACTTCAACCTTAAGTTGCCGACGGATAATGCATATAATGCTATACAGTTGTGTGTTTTACGAAAATTCTTGATCGTAACCTTCTATTACATATTTTATACTATATTACATTCATGTAATGATATGGCTATGACGTGTTATAACCAGACGATGTGATTGGAGGCTGCCAATGAAACGCAACTTGAAACAAAAGAATCGCGTTACCGGATTGCGCGAGGAACGTGGGTTGACCAAACGCGCTCTGGCAAAAATGATCGGCACGTCCGCCCCGCATATGGGACGACTCGAAAGCGGCGAAACGCCGCTAGACCTCGATTGGGCTACAAAGATAGCCGCCGCGCTGAATGTAAGCGTCAATGACGTTATCGATTTGCCAATTGACCGGAAAATAACCGCAGATTGCGACGATGCCCTGCTTGGCTCAACAATCGGCTGGCTGCTCGAAGCATCGGAAAGAATGAAGGTCAAGCTATCGCGACAAGACCTCTCGCATTGGGCCGGGTATGTTTACAAGGGTGCTGTCGAACAATCCCTGAATTACCGGCAAACAGAATTTCTTGCTGCAACGATTGTGAAGGTCATTCAGCGGGCAGAGAAATAGGCGAGTTTGAATTGGCGCTATGCGTCACCATTCCCTCCGCCCACATACCCAAGTTGGTTACAATGGGACACAGAGCCAGCCCAGCCGGTGTAAGCCTGTATTCGACCCTTATGGGGGCCTGCGGATAGGGAATACGTTCCACAATCCCCGCAACTTCCAGCATACGCAAATCTCGTGATAACATGCGCGTTGAAATGCCTTTAAGCTGATGCTGTAAATCGCTGTAGCGCATGGGGCCGCCAGCGAGAGAATAAACAAGAACAGCTCGCCAACGCCCTCCAATAATATGCATCGCCTTGGGGATAGAGCGTTCCATATGCCTGACCAGCCGGTTTTCCGCCGATCTGGTCGAACAGCGTTATTATTGTATGGGCTGTAATTGGCTGAAGATTTTATTACACCGCCTGCCCGTTTGCTTTAGTAAAGTTTGGTAATACATACGGGCGGATTCACATTTCCGCCCACGAAATAATATTCAAATACAAATCCCAACATAGCTACTAATTCATAGTGCCCAGGTACAGGCATTTAAGCACCCGGTGAACTAGAGATGCAATCAATGGGCGGGAATTTCCAGCGGACAATTTTTCAGGATACCGTCCGCCGCCATCTTTCTTAAGAGGTCGTGAGCCAACACCGCGCTCGGAGATGCATCGGGCTTTGATTGATCCCATGATGCAGCCGGGCTTAAATCTACACGGCCTTTCCACAACTCTTTTTGAGAATTGTAGTCCGTCAATACGGCATAGTAAGTGAATCTGGATGTATGGAAAGCCGCCATTTGCGTAGTCGTTGTATAAGAATCGTACCCGATAGAAAATACGGCATCCGGATGGAATGATTCCATCGCTTCGTGATCCAGTTTACGGATATTATTTTCATCCGCGTTAGATGGATTCATGTTTGCAGCCCGAATAATCTTCCAACGCTGGTCGAAGATAGAAGATGCCTGAACATCGCAGGCTCTAGCCTGACTAATAAACGTATCGTTGAAATCTTTATCTATTAAATTGGCGCTATTGATAACAGCCATTAAGCCTTGCCCCATATCAACGAGCAGATACATTTTGTGAATTGAGGGAATAGCGTCTTGTGACTTGATTGACTCAATCTGTGTATGCGAAGAAGACGAAGCGCATCCGGAAAGACCGATGAGTATAAATGCAATCAGTGACCTCAACGTGTGCATGTAACCTCTCTATAATTTTAGATAAGCTAGATATGAACCTACGGTTAGTCAATTAATGATAACTCGATTCGTTCACCTTTCTCGCATGGCTTGCGAGAGATGCTTTTTGATCGGAGAGAGCAAGTAGCTGATGATATGTCTTGAGCCGGTCTTGATCTCGACGGTGACGGCCATGCCGGGGGAAAGCGTGACCAGCCTGTCGTCGATTTGCATTTGAGGATCGTCGAGGGAGACATGCGCCATATAGACCAACTCCTGCCCTTTGGGTTCGCTGCTATCGTTCTCGGCACCCGTTTGTTTTTTGTCATCACCAGCATTCTGCGGTTTCTCGCGCACGATAGCATCCTGAGAGACGGTCATAACTTTCCCATGCAGCATGCCATAGCGCGTAAAGCTGAAGGTATCGACCTTGATGGCGGCTTTTTGTCCATCATGGACAAAGCCTATATCTTTGTTTGAAACGCTGGCTTCGATCTCCAGGTGGCTGCCAGCCGGCACAATTTGCATCAGAATTTGCGCCGGAGTGACGACGCCGCCATCCGTATGAACGGCCAATTGCTGCACCGTGCCGTCAACGGGTGACTTCAGAGTCTGCAAACGATACTTTTCCGCTGCCTGCACAAGCTGTTCGTGTAAACTCGATGCCTTCTGTTGAGCTTCATCGAGGTCTCCGAGGTTCTTATGTTGATATTCGGCC
This sequence comes from Negativicutes bacterium, assembly GCA_031292035.1. The sequence continues at coordinate 27,537 of JARLHX010000081.1, read as the reverse complement.
TCGGCTTCTTTGCGCTGTTCTTCCAGTGAAGCAACAGCCCCCTGTGCTTCAGCAAGGCGGCCGGTTTGCACCTGAACTTCCTGCTGATGTTCGACGAGGTCTTGCTGGGCCGTATAATAATCGAGTTTCGATCCATAACCTTTATCGAGTAAATACTTTCTGGCTTCAGCACGTTTTGACAGATAGGGCATGCTTTCGCTCAGTTTATTCAGTGTGGCCTTGACGGCATCCTCATTTCCTTGTTGTTGTGCAATCTGCTGGTCAAGGCCGTCCAACTTGGCTTTGACTTCTCGAACCTGATTGAGAAGTAAAACTTTTTGAGTGGCAATCTGAGCATCAGTCGCTCCATCTGGTGGAATAAAATAGCTTTCAGGATTATCATTTATATTAAGCGCCGCCTTAAGCCGCGCCGCATCCAGCTCAGCCTCTATAGATTCTTTTTGAAGTCTGTCGCGTTCAGCTTCGGTGACAGTCGAGTCGATCTCGATCAAGACATCGCCAGCTTTAACCGCCTGACCGTCCTGCACATGGATCGCACGCACAACACCAGATTCAAGCGGTTGAATAACCTGAGTGCGCTCAGTTGGTATGATTTTGCCCTGGGCAATCGCAATAATATCAACCGTACCAAGACAAGCCCATATCAAGGCAATGGTGAAGAACAGAATGATGGTTCCGGCGATAGCCCTGCTTGCTGGTGAAGGAGGTTGTTCAACGATTTCTAGGGCGGCAGGAAGAAACTCAGTTTCGTCGTCCGGTTTTTGCAAGAACTCCGGCAATTTGCCGTCTTTCCAATTGGCGACCGTTTGCGAAATCTTCGCCTTAACATGAGGCGGTATTTTGGTTTCATACAGGTTTATACCGCGCTGATGTATCTGCCGCGTATAATGAATGCTGAGATCGGCGTAACGCACGGTCACAGTTTTAGCGTGAGCCACGATGCGCGTCAGAATGACCGACAGGTTCGAGCGAACAGATTTAAGCACGTTGGCCTCCCTGAATGCTCCAGAGAGAGGCATAACGGCCATTGGTTCTTACCAGATCGTCGTGGCTGCCGTCTTCGATAACACGGCCTTTTTCAATCGTCAGGATGCGGTGACTGTCGCGCACAGCAGAAAGGCGATGCGCGATAATGATGACCGTTCTGCCTGCAACAATCCGGCGCATATTGTCTTGAATAATGCGTTCACTTTCATAATCCAGCGCAGATGTTGCTTCGTCGAATATCAGAATCCGCGGATTCATCACCAGAGCGCGGGCGATGGCGATGCGCTGCCTCTGGCCGCCCGATAGATTGGCGCCGCGTTCGCCGACATTGGTGTCGTAACCTTCCGGCAATTCGAGGATAAAATCATGCGCCCCCGCCAGTTTGGCCGCCTCGATAATCTGCTCAATCGGCATGCCTGGGTCTGATAACGCGATATTGTCGCGGATGGAGCGGTTGAACAGAACATTTTCCTGCAACACTACCCCGACCTGCCGCCGCAGCCACGACACATCAACCATGGCCAGATCAACGCCGTCGATCAGCACGCGCCCCGCTTCCGGCACATAAAGCCGCTGCACAAGTTTGCTGAGCGTGGATTTGCCGGAACCCGACGGCCCGACGATGCCAATGACCTCGCCCTCATTAATCGTCAGATTGATGTCGTGCAGGATTTCCGGGCCGTCTATTTTGTATCGAAACACAACATGCTCGAAGGACACACGGCCTTTGATATCCGGCAATGCTGTGCGCCCCGGTGAAAACATCGGTTCGGGTTGCGTATTGAGAATGTCGCCCAGACGGGCCACTGACAGACGCGCCTGATGAAAATCCTGCCACATCTGCGCGAGGCGCAAGACTGGCTGTGCCACGCGCCCGGACAGCATATTGAAGGCTACCAATTCACCGACCGTCATATCGCCATCCATAACGGCCTTCGCACCGAAAAACAAAAGAGCAGCAGTTGTCAGTTTATTGACAAGCTGGATACCCTGACTGGCCCAATTACCGAGATTGCCGACTTGGAAGCTGGATTTGACGTAACCAGCAAGCTGTTCTTCCCATTTACGCTGCATCTGCGGTTCGACCGCCATGGCTTTCAGCGTTTCGATTCCGGTGATGCTTTCGACCAGAAAAGACTGGTTTTCTGCCCCGCGATTAAACTTGTCATTGAGCCGCACCCGAAAGATTGGCGTGACCAGAACCGAAATTGCAATATAAAACGGAAACGAACACATAACCAGCAGCGTCAGGCTTACCGAATAATAGGCCATAACGGCGAGAAAGACGAAGGTGAAGAACAGGTCGATCACCAGCGTCAATGCAGAGCTGGTCAGAAAGTTACGAATGTTTTCAAGTTCTCTAACGCGGGCCACGCTGTCCCCCGCGCGACGGGATTCAAAATAGGCAATCGGCAATGCAATCAAATGTCGAAACAGCCTTGCGCCAAGTTCGACATCAATCCGACTCGTTGTATGCGAGAAAATATAGGTACGAAGCGCTGTCAGGATACTTTCAAAGAGTCCAACCGCAATCAACCCGATAAGCAGAACATCCAGTGTCGTCAGCCCACGATGCACCAGAACCTTGTCGATAATGACTTGGAAAAACAGAGGCGAGATCAGCGCGAATATCTGCAGAAAGAACGACGCGACCAAAACTTCGATCAGCAAGCCGCGATATTTATGCATGGCCTGCAGGAACCATGTAATATCAAACCGGCTCATCAAAAAACCAAGCCCCGCGCGGCGAGTCATCAAAATGAGACGACCACTCCATTTTTCTTCAAATTCTGTTCTGGTCAGGCTTTGCGGACGGTTTATCAGCGGGTCTTGGATCAAGATCGTATCATCAGCCAGTTTGCCGAGAATAAAGAAAGTTCCATCCAATCTTTCGGCTATCGCCGGCAACGCCGTCTTTTTCAGACTTTCCCATGTGCTGGTAATCGCACGAGCTTTCACGCCCAAAGCCTTGGCGCTGCGCAGCATCTCGGTAATGCCGACGATGCCGTTATGCTGATGCGCCAATTGTTTCGGATCGGCGGCAATACCATGAAAGCGCAACAACATGATAAAGGCGGCTAGACCAGTATCTGTCGGAGGCGCGGCATTGGGGGCATCGCTTAGCATCACGTCATGTCCTAATCTTGCGCTGTGTCAGCCGTAGAAGCAGGTGCTATTTCAACAGGATCGACAGGCACCGCTTCTGGCACAAGCATTTCTGGTGCAGATATTTCTGATACAGGTGTTTCCGCTACAGCTGGCTCTGGGGCAGGCACTTCTATGGCAGCTGGCTTTAAAGCGACTTCATCGCGCTTTTTGGCATAAATATCGTCGTCGGCACCGCCGAACCCAATCCATTTAGCGTGATTGTCGTCGTAATGTTGTTTTGGATTGTAAGAATCCAGCGGAAGCCTGAGAGCATCGGCTGTTAGCTCCCCAATCGCCGACTTGATCTGCAACACGGCTAGATTGCGGTCATGCTCCGACTTCGCCAGTTCCGTTTTGGCATCGAGCAGTTCTTGCTCGGCATTCAATTCGTCCAGCGTGGTGCGCGTACCCACATGCGCCTGAACTTTAACACCTTCAAGAGCTTTAGCCGCAGCTGCGATTTCCGCTTTATCTGCCTTAACAGCAGCCTCACTGGTTAAAAGAGCCTGCCACGCATTATGTGCGTTCTCATGGGCGCGATGCCGCGCATCTTCAAGCTCCATACGGTGTTGAACGGATGTCTGCTCGGCCTGACGGATTTGAGCGTAATCTTGCCCCGCTTCATAAAGTGGTATTTTGAGTTGCAGCATGACCGCGCTGGAATCATATCGTCCAGGCGTTATAGCATTCTCGCCGAGATTGCGCGACGTGCTGGCGACAAGGTTCAACTCAGGCAGCAGACTGCCTTTTTGCTCATCCACTTCGGCATCCGACTCATCCAGAGTATATTGAGCAGCGATAACGTCGGGGTTACGGGTTTCGGCAAAACGCAATGTCTCTTCCAAACTTTGTGGTTTGTCAAAAGCGAGAACGGGCTTGGCCAACGACGCCGGTTCATCGCCGACCAGACGCAGGAAGGCGTCACGATCCTGTTGCAATGTGTTTTCCGTTTGCAGACGAGACACTTCCGCGCGCGCCAGACGGGACTCTGCTTGCTGAATATCCGTATTGGTCAAATCGCCGACGCGGGCGCGGACTTTGGTTTCTTCCAGTTTTTTGTGAAGGACGGTTTCATTATCGCGGTCGAAATCTAAAACAGACTCATCGCGCACGACATCGAGAAAAGTCGTTGCCGTATCAAGTAAAATCTTCTGCTCTGCATCTTGTAATTGAGCGCGTCCGGCATCGACCTGCTTCTTCGCAGCCTCCGTTTCCGACAATGTACGAAAACCCCTGAATAAGGGCTGGGTTATTTGCGCTCCATAACTGGTCGTGTCGGCCCCGTAATTGGCGGTATCGAAATCCTGCTGTGCTGGAATGCGTTGATAGGTCTTGCCGACGCTCGATGTCGCTTCGATTTTCGGACGCCAGTGACTTAGCGCGATATCGACTTGCTCATCGGTCGCCCTCAGTTTGGCGCGCGCCGATTCCAATGATGGATTATTCTGGTAAGCCTGCGTCAGAACTTGCTCAAGCGTCATGTATTCGGCTTGCGCGGGACGAATGAAAGTCAAAATAAGAGCGCATGCACTCACAGCGCATGAAATATTTTTCATAACACACCAATTAAAAATATATTTTTACTTTATATAATCCCCGCAGCGTACGCAGTTCACTGCCTATCCACTGCGGGGATTTCTTATAGTCGGCCCGAGTTAATGCCACGATGCCGCGATAGCATTCTGCAACGTCGTATTGGTCGGCATCGCAGTTGCAGTTGACACATTGAAACCAGTGTTATTCGCAGCATAGGTTGCCATGGCAGATACGAGCTGAGCTACCTGACTGTTCAGTAACGTTATGCCATTGGCCGTAAAGCTCTGGACTTGGGCACTCGTGTTGCTGCCATACCACCCCGTCAAAGTAATCTTGCTGGTAGTACCCAACAGATCGATTTCCAGATTGCTGCCACTTTGCTTAAACCAAAGCTTCTCGTCGGTAATGCCGGAAAGAAACGCCACTTGGCCCATCGCTGTTGTACCGCCTGTTACCAGATTATTTATGGTATCGGCTCCGAACCCCGTGCCGAATTTATAGACATTGGTGCTGCCTCCACTATTAGTGAAGATATCACCACCAGTTCCGGCAATAAGCGTGTTATTCCCGCTAGCGATGGCAACCGTATCATTCTGTCCTGCCGTAATCGTGTTCCCGGCACCAGTGATTGAGACATTGGAGTTGCTTGCAACAACAACCGTACCGCTTGCCATATTGATCGTGTCGGCCGTCCCCGTCTGCCCGTTGCCGGAAACATTTACTGTATCTCCAGTAGACCATTCTTCAACAAAAGTTCCGCCGCTACCGACAACATTGATGGTATCTCCCCCGCTGCTGCTTCCGTCGGCCCAAATCCAGGCATTGCTACCACTGCCAATCGTAAATGTGCTACCGGCGGTGCTTGCCCCCAGATCAACATTTGCACCAACGATGACCGTGTCGTTCAGTCCCGTGACAAGCAGGGCTGAATTAGCAGCCGCATTGACGGTGCTGCCGGACACTTCGATGCTGTCTTGCGTCCCCCCCTGACCGTTACCTGAGACATTGACTATGTCGCCGGTTGACCAGTCTTCGACCAGCGTGCCACCGGCGCTGCCGACAACATTAATGGTATCGCCACCGCTGCTGCTGTCATCGCCCCATATCCAAGCGTTGCTGTTACTTCCAATTGTGAAGGTGCTGCCAGCCGTGCTGGCACCTATATCGACATTCGCACCTGCATTGATCGTGTCATTAAGGCCAGTGACAAGGATGGCCGAGTTAGCAGCTGCATTGATCGTGCAACCGGACGCTTCGATACTGTCCTGCGCACCACTCTGGCCGTTACCCGAGACATTGACTATGTCACCGGTCGACCATTCTTCAACTAGTGCTCCGCCAGTACTGCCGATAATATTGATGGTGTCGCCACCCATGCTGCTACCATCGCCCCATATCCAGACATCGCTGTTACTTCCGATTGTATATGTGCTGTCGGCGGTGCCAGCCCCCATATTAACATTCGCACCAACGATGATCGTGTCGTTCAAACCGGTGACAAGCAGGGCCGAATTGTCAGTTGCATTGACGGTGCAGCCGGACACTTCGATACTATCCTGCACACCATTCTGGCCGTTACCCGAAACATTTACTGTGTTGCCGGTTGACCATTCTTCAACTAGAGCGCCACCGGCACTCCCCACAACATTGATGGTATCGCCGCCGCTGCTGCTCCCGTCACCCCATATCCAGGCATTGCTGTTACTGCCAATTGTGAAGATACTGCCCGCCGTGCTGGCAGCAACATCATCATTGGCTCCAGCAACGACTGTGTCGTGAAGCCCACCAATAAGAATGTTCGCATTGGCAGCAACATTTATGGCGCCATTCGACATCTGAATAATATCATTCGTGCCGTTCTGACCATTTCCAGAAACGTTTACCGTGTCACCGGCGCTGGCATAGACAGTTGTACCGCCAGATGCATTGCCAACGTCAAAGATATCGACGCCGCTCCCTGCATTTAAGGTATCGCCACCATTCCCGGCGGTGATGGTATCGTTAGTAAAAGTATTATCGGTAACAACCAACCCGACAATATCGTTTGCGGTAAAGTTATACGCCGCTTGAGTCTGCCCCGCAGGTGCAGCCTGTAGATTAACCGACTGAACTTTGGCAATACCGCTTCCCATCGCAATGGAGCCGCCACCGGAGAGCGACAAACTATAAGAGCTATTGATCAACCCCAGAACCGCAGAATCCGATGCAAATTGTGAGGCCGTTAGCGACAAAGTAGGCACAGCACTATCTGTCAGCGTGATGGAGGACAGTTTTAAGCCAGTCGCCAAGCTCTCGAGTGCCACAATATTCGCCACAACATTCGCAGCCGAGTCAGATATAGTGAGAGAACTCACATGTGCCTGAGCCGCTATGGTCGCCGCGTTCGCAGCTGACACGCCCGTGATAGCCAGATTATAAGCGCTGCTTATCTTGGCCAACGCCGCCGCGTCTGCAGTATATTGGGCCGCCGTTAATCCGAGTGTTGGCGTTGCGTTGTCAGTTAAGCTGATGGATGCGATGTTACCCGCATTTGCCGTCAAGTAAGTAAGATTGGCAACAATATTGGCTGCCGTGTCGGCAATCTTATATGTGTTTGTACTGCTGCCCACATTATTGATCGTAGCGCCCCCAGCTTTTGCAATAACGGTATTGCCAGAACTCTGAAGGGTGATTGTATCACCCTGGCTGGCATATATCGTGTTGCCAGAGCCGGTGATCGTTACCGTGTCGCTACCCGAAAGTCCCAAGAGGCTGTTAGAGATCGTTAGATTATAGGTTGTGGATGATGCCGTCGAGATAACGGAACCATTTGCTTGGACAGCGTAGGCATTAATCACCTGCCCAGAAGCATTCGTGTTGGTAATAAGCGAGTTGCTGACATTTAGAACATAACCGGGATTGATGTTACCCATGTTTGTTGAAGTCAACGAACCGCCAGTAGGCGTTATATTCAGAGTAGCCACGCCTGTTTGAGGGTTCCACGTCACATACTCACTTGCAGACCCCACAGGTGCGAGATTGAAGTTATAACTCGTTCCGTTAGGAGTGATTGACGTAACCGACGCCGGGGCAAGGCTTATGGTGTCTTGCCCAACTGTGAAGATATAATTCGAGCCATTGGCGGGCAGAACAAGGGTGCTGCCGCTTGCCGTCAACGTCAAATTACCCAAACTATTATAGGAGATTGCCGGGCTAGGCAGCGAGTAAGCCAAGTGCACCCCATTGATCGTCGAGGTGATCTGGCTCGCGGTTAAATAGAGAGTTTCTGCTGCACCATTGCCTGCCAGAGGGGTAACGGTAATCAATGGATTCCCAGAGGCGTCGATAGAAACTGTGAACAAGCTGCTGCTGGTAAAATTCACAGTCTGATTGTTGGCTGTGGCCACATATCCAGACCCATCCGCGTTAACCGAGCGGTTGGCGATTATCGTATGCGTGGTCGGGTTATAGTAGCTCGTATAGGTAGAACCATTTGCATTGTCAGAACGAACGGAAGTGATCTGGCCCGCAGTGTTGGTGATAGTCACCGTTTCATTAACAGTACTGCTGTTATTATAGAAGATATTGACCTGACTGCCGTCAGAATTAACCGTTGTTGACGATATAGCCGTGCCAGTTGATCCTGCAATCGTGATATATGGCCCAGAGATACTCAGAACGTTACCAGGATTGATCTGGCCAATCGATGTCGTAATGGCCGAACCTCCTGCGGTCGGCGTCAAAACCAGACTCGCCATACCATTGGTCGGATTCCAACTGATGCTTTCGTTGAACCCGGTTACAGAAGATGTCACCGCAAACATATAAACGCCGTTTACGGATGAGAGCGAACTCAGGACATTTTGCGGAAAGGACAAGGAATCCTGACCGACGGTAAAGGTGGCGTTTCCGCCATTTGCAGGTAGAAGGATCGTACTACCGCCGCCTGTGATGGTCACATTGCCGGAGGAGTCGATGGATGCCCCCGCATTGGCCAAGGTATAGGTCAGAACATTACCATTGACCGTCGAGACGATCTTCCCGCTCGACATATCGAGGGTTTCTGTAATGCCTGCGCTCGTCTTGAGCGTTAGCAAGGTATCGCCTGCGCTTCCAATCGAAACGCTTGGGCTATTGCCAGCCGCAAAGTTGATAGTCTGGTTGTTGTTTGTCGCAACATAACCTGAGGTATCAGCATTGACCGAGAAATTGGCAATAACGGCTTGCGTCGTCGGATTCGTATAGCTGGTATAGACACTGCCATTGGTATTGTTCCAGCGAGTAGCTGTCTGCTGGCCGGATGTATTGAGCGTCGTTATAGTGGCTGTCGTATTGCCGCTATAACTATAAATAGTGTCAACCTGACTACCGTCAGAATTTACGATTGTGAAATAGAGCTTCTGGCCAGCCGAGTTAGTGTTTGTAATTGTCGATCCTGACACAGAGAACACCGTACCAGGGTTTACCTGTCCCAAGGAGGTCGTCACAGGTGATTTACCTGTCGCCGTCAGGACAAGGCTCGCCATACCGTTGGTGGGATTCCATGTAATCGTCTCGCTATAGGCTGTAGATACCGGATTGATAACAAAACTGAATATCCCATTCGCGCTCGACCAAGATTGCAGCACATTTGGCTGGAAGGTGAGATTGTCGCTACCGTCCACGAAGGTTGCAACACCATTTGCCGCCACATGCAACGCACCAGCGGCGTTATTGAACGTATTGGACTGGCTGCCATCGGAATTGACAGTCGTTGACGCAATAACCGTACCATTCGATGCTTTGATGCTGATCGTACCACTTGAAATGCTCAGAATGTTGCCTGGATTAAAGAGACCGAGCGGAGTCACTACTACCTGACCGCCGGTTGGTGTCATCATCAGATTCATTATACCTGTGGTCGGATTCCAAGTTAGGTTCTCGCTAAATTGGCTGGCAGGAGAAGCTAAGCCGAATACATAAGAACCATTTACCACAGTCAGATTTTGCAGAACATTCTGCGGGAAGGCCAATATGTCCGTTCCTACTACAAAAGAGGCGCTGGCACCACTTGCTGGGAAAGTAAGCGTACTTCCGCCCCCCGTAATCGTAACATTGCCTGATGCGTCGATAGCGGCACCTGCATTTGCCAAGGTGTAGACCAAGCTATTACCGTTTATCGAGGAAACAATCTGGCCACTCGTTAATTCGAATGTCTCGGTGATGCCAGATCCAGAGGACGTTTTAAGTGTAAGCACCGTGTCACCAGCCACACTTGCCGTGGCAGTTGCAACATTTCCAGCAGCAAAGGTGATCGTTTGGCTATTCGCCGTAGAAATCGAACCGGAGCCATTGGCATTTACGGTCAAATTGGCGATAACCGCTTGTGTCGTCGGGTTCACATAGCTGATGTAATAGCTGCCATCGGTATGATCCCAACGCGTAGCCGTCTGCTGACCAGACGCATTAAGCATCGTGACAGCATCCTTGTTTGATCCGCCACTGTAATTATAGACCGTATCGGCTTGGCTCCCATCTGAGTTAATAGTCGTGGAATACAACAACTGGCTGCTCGAATTGGTATTGGTGATCGTTGTGCCAGTTACCGAGAATACCGTTCCCGGATTGACCTGACCCAAGGATGTTGTCACAGCTTGACCACCAGTTGCCGTCAGAACAAGATTTGCCTGCCCAGTGGTAGGATTCCAAGTAACCGCTTCAGTATAAGCAGTCGAAGGTGTAGTAACGCCGAAACTGAACGCACCTGACGCATACAATACCGACTTCATCGAGTTGGTCTGGAAGGTCAGGTTGTCGCTGCCGACAGTAAAGGTGGCGGTACCGTTCACCGCGAGGGACAAAACGCTTGAACCAAACCCTGTCAATGGCGTCGTGAACGTCGCAACACCTGTGGAGCCGACGACTACCCTGCTGTTTGCCAACGTTACCGTGAGATTGCTACCATTCAGTGTATCCAGGAAACTGTTGGTTCCGCTGGACTGAATGGTCGCACCAACCGCCAATGGTATAGTCAATCCATTGCCCGTGATCGTGTAGCTTGTGTTCGCGGCGATACCAGTAACATTTATCGTGGCCTCGCCTGCCATCAGCGCAAGAAGCGATGCATAGCCTGTAGTCTGCGCAACCGTGACGGACAGGGCAGGCGTCGCATCGGTAAATTTGACTGATACAAGCTTACCAGAAGTCACTAAAGATTGCAGGGCCGCAAGATTAGCCTCAACATTCGCACTGGTATCAGCCAATCCCAAAGAATAAGCAGTGCTCACAAGTGCGAGAGTAGCCATACCCCCCGTATATTGAGCATAAGAAATGCCGAGCACGGGTTGGGTACTGTCAGTAGCCGTAATCGAAGTAAGATGACCAGCAGCTTGCGCAGCCTCCAGAGCAGAGAAGTTCGCCGAGATATTTGCCGTCGTATCTTGGACAACGACTTTATAGGCATGAGAGATCAATGCCAAGGCCGTAACGTCCCCTCCGATCTGCGCTGCGGAGAGCGTGATGCTTGGCGTTCCGGCATCTGTCATGACAAGGGAGTTCAGATGGCCGCCTGCTGCGAGAACCTGCAAAGCATTGAGGTTTGCTGCAATATTAGCTGCCGTGTCCGAAACATTGATCACATACGACCCGGTCATCGTTTGAAGCGCAGCCAGGTTGCTGCCAATCTGGGCAGCCGATAGCGTTAATGTAGGAGTGGACGTATCGGTGAAAGCAATCGAGGCCAAATGCCCTGCGCTTGCTTGACTTTCGAGCGTAGTGAGTACCGACACCATATTTGCTGCCGTATCGGCAAAAGTGAATGCATAAGGCGTACCCGGCATTTTTACCAAAGTTGCCAGATCACCAGAAATCAAGGCCGCAGCTGTATTGATGGTAAGTGTTGTGCCGTCATAGGTCAGCCTGTTCAGACCCAGAGTTTGTGCCGAAGCAAGCTGGTTCTGAAGGTTCGTGTAGTTCGTAGCATTGCCAGAGGCGGCAATAGCAACATCAACCGCAAGCGGGCTTGACGAATAAAGAGCATAATTCTGAGCAATGCCCATATCCGTTAGCAGATCGGTCATGTTTGTTGCAGTGCTTGTTTCCAACTCCCACATCATGACGGGATTGCCGCCGGTGATTTGGACGCTCCGCAACAAATGATATGCAGCATCTGCAATCGCATCATCCAGGGTCGCAAATCTTTGCGACGGCGGCCAGACACCGCTGACAAGAGAAAAAATGCCGAGGTCGTAGCCGTAACCGATGTTCCATGTTGCTGAGCCCGTGGCAACACCCCCAATGCTGATAAGAACCTGATTCAGGAACCCGTTTAGAGAAGCACCGATAGAATAACCGTCATTTACGTTTCCGTTATTGTCTGCTGAAACCTCTAATGTGACAAATTTGCCGTTGGATATACCAATACCAGCCTGAACAAACGGATTACCACGTGGTGGATCGAATAGACCCCCTAAAAGATCGCCCAGGAAGGAGCCAATAACTGCACCTATAAATGTTCCAACAACAGGAACGAGAGAGCCTATAATGCCACCTACAGCGCCTCCGGCTGCACCACCCAACTGCGCGTCTTCACTGGTTCCAGCAATGAGCGAGCCGAGATAACTACCCAATAGACCACCACCTGCTCCTTCAAGCGCGTTACCGAAATTCGCGGCAATAGTTCCCGCATCAGCCCCAAAAGTGACAGAGGTCAATGACGCGTAACCCAATTCATTTGCGACTTCATTGACAACGGCCTGCGTAAGAAGATTTCCTGCTATACCCCCGACAATTGATCCAGCTTCTACCGGCACACCAAGGGCTTTTGCAACCAAGACTCCCACATCCGAGCCGGCAATGCCGCCCGCTATGCCAACAACTGCATTCGCAAAATCCGTGTTGAAATTGCCAGTTGATTGAGTGGTGATCGATTTGATAGTTGCACTCGCAAAAGCCGAGGCCACGATGGAGACGGGCAGATTATTTTTGATCAAAACTTGTGAGATGATCTGTGTTGCCAGCGTATCAATGACCGCGCTAACAAATGCCGAGTATCCCATACTAGTGGATACAGAAGCAGTGCCGGCTACCGGCTTCCCTTGTGAACCGAATGTAATTCCGTATTGATTGCCGTTAGAGTCAGTCCCGACCAGATTGGTGGTACCATTGGTATTTAAGGTTGCAGAGCCAATTTGTTGATCGTTCTGATTGTAAATCAATGTTTGTGAAACGTAACTTGCGGCAATTGAATTAGGCGCCTGCGTGGTGACTGCGTAAGCACCGCTTGATGAATATAGAACTGAAGTCGCTCCATCTCCGAAGGAAACCAAACCATCTGTGCCAATACTCGCATTAGCCGTTAGACCACTATCGACTGCGGGAGTACCCCCAGCCAATACAGCGGCGATAGTAGCCTGAGTAGGAAAGCTGCTGGCGTTTGAGAATGCAGTAGCAAGCATTGCTACTGCTGAATTATACGCGGTTGTTCCAGGCGTATATTCTGCCAACAAAGTCTCTGCAACGGCGGAGTCTGCACTGTGGATCGTAAGGCTATTCAGAACATCCGGCCCGTTATCAGGCAAATTTCCCAGCGTGACATTGTTACCGATGGCGCTGCCCAGAAGATCGCTTTGAGTTAACTGCTCATTGCCTACATAATTATTGTTGATAGCGTTTTGTGCGCTTGCAATCTGAGAACTCGAAAAACCGTAAGCCGATGCAGCGCTTGCGGTAAAAGGCAAAGCATTAGACGTTATGGCTAATATATTTGAATTATTTGCAATATTATTAACAACTAGAAACTGGGCTGTATATCCTCCCAACGATTGACCAGTTTCGATGAGCGGGATATTTGTTCCATATTGTGTTGTAATCTTTGCATAAAGGTCTTGCGCTTGATTAACATAATCATCTGGCACCCCACTCACACCAAGATTATTTAATCCTAACGCATTAGCGGTGGCGATACCGGCATCATCGAGCAGCTCGCTTACTGTTACGTCGCCGCTAAGAACTGCTGTGGGATCATTGGGACTAAATGTATTCGTACCTGGGGTATCGATTACTGTACCGCGATTGGCCTGCATAATTTGCGAATAGCCGCCACTCCCGTTAGGAATACCCCAGACCTCACCGTAATAACCCGAAACGGGATCATTGAGCATCATGGGCAATCCGGTTGTCTTATCAATTACTGGCACCCAACCTTCCACATTATTAATGGTAATCGGATCACCTGATGAGTGATAAACCTCATCAGATATAACAGACGCTGCCATCGTGGTGTTGGGGCTGGGTGTCGTCACGGCTGGACTCCTTATGGTCAGGGGTTGTTAGTAAGATCGTATATGTGAACTTCATCATCATTTCCGACAGCCAGCTGGCGGCTATCGGGGCTGAATTGCACCGGACTTAGACCGTTAAAGCTGCTGTATTCGATGGTTTTAAGAAGTGCGCCTGTGGCCGCATTCCAGAGATGGAGGCGCACTCCAATGCGTGAACCACCTTCGGTCCCCGCAATATAATGTCCATCAGGGCTGACCGAGATGTAATGAACATCGTATTTTGTTCCCGGATAAGATCGGATCAACTTTCCAGTGCTTGGGTTCCATGCTTTTACGAGATCATCGGCATTGGCGTTATCATCTGGTACGCCGACAGTGTAGCCATTAGGAAACCGCATGAGAGGATCAGCATGTCTGCTGGTGACGATTTCCCCATTTATAGGGTTGAGTGCTATGGCTTGTAAGGAGTCCTGTGAAATCTGGAATTGAGAAACTTTTGTATTTTTCTCATAATTCCAAACTTGCACATCACCCGTTACGTAAGCACCGATAAGAAGTTTTCTGGCACTGTCCAATATAAGCTTGGTCGGATTAACAACTATGCCCCACGGATTCTTAAACTGTCCGATGTGCTTGATCGGCTGCCATGTCTTGGTGTCATAGATTGTAGTCCACCCGCCTGAACTCCCATCCACTGCCGCCGCTAATTTGCCGTCCGGTGATAGAGAAAAAGCTTCTACATACTTGTATAGCCCTCCCCCATAACCAGGGTCTTTTATGTATTTGGGGATTGGGGAATCCGATTCTACGGTCGGCAATAAGGTCAATGCAGCATCTTTGGCATCCGTATCCGGGTGCCCCGGCAGTGCCTCCCCAGATGATGGCATTATGAAATATTGGTTGTCTGGCGAGATTGCGAGGCCAGTATAGTTGGATTGAGTTCCTCTGGCGTTCCACAATTGCTCATCGTTTACAACATCCCAAAGGTAAGCCTGGCCGATGCCGCGAACTGCAATTTTGCTTTGGTCTGGACTCCACGCGAGCTCCGTGATGCAGTGTGAATTTGAAAAGGATCGGCTGAGTTTTTCGTTGTCGAGATAACCGTTATTGTCGGAAGCCTGTGCGTTTTGCATCGTGATCGTTCCAAAAATAATGAGGTTACAAAAAAGCTTCAGGACAAAAGTCCTCGTAACCTTTCCACCAAAACCGTCACCTCCACAAAGCGCTTTGTGAGCATTTCTAGTGAATGACGTTGAGACTTGTTCCTTCATAGCTGCCTCCCTTTTTCTAATTTGGAGCAACGATGCTGCCATAGAAAAAGGCCATTCAAAAAGGAATTTGTATTCAGCGCCACTAGAGCCTCACTTCCAACTCAGGATGCGATTTGCACACAAAAGAAATCTTCGCGCTACTCCACTTTCAGGGAGGTATTTCAAACATGGCTATAAGTCCCAATGCCACCGCAACGGCAACAGTATGCGTTTTATTGCTCGTATTTAATTTCCTACCCGCTTGCTCGATATGAAATTTGACGGTGTCTTCTTTTATCGAAAGCAACATGGATATTTCAGGAAAAGTTTTTCCACGGGCCGCCCAAGTCAATACTTCGAGCTCACGAACTGACAGCTTCGGCAGTTTTTCCGGCTTATATAACCCGTCGGTCATTTTTAAATTTCCTAAAAATGTAATTCGCAAATCTATAAATCATGCCTGCGCGTTTTTAATTCCACCCGTTCGTTCAAATGCACTGAGAAATTTCTTATGAATCATTCTGATTTCTACTTCGGCCATAGCGCTGGCCATATGCCAATTGGCAGTCGTTTCATTTTCTGTGTATCCAAAGGCCAACAAATCTTGTTGCAAAGGCATCTCGCCGTTCTCGCAGGTCAGTTCTATTATGCTGTTTGCCATTCGTTGATATGGCGCGAACTTATTGGCATGAGCAGGGAAAACGATTCTGGCCACGGCCACTATCCCTCTCGGCTTATTTTGTCGGCGGCCATCTGGAAGACGATTTGTGCAATTAGGTCGTCGTGACCTGCGGTGTATAATTCGTTTTGCTCATGGCGCATTTTCTGGATTGTGAGTAATTCGTACATTTGCAGCAAAGTTTTGCGGTCAAACGAGGAATCTGCCGAACCGTTGTCACGAAGTTCAGCGATATAATGCTCCAACAGAGGCTCGACCGAAGAGACTGTGGTGTTGTGTGCTATGCATTCTTCCGAAAAAGCATCTGGCACCTCAGTAACGCAGAAAGATTCGATCAATCTGGCTATACTGGTAGCGCGGAGGGCTTGCTTGTCCTGCGGGACGTCATCACGAAGTATGACGGCGAGAAATCCCAGCGCAGTAAAAATAATTTGATAGTCTTGCCGCATCATAAGAAGCCTCACTAGAAAAGATTTCCGATGAGGCCAACTTCCCTTATTTGGCTGCGCAGCAACAACATACAAATTCAGGCAATATGATCCTGTTATGCCACTTTAGTTGAGCAAATTGCTGATATGCGCAATTTGTTGGGTTGCATCAGCATTCTGCAGTTTGTGTCGTGTTAAACAGTGTGAAAAGAAGCCAAAAAATAACGGCAATCCAAGTCTCCCATTTTGGCGCAGATGTCTCGTGCTTTATATGCTTTTATTCATCTGTGAAGTTTGAGAAGGAGATTTGTGCGCTATTTACGCAGATGACAAAACGGCGTGGCTTAGCCCGGTAACAGACCAGGACGCGAGCGATCAGAACGAGAAGCTGTGGAAGCTGACTCAGGATAGTTCGGATATAACTGCGCAGTCATAGGATTCACATAAACGACACTGACGGAATACATCTCAATGTTTCGCACCGGCATAAACTTACTTTTAAACTGATCGAGGCTTTCTGTTTCAGCGCCCCCTATATTTAAGAAGCCAATGCCTTGGTCATAAAGCTGTTGGGCAAGGCACTGGGTCGCAAAATCTGCGATACCGCGTATGTCCCTGTTGCACAGGTTTACAAATCTATTGCCGGTTGGTTCATCACAATTAGAAACGTCCCACATACTTAATGCCTCAATGCGGTTATCCATTGTGACGACGAAGCCGCGCACTTTCGTCGCGGGATCATCTGCGAATGACAAAATTTTATGATAAAGAACAGCGATTCCCTCTCGATCTTTTGCATTTGCCGAATGTGATTCAGCCCAGCGATCAATAAAGTCATTCAGCATCGCCTTTGATGCATCATTTAAATCCAAAACGCCTGCACCGCTGGACTTGGCATGTTTGACATGATTTCTGATGTAGCGAAAATCTGGCCCTTCCATTTTCGCAGCACGTTCCGTTGAAAGAACTCTGACCGGATATTTCCAGTCGAGGACATTTTCAACAATCGGCGCAAAAACAAAATTCTCACTAGCATGAGGCGATGGGGCGTCTTTCTTTATGCGCGCCAAGCGCACCCCCTGCGGAGGTTCCGGCAATTGCTGAAGCAGATTTTGTAAGACCGATATATGTGGCTCGCCCCGTGTGGGGAAAACCAGAATCTGGCCTTCAGTGTTTGGATGCCAACAGAAAGGTACGAATGAATCGCCTTCTTGATGAATCCACAACCCATTTCTCCCCGTAAAGGCGTAATAGGCAGGCGAGGTTAAATAGCTGTCGGCGTCCTGCTGTTTTACAAAAAGGGAAGTAAAATATTGCCAATTTTGCGGGGTGATTTTGGTGATGCTATCCAGCCCCTCTATCCCCCGCTCCCAATGCTCGATATCCAGCCTTTGCGAAAGACTTTTTTCGTCCGCTATTTTATAGGAAGCCATTTGCGAAACATGCGGCATTCTTAAGATGCCTTCTGGCTAATGGGGCGTGAGGTTCGCTCCCAAACATAATTGAAGAGCTTGCGCACACAGTCCGTAAATCGTTCATCGTTGATGACGATGATCTTCGCCGCAGGCGCGCGCGTCAGAAGCGCCAGCTTTGGGCCAAAAATATAAAGCTGGTTTTCCGAAAAATATTCTTCGGAAATTGTGTGGTAATATTCAATCGGCGCAACAAATACCGTCTCGCTATTACGCACAAGAAGACGCTCGGTTATATTGGCTTTGTGAAGACGCTCTAGATGATTGTCCAATCGCTCCCGCGATAGATGGTCAATTGTGCGGCCCTCATTCACATTGGCTATCAAAACCTCACCGCCTGTATCTTTGAGCGTATTGTAAATATCATCTAGAAGGCTTTGATTGGCTCCATCGCCTTCCCAGGTTGTGATAATTCTGTCTCGTCTGCGCACCCCCGAACCGGGCAGAAATTCCAGTCCCGCCGACTCTAAATATTTCTGAATGTCGTCGAGTGTTTCGCGGCGACTATTGACGTGGCTGCGTTCAATTTTATTGACGCCATTAGGAGTCAGACCGACCGCCTTTGCCAATTCGGCTGTCGATATGTCTAAAATGGCTCTTGCAGCCCTGATCTGTTCGGAATTTATCATTGTTGCTCACCACGCCTGAACATCAAACCAAAAGAGGTATTTTATTGCCTCAATTTAGTATAATCAAACTGATAGATTGGTTTTATCATATTGTCAAATGTTTCGTCATTGGTAAACAACAATAATTGTGTTGGCGCATGTATTAATGGCAGTTATATCAAATGTACAGTTTGATTTTATATATTAGTTTGTTTTTATACCATTACGTTGACTGGCATTGCTAAGGAGGCACGGATGCTGAGTTTTGGCGAATTAGAGCGGCGATACGGCCTGTCAGTGGCATATCAATGCCTGACAGAAATTGAGAAGGCGGCCAGCATCCCTTCCTACCAGTTCTATCATGTCGATCCGGAAGCCCGTCTGCAATATGCGCAGCGCGTTCAGGATGCAATGACACAAGCAGCGTAGCTCATCGGCAGGATACTCTATTATACAAATCATTTTTGGACTGAATTGAACATTAACTGAGATATTTATATGCAGATCGCAACAGCCGCACAGGTCAGGGCCGCACGGGGCCTATTAAATTGGTCACAGACTGCGCTGGCAAGCGCGGCAAAAGTGTCGCGCGCCACGATTCAAAACATTGAGAACGAATATGCTGTTCGCCACGGCAAGGCTCAAGCCGTGCATACCACACTCATAGAAAATGGCATCGAATTTCTGGAAGGAGATGGAGTCAAACGAGTCCCCGATGGGATTAAGGACTTCATGGGAAACGGCAGTTGCGACCGCTTCTTTAATCATGTTGCCAAAATTTTGAAAGAAACTGGCGGCGATCTTATCTGCGAAATTCAAACTCAAGATATTTTAACTAAAGCTACTTGCGCTTCGCATCGCACGAACCTTCAGCGCATGGCAGACCTCCGCACGGTTCACAACGTAAAATGCCTGATGCTTGAGGAAAACAGTTCTCTGCAAATGCCGGGGTTCGATATTCGCGTATTTCCAGATGAGAACCCCCTATCCACATCGTCTTTCACCTATGGCAACGAAACCGCAATGGCATTTGCGGATAACAAAGGGAACTTTGTTTATGTCGTTTTCCATATGGCCCATTTGGTTGCGAGCGCAAAAAACTATTTTGCTCAACGCTGGGTGGGAGCGCGGCAGGTCTCTTTGCTTACATCTGCGCAAAGAAAACGTGCCTGACCAATATAGCAACGGCAGCAACAGTAGTATTGCCATTTCCGCTCGCCCCACCTGCTTTAGATACAGTCAAACCAGAAGCTAAGTGAGAGTCCAGTCGCCTGCCACCAGTGGCCACACATCATTTATAATTCCAAACAGGGATTCTAACCGAAAAAGCCTCAACCTTAGCTTTTTAAAGAGATGGCTTTTTCAAAGGCTTAATGTTTGGCATGGGTATCGAAGGGTTAATGGGCAAATAGAGTTCCCAGTTCGTAGCTCTATCCTGTTCCGCACGCCACTCAGGATTATTGGGCAGTTGGGCCATCAGGTCGAACGGTTTTTTCAAAGTATATCTGAGGGTTGCCCCCTCCAACTGCAAGTTCGAAAAAACGAATCCAAGCAGCTTTCTTTTTTCGTCGGTTTTCGAACTCTCAAACAGGTCGTAGCTTTTCGACATCAATATCAGGATGTTAGACAAAGCCTCCTTGAAATTAAGGTTGCCCGTGGCTGTCTCTTTTGCCATGTCGCCAAGCTCCAGAATACGCTGCCTCATCTCGATACGTTTCTGCTTATAGACCCCATCATCAATGTGCCCTTCGATAAGCAGGTCAGTAAGCCGGTTTAATCTGCCCTCAAGGTTGTTCTTCTCGATATGCAGTTCCTTGGTGCGGGTCTGGTGGAACTCTTTTTCGGCCTCATGGCTGCGTTTGATATAGTCCAGCACTTCGGCCATCAGTTCCTCGGGCAAGGGAAAGTTATATCGCGGGGTGCCTTGTTGGCTCTGCTGCAAATGTTGTTGTCAAAGCCTGTGCGGATATCAGATTAAAATTCACTCATCTTGGGCTTTATGAGTGAATTTTAATTTTCGCTTCATCTGACACTCATGTAACGCTGATATAAAAAAGGCTCGAGGAAGGACGATTTCAATATGCGGATATTGCTGGTCGAAGATGAGGCAAAACTCGTGCGAACCTTGGCCGATAATCTCAAGGCCGAAGGCTTTGCCGTGGACATTGCTACCAATGGAACGGAAGGCATGGAGCTTGCAGCATCCTGCGCCTATGACTTAGCCATTCTCGACATCATGCTGCCCGGACTTGACGGAACACAGCTTCTGCAAAAAATCCGCGCCCGCAGCCGTGAACTGCCTGTCCTCATGCTCACCGCCAAGGATTCCGTGCAGGAAAAAGTGCGGCATTTCGAACTGGGGGCCGACGATTACCTGACCAAACCCTTTTCTTTTGCCGAATTACTCGTGCGCGTCAAAGCCCTGTTGCGCCGCCGCCCAACCCAGCAAACCGACAATATCCATATAGGCGATTTTGAACTCGACCGTCTTACCCATAAGGTCAAACGCGCGGATAAGCGTATCGAATTGAGCGCCAAAGAATATGCTCTCCTCGAATATCTGGCCACCAATGCCGGTCGCGTCCTGTCGCGCACCATGATTATCGAACATGTCTGGGATCAAAGCTTTGAAAGCCTCACCAATATCGTCGATGTCTATATCCGTCAGCTACGCTCGAAAATAGATGAGGGGCATGCACATAAACTTATCCGCACCATACGCGGCTCCGGCTATGTGTTCGGCGATGAGGCAGCGCTATGAATACCCGTTCCATTCAGGTGCGTCTTACTCTGTGGTATACGTTACTTATCGTAACAACGGCGGCTGCTTTCGGTGCTTACACCTATTTCAGTTTCAGCCATCGTTTGTATCTGCAAGCCCAGCAAACTTTGTCGCGCCGCGCCGAACAAGTGCGCGACAATATCTTGCCGCAGACTGCGAACCTGTCTTCCGAAGCGTTGACGCAACAAATAAAGGAAATTTATTCGCCGGAGGAAAGCAATCGCTTCATCCGTGTCACGCGCGCCGATGGAACACCGCTCTATGTATCCGGGTCGCCGCAAGATCGTGAATTCGACCCTTCGATGGTTCCTCCACCTCAAAATTACACCGACCATATTTCCGCCCGTATCGAAAACGCCGGAAATAATTCGGCGTTACTTGTTGTCGGCCTCGATGCAACGGTAAGCGGCAACAATTATATCATAGAAATGGGCGCGCCCACGCATGGTATAAAAGGCGCCTTGCACAAGCTTATCGCTACCCTGCTGTTCGGGTTGCCCATTGTCATTCTTATCGCCGCCGGGGGCGGCTCGCTCCTCATCCGCCGCGCCTTACAACCGGTCGAAGCCATTCGGGCATCCGCCGAGAAAATTACATTCGGCAACGTCAGGCAACGGCTTCCTGTCGTGGAAACTGGCGATGCCCTTGAGCATCTTACAAGAACACTCAATCAGATGCTGGAACGGCTCGATACCACATATCAACAAGCCAGTCGTTTTTCCGCCGACGCCTCACATGAATTACGAACGCCGCTCACCGTCATGCGGAGCGAGCTGGAATCCATTGAATCGACTATGCATGCTGGGCAATTGCCAATTGCCATCCGCGAACGTATTGGCAGCGTCTTAGAAGAAGCCGAGCGGCTATCAGGTATTGTCGAGGATCTATTCTCCATCGCCCGTCTCGATGCCGGAGAAGCCAAAATCGAGCATGAAACTTTTGACCTTGCTCATCTGGTGCGCTCGACCGTCGATCAGATGCAACTCCTTGCCGAGGAAAAACGCATATCGGTGATTATCAATACGCCAAAATCCGTTTTTGTCTCGGGCGATGGGGCGCGATTGAAACAGGTTATCGTCAATCTGCTCGATAACGCCGTTAAATATACTCTGGCGGGCGGAGTCGTCACTTTCGACATATACGAAGAAGCTTCCGCTGCCATCCTCAGCATCGAAGACAACGGTATCGGCATATCATCGGAAGCCCTGCCCCATATATTTGAGCGTTTCTATCGCGCCGATAAAGTGCGCTCGCGCGATACCGAAGGCGCAGGTCTCGGCCTCTCGATTGTCCGTTCCATCTGTCAGGCGCATGGCGGCACCGTCCGCGTTCAAAGCGTCGAAGGCGCAGGGACAACGGTCACGGTAATATTGCCGCTTGCCGATAAAATTTCCGGGGAGACTACAAATGCAGCGGCCTAAAAAACTCGCCCTGATAGGTGGCGGCGCTATAACCGCTACTCTTCTTATTGTCTTGGGCTTTGCCACTTCCGGGACTGCCAATACGCATGTATCGGATTCAATCAAAACAGTCGCGGTTGCCAAGGTAGAGCGCACAAACCTCTCCCGCACGATGCAACTGACCGCCGAAATGCGCCCTTGGCAGGAAATCGATATTCATGCCAAGGCTGCGGGTTATCTCAAAACCATCACTGTCGATATTGGCGATCAGGTCAAAGCCGACCAGGTCATCGCCACGCTCGATTTACCCGAACAACGCCAGGATCAGGCCAAGGCCGAAGCCGATTATCAGGTCGCCAAGCTCGATTACGACCGCATCGAAGCCGTCATTAAAAAACAACCCGGCCTTCTGGCGCAGGAAGAAGTCGATAAAGCTCGCGCCATATACGAAGAGGCCAAGGCCACCTATGAAAGGTCGAAAGTCATGGCCGATTATGCCGTTATTACAGCACCTTTCGACGGCGTGATTACCAAACGCTCTGTTGATTTAGGAGCCTTGGTACAGGCGGGAACGGCGTCCGATACGCAATCTCTGCCGCTGGTTCATCTCGCGGAAATGGACAAACTACGCCTCGACTTCCCTGTTCCGGAGTCAAATGTGGCCTTAATAAAAGTCGGCATGCCGGTCGATGTGAAAATGCAGGCAACCGGCGAAACGGTTCACAGTAACGTCGCCCGCATGTCGGATAAAGTCGATGAAGCGACGCGCACGATGGATGTGGAAGTCGATCTCGACAACAACGACTTGCATTTAAAACCCGGCATGTATGCGACGGCAACCATCGCCCTCGACACCAAAGACGATGCCTTGGCTGCACCCGTTCAGGCTGTTACCACCGGCGATAAACCAAATGTCTGGGTCGTCAATGCCGAAGGCACGGTGGAAGAACGGCCCGTCACGCTTGGCATCGAAACGCCGGACAAAGTCGAACTGCAAACCGGCGTCGCCGAAGGCGACCTGCTGGTTTACGGCAACCGCAACGATGTGACGCTTGGCTCGAAAGTCGCGCCCAAGGTTATCGTTGCTACCGGCGGATAAAATCTATGTCGCGCTTTTCGCTCAAATATCCCTATTTCATTATCGTCTGCTGTCTTATCGTCTGCGTCGTCGGGCTAAGCAGCGTCATAAGAATGCCTGTCGATTTGTTTCCGCAAATCCGTATCCCCGTCGTCGTCGTTGCAACCTTCTTCTCCGGTATGCCCGCTGAACAGGTCGAGAACGACATCACCGGACGCTTCGAGCGTTTCTTCACGCTTGGGAGCGGTATCGACCATATCGAATCGAAGTCGCTGCCCGGTGTCAGCCTCATTAAAATCTATTTCCAGCCCGGCACCGATGCCGACGCCGCCGTGACTGAGATTTCCAATCTCGCTATGGCCGATCTGCGCAAATTGCCGCCCGGCACATTGCCGCCGGTCGTCCTCAAATTCGATGCGTCGAGCCTGCCGGTCTGTCTCATTACCCTGAAAGCCGACGGTCTGACCGAGGCGCAATTGCGCGACCTCGGCCAATATAATGTCCGCAATCAGGTCGCCAACATTCCGGGGGCATCGGTGCCGCAACCTTTCGGTGGCAAATACCGGCAAATTATGGTCTATGTGGATCCCGCCAAACTGGAAGCGCACCAGCTAAGCGCGATGGATGTCGTGCGCGCCGTCAACGACGCCAATCTCATTTTGCCGTCGGGCGATGTCAAAGTCGGCCCCTATGATTACAACCTGTTCACCAACAGCCAGATCAACGATATGGCTGACATCAACTATGTGCCGATCAAAACCGTCGGCGGCGCCAGCGTCATGGTTGGCGATATCGGCGAAGCCAAAGACGCAGCGCAAATCCAGTTGAATATGGTGCAAATCGACGGCCAGCCTTCGGTCTATCTGCCGGTGATGAAACAAGGCGGCGATGCCAACACCATTTCCATCGTCAACGGCGTCAAGAATGCCGTGGCGCATTTGACCGATGTCCCCAAAAATCTTATCGCCAAGGTCGTGTTCGACCAATCCATTTTCGTCAAAAATGCCATCGATAATCTTATCCATGAAGGGCTGATGGGCCTGCTGCTGACCGGCATTATGATTATGGTGTTTCTTGGCAGCCTGCGGGCGACGGCAGGCGTGTTCCTGTCTATTCCGCTCTCTGCCCTTGCCACTTTTATTGTTCTCTATATGGGCGGCGATACCATCAATGCGATGATTTTGGGCGGCCTTGCGCTCGCATTCTCGCGCCTTATCGATAATTCGGTCGTCGTTCTCGAAAATATCTTCCGCCATCTTGAAGCGGGCGAAGATGCAGCTACGGCAGCAGAAGTCGGAGGCCGCGAAGTCGCGTTGCCGGTGCTGGCCGCCACCCTCACCACAGCCATCGTATTTTTTCCTGTCACTTTCCTCTATGGCGTCAGCAAGTACCTGTTCTCTGCTCTAGCTATCGCCGTCGTACTGTCGCTGTTCGCCTCCTATGTCGTGGCGATGACCGTCATGCCTCTTTTCTGCGCGAAATACCTGAAAGCCGAGGGTGGACACCAAACCGGTGGCGAAGCGATGGCTGCCGGTGCTTTCTGCCCGACTTCTTTCAGCGGTCGCTTCAATCAATGGTTCAACGGCCATTTTGAGCGCCTGCTCGCCGCCTATGACCATTGGATTGGCAAGGTGCTGGCGCGGCCCAAATACTCTCTCGGTGTCTTACTGGGCGCATGCGGCATTCTCATGCTCTCCGCCCCTTTGATCGGTGTCGCCTATTTTCCGCGTACCGACCCCGGCCAGTTCGTCATCAATGTCAAAGCCCCGACGGGAACGCGGCTCGAAAACACCGCAGAAGATGTCAAAAAAGTCGAGGACATCGTGCGCCGCATTGTCTCCCCTGACGATCTCGACGCCATCGCTTCCAATATCGGCGTCACTCCCGGCTTCTCGGCGATTTACACCAGTAACACCGCTTCACATACCGCCTTCGTGCAAGTCAGCCTCAAGGAAAATCACAAAACAGGCAGTTATGTTTATATGGATAAAGTCCGCAAGGCCACGCAGCAGGAACTGCCGGAACTGACTACCTACTTCCAGTCCGGCGGCCTTGTCGATGCCGTTCTGAATATGGGTCTGCCCGCCCCTATCGACATTCAGGTCAGCGGCAACAATCTCGAAAAATCATATGCCACCGCTCTCGACATCGCGCATCAAGTGCAGGCATTGTCCGGCGTCAGCGATGTTTTTATTCCGCAGGATATCGACGCGCCCTCGTTGCAAATCAACGTCAACCGCCAATACGCGAGTGAAATGGGACTGTCGCAAAAAGAAGTCGTGGACAACATCATCACCGCCCTGACCTCAAATCAGATGATTGCGCCGAGTTATTGGGTCGATCCCAAGAGCGGCAATGATTATATGCTCACCGTCCAATATCCAGAAAATGCCGTCAAAACGCTGGACGACCTCAAAGCCATTCCCATCCGCGCGGCGGGGCAGAAGGACACTGCAAGGCTCGACACCGTGACCGACATCAAGCCGATGCTGGCCCCCACCGTCGTCAATCATTACCAGTTGAAGCGGGTCATAGATGTCTATGTTTCGCCCAAGGCCGAAGACCTCGGCGCAATGGCTTCCAAGGTCAACTCTATCATCACCAAAACAAAAGTGCCGGACAATATCAAGGTCACGGTTCGCGGCTCGGTCGAAGCTATGCATACGTCCTTCACCAGCTTCGGCCTCGGTCTGTTGATGTCCGTTCTGCTCATCTATCTGGTGCTGGTCGCGCAGTTCAAATCTTTCATCGACCCTTTTGTTATTCTTCTTGCCGTACCACCGGGTATCGCCGGGGCTACCGTCATGCTGGCTGTCACCGGCACCACGCTTAATGTTATGTCGCTCATGGGCATCGTGATGATGGTCGGCATCGTCGTATCAAACAGCATCCTTATCGTCGAATTCGCGCACCGTTTGCGCGAGGAAGAAAATCGCGGCGTATCCGAAGCTATCGCGCTTTCCTGCCGCATTCGTTTGCGTCCTATCCTTATGACCTCGCTTGCCACGATCATCGGGCTTATCCCGATGGCGTTGGCGCTAGGCGCAGGCAGCGAAGCCTATGCCTCACTGGCGCGCGTCATCATCGGTGGCCTTAGCCTGTCGGTCGTGCTGACGGTTTTCATTGTTCCCGCCGCCTATTTGCTGGTTTACCGCCGCGCCTCGCGCCATTCGCACGATGCGCCCCATCCCGTCAGAGGTTCCGTATGAAAAAGACATTCTTTGCCGCTTGCATGGTGGCTTTACTGCTTTCCATACCTGCCCGCGCCGAGGACGCACCCGTGCAATCCCTCACCTTGGCCGAGGCACAACATATGGCGCTCGCCAACCACCCGCAAATTAAGGCCAGCGATTACGAAGCTAGCGCCGCCGAGGAAGAGATAACGGCGACGCGCTCCGGCTATTTCCCGCAAATATCCGGTAACGCCATTCGCGCTTTTGCCGATGACGGCACCCGTCTTGCAGCAACCGGCGGCCTCAATAACCCAACCGTCATTGATCGTGGTTCCGTCGGCGTCGGCGTTAGCCAGCTCATCACCGATTTCGGACGCACAAACGCGATGGTTGATGCGACTAAGGCAGCCTTTGAAGCTCAGAAACAACGCGCGGAATACTCCCGTTCCGCCGTGTTGCTCAATGTCACGCGCGCATACTACGATGCCCTACGCGCCCAAGCCCTTATCAAAGTGGCGCAGGACACCCTCAAGACTCGTAAAACCCTGCTCGATCAGATGACACAGTTACGCGATGTCAAACTGCGCTCCGATCTCGATCTCAGCATCGCCAGTCAGGGCATGGACGACGCCAATCTGTTGATGCTGAAAGCCGAGAATAACCGCAATGACGCGATGGCGGAATTATCGGAAGCGTTGGGTTACAGCGAAACACACATCTTCTCGCTCGCAGATAACAACCAAGCAACGCCGCCTGA
>JARLHX010000080.1 GCA_031292035.1 Negativicutes bacterium | reverse complement strand
GCCTTCGCTCTCATTAACCGCAAGGGGCACGGTGCCTCAGGCACGGTAAATTGGTTCTGCCGGGAATTCCTAGTCTTTGTAGGAGCGGCTTCCAGCCGCGACTTGTCTTGATCGCGGCTGGAAGCCTGCACCTCAACCCTACAACACCATCGATCTATTCTCGTCCCACCATCCAGAACAGGTCGTAACGCGGCGGTCTTACATCAAGATCAAGGCTGAACCCAATGCCCCTGGTGCCTCAGGATTGAAGATCCAGGAATCCATGTTTAGGCTTCGCGGTGAAGGTGAAGGATTTGTTTGAGGAGACCTGAGGATTTTACTCAATCAAGCCAAACCGACGCTTCTGCTTCGGTGGAATCGTCCGGGCGATTCTTAGCTTGGCCTCGATCATGGCCATATCGGCAGTGGAAACCTGTCCGATGTAGCACGACAAATCTTTCTTGAGTATTTCGAGCAATGTCTCGTTATCATCTTCGTAGATTCGGCTGCAGTCCACATAGGAGTCATGTTCCAGATAGTCTCGACTCGATGCTTCAAGGTGTATTTGCGAATGGTCGGACTGCGGGTTTGAGTTTATGTATATCTTACCCAAAATGCCTTGGCCGGCAGTTCCTATGATTATGAGACGTTTTATCTTTTGGTTATTTATGTCGGCACTAAATAGGCGCAGGACCGCGCCCTTGGCAAGTAATCTTTCCGCGTGTTTGTCTCGGTCTTCTTTCGAGAATGAATCTCCAAGCTTGGGTGTCATCCGGGAAGGAAGTTCTCATTTTCAAGCCAGTTTCGAACAAAGCCTATCTCACGTTGGTCAGCGCCTCCGGCGGCCGCCATGTCTTCGAAACTTATGCAGTCGTCTTCATCGGCCTTCTCAAAGGCCTCATCGTGCGAGGCATTTTTTAGCTGACCAAAGGTGAAATTTTTGTACTCTTCTATAGCTTCCTTTAGGCATTCCACATCGGTTTCCGAAAGCTCATCAAAGTCTGGCTCATCCATCGGGATGATCGAAATGTGAGCCTGGACATGCAGAGAATTGGACAATTTCGCCCCAAAGAATGCAGATTTCGAATTATAGTATCCATCCCCCCTAATGGATTTTATCATGTCAAAAATTCTGGACGGAACAGGCCCCTTACTCATGGCTACATAGTGGTCGCCGGCAATGGTCCGGTTGTATCTTGATAGGTGTGCGCGGTCGGCAAAATACAGGACCTTCAGAAGCTTGTACAAATCGGCCCGCTTTTCGGGACTCTTCGTTTGAAGCTCCCGGGCAACAAAGAGCACGGCGGTTAATGCCTTATTTTCATCGAATTTTGCGTACCGCAAGTCGCACCCCCGGGAAATCCACTCAGAACACTCAGAATTTCATATCGTTCTGCTTGCCCGAAATTACAATACCGACCGGACTGTATTTTGCTACTACATACTGTAGACTATTTTGCCTTTCCCTACTACCTTTTACCCATATTGCCCGCCGACTTTTTTCCGAATCTTCCCATATAAAGGCAAGGCATGGGGGAGCACCTTTCAGCGGGTATTTGATGAGGCGAAAAAAAGGCCGGGATCGAAAATTTCACTTTTCACGATTTGCGGCATGCGGCAATCAATAACTGGCGGCTTCAAGGTCATGACTTCTCTGGTATCATGGCGGCAAGCGCCCACAAAACGAAGAGCGTGTTCAAGCGATACAACACTGTTAGCAAGGAAGAATAGAAGACGTTGGTGGGGGAAAATCCTGCTCGATAGACACCTATATGAACACTCTGAGCAAAAAGGGGTCAGCCCGACATGAGCTGACCCCTTGAATTTTCTGGAGGCGGCAAGCGGATTTGAACCGCTGTATAACGGTTTTGCAGACCGCTCCCTTGCCACTTGGGTATGCCGCCTTGGTAATCACAACAATTTACTCGAAAACAGTCGTCAGGTCAAGCGGCAATGCAAAGGCCGCATCAGCCGGCTTGCCCCGCGCCGCAAAACCCTCAGCCCTGGACCAGTTTGAAACCGGATAGACCCGCATAGCACCCGGAGCCATCGAGTTCTTCCTCGATTCGAAGCAGTTGATTGTACTTGGCGAGCCGGTCGGATCTGGAAAGCGAACCGGTCTTTATCTGGCCCGACCCGACGGCTACCGCCAGGTCGGCGATGATCGTGTCTTCGGTCTCCCCTGAGCGGTGGGAGATCACCGTGGTGTACCCGGCCCGGTGGGCCATGTCTATCGCCTGCATGGTCTCGGTTATGGTGCCGATCTGGTTC
>JARLHX010000079.1 GCA_031292035.1 Negativicutes bacterium | reverse complement strand
TAACGACTCGTCGTTATGAGCAATTGTGCGCCAAAAAAAAACGCATAAAACCATTTCCAGCGTCCCAAACACCGACTCCACAAGAAACCCAGGGTCAACAGCAGCACAATATCCAGTAAACCATTGAGCTGGTTATAGTTGGAACCATATTTGGCCTCGTCCAGTACGACGTATTGCCAGGGCACCACGAAGAACAAGTAGAGATTAAGCCACCACAAAAGCAGCAACAGAAAATCGACGGTACCCCTGGACTCACGACCCTTAACCGGGTCAAGGTGGGGCTGCAAGAGCAGAGCTGCTAAGAATGGAATATTGGACAGGAACAGCAGAATGTCGCCGACAAACGGATTGGGTGCTTCCTTGCGCAGCACCAGGTCGAAATACATCCACATCGCCTGCGAGACAATCGTCACACCCCACCATGCTGCCAGCAGCATCCAGAACAGTCGAGTTGGTCTCGGGCTGGCGCTCGCGTTTACCAGGAAGACCAGCAACGCCGACAAGATGAGAAGAAACTCAATGACATCGTTGATTAGAGTGAGCCGAGGCGAGCGAGGAACAAAGACCGTCGCGGCGATCTGCCCCAACGTCAAGAAGGCAACACAGGCAATCCACAATCTCAAATGATGTTGCGGATCTGGATTTCCCAGTTTCGACAACGAAAATTGAGTAGCCATTTCTTTCTGTCGGTTCTCGTTTGGCCTTGACTGCGGCGTTCGGCCCGTGACTCGGACTTGCGCTCACCAGAAGTGTCCGATCATTCCAACCTCTGGAACGACTGTGGGCCGCAGCCCTTGAACGCACTTTCTTGGGAAACGCTCTCTCGATTAAGAGAGCGTCCCGCATTCCGTATCGTTATGCGACCCACGCCACAATTGGATTACGACAGCGATACGGTCTTACCAAGAGGTATCTTGCAGGCCGCCACCCTGCCAAACTCAAGCTGGCTTTGTACAGTCGGTCAGATCATCTCGCATTACTTCTGGGTCATCACTTCAGAAAACCACCATCAATTGGGGAAAATACTTGTTCTTGTTTAGGATCATGCTGATGCCCGGGCTGCCACCACTTACAATTTTATCGGTGACGAGGCTGCCGACGGCAAAAGAACTGGAACCGGGATTACCTCCCATGTTGAAGATGGTTCCATAGCCGCCCACAGCGGGTGTCGAGCAGTTCATGCCGGTACCGTCCGACCGCGGTACTGGCCCGAGGGATCACCGTCAGTACCAGAACATGGACCCAGAAGAACATTGCCGTCGCTGAGGGTGGCAGTGCCCGAGAAGTAAGACATGATGCCTCCTGAACCACCTCCGTCGGCACTCCCGCTACGGCACCGGGGCAGTACCGCCTAGCCGGGAGGTAAACTTCTCGACCCCCTCTTGAAGGTCGCACCCCGATGGGATGCTACTGCGTTAGCCGTAAAAGAACCTTGGCGGCAATGGTTTGGAAGGCTGTGTTTAGTTCAGCTTCGCAGGTCGCGAGAGCGCTACCCGAACAGCTTGGTATAAGAAAAAACTCCCCTGCTGGCTGGCTTGAAATGTAATTTGGAGAACTAGGGTCATTTGCAAGTTGCTTCAGGAGGGCTGTAGCGGTAGTGTTGGTGCCCAACAGGATAGTAAAGATATATGTGGGGACAGGGCTTTCGGTACGCATGGCGATGGCAGTTTGAATGGCACGGTACTGGGCTTCAGGGGTGACCGTGGTGGTCTGGTTAAATGACTTCTGTGTTCCCCATTTCTGCGAGGGAAACGTGATTACGGGGTTTCCGGAAGCATCCTTGCAAATGGTGTTTCCGTTGCCGTACTTGAAGCCCCCGGCGCCGCCTGTATAAGTGTCAAAGACAGTTGTTGCACTGGTAGGATCGAAGATGTCGACTTGGGATCCTGAGTCGAACCCTCCATAGTTGAGAAGCGTTAAAGTGTTATTGGTTGTACCCCCGCAATGAAGCTTGTCCTGAACGGTGTTCATCAAGCCGTCAGTGAAATACACTACCACTTTGATTACGTTCTCCCCCGGATTTATGGTGACGCTGTCGTTTTGTTTTTGAGCCATCGACAGTGGGGGCGCATTGGGATCGGTAAGAAGGACTGGATTGGACCCTGCGCCCGTGCCGAATGTGCCGCCGGCGAAACTCAGACCGCTGACCGCATTATCAATCGGCGTTATGAAGTTGTAATTGATTGCATAGTCCACCGTCGCATTGTCAGAGAAGCTAATCATCGCCACCTCGTCGGTTAAATTATCGAAGTCAGCAACAAAGATTGGAACGGCGGCTGTTAGTGCCGCTGCCCCATTATCCCCGCTCATTGAGCCTGATCGGTCTAACACGATGGACATGACCAGCTTGCCCCGGGTTGACACAGCGGTGTCGCTCACCGGTACGCTGGCCCATTGCGAGAGATAGCGCATGAAAAGAGTATTCACGTAAGCAGTGGCCGTTACCTTGACCTGCTGGTTGCCGTAGGTATCGGTGGGGAACGAGACGGTTGGGACAGGCGGATTAGGCCCGAAATTGGCCTGAAACATATCGGTGGCCAGTTGCGCAGCGTTCGTCTCCCCTGACGCCAAGTTTTTCATGCCCGTGAGGCATGCGGCATCCACAGACGTCGATAGCTTGGCCTTAGTGACATAAAGAATTCCCACGTCGATGGCCAGCCCAGCGAACAGTATAAGGATGGGCAGAACCATAGCGAAAATGACCATGATTTGCCCTCGGTCGCTCTTTACAATGTTGGCATTGCGCATATGCATACCCTTCCTTAGTAATAAGCCACGCTGTATAACTGAGATGGCAGTACGCTCGTTCCTAACAGCCCCACTATGGGGGTGACGGTGTTGTAAGTGTAGTAGATTTCGGTCACGTAAATGGAAGACCCCGTGGGTTCCGTTGCCAGTGCGTTAACTGCCGCTGGGGGGAGAATAGCACTCGAGCTTCCGCAGCTTCCTTGTCCTTTGAGGCAGCCGACTTTACTGCTAGCTGCGATCGCACACTGAGAAGCTTGGCCTGTGACCACCTGGCCTGCACCACTAGGGTTGTTCGTAACAGAGGTGACAATGACGCATCCCTGGGTGCCTAGGTTGATGTCCGCTCCCGCGTCATTAACCAGGGTGGTCACTGTCATGGGAAGAGTGGTCGTACGCGAAGCCATGCTGGAACCCTCTCCCACGAGGTTTTTCATTACCTCAACGTCATAGATGGCTCGGCCGAAGTCAATGATTCCAGAGACGAAGACACACAGCAGGACGAGCGCGAACGCTAATTCTACCAACGCCTGACCCGACTCTTCCCTATTTATCTTTTTCATCTTTTTCATCTTTGTCTTCATACGCCCCCCCTAACTTTCGCTGGGTGGAAAGGCTTCATTGGTAAAAGCCGAACTTACCGTTATGGTGTACGACTGGCTGGAAAAGAACGCCCCGATCGGCCCGGTCATAAAATGATAGGGGTGGGTTACCGTGATGGTCACGATGTCACCGGGCCCACCAGCTTGGGTGGGGCATCCTCCGCCTTGATCCGTACACTGTAGGACGATCTCGGAGCTCTGCGCCACGCCGAGTGAGGTATTTTCGACGGTTTGGATGATTGAGTTGTATCTTGTTAGGGAGCACGAACCGTCACTGCCGGTTATGCATTGCCCCGTGATGGCGTACCGTCCCCCTTGCCGCACTGCGTTCTGGAGGGTAAGCTTCGTAGAGAACAGATATCCAAAGTCTATGGTTCCCAGTACGAGTAGCAAGAAAAGCGACAATGAGATTGCGG
>JARLHX010000078.1 GCA_031292035.1 Negativicutes bacterium | reverse complement strand
TCCTGTACAAGGACGATGGCTCTCACCAGATCCAGCCGGTTTGGGGGTTGCCCGGCCCAATAATCCGCAGACTTGGAACCGGTACGCGTATGTCGGAAACAAGCCGCTTCAGACCGTGGATTCGCTTGGATTAGGCAATTGCATGGGAATGACACAGTACGATTGCCAGCTGGCGATACAAGAAAGTAATTTCGGAGGAGGTGACGGCTTCTCTTCGACCTATGTCTCAGTTGGTGGGACAAATGGTAATGGGACCGTTTACAGTTCTATTACCGTCTCTGCGGGAGACATTTTCGATCTTTCGCAGTCATCTGGCACAGGCTATTTGTCACTCACGGTCCCCCAAAATGGCGGGGACGGAGGGAGTTCTTCCCCAAATAACGGGACGTCCGCTACACCAACTCAACAACGGCCGAAGAATTGTGGCGCAGCTATCGCGCTGGGTGCTGGCTCCGTTGGGTTTGACGTTCTTGGCATGATACCTGGGCTGGGAAACATGATTTCGGCCGGTGCCGCTGGTGGCAGGATAGCTACTGGCATTGCGTATGCTGGTGCAGGCTATGGGATAGCCACGGGACTTCATGATGAAGCACCCTACGGAGCAGCATCTGCGGGTGCAGGACTTGGACTTACGTTTGCAGATGCGGCCATAGCAGGTGGCAAGGTGATTCCAGTCCTCGGCAATGCTCTCTCGTTCGCGACGGGATTGTACGACGGTTACCAATTAGGCGTGACGATCTCGAAATGCTGGTAGGAAAATTCTGGAGGCCAGGGCTTCGTATGCTGGAGAATGCGCGTGTTTGATTATGAGCCACCTGAGGATAAAGAACCTGTCGACTACACAGGCCTCCTAATCGGGGTTATGGTGGCACCGGTGTTCTTTCTCTTCACTTTCTTATACAACGCCGATGCAGGTCTGGCCGCCTGCATTGTGCTAGCTGTGATACTCTTCGCCATCAAACTCCGCTGGTATTTGAGGAAACACGTCTGGTTCTGGGCGATCATTGCTGTTATCTTGGCGCTCCACGTCCCATTAGTTTTTATGGTTCGCTGGCCCCAAGGACATGCGCCTACTCTTTTTTATACGATGCCACTTGGGATTGCGGATTTTTTGATCATCCAGGGAGCCGTTGGTCTCGCGGAGAAAGTTTTCGCGAAGGGTTCTTCTTCGAATGATGAAAACGAATGAATGCAGGCCGCCTTTCGGGGGCGGCCTTACTGTCTCTGGCGAGGCGTTGTGCTCTGGTTACCGCGCGGTATCGGGGAAGGTCAAAAGCTGTCCATGCTTCGCATGGGGTTTAGGGGTGACACGTCACCCCTAAAAGGATGCTGCGGGTGAACGCGGCGTTAACGCCGGTTAACGTGTTGAAGAGAAGCAGCTAAAGAGAAAATGTGCCGGGTTGGTCCTTGCGGATCAGCGCGGCGTTTTTTTGTTTCCGGCGGAAAT
>JARLHX010000007.1 GCA_031292035.1 Negativicutes bacterium | reverse complement strand
GCCGAAGGGGGAGCATCTGTAATCACGTCCATGGCCTGCCGGGCCTCGCGCATCTGATTGGTAATCTGGCCGGTTTGCCGCGCCCTGAGGCGTTGGGTTTCTGACCCGAATTGCGATATGTTATTTTGAAGATGCGGGGGTAGGATACACTGGAGATCAAACTGTCTTGAAACCATTTTAAACACTCCCTACCGGAAGAAGGTTTTTGTGGGTAGATTTGATCCAGTATAGAAGTTCCAACCCCCAGTGTCAAGATACGCTTATGTAGAGACGCAATATTTTGCGCATTTGCGCCAACCTGTTCACCCTTGGTGTACCCGTAGGGGTACTGCGCACACTCTTAGTGCACCCGAAGGGGTGTTGCGCCAGCTAGCCCGGCGTCTCTGCTTAATTTAGGGTGTATTGAAGCTGCCCCCTGACCACAGGCTCGGCCCATTGCTGCCGTTGGCCCGTACCCGCCAGTACAATAAACGACCGGACGGCAGGTTGCTGGTTGGGGTGTAGCTATTAAAGGTCACTGTTTTATTCAGGCTCAGGCTGCTGAACTTGCTGCTGGTTGAGACCTGGAGGGTATAGTTGGAGGCGCCGTCAACGGGCCCCCAGTTAAAGGTCGGCTTCAGGCTTGAGGTAGGATCACCGTTCCCCTGGTTGGGTATGGTCGGCGGGGGTAGGGCCGAGCGGAGATAATATACGCTCGACCAATCGCTGAATTGTCCGGCAGTATTGTAGGCTCGCACCCGCCAGTAGTAACCGGTGTTGGTAGAAAGCGGAGTAGTAAACGTGTAGATTGGGGTCGTTATCGGAGGTGTGTTTGGTTCCATCAGACCAACAGTAAAGCCCGTATTATTGGCTATCTGCAAGTCATAATGGTCAAAGGTAGTGTTCGCCGGCAGGCTGGCCTCACTCCATTTCAGGCTGGGCAGGTAATTGGAAGTAAGTGCATTGTTGGTAGGCGAGCTGAGTTTGGGGGCCTTGGGTGGGTTGGGACTGTAAAACAGGCGGGTTTCTGACCAGGCGCCCCACACCTTATTCACCATGGCGCGCACCCGCCAGTAGATCGCAACGTTGCCCGGTATGTCGCTGGTTGGGCTGTAGCTCGCCGTGCTGGTGGTCTTATTGAGGAAGCCCGAAGATAGCGTGCCCCTATTCGTGGAGGCCTGCAAGGTGTAGGAAGTGGCGCCAGCCACAGCGGGCCAATCAAAAGTAGGCCGCAAATTTGAGACTGCAATGCCGTAAGCCGGATCGATCGAGTACAGCGTCAAATTGAGCGATCCCGCCGAAAGACCACCGCCGGGCGCCGGGTTGAAGACGCTGATCACCGCTGTCCCTGGGTTTGTGAGGTCTGTCGCCGGGACTGCCGCCGTCAGCAAGCCGCTGTTTACAAAAGTGCTGGGCAGATCGGAGCTATTCCAGCGGACGATTGCGCCTGGAGCGAAGCTGCTGCCGGAAACTGACAGCGTAAAGGCCGGAGTGC
This sequence comes from Negativicutes bacterium, assembly GCA_031292035.1. The sequence goes on along the minus strand of JARLHX010000007.1, from coordinate 1,035 downwards.
CGGTAGCGCGTGTGGTTGGGGAAAGGCTGCTGAGCACCGGTAAGGGGTTATTCAGCGTAAAGGTCTGCGCCAAAGAGCTGCCGCCGCCGGGAGCCGGGTTGAAAACAGTCACAGAAACTGTCCCGGCGCTGCTAAGTTTGCTGGCCGGTACGGCCGCCGTGAGTTGAGCGCTGCTGACAAAAGTGGTGGTCAGGGCCGACCCGTTCCAATTGACCACTGAGCTGCTGACGAAGCTCGAACCGTTGGCCGTCAGGGTAAACCCCGCGCTGCCAATAGCTGCGCTGGTTTGGCTGATGCTGTTGAGAACCGGCAGCGGGTTATCGATCGTGAAAGTTCGCGGCGAGGAAGTCCCTCCCCCAGGAGTTGGGTTGGAGACCGTCACTGCAGCAGAACCGGTTGATAGTATCAGGTTACCCGGTACCGTTGCCGTGAGCTGAGTGCTGCCGCCGAAGCTGGTCGATAAGGCCGACCCGTTCCAATTGACCACTGAGCTGCTGACGAAGTTCGTCCCGTTGACCGTCAGTGAAATTGCACTACTTCCCACCAGCACGCTGGCTGGGTCGAGACCGGTCGTGGTAGGCAGCGGGTTATTGATCGTGAAGGTTTGCGGTGAGGAAGTCCCACCCCCTGGAGTTGGATTCGAGACCGTCACAGCAGCCGAGCCGGTTGATCCGATCAGGTTGGCCGGTACGGTGGCCGTGAGCTGGCTGCTGCTGACAAGGCTGGTCGATAGGGCCGACCCGTTCCAGTTGACGACCGAGCTGCTAACGAAATTCGTCCCATTGACGGTCAGTGGAAATGTGCCGCCTCCCACTACCACGCTGTTTGGGCTGAGGCTGATCGTTGTAGGCAGCGGGTTATTGATTGTGAAAGACAGCGGATCGGAAGTGCCACCCCCCGGTGTTGGGGTGAAGACTGTCACTGCAACAGAACCGGTTGAGCCGATCAGGCTGGACGGCACAGATGCTTTGAGCTGAGTACTGTTGACATACGTGGTGGCCAGGGCCGAGCCGTTCCAATTGACGACCGAGCTGC
>JARLHX010000006.1 GCA_031292035.1 Negativicutes bacterium | reverse complement strand
GCGCCTCGGCATTGTCAAGGAGGAGACGCCATGTCGTTTGGAATTTACGCCGCGGGATACGTGATCTTGATTGGGGGTTTGATATACGGCGCCCATTTGATGCATATCCCGGCACACTGGATTGTCGTGGGTGCAATCGTAATGCTGGGGTTAGGAATTCTGTCAGGTGTCAAAGCAACCCGCCAAAGGGACCCATCATGATACCGGACATTCTGGTCAAAGGATGTTACTAGCTGAGAGGAGACTCCCATGGGATTAATTTTGCTTATTGTCGTTCTGCTGCTCCTATTCGGCGGAGGCGGCGGCTATTACGGATACCAAAGATGGGGTTCTGGTGGGGGTATCGGGATCGTCGGCGTGGTCCTGATTATCCTGGTAGCCCTATACCTGTTTGGCGGATTACGCCTGCCAAGGTGAGGAGGCCGGACGCAGATATCTGAAGTGACCTCCGACCGTCATTAACCCCTAACACCGTCTTCCTTCCGTGACGGCCGGCGATTTGCCGGCCGTCAGCAGGGGTTTGGTAAATACTGAGGCGTGGTGAGTGGCGGGCATGCCCTCAGTGGTAAACGCCCAGCAGGTTGACCGTGAGGAGAATCACTACGATGGTTCCTATCCCGATGCCAGCGCCGCCACCAAAACCCCAGCGGCTATGGCCGTAGTACCACCCACCGACACCCAAAGCCAACAACCAAATTGTAATGAGTATCAACATTGTGGGCCTTCCTTTCACTTCTCAAACACCTTTTCAATCTGCCCAACTTTCTTTTGGACTTGGCCTTTGAATTTTTCGCTTTGGCCTTCGGCCACCATGTTGGGATTGTCCGTTATCCGTCCCGCTCTCTTCTTAATGCCACCCTCTATTTCATGAAGCTTGCCTTCGACCTGATCCTTCGTGCTGGAATCCATTTGTTTTTTCTCTTTTCTTTCGAATACTTTCCACTAAATTGGTTTAAGAGTGTGAACCGTCGAGTTGATTCTTCATATGAGCCTTGGCGGCTT
>JARLHX010000077.1 GCA_031292035.1 Negativicutes bacterium | reverse complement strand
GTCGGCCAACGGTCGGCCAACGTTCTCTTTTTGCCTCGTGCGGCCCTGCTTGTGCCGCACTTCCCGTTCGCACGCTCGTACTGATCATACAGCGCGCTCAACGACACTACACACACACCCTCGGTATACTACCGGTCACACCGCTGGTTCGAGAGCAGGAGCATGCGAAAGGTGCCCGGGCCGGTATTGGCGGCCCATCCGCCCACGAAGGGTTAAAATTAATTCGAATTACTCAATTCGCTCGTTTGGAAACCATTCATATGAATGGCGAATCGGATCGCGAGCTGGCCACGCCGCCATGTTGATTCAAAGCCCTGCATGCATCATTGACTCTGCTGGACAAGAGATCGACGTCGTAGTTAAGGTGCTAGATTCATATGAATTTGGTCTGCCCAAATTATTGCCCAATTTGAAATTAATTTGGTCAGAAAAGCCGCTGACCAAATTATTGACCAAATTCAATTTGGGCTGACCAAATTATTGTCACACATCCAATCATGATTCTGATCATGACAGTCCTTTCTCATGACGTAGGTCAACCAGCTGCCTCGGCTCGGGAGAGGACTGTCGCCCGGCATCCTCGCATCACGAACCGCCGGTGTGATGAGACTCTGAGTCAGTGCAGATGGAGGGCATATTATGCTGTGGCTTTCTCTCATCAATTGGACTTCTGACCGAGTGGTTAAGGTGCTAGATTCAGGTTCTAGTCTCGAAAGAGGCAAGGGTTCGAACCCCTTGGAGTTCAAAGATTTCACTGGAAGTGCAGTCATAATATCATGCAGCTGGCAGCGCGAGCCTTAAAAGTTTAGCCGAATCGGATTCTCAGTGCCATGGCCTTGCGGATCGGTCCGAGGGCACCGGCAAGATATTACTCGACTATCATGGCTCATCTGACTGCCTAGTGCACGCGGATTGGCCTGGGAAAGGATCATCCAATCATTTCAATCTGCCTAAAGTTTTGGTCATTTTGCCCAAACTATAGCTAACTGCGGCAGCCGGTGGGTCTGCCCAAACTTTTGCCCAAATTCCAGCTGCATCGCGAGCTAGCAATTGCAAGAAATTTAAAACGTTAACAGTCATGGACAGAATTGGCTGGACACTAAGCTCGGACCGCCTGAGCAACGCGCCGAGCTCGACTCGAACAGACATTAGCATAATACTCTAGTGTGCCGGGGTAGTGCATACTGCTATCGCTTGCGGCCCTCTCTCGCC
>JARLHX010000005.1 GCA_031292035.1 Negativicutes bacterium | reverse complement strand
TCCATTCGGACACCCACCGACACGATGTCGCCTGTCGTCGGACAGGGATTCTCGGGCCTGCATCCGCCCACCGGACCCCCGGGGGCCACGGCTATTATACCAGGGTTGGGGCCCGGCGGCGGTCACGCATCACGGCGTCCGCTTCGGGCCGCCCTTCGGGCGGGCGAGGCGCCGCCTCGCGCTCCGGCCGGGCGCTGCCCGGCACCTGGCAGGGGCAAAGGCCCCTGCACCCCGTTCGTGGGTTCAGGCGGTGTGCTCGACGTATTCGGCCACCAGGCCATCGGCATGGCGAAAGCGCGTCTTGCGGCCGACCGGCGTGGGCTGGATTGGCTCCAACTGCGTGGCGCCGTTGTGCCGCAGAACGGCGATCATCGGTTCCAGGGCATCGATAGGAGCCAACGCCTTGCAGGAATTTCGAGTTTTTTGTGAACGATGGCTGCAACACTGGCAGCAATGCAAAGATATATGATTGTCATCAGATCTCCCCAAAGTGGTTTAGTGGAGAAAATTTGGAGAAATCGAGAAATAAATAAACTGACAATACCAAGAATCAACGCATGTACCATAAAAAATGCATAGGAAATATTCCCAAAATAAACGAGTAAATTATTGTGCAACCATGAATTGATCCCCTCCACATCCCCTCTAGCAAGCGACATTATCAGCAAAAAAGATCCTGGTATAAATAGTTGTATCATCACAGCGCCTTGCCGGCCGGCATTTTCTGGCACCCAGATGCAGTAAAGAGCGACAGGAACGACCAAAACAACAACGGATAGCGGCAAAGAACTAAACGTCCACCCCTTCCGTATCAAAATCGCCCCGGAGGCGCCAAGCATAAACTCTACTAATCTTGGAATTGGATGAAAATATAGAAAATCTGTGATGCCTGTATTATTTTCATGTGCGCCATATAGTGAAACTAATAGCAACAATCCCCAAAGAGAAACCACAGACGAGAAAACCCGGGTGATGTGACGATTACGCAACATGTAGGGGAAAATATATGGCGCCAATAAATAAAACATAAATTCGCAGGACAGAGTCCATGATACGCCATTCCAGGCTTGTCTTACTTCAGGATGGTGGGGATACCAGTCGTGAATAAGGAGAAAATTCGCGATCGTCCCCCGGAATGTGCCGTAATATCCCGCCAAGGGTTGGCCGAAAAACAAAAAAGACAAAAGAGAAACACATAGACAAACAAAATGCACAGGATAAATACGAGATATACGTTTCCAAACAAAAATCGTCCAGGGCAATGCGGGATCAAAATTCCACATCAACACAAATCCTGATAAAGTAAAAAAATAAGAAACGCCGAGCCACCCAGCCTGCCCAACCAGATTGACGAGCGGATCGTGAGACCATGCTGGCAGCGAGTGATAGACGGCGATCAGCAAGGCGGCGAAAAACCGCAACGAAGTCAATGATGGGAGCATCTTTGGGGGCTGCTCAGACATAGTATTATTTCTCACGTTGAAATAACAATCTTAGCAGAAATTACAATACACGAACGATGACTAGGTTGTCAATGCGTCAATCTAAGGGAATATAATAGTTAACATCTCAAGGTGCAATGCGCATGATTGTTTTCGAATTATTCGATGAGTGTAAAATATATAGTAACGATATGTCTTCAATGTTGTAATTTAGCTCGAGATTAGAGCAAAATATAATAAATAATCTTGTTTAGTTGTTGGCGGGAGATTGGGCCTGGTCAAGGTGCGCTGCCCCGGCGGTCATAGTGAGTGTGGTGCGGCGTTCTGTGGGTAGTGATGATGTTGACCGCACGGGCGTGGCCTTCCTGGCGGTGATCCGCAAGAGTAACAACCTAATGGTTGCGCTACGGATCGGGGTGCAGGGGGCCACCGCCCCCTGCCGGGTGTCGGGCGGCGCCGACCGGAGCGCGAG
>JARLHX010000076.1 GCA_031292035.1 Negativicutes bacterium | reverse complement strand
TGGTGCACGTGTTTCTGGCTGAGCGGCGCGCCTTTTATGACATTGAACGGCTGCGCAAATCCGCCCGCCCGCTCTCCCCGGCCGAGTTCGACGCCGAGTTGAAGGCCGCGCTCGCTAAAAAGACCCTGGCGGCGCGCAAAAAGGCTCCGGCCAAAGCAAAGCCGACAGCAAAAGCAAAGCCTGTAGCCAAGGCTAAGTCGGCAGCGCCCAAGACCAAAGCGGCGCTTCCAAAAGCGAAGAAAGCGGTCAGGAAGTTACCTGTTGACGGAAAGAAGTCTGCGGTGAAAAAAGCGCCGGAAAAGCCTACTGCAAAGAAAACGGCTGCCGCAAAATAGCGAGCCAGTAAGAAGCCTGATCGGCAGTCTTCCCGATGACTAGCAAGAATGGAATTTGGGATGATCTGGTCTGAGTCTAGGAACTATAAAGGGCGCCCATTGGGGTGCCCTTTATAGTTATATGGATCAATTTCCGATTAGAAGAAGAATTTACCGGCAAGCTGCACAGAGCGGCCACCAGACGGGTCCCCATTCGGATCGGAAGAACTGTCTACACTTGTAACCTTGCCGAAGTTGGAACTGCTGAAGTTGCCGCTCGGATTTGCAAAGTTGGCGTGGTTGAAGGCATTGAACGCCTCCAGCCGCAACTGGACGTACCTTGCATTGTCGGCGGTAAAGTGAACATTCTTTGTCACAGCGACATTCGTGTAATCGAATCCCGGCCCGTGGAAGAAGTTCCTGGACGTATTGCCAAAGGTTCCCCACTGCTCAGCCGTGAAGGGCGTCTTGTCAAAGTACCGGTTGGTGGAGCTTCTTATGTTCGACTTTGTGATGGCGGCCCCAGAGTAGACAGGAACGTCGCCGCAGCCGAAGTAGCTGTCAGCAGAGCACCATTGAGAGCGAGTGGTCCCCATACGGATCCCGATCGGGAAACCGGTCTGCAGTGCGGTGATACCGCTAACTCCCCATCCGCCAAGAGCCTCACGAGCAAAGACATTGCTCTTCAGGAATCCGGCTACAGGCACGGTGTACACATAGGACGCTACCAAGCGGTGCCGGGCATCATAGTCCGAGCTACCGTAGTTGAGGTGGGCAAAGCCTGGTGTGTAGTTGCGTACGCGGCCAGCACCACCAGTGGAGCTTTCATAACCAGACCCATCGTCCAATGCGTGTGAGTACGTGTAGGCGATGGTGAACTGGAGTCCGTTGGTTGGAGCCTTGATCAGGCTCGCCTGAAGGGAGTTATAGTTCGAGTTTCCTTCGGTGGTCTGGTCGGCAACTGACAAGTAATAGGGGTAACCGGCATAGTTCGCTGTCTGGGTCATATATTGCGGGAAAGAACGGTCGAAATATGGGTTAGTCGCACAGTCGGGATTGGCAAGACAGGCCGTGTGGCCGGCTGCCGTGATGGGGTCGCCCTCATTCCAGGAAGCTAGACGATGGCTGACGGAACCGACATACCCGACTTGGGCAAGCAGGTTGGCCCCCAGAGAGCGCTGGATATTCAGGTTGTAGTTGTAGGTGTAGGGGACGCTGTACGATTTGTCGAATACAGCAAGTTCCTCTTCCAGATAATTGGTCCAACTGATCGTTGACTTAGGAGTAACCGGGGCCCACGGAGCGGGGTTCGTCTCCGAACCGTTGCCTGCAACGTCCGCATACGGGTTGGCGAAGCCAGGACTCCCACCAAAATCGCCTGCGCCCAACGAGTACTGGAGGAACGGCGGATCCTCAAGGTTCTGCAGCGACTGTTCTTCCTGATCGCGGTTGTAGTAGACACCAAAACCCGCTCGGATCGAGAAGTCATGCGCACCCGGATTGCCGATCAGCCCGGCTGGACCTTTGGAAGGTGACCAGGCAAAACCAATCCTGGGAGCAAAGCGGTTATAGTGCGCTACCACGCCACCAGCCCCGTTGCAACCCGGATCGCCAGGGAAGCTGAGCCCCGGGGACGCACCAGGGAAGACGGTGGAAGCGTAGTTGCTGTTTGACCAGCAAACAATGCCCAGACCGCCGTCCTGGTGATTCTGATTGGGCTTCTCAACGTCCCACGAAAGGCCGTAGTTGAAGGTGAAGTCGGGGCTCACCTTCCAGTTGTCTTGTCCGTAGCCGTAGAGTTCCTCAGCAACGGCATTGATGAAACCGTTGTTGGTCTGCTCGAATTGATCCGGAACGCCGAGGGTAAAGTCGAGGAGCGGATCGCCGGAGGTGTAACTCCCAGCGCCGTTGAAGGAATAATAGCCGTTGTTATAGACGTCAAAGGGGTTGTGGACGCGGAACTGTTCAAAAGAACCGCCAAACTTGAGGGTATGGTTGCCCTTGACCCATGTGAAGTTGTCGGCATAGGTCAGGTTGGTATCGAGACGAGGCTGGGGGCCCTCATAGCTGAAGCCCAGGTCGAAGTAGCTCCCGACACCGATATAGGGCACACCAGACTGGGAGTCCTGCGGATTGATGGAAAACCCATAGTTGCTGGGTGGGTCGACCTTGGAAACTCCAACCGCCATGAAGGGGTTGCGATAATAGGAGCCGCGAAGTTCATTCAGCATGGCAGGGTTGAAGGTATGGGTCCACGATACAGAGAAGAGCTTGAAGTGACTTGCCTCCTTTGATGCAAAACCCGGGAAGCTGCCACCACCAAAAGTAAGTGTTGTGGTTTGGGGGTTGGACATAAATACTGTCGACCCCCAAATGCTGTCCTTCGAGCTGGGGGTGAAGTCGATACGAATGATTCCCTGATCCGAAGCGTATGTATCGGCCGGGGTGAAATTTACCTGATTCTGTTGGCCGTTTGCGTCAGTCGATCCAAAGTTGGCTGTCGGCACAAACTTGTTGATCAGTTTCTTGGCAACCGGATCCCATGAGGTGGTGGGAATGTTGATCGTTGCAGCTCCGCCGCCTACGCCGTTGTCAAATGCTTGGATCCATGTAGTCCCCGTCCCTCCCACGAGCCCTGTCGCGGTATTAACAGCAAAAGGCATTGGACTGCAGGACAGGCTATCGCTGTACACCTTGGCAGGGATTTTCGGGCAGGGGTGCTGTCCATTGGACAATATCACTGTGTTGTCGAATGGCGTATTGTTGGCGACATTGCCTTGACCGTAGTTCGAGTTGTTTGAGTCCTCGCCGGCGAACTGAGACGTATCCATCGTCGTGTTTACAGTGGTAGTTGCGTTCCGCCGACGCTGCCCCTGATAAGCAAGAAAGAAGAAGAGCTTGTTCTTGTAGACCGGTCCGCCCAGCGTGCCGCCATAGAGATTCTGATGAAAGTTCTCATGAGTCGTTGCGCCTGGTGTCAGGGGGCGCGTGAAATAGTTGCCATTAGTCAGGAAGGAGTCGCGATAGAATTCGAAACCGTTGCCATGAAAATGGTTGGTTCCGGCCTTGAGGATCTGGTTGACCGTGGCACCGGAGTTGCGGCCAAATTCAGGGTTCATGGTGCTGGTAACAATGTTTTCTTCCTGAAGTGCATCTGGATTGATCTGAATGCCTTCACTCTGGAGCGCCGGGTCATTAATATCGACGCCGTTCAGCAGGTAGGAGTTCTGAGCCGTCTGGCTGCCGTTGCTGGAGAAGGTACCAAAGCGATCGTTAGACTCGACCACGCCCGGTTGAAGCTTTTGCAGCCCTGCAGGATCGCGTCCTTCCATGGGTACACCCTCAAGCTGATCCGACGTGGCGATCTGCTGCAGTTGCGTATTGGAGGTTTCAACCTGCAACGCAGTCGCCGAGACCTCTATGGTCTGCGATTCGGCTCCTACCGCGAGCTTTCCATTGACTTCACGGTTATCGTTGACGTTCAGCGTCAAACCGCCAGCCACGAAATTTTGAAAGCCCTGGGCAGAGATAGTGACTGTGTAAGGGCCGCCGACCTGCAACTGCGGAAAAATGTAGTAGCCGTTCTTGTCAGCCTTGGTGACGTTCTTGATCCCCGTGCTGGTATTCAACACGGTGGTAGTGGCACCGGAAATCACAGCACCCGTTGTATCGGTGACTGTGCCGTGCACCGCCGCGTAGCTCTGCGCTATTGCCTGGGGAACAAAGCCAAGGACCAGTCCTGTAAAGACCACCAAGATGGCAACTGATATTCTCTGCAACTTGAAAGATCGCATTGAACTCCTCCAAAATCAGTAGGAACGGGAAGACCCTTTAGTAGAACTTCTCGATCCGCTTAATTATGCTTCGGCGTATCGGTGGGGGCTAACCCACTCTGCAACTGAAATACAAAATGACTGAAAAATACAGAGATGAAACCGGGCTTTATCCCAACTGCAAATTGGTTCTGGTTCTGAACTACATATTTGGTAAGGCCCGAGGAAATTTACTCCACCAAATAGACATACTATTGGCGTAATGAACTATGCATGACGTGTGCCAATCTTCGCATATCTGAAAAATAGTTTATAAGTTATTGAAAACATGAAGTTAATTAACATATTTCACGTTTCGCCAATATTACAACTATATGAATTTACATAGAAAATGGGCAACGTATACCAAATTTGGGTAGCATCTTTCATTTATTGGGAATTTACCGGCGCGATGCGTTATTCTCCTCCCCATGCTGCTCACGCTTGCCCATGTCGGCGCCCGGCCCGGCGCAAAAGATGGATTCGACGCCCTCTCGCAGGGCTATATTGAACGCTGCTCGGGATTTGCGCGCTGCCGGACCGAGGCTTTCAAGAGCGAGGAGGCCCTGCTCGATTGGCTGGGCAAGCAGCAGGGCCGGACGCCAGCGATCGCCGTGCTGCTGGACAGCCGGGGCCGGCAAATGACATCG
>JARLHX010000004.1 GCA_031292035.1 Negativicutes bacterium | reverse complement strand
GGTGTCGAAGTTGTAAAAGGAATCGGAATTCGTGAACGTATCCCCATCATCGACGCCCCCGCCATCGCCAAAGCCGGGAATGCCCGGAGAATCCATTGCCGCCATTGCCCGCGCCATCTGAGCCCCTTGAATTTGGTTGATGAGGTTCACCACGAAGGACGCTTGAGCCTCCAATGTCTGTTGACTGGCGGTTTCTCCCACGGTCCCGTCCACGATGAACTGTCCATCAGCCACCTGAAATGTCGGTGGAAAACCAAACGGCGGCGTCGGCAGCGGAGCTGCCGAACAGCCGTTCCGTCCCGCTGGCGTCACCAGCCAGAATGTTCCAAAAGCAGGCAGTTGCTCGGAAGGCACCAGCGTTAACCCCTGCGCCTCGGCGGTGAGTTGGACAATCGAATCCTGACCCCAGCCCCGGTTGGCCAGCAGCAAAACCGGAACAACGACAAACAGACAGAGGAGCCTTGTCGGCGATGCGGCAAACCAGCCCTTTCCCGTGGTGGTTTTATTCATAAGCTGTGTTGTCACTTCTGCGCTTTTACCTGCCGCTGTTCTAACACCCACTCGCCCGGCGTCAAGCGCAAACGAAATTCAGAACCATCCGTTTAGCGGAAGAAAAGGCATCGGGGTCAACTTTATACAATTAACATGGCTACGTGCTGATGGATAATCACTACCACCTCTTCCTGGAAGTGCCGGAGGGTAATCTGAGCCAAGCGATACAGTGGCCTGCGAAGCGCGGCGGCCGTGCATCTGGCGATCCGGCGTTACGAGGCCCGCTTGAAAGGCGACCGGATCGAAGCCAAACGCGCGCAAGACTGCGCCGCCGAGCTGGGAAGGAAAGCAGCTAAATGTTAAATGTATAAAGTTGACCCCAATGGCTCCTCAAGTAATTTTGCCGACCGAGAATGCTATTTTGTGATCGTGATCTTAACCGGATTCGACCGGAAAAGCTCGCTGTGGTCGTAATGAGCCTCAAAATCTTTCAACCGGTTCCGCTTGGCTTCGACATCTGGATCCGTGTCCGACCACGGCGGATCCAAGCCAATAAGGGCCTTGTAATAAATAATCTGCAAATAATAATCCCCGGGCGGAAGTGGTCTTCGGTAATAATTCGGCGTTAAAAGTGAGAAAAATCCAATGTAGCTCCCGCCGCCCGGTATAAATGTCCAGTCGTCCCATGAATATCCTCTCGCAGAAGGGGAGACCCAAGGCTTATCGTCACAGAGATAGTTGTGGTTGCCATCGTACAAAGCGATTTGTCCGGGGGCTGCAATAAGCCCCTTAAAATATGGGTTGAAAAAATCTCGGCTCATACCAGTGTTAACCAACCTCACTTCGATTGTCACCGGTTTTCCCGCCTCCACCACCGGCTTCTCAATGGTCAGGGTCACATATCCTCTGGCAGTGCCTGAGTTTAAATCATGTTTCTCAACAAATGGAAAACTATTCGTCCCCAACGTGCCTGGACCCGTTATTGCATTGGTCGATTGTCCGGCGCAAGCGACAGCCAAAAGCGTCGCGAAGCATACGAAGTAGAAAGGTGTTCGTTTCATATAATTACTTAGCAGTAATACCCCAGGAAATCAAACCGTTGGTATAAAACGGATAACTTTTACCCGCGTCAAAATCCGGCGGATTCGTTGACCAATTCTGACTAGTGACTGTCCAACCGGTGCCAAGGTTCGTCGCCGAACCGCTGCAATACCACGGAACTTGTCGTATCGGTACGAATTGACCATTACCCGGACTGAACATCAGCCACATGGTTGCATTCAAGGTCAATGAAACCCCTGATAAAACACCTGTCATGGCTGGAACACTTGGGGAATCGTCGGTATTAGGCCAAAGGAAAACTTTGCTGAATCCATATGAAGCTGGCCCGTCAAGTACAAACTCGTTTGTAATTTCTAGTATCCCAGGAGGAGTTCCACTTACATAATAAGCGGCTTCCCGGTAGTAATTGAGTATCTGCACCCATTCAAAACCGATTTGAGTATTCCCATGGTTATAATTGGTTCCAGGAGGCATTGCGTAGGTAGGTTTAAAGAGTATCCCAGGCGTCGGATTGGTCCCGAAGCACAATGAATAATCAGTGCCTTGACTGCCAACGCTGTAGCCTAAATTTATTGCGCTCGTTTGTGCGGAGATCTCCACCATGGGCTTCAGAACATTAAATGTCGCTTGGGCCGTAACGGGCGCGCCAGCAACCGTCGCTGAGCACGTCACAACTAGGTTGCTGGCGTTTGCAATATTGGTTTCACCATCGGTCCAGAAAAAGTTAATCCCTTGGGTATTTGTCGCAGTGAGCGGAAGGGCATATCCGTTTGTGGGGTAGAGTATAGCATCGATCCAATAGCCGCCAGATGTATACCAATTCGTCAAAGTATAACCCGGCACGGTCCACTGAAAATTTGTGGCCGGGAAATTGGTGCTGGTGGGCTGGCACCGCAGGTTCATTTGCTGCCCCACAATGACCGTGTTCGTCTGCAATGTCAAATCCTGCCCGCT
>JARLHX010000075.1 GCA_031292035.1 Negativicutes bacterium | reverse complement strand
GTGCGAGCAGTTTGGCCGACAAGGCCATCGCCGGTCTCCTGGAGGTGCTCAATGAATCAGAAACCTGCTACCCGGGTACGACCTTGACCCTGAAATACGAACTGGTGTCCGTATGAAGTCCCGAAGGTCAGGAGGTCTGATGGTTCCAATGAACGGCCGAGCCAGCTTGTCATCATCACCAATGGAAGTCGGCAAGCGGGGCAGGGCGGCTTCCTGGGGATCCGGCGCAAACGATAGCTGATGTGCGGCTGGGCCAAAGGCGTCTCGTCCAAGCGTACGTCAGGCGGAAACGAACCGATGGGCCATGCTATGCCGCAAGTGGTCAGCAGGGCTGCCTTGCCGTCAACACCAATGGGAGTCGGTACGCCGTTCTGATCCGGTTGCTCGCTCTAGGCGAATATCGACCAGTGGAAGTCGGCAGCCCAAGTCTGGTCGGCTACATGTTGGTACCCATAGGGTCTTGTGGTCGCCCGGCAAAAAAATGGAACGGAAGGGAACCATTTTTACGGGGCGATCACTCAATGTCATCAGCGATGAAGGGAGGTGATTCGTCATGACATATAAACATAAAATAGGTAACGCATTAGCTAAAAATCGTGATATTTCATCGAATTCAAAAGTCATATAAGTAGGTTTAATGAATAAACTCAAATCCATCAAATGAGTAGCTCTGGAGGAATCCATGTTTGTTAAAAAGGCAGTTATCATAGCCATGGCGCTAACAATTTGTGCATCATTGACGTCCCCCTTATTTGCAGGTGACGGCAAAAATGGCGGCAACGGCGGTAACGCTGCAGGGCGAGGCGGCGATGGGGGAGGTGGTGGCAATGGCTCCAGTGGTGGGAATGGAGGTGCTGGTGGCAATGGTGGGAATGCAGGAGGACGAGGTGGCGACGGAGGAAGTGGTGGCCAGGGTCATGGCGGCGGATCTGGAGGTGCTGGAGGAAATGGAGGACACGGGGCGGGACGTGGAGGGAATGGGGGAAAAGGTGGAAATGGCTAAGAATGCTCTGTGCTAATGAATTAGGATTGGAGCATACAATATGGAGATAAAGAAAATATTATCACCACTATTTATTTTCATGTATGTGGTGTTTTCGACCCTTCAAGCTGGTGCCCTTGGTTTAGGTAAATATGTGCTAGAGGACAACGGCGGCAAAGGCGGAGACGGCGGTAACAGTGCAGGCAGGGGTGGTGACGGCGGAAGGGGTGGTGATAGCGCCACAGGTAAAGGTGGCGACGGTGGTAAGGGTGGTGACAGTGCCCCAGGCAAGGGGGGTAACGGTGGAAATGGGGGAAATGGCCAACAGGGTGGAGGCAAAGGTGGCGAAGGAGGCAAAGGTACCGCCGGTAATGGGAGCCGTGGAAGTAACGGATCAAACAGGTAACAACGAAAGGGGGAAAACATGACTAGAATACCGTTGACTAATGCATTATTTGGTCTCGTTCTATCATTGACTCTTTGCCAGGCAGTTTGTGTCGCAGGCGGGAAGCCTTCCGCCCCTGCCCGTGCCAAAGACGGAGAGAACGGTTCCCAAGGCTCACCGAATGGTAAGGATGGAGAGAAAGG
>JARLHX010000074.1 GCA_031292035.1 Negativicutes bacterium | reverse complement strand
CTAGAAGCCGGTGCGCTGACCCGCAAGGGAGGCAGCCGTCCAAGGTATAACTCATGATTGGGGTGAAGTCGTAACAAGGTAGCCGTAGGAGAACCTGCGGCTGGATCACCTCCTTTCTAAGAGAGAACGTCATGGCACTCGTGCCCATCCTTTGGATGAACCGTCGCAAGACGGTAGTGTACGAGATGTTGCCATGTACCCCGATCTCCTTTCACCTGAGAGGCAGATTGGGAATCTCACTTGAGCATCTCTTTTTCAAGCGATTTTCCGATGGTCACGACAGGCTTAGCCTGTCAGCATGTTCAACTTTGTCCTCGAAATCATTTAACCGAGGGTTCGAAACTAAGGCGCCGGATCAGCAATTCCGGGAAGGTCGATGACCGGGCCTGTAGCTCAGCTGGCTAGAGCGCACCCCTGATAAGGGTGAGGTCGGTAGTTCGACTCTACCCAGGCCCACCAGCTTAACTCCGATTGTGGGGCTGTAGCTCAGCTGGGAGAGCACCTGGTTTGCAACCAGGGGGTCACCGGTTCGATCCCGGTCAGCTCCACCAAATGTTCTTCCGCCGGGTCGGTTAGGAGACAAGTATGGAGTCAATCACGGGATTGGGGCCGTTCCTGGTTCCGATTACGGCGATTCTCGTAGGTGGCGTGATTACGATCGTGGTGCTGATTCTCCGGCACTATGAGCGGATTGCGAAAATCGAACGCGGCATCGATCCGGATCGGCCGCAAAGGTAGTTCCCAACTAAATGTTGGGCGTCAGCAGCGACAACCGTACAAATCTGTAACGGTCAATCAGGCAAGTCGCTTGGCGCCGAACATTGGGTTGGCAACAACTCAAACCCACCCAGGTGGGACGCCTCGCGAGGCGGATGATTTTTGACAACTGAATAGCATTGGGTAACTACAAGGCGAGAGTCAAAGAACGAAAGAGTATTTTTTATGAGTGCCTTAGAATCTGCTGGGGCTTCAGCGGTCCGCAATAACCGCGGAGAAGCGATGAGCAGACAAATAGGGTCACAAATGGCTTGGCACGGAGCGGCCGCAAGGCTGCTGTGGGCTAAGTAAATTTTGTGGTCAAGCTACTAAGGGCGCATGGTGGATGCCTTGGCAGAAGCAGGCGATGAAGGTCG
>JARLHX010000073.1 GCA_031292035.1 Negativicutes bacterium | reverse complement strand
CACTACTGAGGCTACCGCCTTGCGGCAGTGGCACGGCCTCGACCGGACCGGGGTATCCCCGGGGAAAGACGCCAACGATGTACGCGCAGATTCCCCGGCCGCAGGCGCCCACCCGGCACAGCGCGAAACTGGAGAAAAAACAGCAGCCCGCCATGGCCTATCGTGCAAATCAACCGCGGGTGGTCGTCGACTATTTGGCAACCATTAGCGGAAGTTATTCTACGGCAACGACTTTGGCTGGAGATACCACATATCATGTGACTGGAGCAGTTTATTTTAACGCGCCCGTGACCATAGAAGGCGGAGCTGTCATTAAGTATGACAGTGGAACCTCCATCACGCTGAGTTCATCGGTAACCTGCGCCACTTCGATGTACCGGCCCGCTTTCTTCACGGCGGCGACGGATTGTTCGGTGGGCGAGGTCGTGAGCACGAATAGCTTGGCCAGCACTGGTTACGCCAATCCAGCACTGATCCTATACTTACTCAGTTCGCCCACCTTAAGCAACCTTCATTTTTCGTACGCCAAAGAAGCGGTGCAGGTGGTTTATTCGAGTGGGGTTAGTGCTACGGTGAGTCATTCCCAATTTTACCATTGCTTGCAGGGGATCGAATTGAGCAGCCTGACGTCGGGATCATCGGTCGGGTCCGGAATGGCGCTTACGCTCAAAAACGACCTGTTTGCGTATGCCAACCTCGGCATTGTGGCGGACAACAGCTATAACGGCACTGGATTGTTCTACTCCTGTACATTTGATAATGTGAAGTGTGCCTTTCAATACCCACCCAGCAGTTCGAGCAGCAGCAGTTCATCCTCGACGACGACCACGACGTCATTGGGCGTCACTCCCCTGTCCGCTGGCGGAGGCAGCAATCCCGCCATCGGTATCACGGCTAAAAACTCTTTATTTTCGAACGTATCGGCCTTGACGACGAACACGTCTGGCAGCCTGGCCGGTGGCTACAACGCCTTTTATTCAAGCTCGACCTTTGGTTCGCCGGCTTATTCGCCTTCGTCATCGCCCTACGCCAGCATGGTCGGTGGCGGGGCCTACTACCTCAGCACCAATTCGATGAGCACCTACTATGGGTTGCAGAATTATGGCACCACGAATATCCCCTTGGACTTGGTTACGGACCTCACCCTGCGAACCACTTTCCCACCCGTGTACACCAGTGGGACAATTTCGCAGAGCACCGCCTGGGGCACCAACGCGCCGCGAGACAATGATGGAGCACCTGATATTGGTTACCATTATGATTCACTTGATTACCTCGCCACGAACGTCAGTCTCGCGGGGACGTTGAGTTGGTCCAATGGGGTGGCAGTGGGGGTGATGGGCAATTATGGGTTCAACCTCCAAACGGGGGCGGGGATTTCGAGCATCGGCACACCCAATGTGCTGAATCGGGCCTGTTTTTATGGGAACGTCCAGGAATCACGAACCAACAGCCCGGTGATGGCCCTGGCCGAGATCAACGGAGCCACCGGCAATAATCTTTGGTTCCGGTTTACCGATATTGCCATGGGGGCGGGGAACGTCAGTTGCCCCGTGCTTTTGATTACCAACAACACGGTCACTTCTGGCAGTTTGGGAATTCGGGACAGCCAGGTCCGCGGCTGCAATTTGAGCTTGGCGCCCACCGGAACGGGGAGCGCCTTTGTCTTGGGCGTTACCAACAATTTCATCCAACGCAGTGCGGTGAGTGTCACAGAGGCCGCCGGGGTGCCCTTCAGCGCCATTTTCTACAACAACCTGTTCTTAAATGACACCTTGGCGGTGAACTACACCAATTCCGCGAGCAATCCGGTATGGAACATCCAGGACAACCTGTTTGATGCCACGCCGCAAACGGTAGGGGGAACCACCGCGTATATTGGACTTGGGTGCAATGCCTTCACGCTCGGCTGCACGAACATCCTCGGCGGGACGAATTGCCTGACGAATATCACGGCGAATTTTGCGACCGGGCCACTGGGGAGCTACTACTATCCGACCAACGGTGGCCCCACCAACTTGGTGGCACTCATCCACGCCGGGAGCACCACGGCGGACCAACTGGAGCTTTACCACTACACGGTGACGACCAATCTGGTGAACAACCTCGAGGTCAAGGAAACGAATTCCACGGTGAGTATTGGGCTCCATTACGTGGCGACGGATGCGTACGGCAACCCCATTGACACCACCGGTGACGGAATTCCAGATTATTTGAAGGATTCGAATGGGAACGGAAAGTATGACGCCAGTGACTTTGAGAACTGGCTCATTGGCAGATTTAATGGTTTATCGTCCGCCAACATTTTGTCGGTGTTCACCCCGCTTCGTTAACGCTCGCTGGTGCTAGAATCGCAACATTATGAAGACCCACACATGGACTGTGCTCCTGATCTTGGCATTGAGCCTAGGAGAAACGCTGAAGGCGCAAGATAGCAGCGGATTGGATTTGTCCACCCGATCCGCGGGCACAACGCCAAGCCATTTGACGATCAACTCGGCGGCGCAATGGATGCAGAATCCGCTGGACCAGAAGTTGATGATTGGCGTAACCAACCTGTATGCCGAAGCCAGTGATTTCATGGAAGTTGACATCGCTGGCAATCAACTGAAGTTTTATGGTGCCGGCCGCGACGTGGATGGCAATCTGATCCCAACGAATTATCCTCCGGTAACGGTTGGCGTCCTCCTGCGACGGGCTTACAATTTAAATGTGACCTGCCCCAATTCAGGGCCCAACGGAAGCCCGATGTTCACCTTGAATGATTTTAGCGATCCGGACACGTTCATCGAGGAGTTTTTCAATGGGAGTTCCCCGGCACCGGCGGTCTCAGCTTTCTTGTGGAAAAATTTCACGGCCGGTGCGCAATACATCTTCACCAATGGATATCCGAATTTGGATGCCAGTAAAGACAGCCTCCGGCAGACGAACTTGGTTTTGGAAATGAATCGGATCATTTCGACAATATCCTTTTATACCAACAGCGCCTTCGGAAGTTACACCAATGAAGACCCACTTCCCAGTTTGATCGCGTTGAACCCTACTGGCGACCAGATGGCTTATGTAAACCGGCTTTTGTTGTATGATTCAATTCAGCTTTCAGATGGTTTAAATGGTGATTCATTATCCGGAACAGCAGGCCTCACCTTTTCCGTCCAAATTCCACCCCAGCTCAAAATTAGCAAGTTTATACCACTTCCTAGCTATGACGTAATACTAAATGGAACCGGAGGTAACCAGGTAACCTTAAACCTCAGCAATCCTAACGCTGGATATTGCTCGACGAATGCCTCAGTGGTCGAGGTGGTAAAGGAAAAGTATGCGCAAATCAGTTTTGGCGATGGGTGTGATGATGCCACAAAGGCACCCGGACAAGGAAGCTGGTTGAGGCTTGGACCGGGTTGCACTCAAGACACCAATCGCATTTCACTCGAATGGCATGTTAGTTTGGGCCGGTCGTTTGATGGATTGGCAGCCGGACAGCTTTCCCTCGAACAACTCGGTTTGTCCAGTGACACGTATACACCAGCATCAATCTATTATGATGGGCAGCAAACCAATTTGGTGGCGACCGAAACCATGTATTCGACGAATTTGCCGTACCTGATCACAAATTCAGATGGCACGATTACGACGAATGCTTTTGTGCCGGTGGCAGCGCAAAATATTTGGTCGATTACCAACAGCGGCGTGGCCGCGACCTATACGAACTGTCTGGTGCCGGTGGTGCTGCTGTTAAACAACATGCCATATTTAGTGACCAATTCAGCCGGAGTTTTCACTAACTATACGGCGGTTATACGTCAGGTGAGCGCCTATCAAACATTCATTGACATTTTAACTCCCAATACGAATTCGATTTCACTGAAATTTTATCTTCCATCCCAAATTCTGCCGGGGCGCGATATTACCGGTCTGCACACCAATATTCAGGGAAGTCCGTATGTTACATGGACGATCCAGAATCCCAATCCCGGAACAGCCGCCGGCCTGGATATTATTGAAAATCGGAATGGAAACGTCTCGACCCAAGTGCTCACCAAGGCAACGAGCGGTGGTGCGGTTACGTGGACCTTGACGCTGGGTACCGGCACAGAGCAACGGGTTGAGACGCGGCAGGTTTCGTTTACCGGAGGAGCGACTCCAACGGACCGGCAAGAAATTGATACCGTGGAATACGAAGGATCGACCACCCCAGCGTATCAGTGTTCCGAGAATTACCACTGCTTTCCATGGGGGTGGGAGTTGACTCAAACTTCCGTGCCTGACAGCCCAGCAGCATTGGTGACGGCCTATAGTTATTATACCAATACTGACGGCAGTGATCCCGGTGATCCGTACAGCGTCGGATACAGCCAGCCCAAGAAAATTACCTATCCTGATGGGTATTGGGAATTGCGCAAATATCTTGTGGAAGATCCGAACGACGTTATTTCTTTGTATGTTGATTGCCAAGTCATTCACCCCTATTTCGATGGAGGAGATGCAAATGCCACATCCGTTGATGACATTAATTATTTAGGCCAAAACCAAGTCACATATTCCTTTGATAATGGCAAACCAACGACTGATTCTAGTGCAACGACTACTCTGCAGTCAGAGACAACCCAATCAACCAGTTCAAGCCAAGGGGCAGGTGACGCAATGCATAGTTGGTGGATTAATATAAACGACTCCTGGGATTTTTATCCTTCCATGCCTTTGGGTGAGGCGGGCCATCACGCATACCTCCAAACTCCTTTACAATATACAGTATACTATTATGACCATGGGGTCTTTAGCAACTCGATGAGTACGTTTTCCAAAGACGTTAACAATCATTTGTATTCCTCCCCAAGCCCAGCGAATTATCCCGACCATCGGGAAACTCAAATTTGTGGAATTGTTTATGGCTGGAGCGATTTAATTCAATACTCAATGGCTTGGTATTATCCGGGCTATATTCCGGGTTATGATCAGCCCTTGACTTCATATTCTGAGTCCGAAGATCATACGCTGTCATATGATCATATGAACGTGGGGTCGGGAGCCTTGTTCTTTCCTGGAGGCACTAGAAAAACCGCACGAATCTTCGTAACTATTCAGGTCGTTTTGACCTGAATGCAGCGTAGCTGCCTGCGATTTATCAGGTCAAGGGTAATTTTTGACGGTTTTTGGGCGGGTTCAACGGGGCGCAAGATTTTTTCATTTTGTTCGGGACTCCGGCTTCTCACT
>JARLHX010000072.1 GCA_031292035.1 Negativicutes bacterium | reverse complement strand
GGTATTGAACTGAGTAGTGTCGGCAATGTTGTTGATCTCGCTCACCAGAGCGTCGACTTCGTCCTGGATGTTGGCGCGGTCGGCGCTGGTGTTGGTGTCGCTGGCTGACTGAACAGCCAGTTCCCGCATCCGTTCCAGGATGGAGTTGGTTTCTTCCAGGGCACCGTCGGCCGTCTGAACGAGAGAAGAGGCGTCCTGGGCGTTGTTGCTGGCCTGGTCGAGACCGTTGATCTGGTTTAGCATCTTTTCCGAGATGGCCAGACCGGCGGCGTCGTCGGACGCGGAGTTGATCTTGTAGCCTGACGACAGTTTCTCCAGGGCGCTATTCATGGCATTGGTGTTTTTGGTCAACTGGTTCCAGGTGTTGAGAGCTGACATATTGGTTGCGATAGTGATACCCATTTGTACATTCCTCCTTGATTTTGCTGTTGGGCTTCCTTGCCCAAGATCGGCCGCTATTTATCGGAACCGGAGAGGCCGTCCCGCCGGTTCATCGCCAGTGTCGTCCACTGGCAGGTCCTCCTTTCATTGTTGTCTATAACTGATTTCGAAGTCTTTTGTTTGAAGAATGTTTAGTAGCAGCCTACTTTTTGTTGAAAATTATCATTTGTAATCGATATATGAAAAAACTACCGGCAAGCCGGTAGTTTGAGTCAGAAAAAATGTTCAGTTCGCCGTTTTGGACAATGTTTCTTCCCGCTGCATGCAATAGCCGATTCCCCGCACGGTCCTGATACTGGAGGTGTTGAGCTTCTTGCGCAGATAATGAATATACAGGTTGACGGCGGTAAATTCGGCGTCCGAATTATAGCCCCATACCTTTTGGATAATCCGGTCTTTGGTCACCACTCGGCCATAGTTGCGGATCAATAGCTCCAGAAGCTGCGATTCCTTGAGAGTCAGCTGAATGACCTCATCGTCTTTTGTCACTTGGCCGCGCAACGGATCAAAGACCATGTCGTCAGCTGTCAGGATGTTTTCCACCAGGTCCTTGTTCTTCCGCCGGGCCAGAGCCTTTAGTCTCGCCAGCAGTTCGATGGTGAAAAACGGTTTGACCAGATAATCGTCGGCACCGGCGTTGAGTCCTTCCGCCC
>JARLHX010000071.1 GCA_031292035.1 Negativicutes bacterium | reverse complement strand
GCTGGAGGAGGTGCTGGCCGATGTGGTGCTCTCCTTTTCCAAATCGAAATTTTCCAGCCAACGGGAATTAGGCCGGTTGCGGCACTATCTCTCCCGGCTGGCACAGCGCCGGGTTCTGGATCATTTGCGGCGTTCAAGCAAAGAAGACGCCCGCCAGCGGGAAACGCAAGCGGAATGGGCCGCATTGGCCCCAGGGGCAGAGGAACCGGACAAAGAAGAGGCAGCCTCCTACCGGCAGGCGCTCTTGGCAACGCTGCTCGAAGATGTGCGCTCCCGTGTCAATCCGCAGACGTTCTTGTTTTTCGAGATGGTGAAACTTCAGGGACGCGGCGCGGTGGAGGTCGCCTCCGCATTCCGGGTTAGTCGCAACGTAGTAGATAACGCCGTGGCCCGTGTCATCAAACAACTTCGCGCCTTGGCGTCTCTGCCCGAATACCAGCAAGGAGAAACCGATCTATGAACTCCCGGCAAACGTCATCGCCCATCCCACCACTCACCGAAGCGGAAGAGGCGTTCTTGCACGAAATAGCGCGTGCGGATGAAGCCGTCCGCCTCTGCCAGCAAAGCCCGGAGCACGAGCGCATTGCCGGGTTGATTGCCGCTCGTTTGCGGGTCGAACAAAAAGCGCCGCCTCAAAACGGCGGGTGGGAAGATTTTTGAGAAAATCGCATCCGGCGTGTGAGATTTCCTGCCCGGCAACGAGATGGTTTGTGAGCGCGGAATATTTTTACAGCACTCCGCCAAAACCTCCACAACTCCATGAGCACTATTTTGATCGACAAAAGTTTTGAAACCGTTGCAACGCGGCGTTCCCGTGTCCCTCGTTCCACCTTTACTTTGCGCACCAATTTTGGCATCTCTGCTGTAGCTGGCACCCGCTAGCCGGGACTTTAGAACCCCGCAAAACGAGCAGGCGTATGCTGAATACGCCGCCTCCTAGCCAAATGGCCGGGGGGTGGCGGCGCATGTCCAACCTCACGGTAAAGGCCGTCACGGCTGTCGTTTTGCAGCTTCTAAACTCCCGGCCTCCTTTGCGGCAACGCAGGGGAGGCAGAGTTTAAGATTCAACCAGCGCAAAACCATGACCGTCCCCCATTCCGTTAATGCCTTCTTCCGTTGGTATTATGCCGCCGCCAACAATCAGTCCGTTGGCCCCGTTCCCGCCAAGTTTCTCCCACCCAATTTATCTCCGGGAAATCCCTCTGAGCGCCCCCCCTGTAAGACAACCGTGGTTTGTTCAACCTCCAAATAAAACCTCCTATGAAATCCTCAATCAAAATGGCGATGGCAAGCCTCCCCCCGGAGGCACAAAAAGAGTTCATGCGAGACCTGAACAAAAGGTCGAAATCCGTAGTGGTGGCATATCTGGCGTGGTTCTTGTTGGGCTGGCATTACCTTTACCTTGGAAAAACGGGGAAGCAATTTGCCTTCTGGTTCACCTTTGGCTTCCTCGTAGTGGGCTGGATTGTTGATTTCTTTCGCATTCCTGGAATGGTCGCCCTTGTCAACGATGACATGGCTTTGTCGTTAATCAGCCAATACAAAACCATGTATCCGGCAGCCATGCAGATGATGCCGTCTGGGACAACCTTGCCTTCTTCGTCGCAGCAACAATCTTTGTCCGATCTTGGCAGTGGGGGAAAGGGGTCAATCATTCTGAAAGCCGTTGCTGCATTTGTATTGCTCGGAATGATTGTTGCCGCTGTCACAAAAAACAGCCAAACAAAGGTTACAAGTGCTTCTGCCCCGAAAGAAAAAGATGAGGGAACACTTACTCAAAGCATTGCAGCCAAGTCAGCGCCTACCCCTGTCATTCTGAACATTCAGGCCATTGCAGCGGATCAAAAACTTTGGCCAAAGACTGTGAGCATGAAAGAGGCGCTCCCTATCTCATTGGGAGCTACTGGCAGTATCACCGCACCCGCTGGAGCCGCCTTGCAACTCTCCGCTGTGGGAGCAGATGGAATGCTGGATGTTTCTTGGAATGGCACCTCCGCTAAAATTCCCGCTGCCAAGACCAATATTGTAGAACTTGTTTCACAGCAGCAAACCAGGATTGCAGAACAGAAGGTCGCCGCTGATGCACGGCGGGCCGCTGAAGATGCGAAGCCCAAGCCCAGCCAGCAGGAAGCCAACGCCTTCTATGGTATCACGGAGCAGGAGTTAGTGCGCCGATTGGGACAGCCAATTCGTGTGAAAAACGAGAACAGCCCAGATGGCCCCTATAAGATGCTTTACTATTCGGACACCAAGGGGAAGGAGTGCTTCTTCATTATCTTTGCAAGCGATGGGCGCGTGGATAATGGACAGTTGAGGGGTGTTGCCCTTTCCAAGGCGACGGCAGAAGAAGAAAAAGTGGTAGCGGAAATCGGCCCCAAACCTACAGCCATGTGGAATGGCAAGGTGGTAGAGGTGCAAGGCTATATAGAACGGCAGTTGAAAGACCCCGGCTCGCTCGAAATTATCGGGTGGACGCCCGTCAAACTTATCACACTAAAAGACGGCAAGGCATGGGCTGTAGGGGTGAAGTATCGTGCAAAGAACTCCTTTGGGGGCTACAAAGTTGAAGAGGGAATCGCCGCCATTCGGCATGGGCAGGTTGTCCAGTTTGGAGCGCAGTAGAAGGGCCGCATTGGATGGTCTGTGGGAGATGTCCAACCTCCCACCACTTTACATTCATGTTTCCTCATGGAAAAGTCTACTTGGCAGACGGGAAAGTAAGCCGACACAGTTGACATAGTTGACATAGTTGACATAGTTGACATATAAAAAAGGCAAAGGACTTGCGGGTTGCCGCGTGGTGGTTGGAAAGGTGTATCCCAAAGATCGGGGAAGACGGAATCGGATGCCGACTTGAAGCCGACCCAGGCATCCCCGCAACTCACAAAATGAAATCGCGCCGTTTTGCTTTCCTTCGCGGCCTGTTGTTGATCGTTGTCGCAGCAATTGGAATAACGCAATTTGGTGAAAGGCGTGGCACTGTTCCCTGCAAAAATGACCCCGTCTATTTCTCGCCAAACGGCGGCTGTACCAAGGCGGTAGTAAACGCACTGGGCGCGGCGAAGATTAACGTGCTGGTGCAGGCATATTCATTCACTTCCGCGCCTATCGCAAGGGCGCTGGTCGATGCCCACAAGCGGGGCGTGACTGTGAAGGTGATTCTGGATAAAAGCAATCGGACAGAGAAATACTCTGCGGCTGACTTCATAGCGCACGCAGGTATTCCAACTTTCATCGACGACAAGCACGCGATAGCCCACAACAAGATCATGGTGATTGACGGGCACAACGTTGTCACGGGATCATTCAATTTCACGAAAGCAGCAGAGGAGCACAATGCAGAGAATCTGCTGGTGATTGACGATGCGGCATTGGCTGCGAGTTACACCCGAAACTGGGAGATTCACCGGCAACACTCAACTTTGTATCAGGGGCGCTGATTGCCGAATAGCAGCAACACAGGGGGGCATGGACCTCCTCAAAAACCTCTCAAAAAATGTGTGCCGTGCTGACGTTTCTGACAACAAAAAAGGCGGGGCCACCGGCTCCCTACCCCGGAAGCGTAGGAGGCTTCAATTATGAGCAGGGGAAAATGCTGGCAGTGCAGGCATTGGAGTCCCGATGAATCGTTCCGGGGAACCTATGGGCACACCGGCTTGGCTCAGTATGTCTTTATCCAAGTTGCCATGTATTGACGGCTCCCTATCAGAATGCAGATAAACGACACACGGGTCGATCAGACCATTCACGTTGTAGGGAATACTGCAAATTCCTCGTGTTTGAATTGCGAGCAAGCTGAACGGCAGTTACAGATGCACGGTTAGTAATTTTTGCGCATATCATCTATCGCTATAGTCATATATATCTGTAAAACCATTGACTATGATTCGGTTTTCTGTGATAATTTCTGATGTTTAAGGAGACTCCAGACCGCATTAAATCTATTCAGGAGCCCAAAGCGCAAATTGTAATTCACGAATTGGAAAGCGGCGAAGAATGGTTCTGCTTCTGGCTCATGCGAGTGAAAGCCGTCAACCTCATGGAGCACTGCCAAAGGTCGCTTTTGGGGCAAAGGATACAAATCCACAATCATAAGCGTCAGAAAGTCATTCGTCTCCGCGTTGCAGACCTGGCTCTTGATTCTGATGGGCCGCAAATCTACTACCTTTGCGGTGTCACGGCAGATTTCAATTATGCTGGGAACTTCCATCTCCCGTTCGTCCGCGCCATCGGCAAGACCATCGACGTGGACCGCAAGGGCGTCCGGGTCGTCATCGAGAATGCGGTCGAACTCCCTATCCCAGTGCATCGGGACAACGATCACCCAATGGCCGAGAAATACGAATATCGCACCTGCCGGAATTGGCAGTTCGCTTACAACATGGTGCGCGAGGGTCTCCTTGTCGATAAGGGGAACCAGCCGCAGCGGCAGAGGCAATTTGAGTTCATTAAGTAGGTCTCAATTATCTCAATGTGGGTATTAGAACTCTAATTCTGTTAACCGATTCATTGTCAATTTTCATGTCCTCCGAACTCATTATTTCGCCGGTTTCTTCCGAAACGCTTTCGCTCGAAACCGTCGCCATCCCGGTCAATCCCGCCCTTGCTTATATCGAGTCGCTGGGAAGCACGATTTCCAAGCTCACCATGATTTCCCCGCTCAACCGGGTCGCGTCTATTTTGAACCCCTCCCTCACGGGCAAGGACGCTTGGCAGGCGCTGCCGTGGCAGAAACTCACCGCGCCCGTTGTCCGCGCTATCATGGCGAAGATCGAAGGCAGTCCCGCCACGCGGAACAAGCTGCT
>JARLHX010000070.1 GCA_031292035.1 Negativicutes bacterium | reverse complement strand
TACCGCTTCCTTGGCGGCAACAGACATATCATTGGCCATCTTCGCGACACTTTCCACACTATGGCTGACCTGTTCGGTGGAGCTGGCATTTTCCTCCGTTCCGGCCGAGATCTCCTCTACAGCGGCACTTACCATGCCGACGGTGGCGCTCATCTCCTGACTGTTTGCCGCAACTGTGGAGGCAATATCAACAAGAACATCCGATGATTTCTTGATTTCGACGGTGGCCCCACCGATATCGCGCATCATCCTTCTTACATCAGCCAGAAATACATTGATCGCCTTGGCCAGGTCACCCACTTCGTCGTGACTTGCGACATTGATCTGCTGAGTAAGGTCGCCGCCATTCTTCGCCAGCCGGGTGATCTCGGTATTGAGAACAGCCAGTGGTTGCGTGATGCCGCGCGCCAAAAACAATCCTGAGACAGAGCCCACGACAACAGCCGCCACCACAGCTGCCAAAATAATTACCACCAACCTGCCGGCCTGCTCCTCGGCTCCGGCCTTTGTCGCTTTGGCCGCAACATCGTTATGTTCGACAAATTCGTTAAAGGTTGTTTCTAAATTCTTACGAACCTCCCGGCCCTCGCCGAAGGACAATCGTCTTGCCCCTTCAGTCTCGCCTGAGGTGTAAAGCGCAATTACCGCCATATTAATGTCGGTATACCTTGTGTGGGCTGCGTCAATCCGCGACACCATTTCCCGTTCCTCATCGGTGGAAATAAGAGTTCGCATCATTTGCAGACGCTTTTTCACCTCCGACGATTTCTGCAGAATTTCCCGCTTATATTCGTCAGATCCAGTCAGCAAATAACCTCTTTCGTCATTAGCTTGCCCGGTAAAAAAGTACTGTATCTCACGGAGGTTGACGATAAGAGGGTCGTTTATCGCAACGATTCCCTGATAACGCGTTTTAACCTCATTAAATCCGTATATTGCAACAAGGCTGCTTACTATCATCAATAGCGACAAGAGGAAAACCAAAAGTCCGAGTTTAGTCTTGATTTTCAAACAACATCTCCCCTTTTTCTTGCGCTGTCATTTTTCAAGTCAATGAATCCGCCTTATCGGATTGACCTAAGACTGCTGAGAACTGCAACATTATAAAGCCGAGTTCAGAAAAATACTCCCTGTTAAATGACGCATTTACATCAATGACCATTCGACTTTTTCTTTGCTAGTTCCTGCGTTTTTATACATATTTGGAGTTCTTTTGTTTAAATGTGTAAAATGTTGGCGAAAAATAATTTATGTCAATAACCAAACTTAAGGGGCTTACCATGAATATACCCCCCTAAAAGTCTTAACTTCCAGGGGGGTATCTCGCAAAAATTTCTAGGTTTTCAAGGATTGCGGCCGAAGCGTTCCCCTTTCTATCCTCTTGTTGCGCCGGCCGTGCAGGTCGCCAAGCCCATGATGGCCAAAACCTGACTTGTCGCCACTTCCAGAGAACCGGCATTTTTCACAACATAATCGGCAATCTGCCAATTGTCAAACTCACCTGCATGCCGTGCATATTCAATCCGCCGCCTGATGCTTTCGGCATTGTCTTGCCGCGCGATGGCGCGTTCGATAATTGCCTCTTCCCCCACCATGATAAATATGGATTGGACCCGGTCACGAAGCAATTTATGCAGTTGTTCAAGGCCTTCTTTATTCACAGCCACCACCGAAATTGCATGTTGGTTTGCTTTTGAAAGCACTTCTGCTTTACTCAGTCCATAAAAATGATTGTCATAGCCGACACGCTCAATCAGTTCGGTCTGCATGAATTTTTCTTTGCTGACAAAATAATAGTCTACCCCATCTTGTTCATTGGCGTTGGCGGTTCTGGTTGTATGACTGATCATTTCGGGAATGCCATATTGCAAGAGTCCTTTGATAATTGACGTCTTTCCTGATGCCGGCGGCCCCATGATCGCATAAACTTTATTCATTCTGGCCCTCCTGTTACCGAACCCTTATCAAATACGTTGTGAATCACGCTGCTTGCGTTATCGCAGGATTTTTATAAATTTAAAAACTTGCTGTATTCTTGATCTGAGACATTAATATGGTTGGCAATCCACTCCCGGGAAAACAGAAATACGTCAAAAGACAACGCCAATTCACCAGAGGCATAATGATCCCGGATCTTTTGCAATTCCTTGATAAATAACCGGTGCTGTTCTTTGTGGCGTGAAACTTTGGGATACTTATTTTTGACCAAGATGGCTTCCTCATCCTCAAAATGGACCCGGGCGTATTCTTGCAGCGTCTCTAAAAACTTGCCAGTCAGCACTCTTTCCTCGTCCAGGGTACCGCAGACTGCAATTTCTTCATACATGTCATTCACAACACTAACTAGCCCCTGATGCTGATCGTCGAGGGCAGGGATACCGATAGTCACAATATCATCGGGTTTCATATAAGCCATTGTAATTCCACCTCACTATAAAACTGTTGAAAACGCTATTACTTTGTTCTACGGGAAACGCTGCACCGATCCACTAAATAGGCAATGGATTGATAACTGATGCCGCTGTGGTCTGCCAAGCCAATCTCGCAGGTGCGGCTGTTGGAGAAACCGCAGGAGCAGTCGGCAGGCAAGGCTTCTTTTAAGTGCTCCAGCGCCGATTCGTTGATTTCCGGCACATGGAATCCTTTATCCCCGGCAAAGCCGCAACATTTGACCTTTTCCGGCATGACGACTTTGGCGGCACAGGCCTCGGCCACCGCCCGGAATTTTTCGCCAAGTCCCATTTTTGTGGAGCTGCAGGTGACGTGAATAGCCACCGTCTCTGGCGATTTTTCCAGTTCCAACTCCTTCAACAGATAGTCATGAATGAATTCGACTGTTTCCAATACGGTCAGCCGTTTATCCAGCACCTTCTTCATGCGGTACACGCACGGACTGGTGTCACACAGCACCGGATATTCGCCATGATTGCTGCACTCCAGCAGCACATTTTCAAGCTCGGTGCTCAGTTGGTCTGCGGCCTCAACATAGCCTTTGCTTTCAAACGGCATTCCGCAGCAAAGATCTTGCATGCCGGGCGGGAAGATCACACGATAGCCGGCCTTTGCCAGCAGGGAAAGCATGACGGCGTGCAGCGACCGTTGATCTGGATCTTCTTTTGCCGGTCCCATCGTCCGGCTTACGCAACTGGGGAAATAGACCACAGTACGTCCGTTATCCGGCTGAGGGCGAGACGAAAAAGAGAGTCTTGCACTAGCGCTCGGCAACCACTTGTTCCACTTGGGTACTCGACCGCCGCTGACCGTCCGGGCGGTCCGGGCCAAGCCGCCAAGAACGCAAGTCCCCAGCGCCGTCTGGGCCAGATAGGCCCCAGCCAAACCGAGTTTCGCCAAAGTCGTGACACCGCTATAGTTTTGGGCCATAAATTTGGCGATTCTGCGTCCACGGGGAGTAGTCTGACCGGCGCGCAGCGACTTCGTAAAGCTGCCTGTGTTGATAGCCAACGGACAGGTTGTTTCGCATAAACCGTCAGTTGCGCAGGTCGCTTCGCCGAAGTAGGCATAATCGCTTTCCAGTCGTCTCAGCAGTTCATTATCATTGCCGCTTGCCCTTAGGTTGGCGATCTCCCGCTGAATCACGATACGCTGGCGCGGACTGCTGGTCAGATTCCGCGACGGGCAGTAGAGCTCGCAGAACCCGCATTCCATGCATTTGTCGACAATCTCGTGGACCTGGGGCATCATTTTCAGATTTTCAACATAGAGATTGGGATTGCCGGTAATAACCACATCAGGATTCAGCAGCTGATCCGGATCAAAGGCCTGCTTCAGTTGTTTCATATAACTATAGGCTTTTTGGCCCCATTCAAATTCGACGAAGGGCGCCATATTCCGCCCTGTACCATGTTCGGCCTTCAAGGCGCCATCAAACCGTTCAACAACCATACTGCATACTTCTTGAATAAAATCCTGGTAGCTCTTGACGTCAGCCTCGGTATCAAAGGTTTGGGTAAAGACAAAGTGGACGTTGCCATCCAACGCGTGTCCGTAGATCACCCCATCAGCGTAGCCATAGCGATTCATACACTCGCGCAGGACAAGAACCGCTTCGGCAAGACGTTCTTTGGGGAAAGCGACATCTTCGATGATAACTGAAGTTCCCTGGCGGCGGATGCCGCCAATGGCGGGAAAGACGCCTGCTCTGATTTTCCACAACTTTTCATACTCTGCCTTCTTATCGGTGAAAGCAATCGGGAAAAGAACCGGGATGTCCGCCAAACGCTCGATGGTCTTTGTTATATTGTCCTCCAAGGTCGCCCGGTCTTCGGCGCGGATTTCGACCAACAGTGCGTTCACCGGTTCGTCTAATGTCTTCAGATAGGATGGCATCCCCTCCTGGTCTTCCACTGAACGAAGCGAAATCCGGTCCAGCAGTTCAGCTGCAGCTACCATCGGGCGCTCAAGCCGCATGACAGCCTGGCAAGCTTGCTCTACATCCGGAAAAAAGATGAGAGCTGAGGCTTTGTGGGCATGGTCGACAACCGTCTGATAGGTGACCTCCGCGATAAAGCCCAGTGTTCCTTCCGAGCCGATCATCAGGTGGTTGATGATATCGATGGGATGGTGATAATCGACAAATGCATTCAGACTGTAGCCTGTCGTATTTTTGATCTTATATTTATGACTAATCAGCTTTTGCAGCTCGGAGTCGGACTGGATTTCATCCCGAATCCGCTCAATGGCGCTGATAAGCTCCGGATGATTCTCAATAAAATTCTGACGGGACTCTGGGTCGGCGGTATCTAATACTGCGCCATCGGCAAAGATCACCTTCAGCGCGGCAATTGTTTTGTAACTATTGTCAGTCGTCCCGCAGCACATGCCGCTGGCGTTATTGGCGGCAATGCCGCCAATCATCGCGTGATTGATGGATGCCGGGTCAGGACCAATTTTGCGAAAGTATGGCCGGAGATATTGATTGGCGTCTGCTCCGATAATTCCCGGCTCCAGACTAATGGTCTCGCCATCAGTACCGATCTTATATTGGCTCCAGCCGCCAGCCAATAGCAGCAGCACGGAATCAGACAGGGCTTGTCCGGACAGGCTTGTGCCGGCTGCGCGAAAGGTGACAGGAACTTTCAGCCGGCCGGCGATTTGAAGGATGGATGCCACTTCCTGGGGGGTGCTGACTTTTACAACCATTTTAGGTGTGATTCGATATAAACTGGCATCTACCCCATATGCCAAACGCCGAATGGGATCAGTAAAAATTCGCTTTGCCGGGATAAATTCGCTAATTTGCTGGAAAAAGTGACGATACTGGTCCGAAAGATGTAAAATCTCCGCCCTCTTTGAACTCGCGTCCACCCTCATTCACTCCGTCCGTTGCCGATTTTGCTGCACAGACACTGTTCTGTAAGTCATGTCGAATTACCTCCTTTTTTGTATATTTCCCCGGAAATATTACTATCTTTTTTGACAAATATACCGAATAACGGATCACAAACGACCCTATAATAAATCAGCAGGCTGCAACCTAATCAGGGTTGTAGCCTGCCCTCGCTTTTGCCGGTTGACCCGGTATTGCTCAGTAATGATAATTCTACTTGAAGTCTATTACGCGGATACCGTAGTCAGCGATTATCCTTTTTATGCCTTCAACCGTAGCGGCATCCGGAGCGCTCAGGGACTGGTGCGCAGCTTCCACAGCGCTGTATTTTGCCTCACCGAAATCATGGTAGGGCAGCAGCTCGACCCTTTCCACCTGGGTGTTTTGGCGAAGAAATTTACACATTCGTCTGATATTTTCTTCATTGGCGTTCATTTCGGCAATCAGCGGAACACGCACCACTGCCTGCGGATGCATTTTGGATATCATGATGATGTTTTCCAGAATCCTGCGATTACCGATACCGGTCAGCCTAGTGTGAACTTCGTCGTCCATATGCTTAATATCCACAAAAACAGCATCCAACAGGGCAAAGATATCCTTCACTTGCTCCCAATCAAAGTATCCGCAAGTTTCAACTGCAGTATCAATACCCAGCCGGTTGCAGGCAGTCACTAGCTGTCGCAGAAAGTCGGGCTGAGCAAATGGCTCGCCCCCGGAAAATGTAATCCCGCCGCCTGACTCCCGATAAAAAATAGCATCACGCCTGATAACCTGTAAAACCTCATCGACAGTCACAGTAGAGCCGATTTTCTTCCTGGCGCTGGTAGGGCATACTTCGCAGCATTTGCCGCAACCGCGGCAGCTGGCACGCTTAAATTCTTTTTGGGTACTGCCCTTGATTGCAATTGCTCCGGCATCGCATATTCTGGCACACCGCCCGCATCCGCCGCACCGCTCATGGAAATACAAAACTTCGGGCTGACTATTCCAGGACTCGGGATTGGCGCACCACCTGCATCGCAAGGGGCAGCCTTTCAGAAAAACTGTGCTTCTGATCCCTTCCCCGTCGTGAATAGACCAGCGCTGGATTTGAAATATGTTCCCTGATGCCTGATTCATTGGCAATTACCCGGCCTAAACCGTTTCATAGGTCGTTCTTTCCATGATTGCATTTTGCGCTTCGCGGGACAGGTTAACGAATTGCGTGCTATAGCCGGCCACCCTGACAAGAAGGTCGCGGTAATCCTCCGGGTTTTCCTGGGCTTTTCTGAGGGTCTCAGTCGAAATGACGTTAAACTGCACATGAAAGGCGCCAAGCGAAAAATATGCCCTGATCAGGGAGGCCAGATTTTTTAAATTTCTCTCCGACTTTAAGAGTTCAGGCGAGAATTTGATGTTCAGCAAGGTTCCGCCGGAGTGCACGTCGTGATTGATTTTGGCTGCCGAACGCATGGCGGCGGTGGGACTGGTCAGATCGCTGCCGGCATGGGGCGAAACCCCCTCTGTCAAAGGACTTTTGGCTTTTCTCCCGTCCGGAGTCGCGCCAATCACACTGCCGGCGGGAATATAGTTGGAAATGCCCATGAACGCCGAATTGAACGGCGACCCGAAATAATCTTTGAAGGACTGTACTTCCTTGTGATAAAAGTCGGTTATTTCGACGGCGATTGTGTCGACTTCGTCATTGTCGTTGCCATATTTCGGGCAAGCCAGTGCCGCTTGTCTGATCTCTTCATACCCTTCCCAGTTGGCAGTCAACGCGGCGCATATCTCTTGCAGCGTGAACTTTTTCTCTGCGAATACCAGTTTTTTTATAACCGCCAGGGAATTGGCCGAGTCAGCCACACCGATTCCGGTGAGTACTGGTCCGACATTGTATTTAGCCCCGCCCCGACTCAGGTCCTTACCCTTTTCCAGACAGCCGTCCACTAGGAGGGAAAGGTAGGGCCGCGGCACCATTTCGGCATGAATTTGCTGGGCGGTGATGGTGCCGATCACCGAATGCTTGACCAGATAAGCAAGCTGCCTGAAAAATGCCGCCTTTACCTCTTCATAGCTGGTGAACTCGCCGCCAGACCTTTCACTTAGCCCCATATCCTGGCCGGTAATCCGGCTTTTGCCGTTGTTCAACGCGTATTCAACAGCAGCAGCCATATTGACGCTAACCGCCGACGTCCACTCCCCTACTTTGCGGAAATGCGGCACTACACAACCGCAGTTACTCCAGTCCCGCGCATCTTCGGGTGACAGTCCCGCCGCCAGCAGCATCTGCGACCCGACCCGGTCGTTATGGACTGCAGGAAACCCCGTCCCAGCGCTGATCAGTTTACATACCGCCAGCAAAAACTCATTCGGGCTGTCAGGATGAATCCGCACACTCAGACCAGGCTGATGGGTCTTCACATTTTCCGTTGCCGCAAGACACATATAGGAAAGTTCGTTGGTCGCATCCCGGCCGTCGCGGGTCCTGCCGCCTACAGTAAGATTCTGAAAGGAATTGTAGCCGGCGAAGAATTTGGCAGTATTGCTGGAAATGGCCCAGACCCATTCGGAAAGCTTGATCCACAACGCTTCGATCAATTCCTGGCCTTTTTCTCCGGTAAGAAGGCCTACCTGTATATCTTCGGCAAAATACGGATACATATATTGATCAAACCTACCCAGATTCAGGGCCAGCGAGTTCTCGGACAGGATCGAGCCCAATTGGGTAAACCACACCGTCTGGATAGCTTCATAAAAGGTTTCCGGGGGATGCTCCGGCACCTTTCGGCAGATTCTGGCGATTTCCAGCAACTCTGCTTTTCGCTTGGCGTCGGTTTCGCTCCGGGCCAGTTCCGCCGCTTTGTCCGAATACCTGTTGGCCAGGGTGATGATGCCTTCGCAAGCTAACACCGCCGCCTGGTAAAAATCAATCTTCTCCAGCCCTTCCGCCGAAACCGGCTCCAAGGAGCTGAGATGTTCGAGGGCCTCGGCCTTGAGGCCACCAAAGCCTTTGCGGAAAATGACGTCTTGATAGTCGGCAGTAATTTCACCGACCGCGCTCCGCCACTTGGAGTCATTGTCGATAATACCGGTATCAATGAGAAGCTTTGCTGTCTCTGGATTGATGCGTGACAGAAAGGTTTCTTCAAGGGATTTGCCCTGCCAGTAGGGAAAAATCTCCTTGCGCAGTGTGCGCTTCGCCAGATCGTCAATAGAGTAGGGGTCCTGATTTCGACTCGCGAAGGTATCCAGTTCACTGTCGACCCATTTCCAGGAATATTCGGGGCAGATGATTCCCGATTTTCGAAATTCGCCGATCGACCCCACGATCAATTCATTGTCAAATATCGTTGCCGGGATGCTCTCGCAGACGGCCTTGAACGCCTTGGCTCGCCGGATAATGACAGCTTCGCCTTCGGTTTTCTTATGGGATGCGGTAAATGCAACCGCCCGTTTAACACTGATAGACGGTTTGGACTCAATGTAGGATTGTTTAAACTCCTCGATCCGTTTGCTTGACATATCTCTACCTCCTGAATCAATTCAACTGGGTTGATGTAAATATCCGGCCAAGCTGGCGCTGGCTTCGGCCATATGTTTACGCAGTATGGCTTGCGCTTTCTTGACGTCTTTTTTAGCGCAGGCTGTCAATAGTTGCCGGTGTTCTTGCTGCGACTTGGCCTGATACTTCATCGTCGCCAAGTAAAGGCGCATATACCGTTCCACATTGTTATGCATGGTCTGGATCAAGGCGAGCAGTTTCGGTCTGCCGGCTGCCTGGTACAAAATTTCGTGAAACCGCAAATTCAATTCACCCCAATGCCTGCTGTCTGTTTCAGTATCTGCCTCCTGCAGAACCGCCTCAGCCTCGGCGATATCAGTCGTAGTCAGATGGGGAATGGCCAGCTCCAGCGCCCCCAGTTCCAGAAACAGCCTGATATCAAATATCTCGCAGGCTTCTTCCGGGGATAACTCGCAGACCACCGCCCCGCGATTAGGGTTAAACTTTACCAGACCCTCGGCTTCAAGGCTTTTTAATGCCTCCCTTAACGCGCTGAGGCTTACGCCGAATTTCAACGCCAATTCCTCCTGCTTGAGCTGAAGGCCGCCACTAAGTTCCCCCGACAAAATCGCTTCCCGCAAAATACCGGAAATCATTCCAGGCAGGGTGCGATAGGAAGTTTTTATATGGGCTTGCAAATTATAGTTTTTCATATCTCTACTATATAATTTTCTGGCGCCTTCGTAAATTCGATTTTCGAATGTATACATTATACGTTTAATTTTATAGTCGCCGATTACCCCTCGTCTATATGAAAAAAATTTCTGCCAATGATGACAGAAATTTTTTGTTACCCTACTTTTTTCATTTCCTGCATTTCCTCGTCGCTGAACAGCTTATCCACATCCAGTAATATGAGTAGCCTATTTCCCTCTTTGCCGATACCCCGAATATAGCTATTCTGTTCGTTCCCAGTTCCGGCGGGTGCCAACTCGATGGCACTGTCCTGCAGCCGGATCACCTCGGTCACCTCATCCACTACAATCCCTATTTCCCGATCTGCCGTCTCGATGATAAGCGCCCGTTTATCGGCGTTCTTCACTGCCGCCAGTTCCAGCCGCATCGCCAGATCTACCACCGGAATAATCTTGCCGCGCAGGCTGATGATTCCCTCCATATAGACCGGAGTGCTGGGAAGTTTTGTGGCTTCCTTGAACTGAATAATCTCTTTGACCTGAGTAATGGGTATTGCATATTCTTCATTGCCGAGTCGAAACAGTACCAATTGTTCTTCTGCCATGTGTTTTTGCCCCTTTCTCCCGCTATACGCGAAATTTGGCCACTGCCGCTTGCAGGTCCTGAGCCAATCCTGCCAAAGCTTCACTTGAAGTCGCGATCTCCTCCATTGAAGCCAGTTGTTCTTCGGTAGCTGCCGAAACGCTTTGCGCCTCGCCGGCTGATGTCTTGCTGTGTTGATTGATCTTGTGGACAGCCCCCACAATCTGCTGGCTTCCGGTAGCAATCTGCTGGGTGGCTGCCGAAATTTCCTTTACCTGACCCGACACTTGTGTCACCAGTTCCGCGATTTCCTGGAAGGCAAGCCCGGCCGCGTTGACCACTTCAGCCCCGGTCTTGACTTCCCGCGTACCGTCGTTCATCGCCACAACAGCCTCATCGGTATCTCCCTGGATTTCGCCGATCAGTTCGGCGATCTTCTTGGCCGCTTCCTGGGATTGTTCCGCCAGTTTCCGCACTTCCTCAGCCACCACCGCAAAGCCCCGGCCCTGCTCTCCTGCCCGCGCGGCTTCGATGGCGGCGTTGAGGGCCAGCAAGTTCGTCTGTCCGGCAATCCCGGAGATGGTGTCCACAATCTGACCGATTTCTTTCGACCGTTCGCCCAGTTTGGCCACCACCTTGGCTGAGGTGTTAACCGTCTCCTCAATGTGGGCCATCTGGGTTACTGCTTTTTCTACCGTCTTGCCGCCATCTTTGGCTTTATCAGCGGCCTGGGCCGACTGAGCGGCCACCTGATTGGCATTTGCCGCCATCTGCTGGATACCGGCCGACATTTGCTCCACCACAGCAGAAGTTTCAGTAGCTGCCGCCATTTGTTCATCGGCCCCTGCAGCGACATCGGTAATGGATAAGGCTATCTGATTGGTCGCCTGCGCCGCTTGCTCGGAGCTGGCGGTAAGCTCTTCGCTGGAGGCCGCCACCTGTTCGGCATTGGTAGTAATATGCCTGATAAGAGTTTTAAGCTGGGCAGTCATGGTATTAAACGCCGTTGCCAGATCGCCTATTTCGTCCCGGCTATCGACCTTGACGTGGGCTGTCAAATCGCCTTTCGCCACCTGTTGAGCTACCGCAACCAGTTGGTTGACCGGGCGGGAAATACTGCGGGCGGCAAAAAAAGCGATAACAAGACTGAGAATGGCGGCAAGTAGGGCGGCGATGATGGCAGCCGTTCTGGCTGAAGCGGCGTGTTCCACCGCCTTGGTCAGCGAATCGGTGCTTCTTTTATTCATATACTCTTGATATTCATTCATTTTTTTGTCTAATGCCCGGTATGCCGGTTCCATTTCCACCAATAAAACTTGTTGGGCTTCATCGCGTTTCCCGGCCTGCAGAAGGGGAACGAATTTCTTTTCCGCTATCTCGGAAAACTTATCGTCAAGTGCTTTAACCTCGGTGACCATGCGCTTACCTTCAGCCGTTAGAGCGAGCTTGATTAATTCTTCTTCGATTTGACTATTCTCATCTGACGCCTTTTTATATCCGTTAAACATTTGAATGTCGCCGGTTATGAAATAGGCACGAAGATAGGCAACCTGATCAGAGGCGTTGCCATTTGCTTGCGATGCTTTGATCAACCGCGGCAGGAACTCCTTATTCACTTGATCTGCCGAAGCTGCAGCGTCAGTTACCTTCCATATCGTGTAGGTGAATCCCGCCAATGCTACCAGCAAAACCAGCAAAAAATAAGCTATCATTTTTTTCATCAAAT
Source organism: Negativicutes bacterium (assembly GCA_031292035.1). Next base: position 9,328 of record JARLHX010000070.1, on the reverse strand, counting down.
TCAGTTTCATGTCTCTCACCTTTCAAGATTCTTGCATCGATAAGTGCAACTTGTCGAACATCGTTTTATGCCCGTAGACCCGGGACTTTTACGCCCCGGTTTTCGCCGTGTTTGTCATTGTTTCTAAAGTGTAGTGAGATATTTCGATATATAAACACACTGTCAGTGTGATGTTTCTCAAATTGGGAGAATGGGGCCTTCATATACCGTTTCCTGCCTGTCCGCCCGACTAAACGGCAACGACATCAACTATTGTCAAATCGTTTCTCTCAGCCAGATTAACGCATTCTGTCTGTGTGACCTGCACAATCGGCCGGACTGCCGAGCTGCCGGAAAGAGCGACTATTTTGGCTTCGCGTCCGTCGGAGAGGCGGACCGTGCTGCCGATTAAGGAGCCTGTCGCCCGGTCAATGAACTGGTTGCATAGCTCCGGATCCAATTGATTGAATCGACACAGGGATAGCTCCTCTATCGCTTGAAAAGGAGTCTGCGCCGCCCGGTAGGCCCTTGACGAGGTCATGGCGTCATAGACGTCGCAGATGGCAATAATCCTGGCGCTGATGGCGGTCTGACTGCTGGTCAGTCCGCAGGGGTATCCTGTACCATCAGCCCGCTCATGATGTTGGGCAACGCCCAGCACTACGCTTTTGGCCAGCTGACCTCCTGCCGTCAGCAGCTTCAGTCCCAACGCCGGATGCTGCTGAATAATCATCATCTCTTGGACTGTGAGTTTACCTGGTTTATTCAGAATTTCTGTCGGAATTTGCGTTTTCCCGATGTCATGCAAAAAACCGGTCATGATAATCTCCCGCAAGCGCAGCCCGGTATACCCCAGGCATTTGCAGAATACCCCCGCCAGAATGCCCACATTCACGCAATGCTTGAAGGTGTAGTCGTCGGCACTGCGAATCTGGGTGAGATATCCGATGATTCCGCTGTCGTCATTGATGACATCCATGGTCTTTTCAGCCAGAGACTCCATCTGCCTCAGGGAAATCTTTTTGATTGTCTGCGCCTTCTCGAAAGCCTCTGTTAGGGCTTGTGTGATCAAAGAATACTGGTCGAGAAAGTTGGCCAATCTATCAGCTCTACCGTGTTGGCTGCTTCCCGCCTCCGAGCAGACAATCAAGACATCGGCAATATCCCATGCCTGCAGCAATCGGATTTTTTTGTCCGTCAGAATGGTATCCTTGCCGAAGAGAACACGTCCGTCTTCCAGAATAACATCCCTGGCCAATGCCATTCCCGGTTCTAGTTCGTCCACCCCACTGCTGAACAATAAAGCCACTTCTTTTTCCTCCAGCGAGCGCCCTTTGCCAAGCAGGTCACGCTCTAACTCAAAATTTGTCTTACAGTATCCTTCTGAGTTTTTACATAAGATAGCATGCAGTTCAAAAAACGATTCAAAAGATAAAAAGCACTTGCTTGTGCTTTTGCAGATTCAGACAGTCCCGGACAGATTGTCTATGATAATTAGGTTCTTTCTTCTAATAAACCACCAAAGGCCTTTCTTATCGAAAACAGACAAATAAAAATAAAGGCCCTCAGGCCCTCACCATCCATCTGCTTGTGTAAAACTAGATGCTGCAACCTGGCAATCATAGGCTCCCGCGCCCCTTAGATCCATGGCTTTGCGTCCTTGCCTTTCGACAAGTTTGCCCAATATTTACTTTTCCCCATACGCCTTGTCTATAATTAGGGATTAATGGATTAATTTGTCGCAAATGGTTTTTTTATCCTCGCTTATATATTATAGGCTTTGGGTTGTAACCTGTCAATAAAACTCTTTGCGTTAACATTATTTTAACATTGATCATTGCTGCCAACCCTTTATTGTAAGCTGCTCGTGCCTAAACTTTAAATCTAGCCACAAGCATCTGCAATTCGCTCGCCATAATTGCCAGGGACTGGGCCGCACTGGCAATGTCCTCCATAGAGGCTGTCACTTCCTCGCTGGAGGCAGCAGCCGTCTGCGCGCTGGCGCTCGCCCGGCTGGCGATGACCGAAACCTGCTCGGTACTCCGCGTCATGTCTTGCATGCCTTCCAGTTGCTGACTGCTGGCGGCATTGATATCTTGTATCATTTTGATGCTATTCGTAATCTGACTCAAAATATTTTGCAGCGCCCGGCCAGCAGACTCAACGACATCGACCCCTTCGTCGACCTTGACGCGACCGCTGTCGATGGCCATGACAGCATCGGCAATCTGTTCCTCAATCTCCCGGATAATCTGAGTGATCCGTTTGGTGGCTTCTTGCGACTGCTCCGCCAGTTTACGCACTTCCTCGGCCACCACGGCAAACCCGCGCCCCTGCTCTCCCGCCCGGGCAGCTTCGATTGCTGCATTAAGAGCCAGCAAATTAGTCTGACCGGCAATTCCGCTGATGACATCAATGATCCGGCTGATGGCCTTGCTCTTTTCGTCCAGTACGTTAACCACCTGGCCTGTCGCCGCAGTCACTTCCTTGATTTCGTTTATCTTGCTGACCGCATTGCTGGCGGCACTATCGCCAGTTTCAGCCGCTGTTGTCATCTCGGCCGACAAAGCGGATGCCTCCTGCGCCTTTGCTGCTGCAGACTGCGATACCTCGGTCAGATTGGCGGCGATCAGCAGGGTTTTCTTTACCTCTTCAGTTTGCTGATAAGCACCATCTGCCGATTCGGTCATCGTTGTCGCAATCTGATTGATAGCCTGCTCCGCTTCATTTGACGTAGCTGAGAGCTGCTGCGACGAAGCCGCCACTTGGTCGGCGGTATTGGCCACTGCGCGAATGAGCTCGCGTAAGTGATCGATCATTGAATTGAAAGTATTCGCCAATTGCCCCAGTTCGTCTTTGCTTGTCACTTTGGCCTTGGCTGTTAAATCACCTTCTGATAGTTTTGTTGCAACAGCTACAAGCTCTAGCAGTGGCTTGGTCAGAACTGACGCCGCCAGCAGGCCGACAGCAATTGCCAGCACAATGGCCACCAGGGTAAAGCCGATTCCAGCCAGACGCACCTTCGTTGCCCCTGCTACAGCCTCATCCATATCCTGCTGGGCGATAATCCCCCAGCCGGCCAACGGAATATTACTGTATCCAGCCAGTTTTCTCGCCCCTTGGGTTTCGTATTCCGTTACCCCGGTTTGACCGCTTATCGCCATTTTGACCGGAGCTAACCCGCTAAGATCAGTCATTTGCATCACCATAGAATGGTCTGGATGGGCTACGACCTTACCCTGACGATCAACTAAAAAAACGAAGCCGGTTTTGCCGATCTTATTTTTCGCAATATCTTCACTGATCGCGTTTAAGTCGACAACACCCAACACAGAGCCCCGAAAAATATTACGGGCATCCTTAATCGGAATAGCGATGGCCACCACCGCTCTGTCGTTGGTTTTAGACATCAGCACGTCGGATATGGCCATTTCTGCGCCATTTTTGACCTGTTTAAAATACTCCCGGTCACCTGAATTTACCTTGCTGATGCTATCCGGCCGCACAGTCTGCATGCCTTGCACATCGGTAACGACAGGGACCATGTCGGGATATTGCTTGAATAGGCGTTGCAGTGCCGGCAATTGCTGTTCAGGATTCATAGATTGAACTTCAGCGCTATTCGCTAGAATTTGCAGTGCTTTGACTTTTGTTGTCAGGTTGACATCGACCTCCCGGGCCAAGAAGGATGCCCGCAAGCTGTTATTTACAAACACCGAGTCGGCCAGAGCGCTGTGGCTCAAGAAGGAGGTGGCCATGGTCGTCAATACTAACGGCACGGCCGCCAGAGCGATAAATAGAAAAATCAGCTTTTGTTTCAAGCTTCTATTAAAAAGGTTTGCTATTATCTTAGCCATGTATTCCTCCAGCAATTTACTTTAGCTTCGGTCCCTTAGAAACCTGGGTGCAAGACCTGCCAAAGATTATCCATTCTAGACCGCATCAATCGACATCGCAAGAAGTTTGGCCCGTTTGACCAGACTATCGACAAAAATGTATTCACGATCACTATGATTAAACTCACCAATCGCGCCCATGGCACAAATACTCGGAGCCCCCGCCCGGACGGTCCAGCCGGAGTCTGACGCGCCGCCGCCGATTTTCCCTTCGATCGTTAGGCCAAGCTTTTCTCCCTGCTGCCTAACGATTTCAAACAGTTTCTTATTCTCGTCACAGGCTTCCATGGGAGTAAACTTCTCCCAGAGTGTAGTGATAGTTGTTTTGGTCCCGGGGACATCGACGCGTTCGGCAATCTTTTGCAAACCGTCACTGGCCCTTTGCTTGTCCTCTTGGGTTAGATAGCGAACATCAATCTGCAGGGTCGCTCGATCAGGCACTGCATTGGCAACTGTTCCGCCAGAGATGACGCCAACATTAAAAGTCAGCCCTCTAGCAGGGTCATTGAGTTTATTGATTTGCAGCACTTTATTCGCTAACTCGGTAACAGCATTGGCCCCCTTGTCCAAATCGGCACCAGCATGAGCCGAGATGCCTTTAACCTCTATTTCGCAGAACAGATTCCCTTTACGGCCAATCAGAACATTCTCGCCAATACTGGCAGTTTCCATATTGAAGACTGCCTTTTTCCCGCGGGCCTCCTGCTCAAAGCGTTCCGCCGCATCAGTCCTCGGATGGGCAATCTCTTCATCGCCGCAAAACAATACCGTTACATTCTTGTCATTCCAGCCGGACTCAATAAGGCTTTGCAGGGCAAACAACGCAACAGTGATGCCCCCCTTCATATCCAAAACGCCTGGTCCATATGCCTTACCGTCTTTAATCGTAAAAGGACGCTTTTGGGCAGTGCCTTTGGGAAACAACGTGTCCAAATGACCAATAACCATGACCTGTTCTGGCCCGGTTCCCGGTCTGACGCCCTTGACATGACAACATATCCCCGGATAATCGAGATACTCTACCATAAAGCCGATTTGCTCCAGCTTCGCACCAATGAATCCCGCAGCTTGCTTTATCCCTTCAGGGTTATCACACCCTGAATCAATATTGACCAACTGCTCCAAAAATTCCAGCATCTCAGGCTGCTTTTCTTCGATTAAACACAATAATTTTTCCATTTTGCACCCCACTCAACGTATTGTTTATTTCTTCCGCTACCTCTCGGATGGCGGTCATCTTGCCCAAACTAAGCTTTTGCTTTTCGGTTTTTGATGCTATTATACTATTAAAGACAAAGACCTTAATAGGTCTTAAATTGTCCTAAAACCTTTTCGATAGCCACAAGGAGGTATCGGTCAGTGAAGATGAAGCTTGGTCTTGTCGGACCATCGGGACTAGTCGAAAAAATGAATCGCGTAATCAAATTGGCCTTTCCGGATATTGAGCCAGTCAATTGCAGCTACAAGGTCTACACCGAGGCTCCCAATATCGTCAAATATCAGCAGCCTTATTTGGATACCGTCCTCTTTGCCGGCCCCACACCTTATTTTTCCGTCAAAGCGATTGTGAAACCGCTGATCCCCTGGGAATACATCCCCAGAAACAGCAGCTCCCTACTGCGGGTTTTGCTCGAAGCCGCGCTGACTGGCAACGATAAAATCAGCAACCTCAGTTTCGACTCCTATCAAGAGGATGCTCTCTATGAAGCATATGAAGAAATTGGCCTGGACAAGAACCATCTGGACATCCGGGTCGCAGACCTTAACCTGCCAAGTTCGGGCTATCTTGATTATGTTTGCGCTTTTCACGAGCGGCATTTCTCGCAACGTGAGGTCTCCTGCTGCATTACCGCATTGGAGAGTGTCTATGAAAAGCTGACGCAAAAAAAAATACCGTGCCTGATGATTAAGCCGACCACCGACGTTATCAGAGAAACGGTGCACAAATTGGTGCTGAGTCATCAGATCCAGGTGAGTCAACAGAGTCAAATCGTCGCTTTATCCATTCATATTGACGATCCGAATGAACACTCCATCTACAGCGACAATGAATATCAATATGCCATTGATCGGATGCAAATATCAAAACAGATCTATTTATTTGCCCAAAGTATTCAGGCAGCCATCGTTGAAACCGGATTAAAAGACTTCCTGTTATTTTCAACAAGGAAGATGCTGGAGGATGAAACAAATAATCTTGAAAATATTGAGCTATTGCGACTGGTAAAAGAGAATGCCGCCAACACCGTCAGCCTTGGCATAGGCTTTGGCAATACCGCCCAAGAGGCAAAGCACGGAGCTGGTCTGGGCATGCTCAAAGCCAGCAAGCTGGGCGTGGACATGGCATTTATCGTCTATAACAACAAGAAAATTACCGGCCCGATCAAAGGAGATCCTTGTGAGACCGACGATGCGATACAAAAAATCGACGAAAAATTTCTCCGTATCGCCGAGCAGGCCGGAGTAAGCATCAACACAATATTCAAGTTGTACAGCATTATGGAACAGTATGAGCAGACAACCTTTACCTCCATGGAGTTGGCAGAACTGCTGGGGGTAACGCTGCGGACAATAAACAGAATCTTAGGGAAGCTCGAATCTTGTGGCGCGTGTGCCATTGTTGGGAAGAAGATCATGGCTAACTCCGGCAGACCACGGCGAATTATTAAACTCAACATCTAGAATTTTAATTATAGTCTGGCAGCTCATGCTTTTTATTGCTTTTAATGGTCATACTGGTAACCATGGACAGGCACGCGGCGCCAATCAAAAACCAGAAGGCGGCATCATATGATCCGTCAAAAGCACTAATCATCAGGCCGATAATGACCGGCGAGACAAAACCGGCCGACTGTCCGCCTAGACTTATTATGCCGGAGGCAGAACCAACAATGCTTCCGGGAAACATCTTCATCGGCAAAGCCATCGTTGTCGCAAATACAAATGATTTGAAGAAATACACAAGACTCTGAAAGGCAATTACCATGATAGCGGTTTGAGCGGTATACATAAAATACAGGAAGATTGCCGTCAGCGCGGCGCTGCCGACCAGCAGGTATTTCTCTTTCCGATCAAAAAAACGAACCATAATCCAGCCGCCAATTGCGGTCGAAATTCCTGCCGCAACAAACGGCAGCGGGGTTAAAAGCCCGATTGCTTTTAAGTCGAGTCCACGTACATTTAACAAGTAGGTCGGCATCCAAGAATCCAAACCTTTGTTTACTAGGCTGAGCCCAAACCAGGCGATGCAAAGCTGCCACATGATCGGCATCTTCAGCAATCGTTTCATATCGACTTTTTCAACTTGTTGGGCTTGTTCTGTTATTTCTACTTGGGCTTTTGCCGGGCGGACAACAAGCCAGTAAATCAAGATAAAAGCGACACCCGCGATTCCGATGATGTAGAACAGATTTCTCCAGCCAAAGGCCATCAATAACGGAGCAACTACCAAAGGCGCAATGGCGCTTCCCACATAATTGGAAGACAATAGCGCCGATGTCATTTTCGGTCTTTCCAGCCTGGGAAAGTGTTCGGCCAGCCCTTTGTAACTTGCGCAGGGAAAGGCTCCTTCTCCCAATCCAAACAGAAAGCGGATGACCAGTAAAGCGCTCAAAGACCAGGCCAGACCGGTAATTCCCGTAAACAACGACCAAAAGAAGATGGCACTGATGACAACTTTTTTTGAACCAAATTTATCAGCTAACCAGCCACCGGGAAGCTGCATCAACGCATAGCCAATGAAGAAACTGCTTAACACAACCCCCATGACCGACGGGCTCAGGCTAAATTCTTTGCCAATTGACGCCAGAGAAATATTGATCGCCGCACGATCGATGTAAGATACACACCAACCAATATATAAAAGAGTAAAAACGGTGCCCTTCCCTGTACCTTTATTCGAAGCTGCTTCCATATGACATCCCCTCCTAATGGTTTCTTCGCTCTATTTGACAGACCGTTTTCAGGCTAAAAGAATCCTTGTCTCGTTTTTTAGGGGCTGAAATCACAAAATGGATAGCCGATTCCCGGCTATCCATCCACATTGATGTTTTCTACCCTGCTTATGATAGTGGAATCGTCCCTTCGCTGCCCCGGTTTTCATTCTGAGCCGGTTGTCTCAAAATGCGTCACCGATCAGATGCGGTATGCAATCGCCATAGGGAAAGATTCACTATTTAATGTCTCAGCACAATAATTTTTATGTTCATCAATTATTATGATTATACCGTTAATAGCAAGGACCTTTAAAGGTCTTTAATCTGTCCTAAATAGAAGTATTACTAAAAACATCCATCAGAGGCCTAATTGAGGTTCATCTTCCCTGCCAAAAGTTCGATCGAAAGAAGAAAAGCGCTATCCTGGGTGGTTAGCGCTTTTCTCAGTTCTGCCAAAAAGTCATCCAAACTCTATACTTTGAATTTTCCCACCAGCACTTCCAGGTGATTGGCCAGTTCTCCCACGTCATGGGCACACTCACTTACCGTCGAAGCCTTTGTAGCCGTGTCAACAATGGCTTTATCTGTTTCCTGGATGCTTTGCGCAATATTCTGGGTTCCTTTGGCGATTTCCTGGGTAGCCTGCGATATGTTATTCATCACTGATTCCATTTCCTCGGTACTGCTCGCAACCGCCTCGGCCTTCTGGGAAATCTCGGCGGTGGTATGATGCAAGGCTTCCACCCCGCTTGCCGCTTGCACGGCATTTTTCGAAACCCGTCCGGCTTTTTCGGCGATGGCGGCGACTTCTTTACTGATGGTCGTCGCCCTAGCGGTCCCTGGCGTAATATTGTCCACTGGATCTGCGGTTTGGGCTTGCTCGCTGACAGCCGCTGCGATGGCCTGGGTGATGTCCATAGACTCGGCAATGACCCCGCTGATCCTGCCTACCACCGCTACCGCTTCACCCATATCACTTTGCATATCTTCGATTTGCCGTGCAATCCGCGCGGCTTCTTCTGCCGTCCGTTTGGATAGTTCCTTTACTTCCCCGGCCACCACGGCGAACCCCTTGCCGGCTTCACCGGCACCGGCCGCTTCGATGGTTGCATTGAGGGCCAGCATATTGGTCTGTTCGGCGATATTGCGGATGATATCGACGATTTTGTTGATTTGTTTTGAGGATAGGTTTAACTTTTGGATGATGTCGTTGGTTTCCTGGGAGCGGGTTTTTGCTTCGGCCGTAATGGCGATCGACCGTTTGCAGGAGGCCGCCACTTCTTGGGCAAAACACGCCACCTGGCTGATGCTTTGCGAAACTTCTTCGATGACGGCGCTGACTTCGACGACATCGGCCGCTACGCTTTGCGACGCTCTTACCGCTTCCTTGGCGGCAACAGACATATCATTGGCCATCTTCGCGACACTTTCCACACTATGGCTGACCTGTTCGGTGGAGCTGGCATTTTCCTCCGTTCCGGCCGAGATCTCCTCTACAGCGGCACTTACCATGCCGAC
>JARLHX010000003.1 GCA_031292035.1 Negativicutes bacterium | reverse complement strand
GACGGTCAGCTTGCTGAGGTCGATCTCGGGCGTCACATTCCCAGCGAATCGACCCGCCCGTGACCGTGTCAACCTTCATCTCGCCCACCCGCCCCCGCCGCCGACACGCACCGTCAGGCGCTACCCAGGTGAGCAATTACAAAATTTGCAATCAGGTTGGCTGGATACAAACCATTATGCGAGGCAAGGACTGGACGTTTAAGGTATCTGATTGGAAAGACACGATTTCTAAAGCTTCTGACAAAGACTTTATCTATATTGATCCACCATATGTCGGGAGACATACGGATTATTACAATAATTGGACAGAAAGCGATGCCAACGCGCTGGCGCAGATGCTGCAAAATATCCCCAGCGGATTTGCGTATTCGATGTGGCTAGAAAATCAATATAGAAAGAATGAGCACCTTGAGAAATGGTTTTCCCGCTTTCCAATGTTTACATTTGCGCATTTCTATCATGTCGGGCCAACGGAATCCCTGCGCAATGCCATGCAAGAGGCGCTGATTGTTAGCCATGACCACGCAATGGACGCCGACGAGGGCGCCGCATTGCTAAGGGATTTTCGAATCTGCGATGAAGCCGATGAGCCGGAACCTGAGCTTTTCGCCGAGCTTTAAAGGTGACGGCTGCGGTTTCTGAATCCATTTATGTCGTGATAACTGCTTTCGCGCTCTGGGCCGGTCCGCCCGTATCCTCTCCAATAGGCCAGGAATTCGTCTTCGGTTTCAAATACTCCTGCGCCTGAAACAAAGTCACCTAGATTTCCCGTGATGCTGCCTATATTTGTCGTGTTTCCACTGCCCGCTCGGGCGCTAGCAATGCGCCATTTTTCTTGCACAAAAAACTCAACGTTCCCAAATGGAAGTGGAATCTCCTTGATCTCGGTGACCTCACGAATCCCCTCATTTTGATGTGACCTCCGTCTAGTCCCGATTCGGGCTGACTCTGTAACACCGAAGGGTGTTGTCAGACGGGTCAGGGGCATGGTCATGATGGGGCTTTCGGGCAAGCGGCTTTCGGGTGTTCGTG
>JARLHX010000069.1 GCA_031292035.1 Negativicutes bacterium | reverse complement strand
CGAGCGTAATGGATTTTTCAGTATCGCCTACAATCGTGTAGCCGCCCTTTGTGACATAGTCTTCCGTCACGTCTGCGCCGACAGTACCGTTTACGGTTTTGTCGTCAATGCCGATACCTGTGTTTGAGTTTTGCAGATAATAATGAACGGTGTAGGTTGTCGGGTTGCCCGCATAGTACACGTCCATGACATTACTGCCTTCGCCGAGGGTCATGGTGTAATTTCCATTGTCGAGTGCGACTTCGGTGCTGGTGTTGTATTTGACGCTGCTGATGTGGTAGCCGGTCGGCGTTTTTGTCAGATTGGCTGCAACGGAAGCGCCATATGCTGCCGAATCGCTGCTGCTCACCGTGCCGCTCGGCAGATGATAGTTGATTGTGTAACTCTCGGTATTTGCCGTGTAATAGACATCCATGACATTGCTGCCGTCTTGAAGAGCCATGGTGTAATTTCCGTTGCTGATTGTAACATCGTTGTTGGTGTTGTACTTGACGCTGATGATGTGATAGCCGGCCGGCGTCTTTGTCAGATCGGCCGAGATGCCGGTTCCGGCTGCTGCCGAACCGTTGGTCGTATCAACCGTGTTGTCGGGCATATGATAGTTGATCGTGTAGCTCTCGTCGGTGGGAGCATTCTGGGTGTAATAGAAGATAATGACGTTTGAGCCGGTCGCACTGACCGTGAGCGGATTGCCCACCGAGCTGTCAAACGAGTAACCTTGGGCAGAAGGCGCAGTTTCGGTTACTGTCGAGCCAACAGCCGCATCCGCGGTTTTATCCGAAAGACCGATAACGGTATTTGTCGAGCCTTTCACATAATAATGAACGGTATAGCCGTTGATGCTGCCCGTGGGGACCGTGAAATCCTTGCTCGCGCTGCCGCCGTCGACATCCGTATAATTCATGGTTGTCGTGCCGTTGGTCGGGTAGCTGTAATTGTAGGTCGCGCCGCTTTTGATCTGTACCGCGTATGTGAGCGTGGGGTCGGTCCCTTCCTGTACGGTACCGATTGTCCATGTGATCGTACGTTTGTCTGCGCTGACGTCGTAGGAAGTGCCCGCCGAGGCGACAATCGAGCCATCCACAAGAGTGAATTCATCGCCGATCGGGTCGGATACGGTTGCTGCTGTCGCCGCAGGAAGACTGATCTGACTGAGGATCGATGCATATGTGGAAGCCAGATCGTCGCTGGCGCTGAGATGGAAATTGGCTGAACCGCTGGCAACGTCGCTGAGGATAGCCTTTGCAACGGTGTCGTTGGCGATATCGCAGCCTACCGTGATGATGTTGTAACCCGCATTTTTGGCGATCTTAGCTTCGGATACCGTGCCGATGCCGTTGTTCCTGATCTGTGTGCCGCTCCACCAGTCACCGATGGTGTAGCCGTCGAAGCCCAGGTTATAGCTTCCGCCGCTGCCGATGTGGCCGGAATAGTCGAATCCCGTGACATAATAGTTATATTTGGTTGCGTTGCCCCAAAAATCGGATGTTCCATCCGCCCAGCTTGGGCTTGCAGTCGTTGTGGCGTTGCCCTGGTAACTGTATGTCGGCTCGCCGTCACTCAGCAGGATAATGTTTTTGCTGGAAATCGAGGCCTCGCTCGAAGCGCCGAGGAGATTCTCCGCTGCCTTGAGACCCGCCTGAATATTCGTCCCGCCTTTATCAGAGTCGGAGTCGATTGCAAGATTGTTGATTGCTGCCGTTACAGCGGCAACGCTTGTATAATTCTTCAGGCCGCAGCCGGATACCGACGACTCGTTGAACCCGACAATCGCGATCTTGGCGCCGGGGTGGCTGCTTGTAAGAATTCCGGTTGCGAAACTGGCGGCCGCCGCCTTCGCCTTTGCCAGTTTATCACCCTTCATGCTGTTTGAAAGGTCAATTACCAGTACAAAATCCGCAGAGGATGCTTTGATAAGATTCTTGCCCTGAACCGTTAACATGACATTCCACTGGTTGGTCGTCCCGCTCTTGGCGGCGGCGGTTTTTGAGAGTGTCACTGTGCCCTGATCGGGAGTGGAGGTCGCCGAGGTCATGATGCCGCCCGGCAGCATCATGGTCGCAAGAAGCGCGCCTGCTGATACAAAGGACACAACTTTCTTAAAAAGACTATTCATAAATACCCTCCTTTTATTTGTCATTCTATATGAAGTAAATATAGAATCCGAAATGGGATGCCGTGCTTTGCCCCGAGCCTTTGACCATAAAATATGTACAGGAAGTTGCTCGGGATACCGCAGTTACAAAATGAAATAAATGATTCAATCCCACTTTACATGAATTGATTTCCCTAATTCTTCTTCAAGAGCCTCATCCATCAGTTTGATCATTTCGAGGCTGCTTCTGAAATACTGAACCTTGTCGCGGTTGACCCACTTGATTTCACCCTGCCAGGTCGCGTTTTGCCTGTATT